>WYBW01000181.1 GCA_011525685.1 Verrucomicrobiia bacterium
AAAACCGTTATGTGGGCATGAAATCGCGCGGCGTGTATGAGACGCCCGGCGGTGCGATCCTGCACTTCGCGCATCGGCAGATGGAATCGCTCACGATGGACCGCGAAGTCATGCACCTGCGCGACTCGCTCATCCCGCGCTACGCGGAACTGGTCTATTACGGCTACTGGTATTCACCCGAACGGCTGGCGCTGCAATCGCTGGTCGAGGAAAGCCAGAAGAACGTTACCGGCACCGTGCGCGTGAAACTCTACAAGGGAAACATCATGATCGCGGGCCGCAAGAGTCCGGTGAGCCTTTACAACCCGCACATCGCGACGATGGAAGCCGATCCAACCAAAGCTTACAACCAGGACGATGCCACCGGCTTCATCCGGCTCAACGCGCTGCGGTTGAAGGTGGCGGCGAAGGTGCAGAGGAAGATGTGAACTCACTGGCTGGCTTTTGCGGTTTGGAAAACCGGACGATGCCAGTGAGTTCCGCCAACCTTCACCTGGATTCCACCCGGTAGAGATGCGTCCTGGTCCGGAGGTACAGTGCCTTGCCGTCCACCGCCGGCGAGGCCATGAAGCCGTCGGCCAGCGTGTTTCTGGCCAGCACCTCGAAGGTGCGCCCAGGCTTGAGCACCGTCACCACGCCTTCCTGACTGGGAAAGTACAGACGTCCGTCAGCGAAAACCGGTGATCCTGCGTACTTGCCGCCGATGCGCTCGGTCCAGACTACTTTTCCGGTGTCAGCCTCGAGACAGGTCACAAAGCTTTCCTCCGCAGCCGTGTAGATCAGACCGTCTATCAGCAGTGGCGAGGCGTATTTGCCGATGTGGGTGGCGAGCTTCCAGGCCACATGGGTATCGGTGACGTTGCCGAGACCATCAGGTCTGACCGCCCACATTTCCTTGGCTCTCAGCCCGGTGACGATGTAAGCAAGTCCGTTCTCGTACAAGGGGCGCGGGGCACTGGACCAATCGTTGTATTCGACGCGCCAAAGTTCTTTGCCGGTGCGCGGTTCGTAACCATAGGACGCCTTGGCACCGACACTGATCAACTGCGGCTTCCCGCTCACGTTCGCGATCAGCGGCGTGCCGTGTGACTTGCGCAAGTCGCCGTCCCGCGCCATTGGCCCGGGCACGTGTTCATCATTCCACACCACCGAGCGATCCGTTTTCCACACCGTCTTCCCTGTCTGCTTGTCCAGTGCGACGGTGTATTGCAGGTCGGCGCCGTCAAAGGTGAGAATCAACAGATTCTCGAACAACACCGGCGACGAGGAAGCGCCGCGGTAATGGCGGCACGGCAGGTCGTTGCGCTTCCAAAGCACCTTGCCCGTCTTGGTATCCAGACAGGCCGTACCGGCGCTGCCGAAGTGAACGTAAACCCGGCCCGGTTCAATGGCGGGTGAAGGGGTGGCGTAACAATTCATCGAAGCGCCGTTCCCCAGCGGCTCGGGGTCGTCGGTATGAAACACCTTTTCGTTGAAGAGAATTTTGCCGGTTTGCTTGTCCAGACCGATGGCGAAGTAATCATGACCTTCCACGGTGGCCGTGGTCAGCCAAACCTGGCCGCCCAAGATCACGGGAGTGGACCAGCCGCGATGCGGAATCTCCGTCTTCCATTTGATGTTGTTGGTTTCGCTCCAGTGCAATGGCAGGCCGGCGGGTGGATCACTTGGAAGATTCGCCCGTCCATCCCCCCATGGGCCGCGGAATTCCGGCCAGTCCGCGCGGGATACTGAAACGCTCCAAGCCATCAAAAGAGACAGTGCAAGTGTGTAAGCCAGCGCGGGCCGACGGCCGAGTGGTATTCGGGAGATGCACGAAAAAGCTGTGCTGTGATTCATACTGGCAGGGTGGCAGCAACGCCGCAGTGAGTCAATCGCGAGCCGAATCGAGCTTGGGTGAGGGGAGCATCTGAACCTGTGGGCATGCGCACGGATTCACCTGAAGGCACCCATTTTACGAAGGTGCTCGTGTGATCCCGACCTCAATCAGTGCCAACGGCTCGCAGGGTTGCCCAGTACCGGCGAAGCTTCGGAACGAGAGAAACTTCTTTGGCGCAAAGTTTCTCGTCCGGTGACTCAGCCGGTTAAAGCGGCGCGAGTGCGCTGGACCAATGAGTTGTCCGGCCCGCCCGAGCCGCGCAGATTGAAAACGCTGGCGGCTAGGAAGCGGTCGCGCCAGGGCGGCGAGATGTGCGCGTAATCTTCCAGGACCGCGGAACTGAATTTGTAGTCGTGGGAGTTGTTGCCCTTGAGGAACACCAGCCGGCGCGCAGCCTGGGTGAAATGTTCGGGCGATTGCTTTGCGCTGAGATAAGCCAGGACCTTGCGCGCGCCGCCCAGCCGGTCGCGGCTGATCTCGTCGAAAATCTCCGGCAACGTCGGAGGGGTGTCCGTGGGAATCTCCCCTGGGCTGAAATCATCAATCCGCAGTTCCTTTGCCGCATCCAAGTCGCCCCGAAAGAGCGGCAGAAACGCGGCGTTTTGCAAAAGCAACAGCCGCCGGGTTTCGTCACTCGCGCTTTGCTGAAAGGCGAAGTAAAGCGCATTTGTGGTCGTGACGGCATGGAGCGACACTATCCCCGGTCGGCGCATGAGCATTTCGCCGGCAGCACCGAACAGCGCGTCCCAAACGGATTGCGGCGCGATTTGGCGGTTCAGCAGTTCCACCACCTGGTCGCACGCCTCGTCGGCATTGGCCGTGCGTAGGGTGTCGAGCATCTGGCGGGTGGCGTCGCCGTCCGGCTTTCCATGCAGCCAGTCGCCGTGAATCGTCTTGACCAGACCGACGTTGCGTCGCCACGGACGGTCGGCGGGCAAGTCGTTCTGGGCGGGGTTGGCGTCGCCACGGCGATCCAGCAGGCCGTAAGCGAGCGAGCGGAGCACCGGCTCGCAATGTTGCCAGCCGATGGCTTGCAACGTGCGCCAACTGTTGGCCACATAAATCGCCTTGTGTCCGATGTCGCGGAAGTCGCGCGCGCCGTAGCGGCAAAATATCTCGAAGAGTTCACTCGCGCCGGCGGTGCGGGACAGCGCCGTGATGGCCGCATCTGCCGCCGGTTCATCCCAGTTGTCCATCGCTTCGAGGAATGCCTGCCGGGCGCGGTGGGAAGGCGGCAGTTTCAATTCGCTGGCGGGCGACATGGTCCAATCGCCCTCCCGTTCGTCCTGCGCCTGAGAGGCTTTGAAGTAATCCAAGGCCCAGAAGATTGGCAGCTAGCGATCGGCTTCCGGCGACGCCATGCTGGCCAGGTGAGCGGAATTGACGACGAGCACGGCGTGGAATTTGAAGCCAACGGGGCGCGGTTGGATGTTGCGCACGCCCGCCAGCAACAGGGCCGCGAGCAACGGTTGGTAACCCAGGCCGGAGCGGATGCGCGCGCCGACTTCTTCCAGCAGGCGCTCGCGCGGGGTTTGCTCCAGCAGGCGGATCAGCGGTTCGAGTTCATCGGTGAAGCGGAGGCTCTGAGGGTCCAGCCTGGCCTCCTGCGCCGAAACCCGGGGCAGGCCGGAGAAAAACGCAAGTTCACCCCCGGCGACCACCGCGCCACTGGCCGCCGCGGCGCGGATGAATTGCCGGCGTGTGTGCAGGTTTGGCATGGCTGTGCCTGAATATGGCGTCGAAGTCGCCAGCAGGCAAACGGTAAACGACCGGTAAACGAACGGCGCGGCCTCAACGCACGCCAGAAGCGGGAGAACGATCCCACGATGGTCATCTTGCGCGATTGCGCGGCCGAGGTGGACCGGGACAAGGAAGCCGGTGAATACCCGGAGCAAGAGCTCAGTGACTTGGGCGAATTCGGATTAACGGCGATTGCTCGCATCATCCCTTGGCCGTGCATGCAGAAAGCGCTCGCTCGAGAATTGCCAACCCACCGAGCCGGGCTAAACTGCGGTCGTGATTCGCAATATCATCTTCGACTGGTCGGGCACTCTTGTGGACGACCTGCCGGCGGTCTGGGAGGCGACCAATCACGTTCTGATACAGGCCGGTCGCCCGGCGATGACGCTCGAGAAGTTTCGGGCCGAGTTCTGCCTGCCGTTCACCATTTTCTACAACAAGTTCGTCCCGCACGTCCCCCTACCGCAATTGGAGGAGTGGTTTCATGGCCGGTTCCGGCAGTGTCAGGACTCGGTTGTGGCCTTGCCGCACGCGCGCGAGTTCCTGGAATTCTGCCGGGACCACAAGCTGCGGACCTTCCTGTTGAGCACGGTGGCCCGGGATCATTACGAGGTGCAACAGCGAACCAGCGGCTTCGGTGAATTCCTCGACAAGCCGTACCTCGGTGTCTGGGATAAACGCCAGAAGATCCACGAAATCCTGCGGGACAACCACCTACACGCGGAGGAGACGCTGTTCATTGGCGATATGCAGCACGACATCGAAACCGCGCGGCATGGCGGCATCCATTCCTGCGCCGTGCTCACCGGTTACAATACGCTGGAGCAACTGCGCGCGGCGAAACCCGATGTGATTGTGGAACACCTCGGCGAGCTTCGCGAGATTCTGATCCAGAACGGACTGCACCTCACTCCGCTGACGCGAGCCTTCGAGGAGACGCATCCGCCCGTGGTCACGGTGGGTGCGCTGGTTTTCAATGATGCCGGCGAGGTCTTGATGATTCGGACGCACAAGTGGTCGAACCTGTGGGGCATTCCCGGCGGAAAGATCAAGTGGGGCGAGCCGTCCGAAGCGGCTCTTCGCCGCGAGATCAAGGAGGAAGCCAATCTGGACCTTGCCGACGTGGAGTTCGTGCTGGTGCAGGATTGCATTCACTCGAAGGAGTTTTACCGCGACGCGCATTTTGTGCTGCTCAACTACACGGCGCGGGCGCCGGGGCGGCAAACGGTGATCCTCAACGAGGAAGCGCACGAATTTCGCTGGCTGGCTGTCGAGGCGGCCCGGGAGCTGCCGATCAACGCCCCGACCCGAAAATTGCTGGAGGCTGTCATCCAAAGGAACTCCGCCCATGTCGAAAATCAACATCATTGACCTGGAGGTTTTCTTTCACGTGGGGGTTCCAGACGAGGAACGCGCCCGCCCGCAACGTCTCCTGCTGGCGGTGGAGATGGACTTTGATTTCACCGCCGCCGCCGCCGCGGACAGCATCACCGGGACCATAGACTACTTCGCGGTTGCCCAGCGCCTGCACGGGCTTGGCGAAGGGCGGAGTTGGAAATTGATCGAAACCCTCGCCAGCGAGATTGCGGACCTGGTGTTGAAGGAATTCAAACCCAACGGGGTCACGGTGGAAGTGAAAAAATTCCCCATTCCGCAGGCGCGATACGTGGCGGTGCGCGTGACCCGCCAACGAGGTTAGCGGTCAGATGGCCGGGGTGGGAAAACCGGTGATGTAAGTTTCCAACTGGTGAATCGTGGAACTCTGGGCGGAAATGATCCAGTTCACCAAGTCGCCGATGGAAACCACCCCCACGATTTTTCCGCCCTCCAGCACGGGCAGATGCCGCACGCGATGCTCGGTCATCAGGCGCATACATTCATCCACGGTGTGATCCGGCGTGACGTGGATGACCTGCCCCGAGAGCACGTCCCGCACGGGGGTGTCTTTGGACGAACGGCCTTTGAGGATGACTTTGCGCGAATAGTCCCGCTCGGTCACGATGCCAACCAGCTTGTCGCCCTGGGTGACGAGCAGGGCGCCTACATTCTTGTCGGCCATCAGTTGGATGGCTTCGAACACCGTGGTTTCCGGCGGCACGCTCCAGACCGCGCCGCCCTTTGTTCCCAGAATATCTCGAATGTGTCCGGTGTGATTCATGGTAGCACTCCTCCGTCCTTGGCAGCACGCCCGGGCCATGGGCGCCGGAGCGAACCGCGGGATCGGCCGTGATTCGGCTGGCAGGGCCTCATGGTGCTCAAGCGTTGCATCATTCCACCAATGGTAACTGCCGCAGTGTAACACGAGAACTCCACGGCGGAACACAATTTTTTCCGCCCTTGATCCCTCGAACGGGCGCATCTCAGTTTATTGCAGGCAGGCATTCCTGGCGGAGCGCAGGTTTCCCAACCTGCGGTATCGCCGACTTCCAGTCGGCGGGCCCAGGCACGGCGTGGCAGGCTAGGAATTCGCCGCGGTTGCGGATTGGAAATCCGCGACCCGGCAGACTGGAAGTCCGCGCTACGGCATCGCCTCGGCGCCCCCTGCAAGAAAATGAGATGCGCCCCCTCGAACCACAAGCGGTATTAAGCCTTGCAGCAATGGAAACGCGGGAGTAAGAATGGCCTCACAGCACTCAATCCCTATCGCGTCATGAAACCGGAACAAGCGATCCAACGCTTCCAGCGCCGAGGGTTTACCCTCATCGAGTTATTGGTCGTCATTGCCATCATTGCCATCCTGGCCGCGATGCTGTTGCCGGCGCTTTCCAAAGCCAAGGCCAAGGGGCAGCGTACGGCCTGCATGAACAACGCCCGCCAGGTCGGTCTGGCGATGCACATGTATGAAACCGATTACGGCCGGATTCCTGTCCCCGGAGGCACAGCCAGCCCCGCCAACGACACACCTTATTTCAACGACCGTTTCAACACCACGCTCAGTCCGTTGCGGGCCTTCGGCCCTTACGTGGGCGCGAAGGAGCCGGGGACGATCATTCCGGTTTACAACTGTCCCTCCGTGAAACCCAACCCCAAGCCCGCTTACGCCGCCACGGCGACCAGTTCCACCTCCCTGCTGGTAAGCCACGTCGTGATGCTCAAAGGGCCGAGCAAGCTGGCGCGGCCGGCGCGCACCGTGGCGATCCAGGAAAATTTCTCGTTGATGCATGGCGTCTGGTATGAACCCGAGTCGGTGAGCGTCTCGGCGGATACCTTCACCCAATGGCACACTTGGACGGCGTCCAGCGCCAGCGAATGGAGCGGCACGCCAAGAGAGCACTTCAACCACAACCACGAGCAGGGCGGCAACCTCATCTTTTCGGACGGCCACGCGGAATACAAGAAGAGCAGGCAAACCTCCAGCCTCGACTTCGGGTTGCTGGACAGCCGGATGCAAGACTCCCGTTGGGAACCCAACGAAACGCACTCCCGGGCCACCTACGTTTACGCCAAATGATCAACCACTCTCGCTGCACCGCATCATGAAACCGATTGTCACACGGATTTTCGCCTGCGCGGCACTGGCATCGCTGCTGGCCGGTTGCGGCAAGGGGCCGGCGGCTGACGCGGTCCAACCGCTGCAGGAATCGTTCGAGGCCGCCGAGCCCGAAGTCAAGACCGCCATCGAAACCGTCACAACCAGTTTGAAGGCCGGTCAGTATGAAGCCGCCACGCGGGCCTTGGCACCGGTGGTGACCCAGCGTCCCATGACCGACGCGCAACGGCAGGCTGTGGGGCTCGCGCTCAAACAAATCAATGATGCCGTTGCGGCCAACCCCGCGCTCGATACGAAGGAGGCCTACGAAATGCGGGAGAGGATGTTCCGGGCGGTTCACAGCGGACCGAGATTCTGACACCCTGCACACACGGCGGGCTTCAAGCATCCAAGCGTTGATGTCGCGCCGTCTCACTCAAATCCTGGATGTCACCAACGGCCAAATCCTCGCAACGCGGCGGGTTCACCCTGATTGAGTTGCTGGTGGTCATTGCCATCATCGCGATTTTGGCGGCGATGTTGTTACCTGCCCTGGGCCGGGCCAAGGAAGCCGGCAAGCGGACGAGTTGCTTGAGCAACCTTCATCAGATGGGCATCGCCCTGCTCATGTATGCGGATGATAACAACGGCCAGATTCCGCGCGGCAATCATCCCATCTGGTGGCAGTTGTTGACGCCCAACTTGGGCGGGCGTTCGACGAATGATTACCGCAGGGTGCGGATTTACACTTGTCCCAGTTACCCGGACAAACGCCAATTGATTTGTTACGTGGTCAACGCGTGGCGCTTTAGCAGCCCGCTGGACACCACCGGGTCGGAACATCTGGGCACCTCACAGTTGAGCCGGTTCCAACGTCCTTCCGACACGATCTATCTGGCCGATAATGAGCATGGCGCTTGGCGACCGATCATCACAGAACTGGGCAACATCGGCTCGGACAACCTGAACGATGTTTGGAGTCCGGAGCATCTGCCCTACGCACCGGGTGGAGTGCAGGTCCGCCCCAACCGGCGAGTGGCGCTGGCCCGCCACGGGCGCGGCCCAAACCTCTTGTTCTTCGACGGCCATGCCGAGTTCAAACGTGCCAGGCTGATTACGGTGGATGATTGGCGCGAGCAGCGGCGGTGAGTCGCTGGGGGGCGCATCTCATTTTCTTGCAGGGGGCGCCGAGGCGATGCCGTAGCGCAGACTTCCAGTCTGCCGGGTCGCGGACTTCCAATCCGCAAACGCTGCGAATTCCTGGCCTGCCACGCCGTGCCTGGGCCCGCCGACTGGAAGTCGGCGATACCGCAGGTTGGGAAACCTGCGCTACGCCAGGAATGCCTGCCTGCAATAATCTGAGATGCGCCCGTCGCTGGGCCTGTTGGCCGATTCTCCGCCGCGTCCAAGCACTGCGACTCCACCAATCCCCCGCCGCCTACGGCGACTTGAGCCATTCTGACGAGCCGTCGTCACCGTCGGCTCGCTTGGAACGCTTTGCGCTATTGCAACTGTCTGAATTGAAGGCCGGCCCTTGACACGGGCGGGCAAACATGGAGGTTGTCCTACTTTGGGGCAGACCGACGTTCCGTGGTATATTCGCGGACAAAGATACAAACGTGGCAAGTATGAGTCTTATATCCGGGCGAACCTCATGGCGCTGCTTTTCGTGCCTGACCGTGTTGACGGTGACAGCGACGGTGACCATGGCCCAGCCCAATGCGGCAAGGCCGCGGGAGTTTGCGCCTGGCGCGTTGGAGCGATTGGAGAACCTGCCAGCGGGACGATTCCGCGCGCAGCTTGACCGGCTTCCGCCCCTGGCCCGGCAACGGGCGCACGAATGGCTGCGAGGATTCCACTTCACCGAACTGGACCTCGAGACACTGCACACAGATGAGGAGGGCGCGATCTTTTATGCCGATGTTTTCTCCACCGAAGCGGTCCCGGAACAAACCGAGCCGCCGGACGTGAGCGCCGCCGCCGTGCCGGTCAGTCCGTTTCCCGCGAGCCTCGTCTTTCACAGCCGGCCGGGAGCGCCCAACGTGCTGTATCTCAATTTCGCCGGAGAACAGGTCACCGGCACGGCCTGGAACAGTTCGCTGGGCCGGACGAATATTCCCGCCCAGCCTTTCAGTTCGGACAGCGACTTCTCGACGTTCAGCGATTCGGAACAGGCGGCCATCAAGCGAATCTGGCAGCGTGTGGCCGAGGACTTTGCGCCGTTCAACATTGACGTGACCACGGAACGGCCCGCGACGTTCACCTCGCGCACGGCCCACGCCTTGATCACGCGCAACACCGACGCCAATGGCGATCCGAATCCCTCCTCGTCCGCGGGCGGTGTGGCTTACGTGAACGTATTTGGCGGCAGCAGTTTTGCGAATTACCGACCGGCGTGGGTTTACAACAATAATCTGGGCAACTCCGAGGCCAACATCGCCGAGGCCACCTCGCACGAGATCGGCCACAATCTGGGCTTGAGCCACGACGGCAAGACGGACGGCTCCGCGTATTACGGCGGGCATGGCAGCGGCGACATCTCCTGGGGGCCGCTCATGGGCACCGGTTACGGCCGCAACGTGAGCCAGTGGTGCAAAGGCGAGTATTATCTGGCCAACAACACGCAGGACGATCTGACGGTGATTGCCGGGAAGATTTCCTACCGCACCGACGATCACGGTGACACGCGGGCGTCCGCCACCCCGCTGGTGCTCACCGGTGGCACCAACGTCGTCTCCACCACACCGGAAAACGATCCGACCAACGCCAACCCGGTCAACAAGGGGGTGCTCGAGCGCAACACGGACGCGGATGTGTTTTCCTTCATCACCGGCAACGGCGCGATGAGCCTGACTGTGAATCCGTGGATCATGCCCTCTGGCACGCGCGGCGGAAACCTCGATTTGCTGCTCGAACTTTACAATGAAGCCGGCGCGCTGTTGCTGACGAACAATGTTTCGAGCCGGACGTATGCCAGCATCCAGACCAACTTGACCGAGGGGCTTTATTTCTTGTACGTGCGCAACACGGGCGTCGGCGACCCGTTCAGTTCGACCCCCAGCGGCTACACCTCCTACGCGAGTCTCGGCCAGTATTTCATCAGTGGTTACGTGCGAGCTTCGGGCTATGTGGCGCCGCCCCAGGCCGAGTTGCAGATCACCGACATCAATCAGACCGGCACGGGTTCAAAACAATTCAGTGTGAGTTACACCAGCATGTTGGCAATTGACGTCTCGACCCTCGACGGCAATGACATTCGCGTCACTGGTCCCAACGGTTACGACCGTTCAGCGCAATGGGTGTCGGTGGACATTCCCACGGACGGGACGCCTCGCGTGGCCACCTACGCTGTCAATCCGCCCTCGGGCAGCGAGTGGACGCACCATGATGCGGGCGTTTACACGGTCTGGTTGCGGACCAACCAGGTGAGTGACACGCAGGGCAGATGGGTGTCAGCTCAGGCGCTGGGCCAGTTCCAAGTGAACGTGCCGATGGTGGTGTTCCGCGACCGCCTCGACGTCAACGCCGGCTGGACGCTGCAACCGCAATGGCAATTCGGCATGCCCGCCTACTCGGGCAGCGGCCCGACCAGCGGCTTCACCGGCACGAACATCATCGGCTACAATTTGAGCGGGAATTATGCGAACAATCTCGCCACCGTGTACGCGACTTCGCCGGTGATTGATTGCTCACAGGCCAACTCGCTCTCGCTGCGGTTTCAACGCTGGCTGCGCCTGCGCAACAACGACACGGCCTTGATTCAGGTTTCGACCAACAACACCGACTGGCTGACCGTCTGGTCCACCACACAGAGCGTGCAGGACAGTGCGTGGCAATTGGTCGAATACGCGTTGCCCAACGGGGTTGCCGGCAGTCCAACCGTACGCCTGCGTTGGGGGCTGGGATCCAACGCCAGTCAATCCGACATTGGCTGGAACACGGACGACATCGAAATCGTCGGTCAGCCGGGCGCTCCTCTCCCGCAATTCACCCTTGCCGCAACGGCCAACAACTCGGCGTGGGGCACGGTGAATCCCGCGCTGGGTAACTACTCCTTGGGCGACACGGTCCAGGTCACCGCCTCTCCCGCACTGTATTTTCGCTTCGCCCAATGGTCCGGCGACGCCAGCGGCACCAACAATCCGCTCACCGTGGTCCTGACCTCGAATGTGACCTTGCAGGCGGTCTTTGAGGAAATCTTGACCACCAACCACCCGACGCCGCTGTGGTGGCTGGCCGCGCATGGCTACCGTCAGAATTTCGAGACCGCGGTCCTGAACGTCGGCAGCAACGGCTTCGCCCTGTGGCAGTCCTACATCGCCGGCCTGAATCCCAACGATCCCACGAGCCAACTGAAGTTGTCTGTCACCTCTGGCGAGGGTGAGAGCGTGATTCTGAATTGGAACGCCGTCACGGGACGGCTCTATACTGTCTGGTTTAGCACCAACGGACTGGAGTCATTTACACCGATCAATGGCGCCGCCGACTTGCCGGCCAGCATCACCGGCATCACCAACGGTCCCATCAATGCCACACCCGCCACGTTCTACCGATTGGAAGTCCGGAAGCCCTGACCGGTCATGTTTCCGCTCGCGAATCCGAAGCCAGAACCGATGGCTCGGCGCTCAGGCGTCGGGCGGAGAAGCCCTTTGCCGGGCCTGGACCAGGAAACGTTTGCAATTGAAACGATCAGGAAAAACTTTCAAGCTCGCCGGCATGGATGTGCGAAGAGCGGATCAATCCTTGTCGTTTACAAACTGCCTGCCGGTAAGCCGGTCAACGTGGGCGAAGCGCGCGTAGCGCCCGCCGGTCTGCTGCCTGTGTCGCAACTCCACCACCGGCCTCTGCGCTTCACCGCCGCTTCCGCCAGTCGCGCGTTCGGTGTCACGATCATTCTGTGCGTGGCGAGCGCGGGCGCGCAGGAGGCCTTTCGCGCCTCGCTCGCCGGGCAGGACGCCGTCGAGGCCAAGAAGCGCGCCCTGACCAACCAGCGATTCAACGTGAAGTTGGGGCCGGTTTCGTTGCGCCTCCAGGCCGGTTTGACCTCGGAAGCCACCGATAACGTCCGTTACACGGCCAGCGACGAACAGGCCGATTTGAGCTTCCGTCCGCAACTCAACACGCTTGCCGTCTGGCGCGCGACGGAAAAGAACACGCTCTCCCTCTCGCTGGGCGTGGGGTACGCCAAGTACATCAATGCCACCGAGTACGATGGCTTGTTCATCGCGCCGGGGTCGGATTTGTCGTTCGACGTCTATGTGCAGGATTTCGTCATCAATTTCCACGACCGGTTCTCCTTTTCGCAGGATGTAACCGGCGACCCGACGGTGAGCGGCATCGGCGGCCTGGACCGGTTTGAGAACACCGTGGGCGTGGGGGTGACGTGGGACCTGAACAAGATGCTGGTCACCGCCGGCTACGATTACTCGGTGTATGTGCCGACGGCGGACCTTTACTCGTACCAGAGCCGCGGCTCGCACCTGTTCAATGCCGGCAGCGCGCTGGTGATCAATCCCACCACGTTGGCCGGATTACAGGTGTTTGGCGGACTGACCGATTACGACGAGCCAATTTACAGCGACAACCAGCATGTCGGCGTGGGCGGGTTCGTCAGTTCTCAATTCAGCCAGTACAGCCGGTTGCGGGCTTCGGTGGGGTACGTGAATTATTTCTTCGACCCTTCGCTCAGTGCCCCCTTCAGCCAGACACTCGATGGCATCTATCTGGACGCTTCCTACAATCAACGCCTCAACGCTTACTTCAGCCATTCCATTTCGCTGGGGCGGCAACTCCAGGCTGGCTACTCGTCCGACGGGGTGGAGTTGATTTACTTTCGTCACGTAGGGGTCTGGCGGTTGTTCGCCAAGACCACCATGACCACCACGTTGTCCTACGAGTATTTCAAGGAGGACCGCCAGCAACCCGAAAAAGGCAACCGCTACGGCGCCGGCCTGGGCTTCTCCCGCCCGGTCACTCGCAAGCTGACCGGAAGCCTGCGCTACGCGTTTTACCTCAAAGATTCAGACGTGGATGCACGCGACTATACTCAGAATCGGCTTGTGCTGGATTTAATCTATCGCTTTTAATGTAAGTTCATAATGAAGCGCACCATCGTTCATTTATTTGGCTGGCTGCTCGCCCTCGCGAGCGCCGGGCCTATCGCCCGGGCTGTGGGACAACCGGCGCGGGACGCGTCGGGTTTTCTACCGCCCGTTCCGGTGGTGGCGGCGGAGTCTCCCCAAGCCGCCGCAAGTGCTGACACCACAACTGTCGCGGCACGGACCACCCCCGGCTCGTACGTGCTGGATGACAAACGCAAATTGCTGCCGGGCGACCGTGTGAGTTTTCAAATCCTCGAAGATCGCACCAACGCAATCCCCCTGCTGGTGGCGGAATCTTCCGAACTGGACATTCCGTACATCGGCCGCATCAGCGTGGCCGGCAAGACCTGCAAGGAACTCGCCAGCGAGGTGAAGATGCTGCTGGAACAGGATTACTATTACCAGGCCACCGTCATCATTGGCTTGGACTCGCTGGCCAAGGTGCTGGGCAAGGTTTACGTGTGGGGACCGGTGCGCGCTCAGGGGCCGATTGACATTCCCGCCAACGAAACCTTCACCGCAGGCAAGGCGATCTTGCGCGCCGGCGGCTTCGGCGACTTTGCCAACAAGAAGGAAGTGAAAGTGGTCCGCAAAACACCCACGGGCAACGTGACGCTCAAGGTCAACATGGTGGAAGTCCTGGAGAAGGGCAGAACCGACCAGGACATCCCGCTGGAACCCGAGGATTTCGTCATCGTGCCGCAACGGGCGGTCAATTGGTAATCCCATCATGACCGATTCCAACCCGACCATCTCACCGGATCGTTCGCTCCGCTCGGCGCGGTTCTTCAACCGGTTGCATCGTTACAAGAACGTGGTGCGGCGGCTCTGGTGGGTCCTCCCGATCACCATCCTGCTTGCGCTGGGCGTGCAACTTTACCGGCTGTGGCAGGCCCCGCCGGCGTATGTCTCCCTGGGGCGCATGATCGTCAACATCAAGATTCAGATCCCCACCGGCTCGGTCTATACGGAGGAGTTGAGCAACTTCCTGGGCACGCAGGTGGCGCTGATGCGCAGCAGCACGGTGCAAAATCGTGCGATGGAACGAGTGCGCAGCCTGAAGCCCGACCTGGCACCGACGCCCGTGGAACTGCAAATCACGGTTTCGCCCAAGACCACGATCTTCAACCTGCAAGCGGTCGGTCCGACCGAGGAGTTCACCCGCGCCTTTCTGGATGCCTGCATGGAGGAATACATCAACCTGAAGAAGGAGATGCGGACATCCACGTCCGAGACGACTTTGGCGGGCATCACCGACCAGTTGATCTTGTTGGAGAAGGATCTGAGAAAAAACGAGGAGGAATTGATTCAATTCCAGGCCAGCAACAGCGTGGTGTTCCTGCAAGAACAGGACAAGAGCGGCGGCAGTTACCTCGTCCTGCTCAACCGCCAGCTCGCCGCCCTCCGCACCGAAAGCCAGTTGCTCAACATGCTGGACCTGGATCAGAACCTTGAGCGCCAGCAAAAGGGCGGGCTGATTTCGGCCACCGGCAATGGCGATCCCACTGATCGAACCGTGAATTTCCTCCACTCGGACTATTTGAAGGCCAAACAGGAAATCCAGTTGCGCAAGGCCGAGTTACAGGAATGGTCTCAGTTCCTCCGTCCCAAACATCCGCGCATGTTGGCGTTGACCGAGGAAATCTCCCGTCGCGAACGCTTGCTCGAGATCTTCCGTCAGCAAAGTCTGGAGCAGTTGGATAACCGCCGCAACTCCATCAATCTGCAAATTCAAAACCTCGAGCGCGAAGTGGTGGAATGGGAAACGAAGGCCCTCGAGGTCAGCAAGAAGATGGCCGAGTACGAGCGCATCCGCGCCAACAAGCAGCGGTTACAGGGGCTTTATGACCGTTTGAGCGCCACCATGCAAACGCTCGGCGTGGACAAGGACATCAGCCCGGAAAGCGTCACCGTGCTGGAGCGCGCCACGCCCGCGCGAGAAGCACGACCCAGCGCCGCCAAGACGCTGACCATCGCGGGTCTGATTGGACTGTTGGTGGGCTTGGGCATCCTGCTGGCGGTGGACCGACTGGATGATCGGCCGACCTCCTACACCGAATTGCAGGAGGAATTCGACGAGCCGATCCTTGGCCAGATCCCGCTGGAAGCCACGCACGGTCGCAATAACGGCAGCGGACTGCTTCAAGCGGACGATGAGCGCCACGCCTTCATGGAGGCCTATCGCAATCTGCGTTCCTCCCTGCTCTACATGGCCACGGAGGGGAAACGTCCCCGCACCATCCTGGTTACCAGCGCCGTGCCCGGCGACGGGAAATCCATGACGGCCTCCAACATGGCGATCACCATCGCGTTGGCGGGCTCGCGTGTGCTGATCGTGGACGCCGACTTGCGCAAGGGCTTGCTGCACCGAAGTTTTGGGCTCGCTTCGACACCGGGGCTGACGGAGATCCTGACCGGGCAAGCCGAACCGGCGCAGGTCATTCAGCCGACCGCCACGCCGAATTTGTCCCTCCTCCCGCGCGGCAACACCTCGCGGAATCCCGGGGAGCTGTTCCTGAATCAAAAGACCGTGAACTTGCTGAAAGAGCTTGCCGGTCAATACGACTATGTGATCGTGGACACCGCGCCGGTGATGGCCGCGGACGATGTGGCCAGCCTCTCGCCCAATGTGGAAGGCGTCGTGTTCGTCGTGCGCGCCGCCTGCACCTCGGCGCGCGTGGCCCGGGCGGCGCTGGACGTGCTCTATCAACGCGAGGTCGAGGTCTTGGGCCTGGTCTTCAACGCGGTCGAGACGAATGCCTCCGACTACTACTACTACCGTTACAAGGATTACTATGCCGCGTCGCCGCGCGGCTGATCCAATTTGCCGAGTGGGGAACAACTTCTCCTTGCAGGCTTGACCCTATGCCCGGCGCTGATTCCCGCGACGTCTCCGCCGCTCACCCCGCCGCACCCTGCTGGTTTTGCCTCCGCTCTCAACCCAAACACGAGCATATCGCCGCCCGTCATGTGAGCCAGTTGCCAGGCGTGGAGACTTTCCTGCCCCGCATCCGCTTCCGTCGCACTCGCCGCCAGGGGCCAGTTTGGGTGACTGAAGCCTTGTTTCCCAATTACCTGTTTGCCCGGTTCAACTGGCAGACGCAAGTACGCGTGGTGCGGCACGCTCCCGGGGTCAGCGACGTGGTCCACTTCGGCCCGCGCTGGCCCACCGTGCCCGACGAACTGATGAACGAATTGCGCGCCTGCTTTGGTGAAACTTCGGTGCATGTCGTCGGCGAGGACTTTGCGCCGGGCGACGAGGTGAAAATCAGCGGTGGCGCATTCCATGGACTGGCTGGCGTGGTCGCCCGGGTCATGCCCGCGCGTGAACGTGTGGCCGTGCTGTTGGATTTCCTTGGTCGCCAGACCGCTGTAGAACTGCCGGTCGCCGCCGTGATCAGGGAAGGTGAAGTCCGCGTTCAGTCCGCTGACCGTCAACCTCCCTGAGCGGCATTCCGCCCAGCCGCCGCTTCGACCTCAGCCACCCGCGCGCTTCGGCGCCACGCTCGCCTCCGGCAAGGCCGCCCCATTGGCCGGTGGCGGTGATGACCGAGAGAGGGAAGCGGTTGAGGAAGGAGCAGACCCCAGGCGCAGGACTGCCTTGTGCCAGGCCTCGGCGGCAATCTCCGACAAATGATCGAATAACCGGGTGGGCATCGCCCCGGAATTGGCAATGATCTCCAAGGTCATCGGTTCAACCGCCCGGATGTGATGCACGTGACGAAGTTTCTCCACTTGAGGAGCGGGTTGCCCCGGATGCTGCCAGGCGAGCTCCCCGGCATTCGAGGTCAGACGGGCGCGCGCAAAGTCCAGCTTCCGGAGCAGGAAGCCAAACTCGTCCCACAGAGCCTCGACGGAATCGCAACGTTCCGCCTCCAACTCCAGCCAGCGGCTCAAGGCCAGCGCGTACTGGCTCTCGTTGCGCATCTCCAGGGAATTGCCGAGCACCCGGCCCAGCGAAAACCACGCGCGGCTGAACTCGAACGCGCGCGCCGAGATGATGAACGTCAGGCACAGAAACCCAAACAGAATCGGCAGCCACCGCCCTTGCGACCATAACACGCCGAGCGACATCAGGAGGAACACCAGCGAAATTCCGTAAAAGATCAGCACGGCCTGCGTGTGCGAAAAGCCGGTGGCCAGCAGCCGGTGATGCAGATGATTTTTATCGGGTCGAAAAATCGGCAGCCCCTTCAACCCCCGCCGCAGGATTGCCAGCACCACGTCTGCGATGGGCAGGGCCAGCGCGAACAGCGGCGCAATCAGCATCGCGACCACCGTGCCCTTCTGCGAATTCTCGATCGTCAGGATGCCGATCAGAAAACCGATCAGGTACGCCCCGCCGTCACCGAGATAAATCTTCGCCGGCGGAAAGTTGAAATATAGAAATCCCAGCAACGCGCCGGCCATGCCCGCCGAGAGACACATCGGCAGATTCCCGGCGCCAATGCTCGCATACGTCAGCAGCACCATCATCATCAATCCCACGCCCGCTGCCAGGCCATCTATCCCGTCTATGAGGTTGATGAGATTGGTCATCGCCACGATCCAGAACACGGTTGCGAGAATGCCCCAATAACCCAGCGAATAAACCTCACCGGTAAACGGATTCTTGAACGAGGAAATCTGGCT
The DNA here is from genome assembly GCA_011525685.1 of Verrucomicrobiia bacterium. Classification (GTDB taxonomy): domain Bacteria; phylum Verrucomicrobiota; class Verrucomicrobiia; order Limisphaerales; family JADLHS01; genus WYBW01. Next base: position 17,819 of record WYBW01000181.1, read on the forward strand.
GCCCGCGGCATACACCAGCAGTGCCACCAGCACCTGCCCGGCCAGTTTGCGCCGCGCTCCCAACGGGCGGCAATCATCCCAAAAACCGACCAGGAACATGGCCAGCGTGGCGAGGGCCAGCATCAGACCGGAAACCGAAAAAGCCGCAGTTCCCTGGACCACCACCGCGACCACGGCCACGACCAGCAGCGAAACCGCGAGCGCCAGGCCGCCGAAACGCGGCACCGGTGTGACATGAGTCTGATGGAACATCCGCGCCGCCTCCACCCCGCTTCCCGCCAGCGCCTTTCGGCGAATCAGCGGAATCAGCGCAAGGGTGGGCAACAAGCCCAACAAACCAAACAAAATTGCCATTTCGATTTCCATGACCAAGCCCGTTTCCAGGGCGAGAGTGCTCGAGATTAGAATCAGGAACCGTGCCGCTTCTCCCCGATGTTCCCGCCTCGCCTGTCATTACAGGGGCCGCTGCCGTGCTGCGCAAGTGGTTTCTCATCACGGCTTCGGCGTCATCGGCGGCGTCACCGGCACAACCCCTGCGCGGCTGCCTGTCTCCATCTCGGCGCCGATTGCTGTCCAGATTCTTGGCGGTCGCCGCGAGGTGCAGCGCGGCTACACGAACACGATTTCCGTCGTCGTCGCCTTCTCATCCCAGCCGCGGGTCGGCTCCGTCGTCACCGAGGAAACGTCCTTGATCGAAATCATCCGCCCGCGCGTCTTCGGGCTTTTCACCTCGATCTGCTTTGGATCGCACGTCTGCTGGTTGATCTTCTGGTGCGGCGCGGGCTTGTAGCGAATGTAGAGAATCTTCGGCGTGTCCGGCGCGAAAAAGAGGATGCGCGACTTCTCCGGAATGCACAGATAGGCCTTGTTGAGAATGGTCCCGCCGAACTTGAAGCGTTTCAGATAACTTGCCTTGCGATCCGTATAGGCGCAGGTGAACACCCGCTCGCGATCCGGCAGGCCGCAATAAAACAGCTCCGGCCCGACGAACAATTTTTCCGGCAGCTCCGTGACCTTGTACGTGCCGTCCTTGAACACCAGCAACACCTTGTCGAACTTCGTACACTCGGTTTTGAATTCTTCGCCGTTCACTTTGTAGCCCACGTAGCCGCTCTCGCGGTCGTACGCGACCTTGAACGCCTTGAACGCCACGGCCTTCACGTCCACCTCTTCGTGCCGGCTCGACTTGGTTGTGAGCCGCGGGTACTGCGGACCATATTTCTCCAGCAAACCTTCAAGATGCCCGATGACGTACTTTGTGAGATGCTTGAGGTGCTTTCGTGTCTCGGCCAGGTCGGCCTTCACCTTTTCCATTTGCTCGCGATGCTGGGCGATGTCGAACAGTGAAATGCGCCGGATGCGCACCTGCAACAGCCGCTCCACGTCCGGGTCGGTCAGTTCACGCACCATCTGCTTGCGGAAGGGCTTGAACCCGTCATGGACCGCCCGGGTCACCGCCTCCGCGGTCTTGCACTTCTCTATCAACTTGTAGATGCGTTCCTCGATGAAGATGCGCTCCAGCGTCCGGAAATGCAGTTCGTCCTGGAGCTTCTGCTCCTTGAGTTCGAGCTCGCGCTTCAGTGTCTCCACCAACTGCGCGGTGTTCTCGCGCAACACCTCGCTCACGGTCAGTTCCACGGGGCGGTTGTCCTTGATGACCACGATGCGGCTGGCAATCGTCACCTCGCAATCCGTGAACGCGTACAGCGCGTCCATCAACTTCTCCGGTTCCACGCCGGACGGACACTTGATCTCAATCTCCACGTTTTCCGAGGTGAAGTCGTGGATGGACTTCACCTTGAGCTTGCCCTTCTCCACCGCGGCCTCGATGGATGCCGTGAGCGACTCGGTCGTGGTGCCCGGGGGAAGTTCGGTGATGACCACCGCCGATTCGTCGCGCGTCTTGATGCGGGCGCGCACCTTCACACTGCCCTTGCCGTCCTGATAGTCGCGCGCGTCCATCAGCCCGCCGGTCGGGAAGTCCGGCAGACACTTGAACGGCTGCTTCTTGAGGATGGCGATCTGAGCTTCGAGCAGTTCGGGAAAATTGTGGGGAAGAATCCGCGCGCTCAACCCCACCGCGATGCCCTCCGTGCCCAGCATGAGCGTCAATGGCAATTTGCTGGGCAGCGTGACCGGTTCCCGGTTGCGCCCGTCGTAACTGGGGACAAACTCCGTGATCTCATCGTTGAACAGTTCCGTGCGCGCCAGTTCGGTGAGCCGGCACTCGATGTAGCGCGGCGCCGCCGGCGGATCGCCGGTGAAGATGTTCCCGAAGTTTCCCTGCCCCTCGATCAAATAACGCTTGTTCGCCAGCACCACGAGCGCGTCGCCGATCGAGGCGTCGCCATGCGGGTGATACTGCATCGTATGCCCGACGACGTTGGCGACCTTGATGAAGCGGCCGTCGTCCTTCTCGTGCAACGCCCACAGGATGCGCCGTTGCACCGGCTTCAGGCCGTCGGCGAGATTCGGAATCGCGCGGTCGCGGATGACGTAACTGGCGTAATCCAGAAACCCGCGGTCCACGCGCGTGTGCAGACCCGCTGCGACTTTCGTAGGATCAAACGGGCGATGCGCCACGGCCTCCACCTGCTCGGCCACGATGTGTTGCTCGCCATTCCCGCTGGCGTCGCGCTTCAATCTGGCGCGCTGTCCTTCGGCAGGCTTGGGCAAGACCGGCTCAGGCTTTGGCCCATCCATCGGCAACTCCGGTTGATTGGAATCTTTGTTTCGCTTTACTGCGCTCATGTAACGCGCGCATTAAGCCAGAAGTGTGCGGCGCGTAGCAAGACTTCGACACTCGGAGAATCGTCAAAACTGCCGGCCGTTGCCGCGTGGCGGACCAATCCATTTGGAGCGCGACGACTTGTCACCGCTTTTTCCGCTTTGGCGACTTGTCGCCCAAAGCAGAGCCGCGTCCAGCGGTTCGCAGAGAGAAGTTGGATGTGTGCCCTGCATTTGACGGCGACAAGTCGCCTGCCAATAGCGCGGACAAGTCCGCACACTCCAGAGCGGCTGCGGTCGAGTGGTTCGGCGCTCTCCGCGAGAACCTCCGCGTCCTCGGCGTTAGAGACGGCGTTAATCAGCGCTCTCCAGCACCGCTACTGCCGCCGCATAATTCTGCGTGTGGCTGAGACTGATGAGCACGGCGCGTCCGCCGCGCGCTTCCAACAGTTTCTGCCCGCTGCCGTGCAGCACCACGTAAGGTTCGCCACTGTCTCTGCGGCGCACCTCCATGTCCTGCCAGCCCAGTTGCGCACCGATGCCCGTCCCGAAGGCTTTGGAGATGGCCTCCTTCGCCGAGAAACGCACGGCAATGAATGGCGCGGGCGCCTTGTGCGAGAGGCAATACGCCAGTTCATCCGGATGCAGTATCCGCTTTACGAACCGCTCGCCAAACTTTTCAAACGACGCCGCAATCCGCGCCACTTCGATGATGTCAATGCCGACGCCGAGGATCATGAGTCTTCGTGCATTCCGATTTGCCCGTAAGTACCTTGAGTTAGCTCCAACTCCCTTGTCCTCCCAAGCTGGCGAGCCATTCTCCCTCTCCCAGCGGGAGAGGGTTGGGGTGAGGGAGAAAGTATCCCCAGGTCCAGCGGTGCCACCATCGCCTTCACCCTCACCCTGACCCTCTCCCTGAGGGAGAGGGAACAGCCACGTATGACTCCATGACAAACTCGACGCATTTGAAATGTCGGCAGTCTGACGACGATTCTCCCTCTCCCAGCGGGAGAGGGTTGGGGTGAGGGAGGACGTGAAGCAAAGCCGATTTGCCCGTTCCTCCTGTGGGTGGTCACCGCCTCCTGCCAACTCCAGGACTGGTGAATGAGTTTCCCACCTCCAAACCTCATGCCGAGTACCCCTCCATCAACCGCAGCATATCCTTCACCGCGTCGCCCAAGCCGGTGAACACCGCCCGGCTGATGATGCTATGGCCGATGTTCAATTCCACAAGATGCGGCACGCGATGCAGCGCCGGCAGATTCTCGTAGTTCAGTCCATGCCCGGCGTTGACCTTGATGCCCAGTCCGTGCGCCTGTTTGGCGGCCGCGATCAGACGGTCCAGTTCCTCTTCCCGCAGTTCCCGGTCGGCGAAGTGCTCGGCGTAGGCGCCGGTGTGCAATTCGATGAACTGGGTGCCGACGTAGGAAGCGGCCTCGATCTGCGTTGGCGTGGGCGTGATGAACAGGCTGACCTCAATGCCGGCGTCGTTCATGCGCTTGCGCGTCTCGGTCAGCGCCCGCTCGTTTGACACCACGTCCAGGCCGCCCTCGGTCGTAACTTCCGTCCGCCGCTCCGGCACCAGACACACGATGTCCGGCTTCAGTTTCAGGGCGATCTCGACGATTTCCGGCACGTTGGCCATCTCCAGGTTGAGACGCGTCTTGACGGCTTCGCGCAACGCCCACACGTCACGATCCAGAATGTGGCGGCGATCCTCGCGCAAGTGCGCCGTGATACCGTGCGCGCCAGCCGTTTCACACATTCTCGCCGCCTCGACCGGATCAGGTTCGCCGTGGCTGCGTCCGCGGTATCGCGCCTCGCGCAGCGTGGCCACGTGATCAATGTTGACGCCCAGCTTCAGCATGTGGATTGGAGTTGATGCACGAATCCTCTCTGCCAAAAGCGCGGGACGGCGGCAAATGAAATCACTATGCCGAGACGGTTTTCCAGTTGCGCCCTCCGCCTGAACCCTGCTTGCTATGCGCCGTGTCCAGACTGCGCCTGTTCTTGAAATACTGGCTGCCCATCGTGTTGTGGTTTGCCCTGATCTTCATTGCTTCCAGCGACACGCAATCCTCGCAGCGATCCTCGCGCATCATTGGTCCGCTGCTGCGCTGGTTGTTTCCGGAAATGGCGGAGGAAACCATCGGGCTGGTGGTCCTGTTTGTCCGCAAGTGTGCCCATCTGACCGTCTTTGGCGTTCTGGCACTGCTGTTCTGGCGCGCGTTCCGCAAGCCGGTGCGAGGCGACACCCGCCCTTGGTCCTGGTCGGAAGCGCGCAACTCGCTGATCGGCGTCTTCGTTTACGCCATCACCGATGAAGTGCATCAGGCGTTCGTGCCCGCGCGGCAAGGCTCGGCGCTGGACGTCGTGATTGACACGCTTGGCGGCGCGGCGGCCCTCCTGGCGCTTTGGGCCTGCGGTCGTTGGCGGAAAAGGTGGTGAAACCGAATCGCGCTTGTGCCCGATTCCCGGCGTGACTTGATTTGCGCCGCTTGCTACAAAGCGCCACCTTCATGAAGCGCCCGCTGGTCGCAGTGGCATTGTGCTATGCCGCCGGATTGCTCCTCGCCGAGGCTTTCCAGCCGCCGCTGGTTGTCTTGTTTTCCAGCGCTTTCACTTTGCTGTTCCTCTGCGTCGCGTGGTCGCGCGCGCGTCCGTGGCTGTTGTGGCCGCTGCTGGCTGCCGTTGGTTGGACCAATCTGGTCAGTCGCACCGCCGTGGTGTCCCCGCATGATCTACGTGAAGTCATGGGCAATTCGGCCGCCATTGTCACCGTGCGCGGCATTCTGGCCGAGACGCCCGATCTTCGGATCTTTGTGCGCGACGAACAGGAGGCGTTTCGCTCGCTGGCCCGGGTGAATGTGTTCAGCGTGAAACATGGCGATGACTGGCAACCGGCAACCGGCCGCATCGTGGTCACTACTCTGGGCGAACTCCCCGGCCAATTCTTCGCGGGACAGCGCGTTGAAATCACTGGCGTGCTCGCGCCGCCGCCTTTGCCCATCGCGCCGGGATTGTTCAACTACCGCGCGCATCTGGCCCGACAGGAGATTCATTATCAGCTCAAGGCCGGGTCAACCAATGACTGGCAGTTGATTGAACCCGCGATGGACAAGGCTCCGTTCACGGACCGGTTTCTGACGTGGGCACGCAGCACCCTGGCGCGCGGTCTGCCTGTCGAGGATGAAGCGCTGCGGTTGCGCTGGGCCATGACCTTGGGTTGGAAGACCGCGCTGACAGGCGAAATCAGCGAGCCATTCATGCGCTCCGGCACGATGCACATCTTCGCCATCAGCGGACTGCACATCGCGCTCATTGCGGGAATTCTCGTCAGCCTGCTCCGCGTGATGCAGGTGTCGCGCGCCTGGTGTGGAATCATCGTCATTCCGCTGCTGTGGTTCTACGCCGCGGCGACCGGCTGGCAATCCTCGGCCATTCGCGCCACGATCATGATGAGCATCATCGTCGGCGGTTGGGCGCTGCGCCGGCCCAGTGATTTGCTTAACTCCCTGGCCGCCGCGGCGCTGATCATCCTGCTCTGGGAACCGCAACAACTCTTCCAAGCCAGCTTCCAGCTCTCGTTCTTCGTGGTCCTCAGCATTGCGGTGTTTCTGCCGCCGCTGGAGAAAGTCCGCGATCGCGTGCTGCAAATTGACCCGCTGCTGCCGGTGGAACTGCTCCCGCGCTGGCAGCGCGCGGTGCGGGCCGGTGCTCGAGTCGGGTTGACCTCATTCGTCACGTCACTGGCCGCCTGGTTGGGTTCGTTGCCGCTGACCGCTTACTACTTCCACCTGTTCAGTCCAGTGACACTGCTGGCAAATCTGCTCATTGTCCCGCTGGCCGGCCTCGCCTTGATGAGCAATCTGGGCAGCCTGATCTGCGGCGGCTGGCTGCCGTGGCTAACGGAGTTGTTCAACCACAGCGGCTGGTTCTGGATGTCCGCGATGGTGCGGAGCAGCCATGTCGCCACCGAACTGCCGGGGGCGTATCGTTATGTGCCGTCGCCGGCCATCGTGACGTGTCTGCTATATTACGCACTGCTGATTGGCTTGATGAGCGGCTGGTTGCTGGCGCCAGGCCGTCGTGCGTGGGCAGCACTCGGACTGACCCTTGTCTGTTTCGCTTATCTCGGGCGCTGGCAAGCGACTCGCTCGACCGTCGAGCTAACCATCCTGCCGCTCGGCGGCGGCCACAGTGTCCTTGTCAATGCGGCGGGCCGCAACCAGGACTGGCTCATTGATTGCGGCAACACCAACAGCGTCGAGTTCCTCCTCAAGCCCTTTCTCCGCGCGCAGGGTGTGAACCAGGTGGCGCGACTGGCGCTCACGCACGGCGACCTTCGGCATGTGGGCGGCGCTGAAGCGGTCATGACCGAGTTTGGCGTGCGGGAACTCCTGACCAGTTCCGTCCGCTTCCGCTCCCCGGTCTATCGCCGCATCGTCGCCACGGTCATGAGCAGCTCACGCCGACACACCGAAATCAATCGCGGTGATGAAATCGGGCCGTGGACGGTGTTGCATCCGGCGGCGGACGACAACTTTTCGCAAGCCGACGACGGCGCGCTGGTGCTGCTGGGTGAGTTTCATGGCACAAGGATCTTGTTGCTGTCGGATCTCGGGCGGAGAGGCCAGGAAGTTTTGCTTAATCGCTCGAATGATGTGCGCGCCGACCTCGTGGTCACGGGTTTGCCTGTGCAAACCGAGCCGGTTGCCGATGCCCTCCTCGAAGCGATTCAACCCAAAGTCATCATCGTGGCCGATTCGGAATTCCCGGCGACGGAACGCGCCAGGCCGGCATTGCGGGAACGGCTTGAGGGTCATGGAGTGCCAGTGATTTATGCGCGCCAGGAGGGGGCGGTTACGATCCGGGTTCGTTCTGAGGCGTGGCACCTCCAGACCTCGACTGGCAAAGGCATCACTGTTCAGGGCTCGACCGCCACCCGCACAGAATCACCGAAACCCTCCAACTGATCCAACGTTTGATTGATCGCGACCGCGTCCAATCCAACGGTGCGCGAAACCACGTTTGACAAATCCAGCTTCCGCTTTGCCGCCAAGTCCAGCAGCAACGGAACTTCCCGGGCCAGATGGTCGGATACGCCGATGATTTCGGCTTCCTTGTTGATGACTTCGTGATACGGCGCGACCGGGAAGGATTGTTCCGTGATGCCCACCAGCGCGGCGCGGCCCTTGATGGCCAGCGAGCGCACGGCCTGCTGCATCGTGAGTGGCAGGCCGATGAGTTCCAACGCGACATCCACACCCCTGCCGTGCGTCAATTCCAGAATCGCGGCCACGGGATCGGCGTCCATGGCGTTGACCGGGACGGCCCCGAACCGTGCAGCCAGCTCAAGTTTGCGCGGGTTGATGTCCACAGCGAACACCGCACCTGCGCCCATCGCTTGCGCCAGTTGAATCGCCGATTGGCCGAGGCCGCCCGCGCCGAACAGGGCCACGGATTCGCCCGGGCGCAGCCGCGCTTTGTGTAACGCGTGCAGCGACGTGGCGGACGAACACATCATGATCGCGCCCTGTTGAAACGGAATCTCGGGAGGCAGCTTGAACACACTCCGCGCCGGCATGAGGATGAATTCGGCAAAACCGCCGTCGCGATATTTGCCGATCATCTGGCCGGTGGGACAGAATTGCTCCTCGCCCTGAAGGCAGAAGCCACATCCGCCGCACGTGGCCAGGTAATGGAGGCACACGCGGTCGCCAAGCTTCAGGCGCTTGACGTCGCGGCCGGTTTCCTCGATCACGCCGGCGACTTCATGGCCGAGGGTCATAGGCAGGGGATGCACGCGCGATTTGCCGGCGCGATAGTGCGCGTCCGAGTGACAGATGCCCGCGGCCTTCACCCGCACGAGCACATCGGTCGGGCCGGGTGTGGGCAGCGGCACATCGTGGAGTTCGAGCGGACGTCCGGGCTGAACGAGACGAACGGCTTTCACGGCTCGGCGTCAGCCCGCTCGAAGGCTTGCAGAATTTTGTCGAAGGATTGGCGCACCTGGCTGTAGTCTGTCACGTCCACGGTGAAGCGATTGTCCCGGTTGGGCCGCGCGGAGGCGTGCCCATCGGCGAAGAGGATCGTGGCGGATTTTTGCCGGTGATGAGTTCGGGGTTTCACATTGAAGGAGGCGAGGTCTTCGGGACAAAGGAACAAGGTGTCCATGACCAGGGCGCGAATGGGCAGGCCGTTGCGGTTCAGGCCGAGGTTGTCGAGGCGGAGATTGGGCGTCAGGTCGCCGCTGCCGGCGGAATCGAACAGGTTGGTGTTGCCGCCGTGACGGTAATAGTAACTGCCTTGGGACTGAGTGAAGCCGACTTTGGCCAGTTCCGCCTCGGTATCGAGCGGTTGATCCGAGCTGGGACAGAACAGCACCCGCGGTTGGGCGGACAGGTGATGCTGGAGCATCAAACCCAGACCCACCGGGGCGCCGTTTTGCAACGAGAGCAGGCTCGTCGGAGCGCCGGTCGAAGGATAAAAGTTTGCCGGACTGGTGAAGGGCGGCGCCTTGGGCCCGTAAGGAATCCGGCCATCATGATCCTGGACGTAAATCTGAAGTCCCAAGGCGATCTGCCGGGCATTGGAGATGCAGACGGTGCGCCGCCCTTTTTCGCGGGCGGAGGCCATCGCCGGTAACAGCAACGCCGCGAGGATCGCGATGATGGCGATCACCACGAGCAGTTCCGTCAGGGTGAACGCCTGAGAGCCGCCGGATAAGTGGCGCGGGTTTGCCGGTCGGTGGTTCATGGTGCGGGCCTATGGCAATTGCCGGGCCTGGTAGAAACGCTGGTCGAAGTTCGTGTCCGTGTCAACAAACGGTGTGATGCCCGTTTCGTTGCGCAGTGTGGCCAGCCGCGTCCATTCGGAAAGGGGCAAGGCGGCGTTGGTGGAGGTGAGAATTTCAAATTCCGCGCCCACTTCTCCCAGCAGCTCAAAGCGCAGCGCCTCCGCCGTCCGGACCGGGTTCAGCAAGGCCGGTCCTTCCAGCAGACGGACATTGTCCAAGTCCCAGTAACCGCCCTGCAGATTGGTGCTGACGGTGGAGAGGAACAGGATGCCAATGTGCTGACCGACCCAAGGATCGTTGGAGCGCACCGTCCGGGCATTCACGACACAATCCACAAAGCGGGTGTTGTTGCTGAAGACGCCGGTCAGGTTGGTCACCGTGGTGGCGGCCACGGTGACCCGGTTGCTGGCCGCGTCACGGTAATACAAACCGAGTTCGAGGGTCGCTCCCTGTTGCATGGCTCCGCCGGTCGCGATGACACCGACGGTAAGGTGGTAGGACTTGCCGGCTTCAAATCGCGCGTCGAACGCGTGGCTGGGTTCGGGATCGTCCTGGTCCACCGAGTCGTAGTCTTGGAACAAGCCCGCTTCCGGCACGGCGAAGAGCCAGACGGCTTGGTTGCCATCACAGTTGACAATGAAATCCGGGCTGGTCGGAGGCGAGTTCTTGAACGCGCCAGTGAGCTGGGTCCAGAGGAAGCCGCCGGTCTCCTCATACCAATCGGGCTTGGGCGTTTTTTGCCACGAGTCTATGGCGATGCTGACAAATGTCGTCGTTGGCAACTCAAAGGAGTGATTGGGAACGAAGATCGAACTGCCCCACAGGAACTCTCCGGTCGCAACCAGGGCCGCAGCGGCCGCCATTCGCAGGTTTGAGAAGCGGGAGTTGCAACCGGGAAAGTTCATGACTGGCGGTGACGCCATCCCGCGAACAACAATCCGCCGAAGCCCAGCGCCAACAGGCTGAACACGCCTGGCTCGGGAACGACCGCCGTCAACCGGACATTGTCAATATCCCAGTAACCTTGACCCGTGCCCAGGACGGATTCGATGCGCAGGCCGATGTTCTGTCCGGCCCAGGGATCGCTGGCCTGCACGAAGGGAGTCGTTACCGAGTAATCAATCAGGTTGAACGGTCCGGCGGGGTCGAAGGTGGTGGTGTTGAACACAATCGTGGTGGGGGTGCCGATCGTGACCAGGTCGGCGCCGTCCCGGTAGAACAGACTCAGTTGCAAGCTGGAGAAATCCTCGACCATTTGTTTGCCGAAAACCCTCAACGTGAACTGGTACGCGTAGCCGACCTCGTAGGTCGCGTTCAAACCGCCAACGGTGCTGTTCCAGTCCAGCGACTGGTTGTCCTGGAACAGACCAGCCTGCGGGAGAGACAACACGTAGGCGGCCTGGTTTCCATCCAGATTCAAATAACGATTCGGATCGCCGATGGGCGGGTTGATGAACAGGCCGACCGTTTGATCCCAAGTCAACTGGGGGCTGTCGGTGAAGTAATCCGGCTTGGGCGGTTTTTGCCAGTTGTCCACCCGGAAATCCACGGGAAAGGGGAAGGGGTTGACGATTTGGGACTCGAAGGAAGGGTTGGCAACCGAAATGGGCTGGGCCGGCAGCGGGGTAATCCAGCACGCGAGCAATAAAACGCCGGCGGCCACCAAGCCGCGGAGCGGGTTCAGGCTTGAGCTGCTCATTTCAGAATACTTCATAGACACAGTTCGGATAACGGTTTGACTTTGACAAAACAAACTGCCTCGCAGCACGACGCGTCTTTCGACGAGCCGGAATGAGAAGCAATCTGCCTGATATGGACGCAAATTCAACCCTGTTATTCGAGGTTTGAAACCGCCGGCCCATGACCGCCCAAGGCCATTCGATTCAACCACATGAGCGGTTGAGTGAAAGTCCGAAACCCGAAATCCGAGGATGGTAAGAATTCCGAAATTCAAATTGCTTGCCCGTCCACACGTGCCCTTGCTGTTCGGATTTCGGGTTTCGGACTTCGACCAAAGCCAACAGCCTGTGTCCGACCATAAAGCAGCCCGGGAGGCTGCGTAGGTCAGGACCCACAAAGACGTTCTCAAATCATTGTCCAAAAAGCCCAAGTTGCCTCAGCGGTAAATGTCCACCAGGAAAATGGTCGCCACAGTCTTGCCCGTATTCAGAATGGCGTGAGGGACATCCGCGCGGTAACTGGCGGAGTCGCCCGGCGCAAGATCCTCCGCGTCGCCACCGGATTCCACCCGCACCTGTCCGCTCTCCACGGTGAGGAACTCGCGCGTGCCGGCAAAGTGCGGCGCGCTGCGCAACGCACCTCCGGCCTGTAGCTGAACTTCATAGAACTCCACGTCCTTTTCCAGATTGAGCGGGGAAAGAGTCCGTATGCGGCAGTGTTTGTCCGAGCGATAATGATAGGCCCGGTCGTCGGCCCGAATGACCGTGACCGAACTTGTTACTCCGGGCGTTTCCACAAGGTCACCCAGGCTCATGCTGAAAGCGCGGGCGATGCGCTGGGTGACCGCCAAAGTGGGATTGGCCTGCTCCCGCTCGATCTGGCTCAACATCGAACGGCTCACGCCGCTGGCGGCCGCCAGGGCTTCCAGCGACCAATCCCGCTCGGCCCGGAGTTGTTTGACCCGCGCGCCCAGATGACGGTTGATGGGTTCGACCGCTTCCGCGGCGGGAGCGGATTCTCCGGACTGCGCCGGTTTCGTGGCTTTCATAAGCATTGTTCGCTATACAGGAAAATTGTCTTGCATAGTGGAATCCCGATTCTACTATACCGCAAGCTGATTCCAGCATCTTGGAAATCATGGAATCAGCGGGCCACTTTGGCAACCCCTTTGCCGCGCGGATTTCACCCACGGCGGCGGGACGGGGCGAAATGGAAAGTGAAACAAAATGAAGGCACTCGTCAAAAAGCACGCCACGCCGGGAATCTGGCTGGAGGAGGTTCCCGAACCCACCATCGGCATCAACGACGTGTTGATCCGGGTGGACCGCACCGGCATTTGCGGCACGGACCTCCATATCTACAAGTGGGATGAATGGGCGCAAAAAACCATTCCGGTGCCCATGGTCGTCGGCCATGAGTTCGTTGGCGAAATCGTCGAGGTCGGCGCGAACGTGGTGGATTTCCGGCCCGGCGACATCGTCAGTGGCGAGGGCCACGTGGTTTGCGGCCGCTGCCGCAATTGCATGGCCGGCCGGAGGCATCTGTGTGCCGACACCAAGGGCATTGGGGTGAACCGCCCCGGGGCCTTTGCCGAGTACCTGTCGCTGCCAATGACGAATGTCTGGCATCACGCGCCGGGCATTGATCCGGACGTGGCTTCCATTTTTGATCCCTTTGGCAACGCCGTGCATACGGCCTTGTCGTTTTCCGTGCTGGGGGAGGACGTGTTGATCACCGGCGCCGGACCGATTGGCATCATGGCGGTGGCCATCGCCAAACACGCTGGGGCGAGATTCGTGGTCATCACGGACGTGAACGATTTCCGGCTGGATTTGGCGCGGCAGATGGGCGCGACGCGGGTCGTGAACGTCGCGAAGAACGGCGATCTGAAGAAAACCCAGCAGGAACTCGGCATGTCCGAGGGATTCGACGTTGGTCTGGAAATGTCCGGCAGCGCCCAGGCCTTGGGGACTATGGTGGACAACATGGCTCACGGCGGCAAAATCGCCCTGCTCGGCATCCCACCCCAGAGCCTTTCGATTGATTGGAACAAGGTGATCTTCAACATGCTCACGTTGAAGGGCATTTATGGTCGTGAAATGTATGAAACCTGGTACAAGATGACCGTCATGCTGCAAAGCGGACTCGACATCAAACCGGTCATCACGCACCGCTACCATTATTCGGAGTTTGAGAAGGGCTTCGAAGTCATGAAATCCGGCATGTCCGGCAAGGTGATCTTGAACTGGAAAAACTGATGCATACCAAAGGTTGCCAACGACTCTTTGCTGCGGCGGTCGTCGTGGCGCTGGCCGAGTGGTCCGTTGCCGCCGAACTTCGCGTGCCGGCTTTCACCGCGTATCTCGAACCAAACGCCGAGGGTGCGCGCGTGTCGCAACGCAGCGGCGTGACCCGCTGGAACGATCCCGGCATCAAAGTAGTCTGGTTCGGTGAATTCAAGCGGGCCGGCGAGCTCACCGCGCGACTGGTGCTCAAGCTGCCGGCCGATGCGGAGTCGAAACTCAGATTGACCGTGGACGGCCAGTCGCGCGAGACGAGCGTGAGTGGTGACGGGGATTCACCGGTCATCGCCGACTTTGGCACGTTCCACCTCAAGGAAACCGGCTATCACCGCTTCACGCTCGAATCCTTGAACGACCGCGGCAGACCGTTTGGCGATCTCGAGGCGCTGTGGCTGGACGGGCCCGCGCTGGCTGACGCGCATTTCAACCTCAAGGAGCGCCGCAACGCCGCCTCGGTGCATTTGTTTTATCCCGTTCCGAAGGAGACAGACGTGGCGGCGTTCTATTGTGAGGTGACGGCGGTGGACGACCCGGTCGCGACATTTTACATGGCGTGCGGCTGGCATCGCGGTTACTTCGGCATGCAGGTCAACAGTCTCACGGAGCGGCGGATCATCTTCAGCGTCTGGGACAGCGGCAACGAGGCGGTGGATCGCAACCAAGTCGCCGACGAGAACCGCGTCCGACTCATGGGCAAAGGCGAGGGCGTTTACACCGGCGACTTCGGCAACGAAGGCACCGGCGGCCACAGCCACCTGAAATACCTGTGGAAAACCGGCGAGACCCAAAAGTTCATCGTCACCGCGCAGCCGACCAACCAGACCTTCACCAGCTTTTCCGGTTACTATTTTCATCCGGACAAACGGGAATGGATGCTGATCTCTTCCTGGCAAGCGCCGAAGGAGGGCGGCTGGCTGCGCGGCCTGCACAGCTTCAGCGAAAACTTCTGGGGCAGCACCGGTCACCTGCGACGCAAGGCCCTTTTCGGCAACCAATGGATTCGCACGCCGGACGGGGATTGGCGGGAGCTGACCACCGCCGGTTTCAGTCACGACCCTACCGGACGGCAGGATCGCCTTGATCGTTTCATGGGTGTCGAGGATGGAAGATTCTTTCTCAGCCACGGGGGGTTCGTGCCGGGCTTCACCAAGTATGGGGAACAATTCTCACGCCCGCCGCTTGGCCGGTCGCCGGAAATTCCGCCCGAGCTCCTCAACCACCCACCCAAGCCATGAACCGTTTGTTCAGTGAACACCTGCGGAAACAACTGGCGGACATCCAGGCCGCCGGCCTTTACAAATCCGAGCGCGTCATCACCACCCCGCAGAATTCGCGCGTGCGCGTGGCCGGCGGCGAACCGGTGCTCAACCTGTGCGCCAACAATTACCTCGGCCTGGCTCAACATCCCGAGGTGCGCGAGGCCGCGCGGGCCGGGCTCGAACAATGGGGTTACGGCCTGGCCAGCGTGCGGTTCATCTGCGGCACTCAGGCGCAGCACAAGGAACTGGAACACCAGCTCACCGGGTTCCTCGGCACGGAAGACACCATCCTCTATTCGTCCTGTTTCGACGCCAACGGCGGCTTGTTTGAAACGCTGCTTGGACCGGAAGACGCGATCATCTCCGACGAACTGAACCACGCCTCGATCATTGACGGCATCCGCCTTTGCAAAGCGCAGCGCTACCGTTACAAGAACAACGATCTGGCCGACCTGGAGGTCAAACTCCAGGAGGCTGACGCGAAGAAGGCCCGCTTCAAAATGATCGCCACGGATGGCGTGTTCTCCATGGACGGCTACGTGGCGAACCTGCCCGGCATCTGCGACCTCGCGGAAAAATACGACGCGCTGGTGATGGTGGACGATTCACATGCGGTCGGCTTCATGGGCCGGCATGGTCGCGGCACGCATGAGCACTGTGGCGTGATGACCCGCGTGGACATTTTGACCGGCACGATGGGCAAGGCGCTGGGCGGCGCCAGCGGCGGTTACACCAGCGGACGCAGGGAAATTATCGAGTTCCTGCGCCAGCGGTCCCGGCCCTACCTTTTTTCAAACACGCTTGCTCCGAGCATCGTGGCCGGTACCTTGAAATCATTGGAGATACTGACGCGCTCCACCGAGTTGCGCGACCGGCTCGAAGCCAACACCCGTTACTTCCGGGAAGGCATGACCCGGGCCGGCTTCAACCTTTTGTCGGGTGAACACCCCATCGTGCCCATCATGTTCGGCGACGCGGCGCTGGCGGTGAAGTTCGCCAACCAGATGCTGGAGAAGGGGGTTTATGTGATCGCCTTCAGCTACCCGGTGGTGCCGCAGGGCAAGGCCCGCATCCGGACGCAGATTTCCGCCGCGCACACCCGGGAAGACCTGGCCTTTGCCATCGAGAAATTCATGGAGGTAAAACGCGAACTGGCAATTTGATTGGGGGGTGTTGGCCCGGGGCGGTTCAACGCAACCCGCCCCAAAATCTGGGGTTGACAGCTCGCGCTTTGATTGTATTTTCTGAATAAACAGAAATGCACGAAACATGCCCAAGTTGAGTCCAGTTCAACAACAGTTCATCCTGCACTGGGGTGAGATGGGCACCCGCTGGGGCATCAACCGCACCGTGGCGCAAATCCACGCCCTCCTTTATCTCTCGCCCAAGCCGCTCAACGCGGAAGACATCGCCGACACCCTCGACGTGGCCCGGTCCAACGTGAGCAACAGCCTCAAGGAATTGCAGGCGTGGGGCATTGTGAGGCTGGTGCATGTGCTGGGCGACAAGCGGGATCATTTCGAGAGCATGAAAGACGTATGGGAAATGTTCCGCGTGGTCCTCGACGAGCGCAAGAAGCGGGAAATTGACCCCACGATAGCCATGTTGCGAGAGTGCGTGGCCCAGGCGGAAAAGGACAAGGAAACCGACGAATACACCGAGCAGAAGCTCCGTGAACTCGCGGATTTTTTCGCGATGACCTCGGCGTGGTACGCCCAAATCCGCCAGTGGCCCACCAGTGCATTGACGAAGTTCGTGAAAGCCGGCGATAAAGTCCGCAAGCTGCTGGGCATGGGGGAGGAATGAACCAGGAGGAAATTTTTTTGAAACACAATTTCTGTGGATACTGACATTACAGATAATGCGACACGAAAGGGCTGGATATTCTTCGATGCCACCTGTGCGCTCTGCGTGCGCGGCCGTTGGTGCGTGGGCCGGCTGTTTGAAGCGCGCGGCTTCGTGTGGACGCCACTGCAAACGCCCGGGGCGGCTGCCCGACTCGGATTGAGCGAAGCCGCGTTGCACGAGGAGATGCAACTGCAACTTGCGGACGGCCGGGTGCTGGCCGGGGTTGACGCATGGGCCTGGCTGTTGCGAACCGTGTGGTGGTTGTGGCCGGTGGGCGCGCTGCTTGCAGCGCCGGGTTTTCGCGGACTCAGCCGGACTTTTTATCGTTGGATTGCCCGCAATCGTTACTGCTTTGCCGGGCGCTGTCGTGGGAAAGCGTGTTCCACTGCCAGGCATCGGCACTCCGCTTTCTTTGAAATGCCATGAACACGAGACTCATCATCCTTGCCGGTGGCTCTGGCGTCCTGGGTCAGGCTATCGCCAAGCACTTCCAGCCCTCCGGATGTGACGTCGTAATCTTGACCCGCACGCCGAAACCGAGGGCAGATGGAGTGCGGGAGACGGCTTGGGATGGAGAAACGCTCGGTGACTGGGCACGGGAACTCGAAGGCGCAGATGCTGTGATCAATCTGGCCGGCCGTTCGGTGGATTGCCGTTATCATGCCCGCAACCGCCGGATCATACTTGAATCGCGCCTCAAGCCGACGCGCGTTGTTGGCGTGGCGATCAGCCAGTGCAAGCACCCTCCGTGCGCGAAGTGAAGATCGCGCAACAATCGCGCAACATTTGCTTTGCGCCCGGGACGGGTTTGGGGAAGACTTCACCCAGACTTGGGATTAACACCCGCCGTGCGGACCCTTTACAACATTTTGTTCATCATCTGCTTCGTGGTGACGATGCCGTATTACTTCATGCGGATGTCGCGGCGAGGCAACTGGATGGACGGATTTCTCCAGCGGTTTGGCATTTACGACACCAAACTCAAGCAGGCTCTCACGAATCGTCAGGTCATCTGGCTGCACGCCGTCAGCGTGGGCGAGGTGAATCTTTGCACCCAGCTCATCCGCGCCCTGGAACCGCGCCTGCCCAACGCCAAACTCGTCGTTTCCACCACCACCACCACCGGCATGGGGGAGTTGAAGAAGAAGCTGCCGAACCACATCAGCAAGATTTACTACCCGATTGACCGGAAGAAATACGTCGCCCGGGCGCTGGCCTCGATCAAGCCGGGCGCCATCGTCCTGGTGGAGGCGGAAATCTGGCCCAACTTCATCTGGCGGGCGCGCAACCTCCGCATCCCGCTGTTCCTTGTCAACGCCCGCCTGTCCGAGCGGTCCTATCGGGGTTACAAAAGATTTGGCTTCCTGTTCCGCCGGTTGTTTGCCGCGTTTGCCGGGGTGGGCGCACAAAGCGAAACTGACGCCGCGCGGTTGCGTGAACTGGGGTGCCGCCCCGAGGCCATCCAGGTGGTCGGAAGTTTGAAGTTCGACGCGGCCAAACTCGACGAGCGCCGGCTGTTGGACGTGCCCGCGATGTTGCGGCAGTTGGGCGTCAAGCCTGGAGTGCCCGTGTTGGTTGCCGGCAGCACGCACGCCGGTGAGGAGGCGCTGCTGGCGGAGATCTTCCCGCGTTTGCGACAACGCTTTCCCGACCTCTTTCTGGTGCTGGTGCCGCGACACTTCGAGCGCAGCCGCGAGGTGGGGCGCGAACTGAGCGAGCGCGGCCTGCGCTTTGCCTACCGAAGCGAGATTACCGCCCATACCCAGCGAGCGGCGGGCGAGGTGGAATGTCTGCTGGTCAACACCACCGGTGAGTTGAGGTTTTTCTACGAGCATGCCACGGTGATTTTCGTGGGAAAGAGCCTCACCGCCGAAGGCGGGCAGAATCCCATCGAGCCGGGCGCGCTGGGCAAGGCAATGGTGTTCGGTCCAAACATGCAGAACTTCGCCGAGGTGGCGGCGAATTTTGTGGCCCAGGACGGAGCCGTTCAGGTGCGCGATGCCGCTGAACTCGAGGCCGCATTGGCGCAATTGCTGGCCGACGAGGCGCGCCGGGAGCAACTCGGTCGCAACGCCCTCAAAGTTGTTCGCCAGAACCTGGGCGCCATCGAACGTACCGTGGACATGATCGTGCAGAGCCTCGATCGTGAGGAATTCTACGTCGCACCGCACGACTGAGCGGCCGCGACGCGCCCGAACGATCAACTGAGAATCCGGCGGCCTTCGTCGAGGAAGATGCCCTTGAAATTCATCTCGAGCGCCTGCGGATTGCTCGCCTTGGCCAGCGCTTCCTTTTCCGTCACCTTGCCCTCTTTGACGAGATTGAAGAGCGCCTGATTGAAGTTGATCATCCCGTCGTCTCCGCCGGTTTCGATGGCTGCCGGCAGTTTATCCAGCCGGTTCTCCTCCATCAGCTTCTTGACGGTGGGAGTGTTGATCATGATCTCCAGGGCCGGGGTCATGGCCCCCGCGATGGTGGGCACCATGCGCTGGCAGATGACCGCCTGCAAGGTGCCCGCCAGTTGCCGCCGGATCTGCTCGCGCTCGTTGGCATCGAAGAAGTCCAGGATGCGGCTGACCGACTGTGCCGCGTTGGTGGTGTGCAATGTCGAGAGCACCAGGTGTCCCGTGTCCGCCGCGCTCATCGCCGCGCTGAAACTGATGTCATCGCGCATTTCCCCGATCATGATGATGTCCGGGTCCTGGCGCAGGATATGCACCAACGCGGCGTGGAAGGAAAGCGTGTCCAGACCCACCTCCCGCTGCTCGATCACGGATTGGTTGTCCTCGAACACGTACTCAATGGGGTCTTCCAGCGTGATGATGTGCTTTTTGTAATTGGCGTTGATGTGCTCGATCATTGCCGCCAGCGTCGTGGACTTGCCGCAACCGGTCGAGCCGCACACCAGCACGATGCCGCGGGGCGATTCGGCAATGCGTTTGACCTGATCCAGCAGGCCCAGTTCCTGAAAGCTGGGCACATGCGTCTTGACGTAACGCATGGCCAGGCACCACTGACCGCGTTGCTGAAACAGATTGGTGCGGAAGCGGCCGATGCCCGGCACGAAATAGGAAAAATCAATCTCCCGGTCGTCATCGCGCCGCTTGCGCAAGTGCAACGGCGTGATTTGCTCCACGACCTTGTTCATCCACTCCTCGGTGGGGAAGGGGCACTCGATGGCGATGAGTTCGCGATTGATGCGGTAAACTACCGGCGTGCCGATCTTCAGATGAACATCCGACGCGCCACCGTCCACCGCGGTCTTCAAGATCTTGTTGAACAATTCCATGCGCGGAGGCTAACAAGACCCCGGCAACGGCCAAAGCGGAAATCTTGCGCGGGCATTGCCATCCGGGAGCGCGGAGCAGGAACGGAAAAAGCCGGCCCAGGATCGGGGCCGGCCGGTCAAAGACTTGATCGCCCCCGCGACCTTAACTCAATTCAACGGCGGACGCGCCATCAGGCTCAAGCGCGCTTCGGCCTGTTTGGAGAGGCCGGTGAAAACCATCGAGACGTGATAACCCGTGTGCTTGCTGCCCGAGCAATCCACCACCACGCCCGTGCAATGCACGCGGCCGCCGTCGTGTGGTGATTGCAGGCTCACGGTCATTTCCACCCAGCGGGCAAAGCCGATTTCGCTGCGAAATTCGATGCCGTTCTTGTGGATGACCACTGCGTCGGGGGAGAGAGTCAGGCGGGCTTGCCGCGCTTCGACTGTGACGTTTTGTTGTAAAGAACCGATGCTACCCAGTTTTCTCGCACTCATAAATCCGCCAGTAGCCTAACACAGCGCGGCGGATCGTCAAACTTGGTTTTGTGCCGGTGACGGCCAGAGGTCCTGCTAATTCGCACGATTTGGCTGGTGAATTCGCGACTCGTCAGTACCTTTCCCGGGCATAGGTCCGTTATGAAACACACCTTCCAAGCCGTAATCGCCGCCCTCACTTTCCTTCTGTCTGCCATCTTGCCCGGACAAGCCCAACTGCCCAGCTTCAATCTGGGCGGCGGCGGCTCCCTGGGCGCGGACTTTGCCACCATGGCCAGGCTTTTTGGCCCTCACACCGGCTTCACCGCCCGATCCGAGGTCCGGATGTTCGACAAGGACCAGAAGGAATCCCTCAGCGCGACCATGAATTTCGCCTTTCTCGAAAATAAAACCCGCATCGAGATTGACGCCGCCCGGATGAAGAACAAGGACCTGCCGCCGGGGATTGCTGACCAGCTCAAACAGATGGGCCTCGACCAGGTCGTCATGCTGATCCGGCCCGACCGTCAGTCCATCTATGTGGTTTACCCGAGATTGGAAGCCTGCCTCACCGTGCCGCTTCCCAAAGCCGCCGCCGGTGAGCCCAGGTTGCAAAGACGATCCGCTGGCAAAGAGACCCTCGACGGCCATGCCTGTGCCAAGAGCGATGTCACCCTCACTTCCCCGAATGGCGTGAAGGAGGAACTCACGGTCTGGTTCGCAACCGACTTGAAAGACTTCCCCGTCCAGGTCCTGATCAAGCAAGGCGATGGAACGGTCATCAACCGTTACAAAGACATCAAGCTGACCCGGCCGGAGAGCGGCCGGTTTGACCTGCCCGCGGGCTTCAAGGAATACAGCGACCCCCAGTCCTTCATGGCCGCCGTCACCGCCAAAGTCCTGGCCGGTGGTCTGCCGGAGGCAAAATAGGCCGCGTACACGAAACCGGCGAACCGCTCCGTTGTGCGTCCGCCGGTGACGGCACGATTGGGCTTTCGACACTCACCACTTGTTTAGCCATGCGCATCATCAACCTGAACCCGGACACCGACATCGGCGCCAGTGCGTGGTTCGTGGAACTCGAAGGCCATCGCCTGTTGCTGGACTCGGGAATGCACCCCAAACGCGATGGGCGCGCGGGTCTGCCGTTGTTTGGCGCCGTCAAGGACGAGGACCTTGATGCCATTGCCATTTCGCATTGCCACCATGACCATGTGGGTACGCTGCCCGTCGCGCTGCGGTATTTCCCCAAAGCGCATGTGCTGATGTCCGAGCTGAGTTATTTCCTCGTGGAACGCGTCCTTCACAACTCGGTCAACGTCATGGTTCGTCAGCGGGACGAATTGGGCATCCGGGAATACCCCCTCTACTCGCATCATGAACTGGATGAGCTCGCGCCGATTTTCCAAGGCTTCCGCTACAACCGCGAAGTCGAATGGGCAGCTCACCAAAAGACGCGCGCGGGCTTTCCCTCACCCACGCTCGAGTTTTACGATGCCGGTCACACCCTCGGCTCGGCGGGCATCATGGTGCGCGGGAGGAAGGAAACCCTCTTCTATACTGGCGACGTCTGCTTTCATGATCAAACCATCCTGCGCGCGGCTCGCTTCGAGGATGTGAGGGCGGACGTGCTCATCATGGAAACCACCCGCGGCAACCGGGTCGTGCCCAAGGGTTTCTCGCGCGAGTCGGAAGTTGAACGCCTCGCCGCCGCCATCCAGCGCGCGCTCAAGCGGAAAGGCAGCGTGCTCATCCCCTCGTTCGCGCTGGGGCGCACCCAGGAGATCCTCGCCCTGCTCGCCCTGCTCATGCGCGCCGGCAAGCTCAGGCCACAGCCCGTTTACATCGGCGGACTCGGCCGTGTCTTCACCGAAATCTACGACCTCGAAGCGCACCGCGCCCACCGGCAGCACACCAATCTCCAACTCCACGAAGCCTTGAACCTCATCGTGCTGGATCAGGGCCAGGCGGAAAAGATGAAGCTGACCGGCGGACATCTTTTCGTCCTGACGGCCGGCATGATGAGTGAAAACACCGCCGCCCATGATCTGGCCGTCCGCATGATGGGGGATGAACGCCAGTCCATCTTTTTCGTCGGCTACGCTGATCCCGACACCCCCGGCGGCCGGCTGAAAGCGGCCAAGCCCGGTGAGGAATTCATCTTCAGCGCCGGCGCCGGGCGTGTGACCCGCCGCTGCGATGTCCAGGAATTCGACCTCACCGCCCACGCCAACCGCGAGGAACTCTTGGACTTCGTGAGCCGGGTTTCCCCGCGGGTGATACTGTTGGGCCACGGCAACGAAGACTCCCGCCGCTGGTTCGAGGAACAAATCCGCGCCCGCCATCCCAAAATCAAGATCATCCAGCCACAGCCGGGCAAATCCGTGGAAGGATAACCCAAGCCTTGGACAAAGACTGTCCGACCTTCGAAAAGAAAGCATTTTGTTTCTTTGTCTGGCGTCGGCGGCGTGGTTAAAAGGATTCCGTGCAAGCGCGCTTCCTTCTCGGCCCCGCCGGCAGCGGGAAAACTTTCCGCTGCCTGGCGGAGATCTGCGCTGACCTGATCGCATCGCCCGAGGGACCGCCGTCAGTTTTGCTCGCCCCCAAGCAGGCCACCTTTCAACTCGAACGGCAGTTGCTGGCCGACCCTGCTCTTCAAGGCTACACGCGCTTGAACATTCTCTCCTTTGAACGGCTGGCGCAATTCGTTCTCGATGCGCTGGGCGTCACCCCGCCGGAGGCCATGAGCGAGGAGGGACGCGTCATGGTGCTGCGCGCGTTGTTGATTCAGCGGCAGGGCGAGTTGAAAGTATTCCGTGCCTCGGCCCGGCTCACCGGTTTTGCCCAGGAACTCAGCCTGCTGCTCCGCGAATTCCAACGCCATCACCTGACCCCATCGCGCCTTGAAAAGCTGGCCGGAGCTTCTGTCTCCTCGCCGCGGCTCACCGACAAGCTGCACGACCTCGCCCTGCTGCTGCGCGCCTACGGCGACTGGCTCAAGCAGCACGGGGTTCAGGACGCGAATCACCTGCTGGACGTGGCAACCGAAGCGCTGCGCGACGAGGCAAGAAAGGAAACCGCTGGGTTGAAAATCTCCGGCTTCTGGCTGGATGGCTTCGCGGAAATGACCCCGCAGGAACTCGATCTACTGGCGGCGCTGATGCCGTTCTGTGAGCGGGCAACGCTGGCGTTCTGTCTCGATCCCGAGCGCGCGGAAGACACGTCCTGGCTCTCGACTTGGTCCGTCGTGGGCCAGACTTTTTCCAAGTGCCGCGCGCGGTTGGAATCGCTGCCGAGCGTTGAAGTTGTTACTGAAGTCTTGAAGCGGGTCGCGGCCAAGAGCCGCTTTGCCGGCAATCCCTCGTTGGGCCACCTGGAACGCCAGTGGGATCGTCCATTCACGCCTCACACCCCATGCCTCACGCCTCACGGCATCCAGCTGGTGGCTTGCGCCAACCCGGAGGCCGAGGCCGTGTTCGCCGCGCGCGAGATTCTGCGCTTCGTCCGCACGGGCCATCGCTTCCGGGATTGTGCGGTGATCGTGCGTTCTCTGGAAACCTGCCACGCCACGCTGGCCAGAGTGTTTCAGCGTTTCGGTCTGCCATTCTTCCTCGACCGGCGTGAGTCGGTTTCCCACCACCCGCTGGCGGAACTCACACGCTTCGCCGTGCGCACGGTGGCCTTCGGCTGGCGGCACGACGACTGGTTCGGCGCGCTCAAGAGCGGGCTTGTCCCGAGTCCCGAGCACGACCTGGACTGGCTGGAGAACGTGGCGCTTCAATTCGGCTGGCAGGGCAATTTCTGGCGGCAGCCGATCACGATGCCAGCGAACGAGTCGCTGGCCGAACGCGCCGAGCGGTTGCGCCAGCGGATCGTCCCGCCTTTCGCCGACCTGGCGCAACAGGCCGCCGCGCCGCTCACCGGGCCGCAACTCGCCGAAGCGATGCGCAAGCTGTGGAGTCAGCTTCGCGTCGAGCAAGCCCTCGAGCACTGGAACGAAACCGCCGGGTCGGAGGTTCATTCCACAGTGTGGGAACAGATGAACGATTGGCTGGAGAACCTGGCGCTGGCCTTTGCCCGCGAGTCGTTGTCCCTGCGCGACTGGCTGCCGATTCTCGAAGCCGGGTTGGCCAACCTAACCATCGGCGTCGTGCCGCCCGCCTTGGATCAGGTCTTGATCGGCGCGATTGACCGTTCCCGCAATCCGGACTTGAAGCTCGCGCTCGTGCTCGGCATGAACGAAGGCGTCTTCCCCGCGCCACCCGCGGCGGGCACGCTGCTCACGGACACCGACCGCCGGGTGCTGGAGAGCGAAAATGTTTATCTTGGTCCGACACAACTTCAACGTCTCGGTCACGAGCGCTATTTTGGTTACATCGCCTGCACCCGCGCCAGCGAACGGCTTGTGCTCACGCACGCCACGCACAATCTGGATGGCCAGCCCTTGAACCCGTCGCCGTTGCTGGGGCACATCCGGCGAATCAGCGGAGTGGTGGAGGAAAAGTTCAGCGGGGTCGGGGATTGGCGGGAAGCCGAACACCTCCGCGAGTTGGAAGCGCCGGTCCTGCGCGCTCTGGCCGTGCCCCTTGGCCCCGCTTCGTCGGCCGGTGAAGGCGAAGGTGGTCGAGGACCGGGCGAAGAGGTGGTGACGCCGCTTCGCCAACTCGGCGAGTTGCCCGCGTTTGTGCCGCTGGTGCAAAAGTGGCGTGACTTCACGGCTGCAGCCGAGGTACAGCGTCTGTCAGCGCCCGTCGCCGGCCGACTTTACGGCCAGGGACTGCAAACTTCCGTCAGCGGCCTCGAGGATTTCGCCGCGTGCCCGTTCAAGTATTTCGCCGCGCGCGGGTTGCGGCTCGAGGAGCGCAAGGAGTTTCGGTTTGATGCGCGCGACCAGGGCAGCTTCCAGCACGAAGTCTTGCGCCAGTTCCACGAGCGGGTCCGGGCCACGGGCCGTTTGTGGCGACACCTGGGCGTGGTGGAGGCGCGGGTGATGGTCACCAACCTCGCCTACGATTTGCTGGCGCAATTCGAGCACGGGAAGTTCGAGGCCGACGGCGCCGCGCGGTTCATGGGCGGCGTGCTGATTGAGCGACTGGGCGACCTGGTGGAAGCGTTGATCGAGTGGATGGGGCAATACGAGTTCGACCCGGCGCTCGCCGAGCTTGGCTTCGGGCTGGAAGCGGAAGGCCTGCCCGCTTGGCGGCTGGAACTGCCGGAGGGACGGTCACTATGTCTCCGCGGACGCATTGACCGGGTGGACTTGCACCGGGCCGATGACGACACCGCGCTGGCCGTGGTGATGGATTACAAGTCCAGCGCGCGGAAATTGAACCCCACGAAGCTGCATCACGGGCTGGAGTTGCAACTGCTTTCCTACCTCGGGGTCTTGCGGCATCTGAGCGAGCCGGAGAAATTCTTTGGCGCCAAGAAGGTGTCGCCGGTCGGCGTGTTTTATGTGCCCCTCAACGGCGGAGCCGCGTCGTCTGCCTCGACGAGGTCGGAGGTTGTGGGTTCCGACGCGGTGGAACGACGGGCGACCTACCAGCACAGCGGTCGTTTCCTGGCGGACGTCTTGCCTCTGCTCGACACGCGCGGCGCGTCCAAGGGCGACCAGTTCAGGTATGCCCGCAAAAGGGACGGCAGCCTGGCCACCCGCGGCAATGAAGCCCTGCCGCGAACCGAGTTCGAGAGTCTCTGCGAGAAGATTGAGGACCATCTGCGTGACCATGGCCGGCGCATTTTCGCCGGAGAGGCGGCGGTGTCGCCGTTCCGCATCGGCCAGGAGACGGCGTGTGAGCGCTGTGATTTCCGCGCGGTCTGCCGTTTTGATCCGTGGACGCAACCTTACCGAAGCCTGCGGCTGCCCAAGACCCCATGAGCGATTTCACTCCGCAACAACAGGCTGCCATCACCGGACGCGGCAATCTGCTCGTGGTCGCCGGCGCGGGCACGGGCAAAACGCATACACTGGTGTCGAGGTGTCTGCGCTTCGTGGTCGAGGAACGCGTCTCATTCGAGAACCTCTTGATGGTGACGTTTACCGAGGCCGCCGCGGCGGAGATGCGGGCGCGGATGCGGGAGGAATTGCAGCGGTTGCGGGCCGGCGACCCTGCGAACGAGCACCTGGCGCAACAACTCGCTTTGCTCGACACGGCCCGCATCAGCACGCTGCACAGTTTCTGCCTGCAACTGGCGCGGGAACATTTCCACGAACTGGGGCTGGACCCGCAGTTCAGCGTGCTGGACGAAGCGCAGACCCGCCCGCTCGCCCGTCAGGCGCTGGACGAGCTGATGGAGGAATATTACACGCGCGAAGATGCCGCGGCGCAGGCCGTTCAGGCGCTGGTGCGCACCGTCGGGCAGGGAGGGGACGACCGCATCCGCAAGCTGATTCTGAAACTCCACAGGCATTCGCAATCCCTGGCCAATCCGGCGGGCTGGCTGGACGAGCAACAAGGGCGCTTTGAAAAGTCCGAGCCGGAGGAATGGCGGCAATGGTTTCTGGAGGGTGTGGCCGAGTGGCGCGAGGAGTTCCTTGACTCCATCGCTTCCTTCTCGGGCCAGGCGCCGGCCGCGCGGCTTTGTCACGAGGCACTCCGCCAGTGCCCCTCGTCACCTCAACTCAGCGATGCCATCGCAGTCTTGCGGGCGGTTCAAGCTGCTGATCAATCCCACAACTGGCCGCGTGGCACGAAAGGGAAGGTGCGCGAGCCGCTCGAGGACTTCTTCGAGGGTGCGACGTTTCTTGCGTCGTTGTTGCCGGACGAGCCGGGGAAAGATCCGCTGGCGCAAGACTGGGATTGGGCGCGGCCGCACCTGCTGGCGCTCCTGGCGCTGACGCGCGAGTTCACGGCGCGCTTCACCGCCGCCAAGCGCGAAGTGGCGGGGGTGGATTTTGCCGACCTCGAGCAATGCGCCCTGCGCCTGCTGCGCGAGCCGGCCATTGCCGGCGAATGGCGCGCGCGGTTGAGCCAGATTTTCGTGGATGAGTATCAAGACATCAATGCCGCCCAGGACGCCATTCTCACCGCGCTGAGTCGAAGCGGCGAGGACGCCAACCGATTCATGGTGGGAGACGTGAAGCAGAGCATCTATCGCTTCCGGCTCGCGAATCCAAAAATCTTTGGCACTTACGATGCACGCTGGTCGCGACCAGATGCCGATGGTCGGCGCGTTCCGCTGACGGAAAACTTCCGCAGCCACCAGGCATTGTTGGAGTTCGTGAACCCATTCTTCGCCGCCTTGATGCGACCGGAAGTCGGCGGCGTGACTTACGAGGCGTTGGAATTTGGCGCGCCGGACAAGCGGAGTGAACTGGCGGTGAATGCCGGGGACGCTCCGCGAGTGGAGTTTCATCTTATCGCCAGAGCCGGGGAAGAGAACGACGCCGACTCTCAAGAGGGCGAGGCGGAGGCAGGAAAAGTTGGGCCCGATCTGCTGGCGACCGAGCGTGAGGCGCGGCTGGTGGCGCGGCTGCTGCGCGAGTTGAAGCTGGGCGGCCAACAGGTCTGGGACAGGCAGCAAAAGGCTTTTCGCGCGGTCAAGTGGAGTGACATGGCGGTCTTGTTGCGATCCCCGTCAGGCCGGGCGGAAGCGTTCGCGATGGAATTCAGCCGGGCCGGCGTGCCTTTGATGGCGGGCCGCGACGGATTCTTCGAGAGCCTTGAAGTGTCCGATTTGTTGAACCTGCTGCGGTTGCTGGACAATCCATTGCAGGACGTGCCCCTGGCGGCGGTGTTGCGCTCGCCGCTGGTGGGGTTGTCCGTTGACGAGTTGGCGGAAATTCGCGCCAGCAATTCCGCGAAACCGTTCTGGACGGCGATGGCCCGATGGCGGGAGGACGTGTTGCGTGGCGCGTGTTCCACCAAAGGTTCAGCGCCGCAACCGAATGGCCTCCCCCTCGTGGGGGAGGGAGAGAACGCCGCAAGCCAGACGCAAACCGGCTCATCCGCTCTTTTCCGCAAGGTGGATTTGTTTGTCACCCAGTTCAACCAGTGGCGGGAGCTCATCCGCCAAACTTCGCTTTCGCATTGCCTGGAGACGGCGCTCGCGGAGACGCATTTTGAGGCCATGCTGCTGGCGGGCGCGCGTGGTGAGGAGCGCCTGCGCAACGTGCGGCGTCTGCTCGATCTGGCGCGGCAGTTCGATCCGTATCAGCGCCAGGGTTTGTATCGCTTCCTGCGGTTCGTCGAGGCGCAGGAGGAGGAGGAGCTGGATCTGCAACCTGCGCCGGCGCCGGCCGGGGACGCGGTGCAACTGATGAGCGTTCACAGAAGCAAGGGGTTGGAGTTTCCCGTGGTGGTGCTGGCGTGTCTGGGCACGCGCTTCAACGAGCGTGACCTGAACGAATCGGTGCTGTTGAGTGAACGTCACGGGCTTTGCCCGAAAATAACGCCACCGGAACCGCCGGGAAGCTATGCCAGTCTGCCGTATTGGTTGGCCCGGCGCCGCGAACGGCTCGAGCTGCGCGGCGAGGAATTGCGGCTGCTGTACGTGGCCATGACGCGGGCGCGCGACCGGCTGATCCTCACTGGAACTTCGAATCGCAAGACGGGCAACGTGCGCTGGCCGGGCAACGCGCCGCAACCCATCAGCACCGCGGAGCTGGCGAGTGCGCGGAGCCAGTTGGACTGGTTTTTGCAGTGGCTGCCGCGGGCAACGGCCGAGGCCGACTGGCCGGACGAACTGCGCGGCCGAAACGGCCTTCTGAGTTGGCGACTCTACGATGAAAATGACGCGGTGTTCGCCGAGGAAGCGCCAGCCGCAACCTCGAAGGGGACGCCAGCCGGCCAAGGCGACCAGGACCTTCCGCGGTTGATCGAGCATTTGAAGGACCGGCTGGCGTGGACATATCCCTTCACGCCCGCGGCGCAAACCGTGGCCAAGAGTTCGGTCTCGGCGATTCGTCGCCGGGCCGTCGGGGACGAGGAGGAGGAAGCGCGGCGAATGTTTGAAGCGCGGACCATGCGCGTGATGAAGCGGATGAAACATGCGGCCGAAACTGGCAAGCTCTCCGCCATTGAACGCGGCAGCGCCCACCATCTCTTTCTGCAATTCATGGATTTATACCACACTTTCAGCGTGGGTGATTTGAAAGCTCAAGCGGAGACATTGGTGCGGACAGGCCGGATGAAGCCGGAGGAAGTGGCGGCGCTGGATTGGGCAGCGATGATCGCTTTCTGGCAGTCCGATCTGGGCGGGCGCATCCGGGCCGAGGTCGGCGGGGTGCGGCGTGAACAGGCGTTCACCGCGCGGTTCACGCCAGCGGAACTGGCCGCCGTTACGGGCGAGGATTCAACCGGTTTGCGGGAGGAATTCGTGGTGGTGCAAGGCGTGGCCGATCTCGTGGTGTTGCGTCCGCACGAGCTTTGGCTGGTGGATTTCAAGACGGATGAAATCAACGCCGAAGCAGTGCCGGCCAGGGCGAAGCACTACGAGCCGCAGTTGAGGCTTTACCGGTTGTCTCTGGAACGGATTTACGGAAGGCGGGTGACGGAAGCCTGGTTGCACTTTTTGTCACCGCGCATGACGGTTCGGGCAGGGGAGTGAAATGCCCAAGGACCATAGGACCCAAATACCCAAGGGGTGATTGCCCTGATCGAGGTGGGTGATTCCATGGGAACTTGGGTATTTGGGTGTTTGGATCCTTTGGGTTGCCGGATGGGCCGGCAATTCAGGTCCCCAATCCCAATTGGGACGCCGCCAAAAATCGAAGCGGTTCTCGGCCTCACGCCGTCGCGTCGGCCTTGGATTCGAGCGGCAACTGGCTTTGATTGGTATCCGGTGCGGGAGATTCTCCCTCGCTCTTTTCTGGCGCGCCGTTGGCCTCCGCGCGGACCAGAATCGGCCGGATGAATCTTCCTTGGAAAGTGTAGCCGGTGGCGAGCGTTTCGGCCACGACGGCGCCCTCGGGTGGCGTCTTGCCTTCGGCGAGTTGGTGGCGTTTGCCATCGAAAGGCTCATCCGGGCTGGCGACCAGAGGCACCAAGCCCACCCGGCGCGCCGCGTCGCGACAGGCGTTTTGGAACTGGGTGAGCTGGCCGATCAAACTGGTCTGGCCTGAGCGTTCAGCGGCATGGTAGAGCGCATAGACGTGGTCCAGCGTATGCACCAGCACGTTCAACCAATCCCCTTCCGCGCGCTTCAGTTTCTCGACTTCGAGGCGGAGGTTGGTTTTCTCGCCCTGGTTGAGCTTCTCCATGAACTCGCTGAAATCGCGGACCTCGGCGGCCATGCGTTCGGAGATTTCCCGCGCAAGGGCGGCGGTTTTGTCCGCCTGATCCTGAGCCGATTGCCAGTGATTGGTGGCGCTGCTGATCTGAGCCGCCACGGTTTCAAGCTTCTGAATCTTCTCGGTGACGGATTCCAGTGTGCTGGCCTCGATCCGCTTGAGCAGGGCGCGATATTCCAGCAGGTAGGGCATGATCCCGAATGCGGCCCCCAGAATTACGCACACTCCGCAGGCGGTGATTTCCCAACGGCCCAGCGGGTATTTGCTCTCCCAATAGATGAAAAACGCCATTCCCAGAAGGAAAGCGTCGCCCAGAAAAAACGGCCACTTCGGCATCCGGAGTTCCAATCGGTCGCGCATCGCGTTCATTCATAAGGAATTCGTTTCTCCAGTTCAAGCAGATGCGCCGGGCGAAAAAGCGAGCCGGACGTGCGAATCGCCGCTTCCTCACGCGGACCTGCGGCGCAACAATTCTTCGTAGAACTTTTCGACGCCCGAAACGTGGCGTTCCAGCGAGAAATCCTCCCTGGCCCGCGCAGCGGCGGTGTCGCCCATTCTCTTACGCAAGGCCTGATCGGCGGCCAAGGTGAGAATCCTCTGCGCAAGTTCCTGCGGATTGTCGTTGAAAAGAAACCCGCTTTGGCCGTCATCAATGAACTCCGGCAACATGCCGGTTTTGTTGGCGATCACCGGAATGCCCATCGCCAGGGCTTCGCGCATGGCGCGGGCCGTGCCGTCCGAGCCAGCGATCATGAACACAAAAATGTCCATGCTGGCCAGGCCATCGAGATAGCGATCAGTCAGGTAGCCGGCCAGCACGACGTTCTGAGCCAGGCCCATCTCGTGAATCGGGCGGAGGATGGTTTCCTCCATCTGACTGCTGCGGCCGACGAGCATGGCCTTGACCCGGGGATTCTGTTTGAGCACGAGTCGCATGGCCTCGAAAAACGTTTCCATCTTGCGGTACTTCTGAAAGCGGGCAACGACACCCACGACGACGTCTGAATCGGTGAAGCCCAACTCGGCGCGGAAGGCGCGATTGCCGGCGCCCGGATGAAATGTCGTGGTGTCGAGCGCCGGATTGATGCGAGCGATGCGGTCGGCGCTGATGCCGAAATCCTGGATCAACTTCGCCTGCGCCTGCTCCGAGAAGGTGAGGACGCCGTCCGAGAGTTTCCGCAGGAGCAGCCGGCTGAGAGGGTTGGGCTTGAAGGAGTCCCGCTGGTGATCGGTGCGCACCACCAGTGCTCGTGTGCCCGACCAGCGCGCGGCCAGCGCACCGAGAATGTGATCGTGCGAGAGGTTGGTATTGATGATTTGGAAGTTCTCCTGCCGGATGAACCGCTTGAGCTGGAAGACGTCCACCGGGTTGTCAGTCAATGAAAAGTGGTGGTTGAGCCGGAATTGATCCGTACCCTTGACGCCGGTTGCCGCGACCAGAGCCGCAACGCTTTTCGGGGCGGCAAGGGGCGGCTTGCGATAGGCGAGGGTGACGTCATGTCCCCGGCTTTGAAGTTGTCCGCACAGTGTCACCACGGGCTCAGAGGGCCCCGTCAATTTCCAGTCGCTGAGGAGGTGAAGAATTTTCAAAGCTGCCTTGGTTGTTGCCGCTCAAGCTCAAGCCCGGACTTGGGCGATTTGCCGCCACCAGTGTCGCCAGTCGCCGCAGCGCCGCCTCCGGCAGTAGGCTTTCAGGAAGCGGGCAAAGTCGGAGCGGTTGCTCCGGCGATTTCGCTCGGCCGCCTGCGCCAGACGGGCGAGGTCGGCTGCCGCCTGCGCATCTTTGACGCGCCGGACGTAATGGATTCCGTCCAAATCCACGAAGCTGGGGCTGCCGCCCCCATCGAAAAGGATGTTGCCTTCCTTCAAGTCCCGGTGCGTGAAGCCGGCATCGTGAAGCCGGGCAATCAACCGGGCGAGTGATTGAATCGCGCGGCGCTTGTCGCCCCTCCACTCGAACAAGCCCGTCGCTTGGGGAATTTCCTCCATGAGCAGGTAACTGCGCAGCGGGATGCCGCAACACTTTTGTTCCGCAAAAGCCTGCACACGGGCGGTCGGAATCCCGGCCAGTTCAAGATGCATCGCGCGGAAAAAGCACCGGCGGGCCTTCGAGCCACGGACGAGGTCTTTGAAAAGGTTGCGCCATTTCCGGAAGTTGTAGCGTTTCAACACCAGGCCGTCTTGCGCGCTGACGGCAGAACTGCGACTCGGTTTCAGCACTCGTCCGCGCGTCAGGAATTCGTCCGGCGAATCCATGATCGCCTTGGCGGGTGCATTCACCAATGACTGCCGCACCCACCAACGCAAACCGCAGTGTGACTCAATGACCAATTCGTCCAGTCGCTGTCCGCCTTGCCGGACCCAGGGTTTGGGCAGGAGTTCCCGGCGAAGTTCACGCGGTGACAGTTGTGGAGTCCGTGCCCGGCAATACTCCACCAGAAACCAATGATGCTCGCGAATGGTGACGGGGTTGCGCGCGAGGGCGTGGCGCAAGTCCGCCAACGCCTCCGACAAGGAAACACGCTCGCAGGGCTGAACACCGTCGAGATCAATCAACACCATTTCCGCACGGGACGGCGAACGGAGGCGGATCATGAAATTGGTGCGGACGGGATCGGCGTGGGTGTAATCGGCGTTGTGCAGCGCAGCCAACATCCGGGCAAACGCGCGGAAGACGGGCACGCGGTAGTCTCCGTCCAGAGTCAGACGTTCATGATCATACCACGAACGAAAACCGGTCACTTCCTCCATGATCAGACAGGTGGCGGCAAGATGCAGGCCGAACCGCTTTTCGCCGGCTGCCAAGTGTCGGGCGGTAGCGATGCCCACTCGCTCCAGTTCGCGGGCCAGCCTGAACGCGCGGCGCGCACGCGAAGGACGAAACCAGTCCTTTACGTAGTGCCGGACACCGCGGGGCGTGGAGTACTTGATAATCAGGGGACAGGGATGCTCGCGGAGTTGAATCCGTGAAACACGTGTGCTCGGGCTGGGGGGAATGCGTTCAATGATTTCTGCCGGCGGCAGCAGCAGTTTCTCCGGAGAAGCCAGCCACGCCCTGAATTCAGAGCCGGTCCACCGCGGTTCTACTTCCCACCGCCACGAGCCAATTGAGAAGCAATCGCCGACTTCGGTCAACGGCTTGTCCGCCGGCTGGAAGATCGGTGAATTGGCGGGTGGCATGCTTGTTGATTCAGTTCTCGGTTACCATTGGACGGCAATGGAATTCAGCCCGCAATGCCGGTCAGCCGTTCAGGGCTTTTGATAGAGCGAGCGATGGCGCAATTCCCGGTAGCCGAGCTCTTTCAAACGCCGGCGGACTGGCGCGAGGTTGAGCGACACATGCAGGTAATCAGGATCGTGATTCTCAAGGTTGGCAAACAGGAATCCACCCGGCTGGAGGACGGCGTCAAATGCCTCCAGATACGCAAGCGGTTCGTGCAGGTGCTCGAATACTTCGCTGGCGATCAGCAGGCTGCACGATGGCAACGACGGGATCGGTTGTTCGGCCGTGCAGGAGGCGAATCTGGCCGGCAAGCCTTGTTGCTGGCAGAACCATTTCAGAAAGTCCAAGCGGAACGTGGGGATGTCTGCCAGAAAGAGTTGGGGCGAGCGGCCCAGCGTCTTGAGATACATCGCAAGCGTGATCGGGATTTGCGCCATGCCGCAGCCGAAGTCGAGAATGAGCGGCTTGTCCTTGTCAAAGAGCGGCTGGAGTTCCGGCAGATAGCCGGGCCACTCCGGAACGCGAATGCTCAACTGGCGCAAGCCATGCAGGCGGGCGTGCATTTGATAGGCCTCGAACACCTCCGTGGGATCGTGGCTGCAAAAAACTTGATGGATGTGTTGGGTCAAATCGCAGAAGAGCCGAAAGGAGTTTCCCGAGTGGCCGCCTCGCAGGGCGGCCCAAGAATCCTCGAAGCGGCGGCGGCTCTCTTCCTGCGTGAGGCCGAGGCGCTGACCATTCCATTCGCAAAACGCCTGTTGCCAGCGGTTGAGCGACTTCGGCGCGGCTCCGCGGATGAATTTGTGTTCAAAGAATCCACGCCAGGCCTTAGAGAGCTTGCTCATCTCACGTCAAAATCGCCCGGAATACTGCCTTAACTCAAGTTTGTTTTCCGCCACACCGCCGCAACCGTCTTCAGAATTGCTAAGCCCAGGTTGGAAATCAGGAAATTTCCGGTTGGGCGTCCGCCCACGCGCTTCCTCCGCAACAATCGCGCAAGCCGCCTGGCCGCTGCGAGCGAATGCCAAACCGGGATTGCGAGGCTGACCGTTTGCTCCCATGATGGTCGCGGTCATGGCGCCTAAACACCTGATGCGCGGTTTATGGGTTCGCTTGCGGTTCCTCGGCCGGCCGATCCACGTGGATTGGCTGGCACGAGTTTGGACGCGGAGCACCATCCGCATCGTGGGTGGCGGCTCAGTCAGCATCGGGCCGGGCAGTCAGATTCATGACTACGTGATGTTGATGACTTACGGCGGAGACATCCGCGTGGGCGCGCGCTGCACCGTAAATCCGTTCTGTGTGCTCTACGGACATGGTGGTCTTACCGTCGGCAACGATGTGCGGATCGCCGCACACTGCGTTTTCATTCCGGCGAATCACCAATTCGACGACGTGAACAAACCAATCTGGCAGCAGGCTGAATCCCGGCTTGGCATTGTGGTCGAGGACGACGTTTGGATCGGCGCCGGTGTGCGCGTAATGGATGGTGTTCGTATCGGCCGCGGCTCGGTCATCGGTGCCGGAGCGGTGGTCACCAAGTCCATACCACCGGGCTCTGTGGCGGCGGGTGTGCCGGCGCGCGTCATCGGGCAACGGGGCAAGGTGCAGAGCAGTTCCGTCGCTGATGCCGTGAAATGACAACCGCCAGGCAATGGCGAATATTCCCTGTTTTGTCTCAAGTGCGATTCGGCATCATTAAAAACAATTTCCTCGCATCTGGCGGCGGCTCGGAACGCTACACCAACGGCCTGATCGCCCAATTGCTGGCACGAGGGCATCAAGTCCACGTGCTCGCCGCGCGGTGGGATTCCGGGGCGGACGAGAGCGGAGTTTCGCTGTTCCGCGTGCCAGTGATACCAGGACCGTCCTTTGTGCGGACCTGGTCCTTTGCGTTAAACTGCCGGCGCGCCGTCGAGCGGGCCGATTGCGATCTGGTATTGAGCATCGAACGCACGATCCGGCAGGACATTTGCCGCGCGGGCGGCGGCTGCCATCGTGAGTGGTTGATCCAGCGGCGGTGTCATCGCAGGGGGGTGGGGCGGGAACTGTTTTGGCTGAATCCACTGCATTGGGTGCTGTTGTGGATCGAAAAGCAGTCGTATTCGCCACGGAACACCCGCGTCATCATTGCCAATTCGCATCGGGGCAAGGAGGAAATTATCCGGCATTACGCATTCCCGGCGGAACGGATTCACGTGATTCACAACGGTACGGACTGTGATCGCTTCAAGCCGGCTGGCCCGCGACCGGCGGGGGGCGAGGTCGTGTTGCTATTCGCGGGATCGGGCTTCGAGCGCAAGGGTCTGGAGTTTGCGGTTCGCGCACTGGTGCGGCTGCCGCCTTGGGTCCGGCTGGAGGTGGCGGGCAAGGGGAAGCCCTCGAGGTATCAGCGATTGGCCGCAGAACTTGGCGTGGAGGAGCGGTTGCGGTTTCTGGGCACTGCAGGACGCATGGAGGAAGTTTACAACCGCAGCGACATTCTGGTGCATCCGGCCATTTATGAGCCGTTCAGCAACACCTGTCTGGAGGCGATGGCCTGCGGACTGCCAGTGGTCACTTCGCGGATCAACGGCGCGTCCGAAATCGTCCGGCCTGGCGAGAACGGGCAGGTGGTGGAAGACCCGGCGGACATTCCTGCGCTCGCCGCAGCCATCGAGTTCTTCCTTGACCCCGCCGTTCGTGCCAGGGCCGGGGTGTCGGCCCGGCAGACGGCTGAATCGCTGCCGATGTCGCTCAACGTGGAGAAGACACTCGCCGTCATTGAACGGCTGAAAGCGAGTCCGGGTATTACAAGCCAGCCCTGAACTGCCTGCTTGTCGCCAGCTTGGACGACCGCGTAAAGAATGACGGATTTGTAATTGTGGAGTCACCGTGGTCGTCATGTTTGGAGTCCAACCTTTCAGCCTATAGTGTATAAACTTCCTGCGGCGCAAACGACCAACCCCACATCGGATGGGGATCAAACCAAACCTGACAGGGCTGAGACTCCTGCCGGAAACTCATTCCTCGCGGCAGTCGCCAAAGCGCTAATCCCCGCCCTGTGGTTCTGGCTGGCCTGGGTCGTGATGTTCCAATTGCTGCGGGTGTTGTTGATCGTGGCGACATGGTCGCATCACGGTGACGCCACCTGGTGGCTCGTGGGGCAAGCGGTCGTGCGCGGATTGCGCTTTGATGCGGCCATCGCCGCCTGGCTGACGTTGCCCTTTGGCTTAT
This sequence comes from Verrucomicrobiia bacterium, assembly GCA_011525685.1. Taxonomy (GTDB): domain Bacteria; phylum Verrucomicrobiota; class Verrucomicrobiia; order Limisphaerales; family JADLHS01; genus WYBW01. The sequence goes on from WYBW01000181.1 coordinate 54,850, forward strand.
GGCGAATCTGGCGGGACTCACCGCGACGCTGGGAACGCCGGTTGGCGTTTGGCTTGTTTGGTTTGTTGTCGTTGGCGGGAATATTTGCCCTGATTGCGGAGGTGGAGTTTTACAAGGAATTCCAAATGCGCCTCGGACCGCTGGCCTACGAGTACTTCAGCACCAAGGCGGAGCACAACGTCATCGTCCTTGGCATGGTGTGGCACGGCTATCCCGTGGTGCGCTGGACGCTCGTTTGTCTGGTGGTGTGGGCGGTGTTCTTCTGGGTGCAGCGGCAACAGTTTCAACCTCGACCCATCGGCGCGGGACTGTTGGGACGCGCCAGTGCGACGGTGATGCTGATTGCCACGTCGGTCATTTGCATCCGGGGCGGGTTTCAAAGCACACCCCTGCGCTGGGGGGACGCCTACTTCTCCGGTAACACCTACGCCAACCAGATGGCGGGAAATGGACTGTGGAGTTTGATGGATGCGATGCGCAGTTCCTCGTCGGGCTTGAAGTCGGCCCGGCAGTGGAAACGGCGCATGCCCCTGGAGGAGGCGACCCGGCTCGTCCGGGAAATCGTTTTGCTGCCGGGGGAGAAATTGATCGAACCGGACAAATATCCACTACTTCGGGTATCGCCTCCGAACGACGCGCTGGTCAAGCGTCCGCGCAACGTGGTGCTGGTGCTCATGGAGAGTTTCACCGCCCGGTTCAACGGCGCCGTGGGCGCGCAATTCGGCGCGACGCCCCATTTTGACGCGCTCGCGCGCGAAGGGATTTTGTTCGACCGTGCGTTCTCCGTCAGCACGCACACAGCCCAGGGTGTGTTTGCGACGTTGTGCTCGTTTCCCAATCTCCCTGACTACGACCGGCCGGCCAAAGGCTCGGCTGGCGAACAGCCGTTCAGGACGTTGCCGCGAATTTTCAGCGAGAATGGGTTTGAAACCCTGTTTCTCTACAACGGCCTCTTCTCCTGGGACAACAAGGAGGGATTCTACCGGCACCAAGGCGTGCAACGGTTCATCGGGCGGGATGATTTCAAGAATCCGACCTTCGTGGACAAGGACTGGGGGCCGTGCGACTTCGACGTTTTCAATCGCGCGGTCGAGGAGTTTTCCGATCTGGCAGCCAAGAAGAAGCGGTTCTTTGGCATCATCCTGACGTTGTCGAATCACGCGCCCTTCGACCTGCCCAAAGTTGAGGGCTTGGAGACCATCACGAGCGGCGGTGATCAAAACAAACGGATCAACGGTGTGCATTATGCGGATTGGGCTTTGGGACAGTTTATGGGTTCAGCGCGCAAGCAGGAATGGTTCGACGACACCTTGTTTGTCTTTGTCGGTGATCACGGCTTTGGCATTCCGCCGAGCCTGACGGAAGTGGACCTGTTGCACATGCATGTGCCCCTGTTGTTTTACGGGCCGGCCTTGTTTGGCGGCAAACACGAGGTGCGCCACCAGACCGTGGGACATCTGGATATTCTGCCCAGCATTGTGGGTTTGGTGGGGCTGGACACCCCGCACCAAGCTTTCGGGCGCGACGTGTTCCGGCTGAGAGCCGACGATCCCGGCTACGCTTACGTGAAGCGCGTGGGCGAGCCGATGCCGGGCTGGATCGAGGGCAACGAGATTTTGGTGGGTGGTGTCGGAGCGCAGGGACGACATTACCGGCTCGACTTGGGATTTCCTCCCGGTGTGTCGGAAGAACTGGGGCAGAGAGAGCCGGAGAGCAGGGATAAACTCTCCCGCCATCAGGAGGCCTTTATCGTCGCCGGACTGCACACGCTGGAACGCCGGCTCGCGTCTGCGAAGCGCTGAGGTCAATTTCAATCCCCTTGGAGCGGCAACCTGACACTCACGGTGGTGAGTGCCCCTGGCTCGGAGGAAATCTGGATCTCCCCGCCGTGCGCATTGACAATCCACTGCGCGATGCTCAGACCCAGCCCACTGCCTTCGACCTGCTGGTTGTGAGACGAATCGCCGCGACGGAATCGCTCGAACAGGTGCGGCAACAGCGCGGCCGGAATCCCCGGACCGGTGTTGGTGATGGTGAACTCGGCCGTGTCACCGTTGCGCTTCAGCGCAAACGCCACCCGTCCTTGGGGGCGATTGTATTTGATGGCGTTGTCCGTGAGGTTCAGCAACAACTGCCGGAGCCGATGGCGGTCTCCGCGCACCACCACCGCCTCGCAAACGTCGAGCGTCACGGCAATCTGCCCGGACTGCGCGAGGATTTGCGCGTCGGCAAAACTGTCCCGCACCAGTTCATCCAACGGCAGCGGCGCCTGCACGAGGTTCAGCTTGCCCGCGTCCGCTTTGGCAAGCAGGGTCAGTCCATCCACGATCTTGGTCAGCCGTTGAATCTCATCGAGCTGACTGCCGTAAGCCTCGCGCTGCGCCGGCGTCGTGGCCGGGTCGTTCATCGCAGTTTCGATCTCACCGTGCAACACCGCCAGCGGCGTCTTGAGCTCGTGCGAGGCACTCAGGGTGAAGTCGCGGATGCCGCGGAAGGAATGGTCGAGCCGGGTCATCATGGCGTTGAAGACCTCGGTGAGCCGGTCGAGTTCATCGCCGCTGCCGGATCGGGGCAATCGCTCGGAGAGATTGTGGATGTTGATGCGCTCGGCCTTCTCGGTGAGGGTCGTGATGGGGAGGAGCGAGCGCCGGAGCAGCCACCAGGCACCAAAGCCCAGCAGCGAAAGCGGAATCGCCGAGCGCAGGACGATTTCGCCCAATCGCCACCAGAGGGGCTCGTTGGCACCCTCCGGTGTATCCACCTCCGCGACCAGTTCGTAATAGGACATCCCCACAACGACCACCATCGCCGCCGTCAGCAAGGCGGCAAACCACCAACCGAGCCGGGTGCGAATCGTCATGGCGATTCCTTCATCACGTAGCCCACCCCACGCACCGTATGCAGAAGCTTGGAGTCCGTTTCGCGCTCGAGCTTCTCCCGCAGACGCATGACGTAAACGTCCACGAGGTTGGTGCCGGGGTCAAAGTCGTAGTCCCAGACCTTTTCCACGATGGCCATGCGGCTGCAGACCCGTCCCCGTGAGCGCAGCAGGAACTCCAGCAAACGATACTCGCGCGGCGCGAGGTCAATGACGCGGTCACCGCGTTTCACGATCCGGGTGATGGTATCCACCGTCAGGTCGCCGAGTCGCAAAAGGACTGGTTGGCTTTCGCCGGCCCGCCGGCCCAAGGCCCGCACCCGGGCGATCAGTTCGGCGAGCACGAAAGGTTTGGGCAGGTAATCATCCGCCCCGGCGTTCAATCCTTCGACCCGCTCACCCACGTCCCCGCGCGCGGTCAACAGCAACACCGGGGTCGGGATGCTGCGTTCCCGCAACTGACGCAGTACGCTCAGACCATCGCGCCCGGGCAACATGATGTCGAGAATGATGACATCGAACACCGTGGCCGAGGTCGCCGCGAGCGCGTCGTCGCCACTTGCCACCACGTCGGCGGAGAAGCCCTCCGCCTGGAGGGCCTTCCGGACAAACGAAGCCATCTTTTTCTCGTCTTCGACGATCAATACTCGCATAAGTCAACCACCGACTTTCAAGCAACGGCGAGACCATTGTCAATGCCTTCACTCCTCTGCCCGCGATCCGGCAAAATGACAGGATTGTCATTTTGGCATCACCTCAGCGTCATCCGGCTGGGGCAGTTTTAGGAATAATGTGATGGCCGATTGCCACTTGACCAATGCAAACTACGGGAACGACAACTGAACCAGCCTGGTGGCAATTCCGACCTGAGTCCATGACATCTAAAACAACTTCTGACGGAGACTCGAAAGATTCCGGGGCGCTGCTCCAGCCAGCCGCCATTCGCCGGGTGGGTATTTTCCGCCATCGGGGTCTGGTTGGAGCACTGCTGATGACCCCGATTGTGTTGGTGGTTCTCACCAGCCCGCCGTTGGTCAGGGAGGACGCCATCAGCGGCCAGGTGTTGAACATTTTCGGCTGGTTGTCTTTTCTCGCCTACGCGGGCATCCGGATCTGGGCGACGCTGTTCATTGGGGGACGCAAGAATGACGTGTTGCAGGTGGACGGGCCGTATTCGGTCTGCCGCAATCCGCTCTACGTCGGCAGCATGTGTTTCGCGCTTTCCATTGCGTTCTTCCTCAAGAGTCTGACCTTTGGCGCCGCGCTCTTGGTGGCGTTTTTCTATTACTGGCGGTTCGTGGTGCCGGCCGAGGAAAAGTTTCTGGAGAGCCGCTTCGGCGAGGTGTTCCGCGATTATTGCCGCCGGACGCCCCGCTTCTGGCCGCGGTTGAGTGCCTATCACTCCCCGCGGTCCGTGGCAGTGGACATGAAGTTTTTGCGGATCGAGGCCAGACGGCTGGCGCGCGGAGTCATCGCACCAGTGATACTTTTGGTGGTCATGAGACTCCGCGGCGAGTCGTGGTGGCCGGAGTGGTTTCAATTCCCGTGATTCAGTGAGGCAACCGCAGCCGAATCAGAGAACTGTCACGGGAAGTTTGACGGAACGGCCGACTGGACGCGCGGGTTCTCCGCGGCAACCGGTGGCGATCAATTCAGACCGACTTGGGGGGATTTCGGGAGTCCTGATTGAACAAGATTGATTCTACGGCGGTTCCGCCATTATCCGGAACGGACCGGTCTGACAAAGCCAGTTGGCGCCTTGCCGCAATGTTGATCGTGCTGGCATTGCTGGCGGCTTTTCTGATTCGCGCGACCGGGTATCCGCGGTTCACCCGGCACGATGCGCGGGTGGGCGCTTATGTCTTGGACGCCGTGCAGAATGGCAACTGGATCGTCCAGAAGGATTCCACGGGCGAGATTGCATCGAAACCGCCCTTGCTGACCTGGTGCGCAGCGGCTGTCACCTTGGTGGTTGGCCGCGCCAGCCATTTCGCGCTTCATGTCCCGGCCGCGATTTCGCTTTGCGCAACCGCTTTGGTTCTCCTGGCGGCCGGGCGGAAATGGTGGGGATGGCGCGCCGGTTTTTTCGCCGCGTTCGCCTATTGCGTTTCACCGGCAGGCTGCAGCCAGTTGGCAACGGCGCGATACGATGGGGTGCTGGCGCTCCTGTCAATCCTGGCCGCGCTGGCGGCCTTCCGCGCTTGGATACGGGGATCGGGCTGGACCTGGTTCTGGCTGGCGGCTGCCGTCGGCACGCTGGCCAAAGGCCCCCTGGCGGTCATTTTGGGCGCGGCGGGCTTGCTGGCGGTCCTTTGGGAAAGGCGCTCCGGTTTGCCCCTGCCGCTCCGCGGAAATCACTTTGCCGGATTGCTGGTGTTCCTCGTGCTCACTGGAAGCTGGTTCGCGCTGGCTTACGGACAGTTGGGGCAGCCGCTCATTGATAAAATGATCGGACGCGAGCTCGTGGGACATGCGGTGGGCCAGGCGGATGGCTTTTCGCCTTGGGAGGCATTCTTGCCGCCGCTGGATTTCTTGGTGACCTTTGCGCCGTGGAGTTTGCTGTCTCTGGTTGCGTTCTGGCGGGTTTGGAAACGACCGGACGCCGATGCCACTCTTCGCCGCTTCGAGCGGTTCCTGGCCTGCGCATTTGTTGCGGGTCTGATTGTCTTCTGCTGTGCCGGTCATCATCGCGGCCGGTTGATCGTGCCATTGATTCCTTTTGCGGCGCTCCTGGCCGGGCGCGAACTGGCGGACCTCACCCTGCCTTGGAGCCGGCGTCGGATCTTCCAAAGCGCGACTGCACTGATCGGCATTTACCTGGTGGGGGTCGTCGTCCATGCGCATTTCCTGCTGGGGCAGAGCCAGGCGGTGCAGGAGTCGCTGGCCGCGCGGCAGGCGGCGCGGTTGATCGCGGAACGTCTCGGCGCGGACGCGCCGGTGACTTACGTGGACAGCCCGTTTGCGGTCCAATTCTTTTTGGGCCACGTTCGTCCGACCGTTTCGATTGAGCGCGCCGCAGAGTTGTTACGCGGCGAGGACGCCGCCTGGGTTGCGATCTGTGACTTTGCGAAGCTGGAAGCGGCGCTAGGCCCGAACGAGGGCATCTTGCGCGAGGTCTTGAGGTGGCCGGAAACCGGCGAGCCGTGGATCCGGGTGGTGGGGAATCATCCGTGGCCCTCGATTCATGAGCCTGTGGTGATGTTGCTGGGGCCGCTCCGGATCGAGTCACAAGATTTTGAACTGGCGCGCCCGCGAATGCCGTACCGGGGGGAAGTGGAGTTGAGCTTTCGTGGCAATGCTGCCCAGGGAAGTCTGAAAGTCGAAAACCAGGGCGACACCGAGCAGGTGCTCAAGGTCCGGGTGTTCGACGAGGCCTCGCCGAAGACGGCGGCGGAACTTGGATGTCGTCTGGCGCCGGGAGCTACTTGGGAGTTGCCGAGGATTCGATCAAGCCGCGATTTGATGACTCAGGCCAAATGAACGTTGCCCGCCAAAACACACGTGCTGCTTTAGAGCACGGCCAGACCAGTTCTGGCACTTCTCGGTTGGTGACCCCTGCAAGCGCACCCGTCGCCCGGACTTTTTCCGTGGTGGTCCCATTCTACAATGAAGCGGAGAACGTCCGCTTTGTGCTGGAAGAACTGCGCGCCGTGCTTCCTGATTCGGAAATCATTGCCGTGGATGACGGCAGCTCGGACGCGACGTGGCAGCAAATGCTGCAAGTCCCGGGAATCCGCCGGCTTCATTTTGAGCGCAACGTGGGGCAAAGCGCCGCGATCTATCACGGACTGCGCGCCTGCACCGGGGACGTGTGCGGTTTGATGGACGGCGATGGCCAGAATGATCCGTTCAACTTTCGATTGTTGCTGGCGGAATTCAACAAGGGCCAGGCTGACGTGGTCTGCGGTTATCGCGCCAATCGCCACGATACTTGGAATCGCAAGGCGGCCTCCCGGGTCGCCAACCGGATTCGCCGGTTCTTCCTGAATGACGGCGTGCGTGACACGGGTTGCTCGCAAAAAGTGTTCCGGCGCGAGGCGGTTGAATTGTTGGTGCCGTTCCGGGGCATGCACCGGTATTTGCCCGCCATGTTCAAGCAGGCGGGCCTGCGCGTGGTGGAACTGCCCGTGCATCATCGCACGCGCCGGGCCGGCGCATCCAAGTACGACAATTGGTCGCGGGCGGTGGCGGGAATCTACGATCTCATCGGCGTCGCCTGGCTGCTGAGCCGCAAGCTGCCGCTTGTTCGCATGGAGGAGAAAAAATGAATACTGCCTTGTTTCAATTCAAATTGTTAAGTCACGTTTGTACGGTCACACCGTGGAAACTGATTGGCTACACCGGCGTCCTGCTCTTTGCCGGCCGCTGGCTGGTGCAGGTGATTGCCTCGCATCGCGTGCGCCGTTCGCACCTGCCCCGGCTGTTCTGGTACATGTCGCTCAGCGGCAGCGTGCTGCTGCTGAGTTACTTTACCTTCAGCGACAAGAACGATTCAGTCGGGATTCTTTCCAATCTTTTTCCGGCGACCATTGCCGCCTACAATCTGTTTCTGGAACGACGCCGTTTTCGGGCTGAGCCGAATGTGGATAGCCCGGTTCGAGGCTGACCTCATCCGGGTGCGAGTGTCCCCAGCACCCGGGTGACTCAAGTGCGATCTGGCTCGCGAGGCAGGAACTCCTGCAGCCGCTTCATGACGCGCGCCTTGCGTTGAGCGGAGATGCGTCTGCCTTCGAACGAGCGCCGCAGTGCCCCCACCCACCCGCCGCCGTGCGTGGCTTCGGCCAGGGATTTTTCCAACAACGCCCGGTTCGCGTAGCCAGCCACCAAGGTTTGGAGGAGTTGATCCGCCACGGACTGGTCGGCGCGCACCAGCGAGCAGGCAATCCCGGACAATTCCCGGGCCACCGCTCTGATCACCGGGTAGCCCGGCCGGTAGCCATGTTCCAGATCGAAGGCAAGGAGGCGCTCGCCCTGCGCAAAGAAGTGTTTGATGTGTCCATGCTCGTGAACCAGGAGCGGTTCGTTCAACTCCACCGCGCGCGTGTGACGGCGGCTCAACGTTTGTGCCAGCGCTTCGACCAGAGTGAGCCTGGTGTCCAACGTTCGCTGACGATCCGACAGCACCTCCCACAGGACTGGCCCGGCACAATACTCGAACCAGAGCGCCGGCAGGGGGAGGTCTGCGGGGATTGGCCGTTCGACACGCCGCACAACCGGCAACCCTTCGCGCGTCCAGAGGTCAACGCCCAGTTTCTCGGTCGCTTGACGAGTGGCAGCCGTGGCGCCGCGCTTTCCTTCGAGATGCCGTTCGGAGAAGTCCTTCAACAACTCGTTCAAGGCTGAACGCCGGGTGCGATAGACCTTCAGGACGACAGGCGGTTGCTCCTTGCGAAAAACGTATAACACATTGCCCGTGCCACCGCGGCCTCCAGCCTGGAGGATTTCGGCACCCATCGGTGTTGGCGGCAGGTCTTGCTTCATTTGTGGCAGGATCAGCGCGCTGCCAGATTTCGCGGGTTGAAGCCCTCGCTCCGGGAACGCGACATTCATGGCGCTTCACGGTCGCAGCTCAAGCGACGCCGTTGCACTCACGCGCCAGTGCGTTGCCTTTCCAGTTCTTCGCGGATCATGCGCGCAATACTGTATTTGCTGGAAGGTTTTTTCGCCTTGGCCTTGAACGTCCGGTCGCAGGCCCGGCCAAAACGATGCAGCCAGTTCGGATGCCGCCAGAAGTAATCGTGCGCCGCCAGCAGGCGTTCCTTGACCGGATAGTGGCGCACGGTCTCCTTGATCAATCGCTCCTGAATTTCCGGCGGCGTGCTCTTCCTCAAGAACCACAGATACTGGATGATCTCATGGGAAATGTGCTCCGCCACCCGGCGGCGACTGCGGAAGGTCATCTCGAAATCAAACCACAGAAAGCTCCCGTCCTCCAGGAGCATGACGTGTTTGCCATCACCGTTCTCATGCACGAGCCGCGGTTCGCGCTCGCGGATGGCGATGTCATGCCGGCGGCTCCATTCGGGCAACCACCTGCGATAGAGAGCAAATCGCGCCTCGGCCGACTTGGATTGGTCATTGAGCCAGTTGATCAGCTTGGGCGCTTCCACGTACTCGAACAGCATGTAACCGCCCTCCGGACATCCGGGCGCTTCCACCCGGACTTCGGGATAAGTGTCGAAGACCCGGAAACCGTGCTTTCGCCACAAGGCCATGCACTCAGCCTCCATGCGCAACCGCGTCTTGGGCATGTAGGATGTTTGTCCCGCCAGGACCACGTTCTCCAGGCTCTTGACCACCGACGAAAACCAACTGCGGCTGCCGTAATAAACCTTCAGTACCGCCCAGCCGCCTCGGAAGGGAATCTTGTAGAGGTAATTGCCATTCTGCAGCAGCAGGTATGGCTTCAGGTCGGCGAAGTGAAGCGTTTCAGGTTCCCTGGTCGCAATGCCGGTCTGTGGTTTCTGAATTTGAGTCATTCGGAGCGCGATGGGCCGAAGCCCGCGGCGAATGGAGCCAACTTGCGTGGAAGGTGTCAATGGTGGAGCGTCGCTCCGTCGCTCCTCGGAACGACAATCCTGCTCGACACCTTGGCGCGCATTGGTCATCTTGCCGCCTGCACACGCGCGTCCAAGAGTTTGATCATGGCCAGTACGACTGATCCGTTGGAAACCTTCATTGCCGGGATTTCGTTTCGCTTCCTCCAACCGGAGCAGCGGTTGCCCAAGGGCCATGGCGGGCTCAAGCAATTCCTTTCCTGGTTTGGTGTTCACCTGGACCGGTTGAACACCCGGCTGCCGTCCCAATTCCCGCAAGTTCGGGAACGACTCCGCCCGGCCCTCCGCATCCCGCGCATGTCCACCGTGGCTGTGGGCGCCATCGTCAATCAGGCCGTCGCGCTCATGCCCGCCTCGCAGGCGTACCTCAACGTCGGCGTCTGGAATGGGTTCACGTTTCTTTCCGGCGTGGCCGGCAATCCGGACAAGACCTGCATCGGCGTGGACAATTTCTGCAAGTTCGGCGGTCCGCGCGACGCCTTCCAGCGACGCTTCGCCCGGTTGCGCAGTCCCAGGCATCACTTCCACGACATGGATTATGAGGAGTATCTCCGCACGATCCATCGTGAGCAGCTTGGAGTTTATTACTTCGACGGGCCGCACACGTACGAGCACCAGTTCCACGGGCTGCGCAATGCCGAGCCGTTCTTTGCGCCGGACTGCGTGGTGATCGTGGACGACACCAACGGTGACGCCGCCCAGCGGGGCACGCTGGATTTCATCGCGCAAAGCCGGCAGCAGTATCGCATGTTGCTGAACCAGCGAACTTCGCGCAATTGCCATCCGACGTTCTGGAATGGACTGATGCTGTTCCGGCGCGTCGGTTGAATCCTGCTTTCCACCGCTCGCACTGCCGCTAAATTCAATGCCAATGAACGCCACCGCGGAACCACGCGCCATCGCCCGCCCGGGCACTCATGAAAAACTGCTTTCGCTGCTGGCCGACGAGAAGCCGGGCCAGGTGCTCGATGTCCCCGCCGGCCAGGGCGCGATGGCCGCGCAACTCCTCAAACGGGGCTTCCAGCCTGTCTGCCTGGACATCAACGCGGAGAACTTCAAAGTGCCGGAGGCCACCTTCATTCACGGGGACATGAATCAGCCCTTTCCGGTCGAGAGTGGCCGTTTTGACTACGTGGTGTGCGGCGACGGCATTGAGCACTTTGAGAACCCGCGCCACGCCGTGCGCGAAATGGCGCGCGTGCTCAAGCCCGGTGGCAAGGCCTTGCTGTCCTTCCCGAACATGCTGAACGTCGAGCAGCGTGTACGGCTGCTGAACTTCGGCTTTTCCGCCCATTACAAACCCAACGCACCGGATCATTTCAATCCGCTGCCCTATTACGAGGTCCATTCCGTTCTGGTGCAGAATGGATTCAAGATCGTCACCCTCACCACCAACCGGATCAAGAAGGGTTCGTGGCTCCTTTTTCCCCTGGCCCTGTGGATTCGCCTTTGCGCGGCGCTGACCAGCGCGGAAAAACGCGAGCGTTACCTGCTCAAGTGGCTGACCTCCACACCCGTACTGATGGGCGAAAAGGTCATCCTCAAGGCGGAAAAAATCCGTTGAGATTTCGTGCCGAGCTCAACAAGGTGCGGCTTTGGCTGCCATCTGGCGTTGAACTGCAAACCCGCGAGGGGGGTTGAACCAGGTTCAGCATGGTCGCCGCGCCGCGATGACTCAGCTTGTTCCTGCAAGGACCTGCCGGTAAACCGTCAGGTAGCTGTCCGTCATCTGCTCCACGGAATGCTCGGCCTGCACCCAGGCGCGCGCGGCGGCACCAACCCGGGCCGCGAGCGAAGGTTCTTCCAGTAGTTGCAGTATGGCTTCCGCCAGCTTGTCCGCGTCCCCCACCGGAGCGAGCAAACCGGTTTCCGCGTCACGCACCAGTTCCGGCAGGCCACCACCCGCGGTGGCAGCCACCGGCACGCCGGCGGCGAACGCATCGAGCACGATGCTCCCCAATCCTTCCATGCAGGAACTCATGGCGAACACATCGAAGGCGGGCAGGCAGGTTTCGGCCTCGGGCACAAAACCCGGCATCAACACCCGATCGTCAAGCCGCAACTCGCGGCGCAATTGCTCCAACGGCGCCCGCAACTCGCCTTCGCCCAGAATCACGAACCACACGTCGCTCCGGCGGTTCAGCACCGTTCGCGCGGCGCGCAGGAGCGTGGCCTGGTCCTTGTGCCCCACCAGTGCGGCGATGTTGCCCACCAGCTTCGCCTCCGGTGGAATACTGAGTCGAGCGCGCACTGCCGTCCGGTGCGCGGGTGAGCGCAGCGCCGGATCGGGAGGCGGCACGGCGCTGGGGATCACCGTGAGCTTTTCCCGCGGCACATCCCAGGCCGCCAGTTGATCGGCGATAAAGCGGGAGATGCAGACCACCCGTGCGGCGCGGCGAAATTTGTAACGGTTGAACCAGCCCCGGCTTGGCAGAAAGTCCACGCGTCGCGTGACCAGAAAAGGCTTGCGATGCCAGGCTGCCGTCAGCGCCGCGAGACTGTGACCGCGACCGGTGTGACAATGAATCAGGTCGAAGCTCCCGGCCACTCGACCCAGTGCCAACGCGGCGCTGGCGTTGTGGCCCGGGATTGGCAGCGCCGGAAGTCCGCCGGCCTGCGCTTGTTGGAACAGGGGCGCGCCGGGACGACAACCAATCACTGACCCCAAACCGCGATTCCGGAGGCCGCCGGCCAGCAGCAGCGTCTGGCGCTCGCCGCCGCGCCAGGTTTTTTCGTTGTTGAGATGAAGTATTCTCACAGCGCCGCGCCGATGGACTACGTCCCGGGCGGGCCGATGCTTTCCCAAGCCACGCGGCTTCACAATGCTTTTATTCGCCTGCCGCCTCCCGGTTGGCTGCGGACGGCGTAGCTGGTCAATTGGAATGATGTGGTGGAACTCGTCGCGCTGCGACGAGAAGCGCCGCCTTCAGCGGCGCGAAGGCCCACGCCGGTAAGCCATTTCCGTCCCGCCGAACGCGGATGGGGTGGTCGCGGCGCGACAACCACCACCCGCAGGGAACTGGCGACGCCTTACCGCTACCTCGCACCGGATTTGCCTTGTGAGGCTGGCGTGGCCCATTTACCAATGGCCCATGCAGCGCCGTCTCCCGCTTTCCGTCGCCATCATTACGCTCAACGAGGAAGAGCACCTGCCGCGGTGCCTGGCCAGCGTGCGGGAACTGGCTTCGGAAATTGTCGTGGTGGATTCCGGTTCGACGGATCGCACCGCTGAAATTGCCCGGGCCGCCGGGGCGGTGTTCCTCTCCGAGTCGTGGTCCGGCCACGTCGCCCAGAAAAACAAGGCCCTGGCGGCCTGCTCGCAGCCGTTCGTTCTCAGCCTCGATGCGGACGAGGAGGTCTCGCCGGAACTGGCTGCGGCCCTGCGCCGCCTGTTTGCCGACCGGTTGCCCGGTCCGGACGGATTCTGGATCAACCGGCGCACCTTTTATCTGGGCCAATGGATTCGTCACAGTTGGAATCCGGAATGGCGGGTGCGGCTGGTGCGCCGGGAGCGCGCCCGGTGGGCGGGCCGCGATCCGCACGACAAGCTCGAAGTGGCCGGCCACACTGCCCGGCTGACGGGCGACATCCTGCATTACTCCTATTCCGATTTGCAGGACCACTTTGGGCGGATGCTTCGCTACGCGCGAATTTCCGCCGAGACCCTCCGGCGCGACGGCCACCGCTGCCAGTGGTATCATCTCGTTTTCTCGCCCTGGCTGGCGTTTCTCAAGAAGCTGATTCTGCGCTCCGCGTGGCGCGATGGCTGGCGCGGCTGGATCATCAGCGTGGCCACATTCTTCAGTGTGTTTGCCAAATACGCCTTCCGCCTGGAAATGCAACTGAAGTCGCCACCCGAAACCGTCTCGCCGGCCGCCGCGCCCGCTGTGCCACCGAATCGAAACGACTCCGAGTCGGTGTGAAACCAGTGACCGAAGCCCGGTGCCATCGCCCTGACGGGCCGCCTTTGAGTCTTCTCAGTAGCGGTAATGCTCCGGCTTGTATGGCCCTTCGACCGGCACGTCCAGGTAGTCGGCCTGTTTTTTTGGTGAACTTGGTCAACTTCACGCCGATGCGTTCGAGTGCAGGCGGGCGACTTCTTCGTCCAGTTTTTTGGGCAGACGATAGACGCCGATCTTGTTGCTGGCGCGGTTGGTCCAGAGGTCCAGCTGGCCGAGAGCGCGTATGGCCAGAAACCGCGGTGGTACGATAAGAATGAAAAAGGCGAACGGATTTCTCCGTTCGCCTTTCGCGTTTCCAAATGTGAATTCGCTTAATAGCGATAGTGCTCGGGCTTGTATGGCCCTTCCACCGGCACGCCGAGGTAGTCGGCTTGCTTCTTGGTGAGCTTGGTCAGCTTCACGCCGATGCGTTCGAGGTGCAGGCGGGCGACTTCTTCGTCGAGATGCTTGGGCAAACGATAGACACCGACTTTGTTCGTGTCTTTGTTCTTCCAAAGGTCGAGTTGCGCGAGGCATTGGTTGGTGAAGGAGTTCGACATCACGAAGCTCGGATGGCCGGTGGCGCAACCGAGGTTCACGAGGCGGCCTTCGGCGAGCAGATAAATCGTGCGCCCGTTCGGCAACTCGTATTTGTCGTACTGCGGCTTCACGTTGATTTTCTTCACGCCCTTCAGAGTGTTGAGCCGGTCCACCTGAATCTCGTTGTCGAAGTGGCCGATGTTACACACAATGGCCTGGTCCTTCATCTTGAGGATGTGGTCGAGCGTGATGACGTCGCAATTGCCGGTGGTGGTCACGTAGATGTCGCCCGTGCCGAGCGTGTCTTCGAGCGTGGTGACTTCAAAACCTTCCATCGCGGCCTGGAGCGCGTTGATGGGATCAATCTCGGTGACGATGACGCGCGCGCCGAATCCGCGGAGCGAATGGGCGCTGCCCTTGCCGACGTCGCCGTAGCCGCAGACGACCGCGACCTTGCCGGCGATCATCACGTCGGTGGCGCGCTTGATGCCGTCCGCGAGCGATTCACGGCAACCGTAGAGGTTGTCGAACTTCGACTTGGTGACGGAGTCGTTGACGTTGATGGCGGGCACGAGGAGTTTGCCCTGCTCCAACATCTGATAAAGACGATGCACTCCGGTGGTCGTTTCTTCGGAAACGCCTTTCCAGTCCTTCACGACTTCGTGCCAGAAACCGGGGCGCTCCTTCGCGACGCGCTTGAGCAACGCCTTGATGACGGCGACTTCGTGGTTGTCGCTCGGGGTGTTGACCCAGTCGCTGCCGTTTTCGAGTTCGTAGCCTTTGTGGATGAGGAGCGTCGCGTCACCGCCATCGTCCACGATGAGTTGCGGGCCTTTGTTGCCGGGATGCGTGAGCGCGGCGAGAGTGAAGTCCCAGTACTCTTCCAGCGTTTCACCTTTGTGCGCAAACACTGGAATGCCAGCTTTCGCAACAGCGGCGGCAGCGTGATCCTGCGTGGAGAAGATGTTGCAACTCGCCCAGCGCACGGACGCGCCGAGTTCCTTGAGCGTCTCGATGAGGATTGCCGTCTCTATGGTCATGTGCAGTGAACCGGTGATGCGCACGCCCTTGAGCGGCTTGTGCGGGCCGTACTTTTTGCGGATGGCCATGAGTCCGGGCATTTCGTGCTCGCAGACCGAAATGGTTTTTCGTCCCCACTCGGCGAGCGAGAGATCCCGGACGGCAAAATCTTGTTTGGCTTTGCCATTGCCGTTCTTGAGCGCGGCCTTCACGGTCTTGGAGCGGGGAGGTGAAAGTTTGATTGCTGACATGGTTAGTTGGTGGTTGAGAGTTGAAAGTTGGTGGTTGAGAGTTGAAAGTTGGTGGTCAGTCGAGCTTCAGCGCGCGGCGGAGATCCTTGACCTTGTCAGTCTTTTCCCAGGTGATGTCCTTGTCGTTCTTGCCGAAGTGTCCGTAGTTGGTCGTCTTCGAGTAGATGGGGCGGAGCAGGTTGAGTTGGGAGATGATGTTCGCGGGTTTGAAGGAGAAGATTTGTTTGACCGCCTTCTCGATCATCGCGTCGGTGATGCCTTCCGTGGCCGTGCCAAAGGTGTTCACGCACACGCTGACCGGCTCCGGATAACCGATGGCGTAGGCGAACTGGATCTCGGCACTGCTGGCGATACCGGCAGCGACGATGTTCTTGGCCACGTATCGGCCCATGTAAGCGGCGCTGCGATCCACTTTGCTCGGGTCCTTGCCGGAGAACGCGCCGCCACCGTGACGGCCCATGCCGCCGTAGGTGTCCACGATGATCTTGCGGCCCGTCAGGCCCGTGTCGCCCTGGGGTCCACCGACCACGAAACGGCCGGTGGGGTTGATCAGATAAAGCGTCCTCTTCGTGAGGAGGCGTTTGGGCAGAACTTTCTTGATGACTTCCTCGATGCAAAATTCCTCGATGGTCTTGTGCTTCACGTCGTGGGCGTGTTGCGTGGAAATGACGACGTTGGTGATTTCCACCGGTTGATCGTCCACGTATTTCACCGAAACCTGGGATTTGGCGTCGGGCCGCAGCCAGGCCACCTTGCCGCTCTTGCGGATTTTGGTGAGGGCGCGGCCAAGCTGGTGCGCATACATGATGGGCGCGGGCATCAACTCGGGTGTTTCCGTGGTCGCGTAACCGAACATCAAGCCCTGGTCGCCGGCGCCTTGTTCGGCTTTCTTTTTTCCCTCGGCTTTGCGCGCGTCAACGCCCTGGGCAATGTCCGGCGACTGCGACGTGATGGCGTTCATGATGAGCACCTTGTCCGCGTGAAAAACGTCGTCCTCGTGCGTGTAGCCGATGTCGCGGATGGCCTGGCGGGCAATCAGGTTGAAATCGAGCTTCGCCTTGGTGGTAATCTCACCGCCCACCACCACGAGGTTGCTCTTCGCGTAGGTTTCGCAAGCGACCCGGCTGTATTTGTCCTGCGCCAGACAGGCGTCCAAGACGTAATCGGAAATCGTGTCGCACACTTTGTCGGGATGGCCCTCACCGACGGACTCGGAAGAGAAGATGAAGTTTTTGCTCATGAAATGGCTCTCAATCTGGTCTTGTTAAATGTCATATTGACGTATCAAGATTTGATGATATAAAACTTGTCAGAAACGTCAACTGGATTTCTGGAAAAACTTTGAGACGCTGGAAACACCATGTCTGAAACGCTGCGCTCCTTGAGGGCCTTGTCCGATCCAACGCGCCTTCGCATCGTGGCGCTCTTGGAAAAGGACGAACTGTCAGTCAACGAGCTCCAGGAAATCACTCGCCTGGGCCAGTCGCGCATCTCGACGCACCTCGGCTTGTTGTCGGATTGTGAACTGGTGCAATCGCGGCGGGAGGGCAAACGGACGTTTTACAAGCTCAACCCGCAAGCCAGCAGCACGACCGGCGAGTTCATCCAGCTTGCCATCCGCGGCGCCAAGGAACTGCCCGAGCACGCGGGCGACCAGATCAATCTCAAGCGCATCCTCGCGCGCCGCCGGGAGCAGGCGCAGTTGTTCTTCAACCAGGTCGCCGGCCGTTTCGACCGGGTTTATGGACCGGGACGGTCCTGGCAGGCTTTCGGGCATTTGCTGTTGCGAATCCTCCCTCCGCTCAGCGTGGCGGACCTGGGTGCGGGCGAAGGGTTGTTGAGCGAATTACTGGCGCGGCGATGCAAGAAAGTCATCGCCGTGGACAACTCGGAGAAGATCGTCGAGTTTGGCGCGGCCAAGGCCAGGAAGAACGGCTTGAAGAATCTGGAGTTCCGGCTCGGCGATTTGCAGAACCCGCCCATTGAAACCGGCAGTGTGGACCTGGTCATTCTCAGCCAGGCGCTGCACCATGCCGCTGATCCGGCTGCCGCATTGGTCGCAGCCTTCAAATTGCTAAAAGCGCCCGGGCAAGTTCTCATTCTGGATCTCCTCGCGCACAAATTTGAGAAAGCCCGCGAACTTTACGGCGACCGATGGCTGGGTTTTGCCGAGAGCGACTTGCAGCGCTGGCTCGAACTGGCGGGCTTCAAGAAGATCGAGATCAGCGTCGTTGCCCGTGAAGAACAACCCCCGCATTTCCAAACGATCCTCGCCGGTGGAGAGAAGTAGGCGGCGGGCGTCTCATCCGGGCAGTTGTGCAATCGCCGGGTCATCGCAAGTTGACGCCTGCGCTTCGGGTTTATTGAAGTCGAGAGGCGCATTGAGTGCATGACAGGTGGGTTTGTTTTGCTTCGCCAAGGTCGCTTTCATCCGATAGACAATGCGCGCCATGCCGGAACGGCTGCCCATTTATGAAATCGAGCAGGACATCGTCGCTTCCTTGAAGTCGGCGAAGCGGCTCATTTTGCAGGCGCCCACAGGCTCGGGGAAATCCACGCAAGTCCCGCAAATGCTGCTCAAGCACGGGCTGCTCGGAGAAGGACAGGTCGTCATTCTGCAACCTCGCCGGCTGGCGGCACGCTTGTTGGCGGCGCGCGTCGCGCGCGAACTGGGCGTCGAACTCGGGCGCGAGGTCGGCTACCAGGTGCGCTTCGAAAACGTCACAAGCAATGCCACCCGCATCAAGTTTGAGACCGAAGGGATTCTGCTGCGGCAATTGATTCAAGACCCGGCGTTGCGCGGCGTGCGGGCGGTCATCTTCGATGAGTTCCACGAGCGCCATCTTTACGGTGACATCACACTCGCCCGTGCGCTGGACATTCAGGAGCAACGGCGTCCGGACCTGCTCATTGCGGTGATGTCCGCCACGCTGGATGCGGGGGCGTTGGAGGAATATCTCTCGACACGTAGGACAGGCGTCGCGCCTGTCTCCATTCACGATGCCGCTCAAGCGGTGCATGAAGTTGGAGACAGGCGCGATGCCTGTCCTACTTGCGCCATTCTCCGTTCGGAAGGTCGCACGTTTCCTGTCGAGATTGAATACCTGCCACACCGCTTGGGTGCGAACCCGCCTCCCGTCTGGGAACTCGCGGCGGATGCTTTCAGTCAATTTGTCAGTTCCGGCGGACCGGGCGACGTGCTGGTCTTCATGCCGGGGAGTTTTGAAATCAACCAGACGCTTGAAACCATCCGGAACGTGCCGGAATCGAAAGGGTTCATCCTGCTGCCACTTCATGGTGAACTCCCGCCACGCGATCAGGACGCGGCAGTCGAGCGTTACCAGCAACGCAAGGTCGTCGTGGCAACGAACGTGGCGGAAACTTCCATCACCATTGATGGCGTGCGATTGGTGATTGACAGCGGGCTGGCGCGGATTCCGCGTTACGACGCCAACCGCGGCATCAACACGCTGCTCATCGAGAAGATCAGTCAATCCAGTGCGGACCAACGGGCCGGTCGCGCCGGACGAACAGCGCCGGGAATATGCCACCGCCTTTGGTCCCGCCCTGAACACGACGAACGCGCGCCGCATGAACTGCCGGAAATAAAACGGCTGGACCTCGCGGAAGTCGTGCTCACGCTCAAGGCTGCGGGCGTGGAGGATTTGCGCGCGTTCCGATGGCTGGAGAAGCCGGATGAAATCTCCCTCACGCACGCGGAGGAATTGCTGCTGGATTTGGGGGCGCTCCGTAGGACAGTCGTCGCGCCTGTCTCTAATCAAGATGCCTCTCAAGCGGCGCAAGGAGATGGAGACAGGCGCGACACCTATCCTACGGTGATCACTGATCTCGGCCGCCGGATGCTCGCCTTCCCGGTGCATCCACGGTATTCGCGCATGTTGCTGGCGGCGCAGGAATACGGCTGCGTTTATCAAGCCTGTCTGGTCGCCGCGCTCACGCAAGGACGCGACCTGCTGTTGAGGGGCGGCGGCAAGGACGTGAGGTCCGACCGCGAAGATTTGCTGGGGGAAAAAGCCTCGTCTGATTTTTGGATTCTCATGCGCGCGTGGACTTTTGCGCAGAAAAATCAGTTTCGCATGGACGCCTGCCGCCGGCTGGGCATCCACGCCGTGACCGCGCGGCAAGTCGGCCCGTTGTATGAGCAATTTCTCCGCATCGCGAAAGCCGAGGGTCTCGACGTCCAGCCGCGTGAAGTGAAAGACGAGGCGTTGCAGAAGTGTATTCTCATCGGCTTCTCCGACCGCGTGGCGCGGCGGCTGGACCAGGGCACGCTGCGCTGTGAACTGGTTCATGGCCGGCGCGGCTTGCTGGCGCGCGAAAGTGTTGTGCAACATTCGCCATTGCTGGTCGCCGCCGAGATTCGCGAGATTGAAGGCCGTGACCGCGAAGTGAACACGCTGCTCTCGCTGGCCACGGCGGTTGAAGCCGACTGGCTGCGGGAACTTTTTCCCGAAGACTTGAAGTCCGAATTGCACGTGCAGTTCGATGCCACGGCCAAGCGCGTTCAGGCCGCTGAATTGGTGCGCTTCCGCGAGCTGGCGTTGTCGGCCAAGCGCATTGATCCGCCACCGGCTGACGCAGCGGCTCGGTTGCTGGCCGAAGAAGTCCTGTCCGGCCGTCTCCCGCTGCCGAACTGGGATCACAACGTCGAACAATGGCTGTTGCGGCTGCGGCTGGTTTGCCAGCATTGTCCGGAATTGAATCTTCCGCCCATCACCGAAGAAGACCGCAAACATCTCATCGAGCAGTTGTGCCACGGCGCCGTGAGTTACAAGGACCTCAAAGAGCGCGAGGTGAAACCGGTCGTGATGTCGTGGCTCTCCCACGCCCAGCGGGAACTCCTCGACAAACACGCCCCCGAGCGACTCACCCTGCCCAATGGCCGCACACCCAAGGTCACTTACGAAGCCGGCAATCCGCCGCACATCGCCTTGCGCATTCAGGAGCTTTACGACGTAAATCAAACGCCGCGCATCGGGATGGGCCGCGTGCCGGTGCTGGTTCACATTCTCACGCCGGGCATGAAACCGGTGCAAATCACGCAGGACCTGGCGAACTTCTGGCGCGAGCATTATCCGCGCATCAAATCGGAGTTGCAGCGCAAGTATCCCAGGCATTTGTGGCGCTGAATGGGAGCATGGGAGCGTGCGCATCTCAGTTGATTGCAGCCTGGCATTCCTGGCGTAGCGCAGGTTTCCCAACCTGCGGTATCGCCGACTTCCAGTCGGCGGGCCAAGACACGGCGTGGCAGACCAGGCGTTCGCCGGGGTTGCGGATTGGAAATCCGCGATCCGGCAGACTGTAAGTCTGCGCTACGACATCGCCCCGGCGACCTCCGGAAAGAAAATGAGATGCACCCTATGGGAGCGGCCGCGTCAAAAATCCGTCGCCATTCGGTCGCCGCGGCGCTAAGTTTGCTCCGAGCGACGCATGAACTTTCTGGAGAAGCTCAACGATTTGTTGCCGCCGCCGCCGCTGACGCGCGGGCGGATCGTTTGCGCCATGATCATCGCCGTTACGGCGGACTTCCTTCAAGTCGTGCTGCTGCCGGTCGCCTGGACGTTTGCCCAGCAGATCATTGACATCATTGCCATGGGCCTGACGATGCTGACCATCGGCTTTCACCTGTTGCTGCTGCCCACGTTCGTGATCGAGTTCATCCCCGGAGTGGACATGCTGCCCACCTGGACGGGGTGCGTCATCGCCGTGATCGCGTTGCGCAAACGAAGTCCAACCGGCCCGCCGCGAGCGCCAGGCGACCTGCCGCCGGTCATTGACATCGAGGAAGCCAAGCCCCCGCGGCAAATTGGTCCGCCACCGCCACCCCCTTGAAATTCCGGCCCGCGCAACCGATGTTGGCCGGTGGAAGTATCTGAAACCATCCAGTGTCCGTATTGCGGGCAGAGTTTTGAGATCGTGATTGATACCAGCACGGGATTCCAGCGGTTCACCACGGATTGCGAGGTCTGCTGCCGGCCGTTCGAGGTGATCGCCGAGTGCGAGCCGGGCGAGGTTCTTTCGTTGGACATCCAGGCCGGATGAAGTCCGGGCGATAAATGTTTAATGCTTTGCGTTGGGCGGCGGCTTGCCGCTAGAGTCCGTGCGAACATGAACTTAACCCCCAACAAGGTTCTTTGGATTTACATCGTCCTGCTGGTCATTGGCGGGTTGATCGGCCTGCTCAAAGGCAAGAGCAAGGTGTCGCTGATTCTTTCCGTGATCTTTGCCGCCCTGCTCAGCCTGTGCGCGGCGGGCATCATTTTCCAATACTATGTCGCCGACATTCTGCTGGCGATCCTGCTCGTCGTCTTTGGAATGCGCCTGGCGAAAACCAAGAAGTTCATGCCGGCGGGGTTGATGTTGGTGGTGACGCTGACTGCGCTGGCGCTGCGCCACATCAGATGGTAGGCCGCGAGCGCGGATGTCCTTCCGCGCCGAAGTCCTCAAGGAGTCAGCACTTGCACGCGATAGAACCGCTGGGCCGGTCCCAGTAGATCCCTAAAGCTGGCCGTTGGGCCGGTGGCCGTCACTTCCGGCGCCAAGTTGATCCAGTTTGGATCATTGAGGTTGTTTTTGAATTGAACCCGATACTTCGTGTTGGGAATCGCACTCCAAATGAAAACCAGGTCCGGCCCAGAAACCGTGAAGCTCTGGATGGAGGGTCTTGGCAGCACGAGAATCGCAAGCGACTTCGCGTCATGGAGCGGCGGTGTGCCGTTGTCGGTCACACGCATGGTCAGGTAATTGCTCGTCCCGGCGTGGACATCGCTGGTCTGCCAGGCAAAGACGCCGTTGCTGGTTTCGACACTGGCTCCAGGCGGCGCACCGGCCTCGAGGCTGAAGTTCAGGTTGTTCGCCGGAAGGTCGGGGTCAGTGGCGACG
This sequence comes from Verrucomicrobiia bacterium, assembly GCA_011525685.1. Taxonomy (GTDB): domain Bacteria; phylum Verrucomicrobiota; class Verrucomicrobiia; order Limisphaerales; family JADLHS01; genus WYBW01. The sequence continues at coordinate 76,940 of WYBW01000181.1, forward strand.
TTGGTGAAGGTCACGAGCGTGCCCGCATGAACCGTGCGGTTCGAGATCGCTGCCAGCACCGGTGGAAGGTTCACTTCGTTGACCGTGACTTGGAAGGATTTCGAGTCACTCAATGGTGGCTGGCTGTTGTCGGTCACTCTCACTGTCACGCTGTATTTGGCCGGTCCCTGATTCTCCGCAGGAGTCCAGAAAACCACGCCAGTGCTCGGATTGATCGTCATGCCGGCCGGGGCATTGCTCAGGCTGTAGGTCAGCACCTTGGGTGTGGAGACCACGAAGTTGTCCAGGTAAACATTGTAAGCGCCGGTGCCCGACGCCGGCACGAAGGCGAGGTGTTCCAGCACTCCAAGGCCGGTGGCTGACGAAAGCACGCCGTTGCCGCTGGCGAAGCTGCGTACCGGCTCGTTCGGCAAATCAAACACCAGCGTCGTCCATTGGCCGGCGGCCACCGTGCGCGTGGCCTGTGGCTGGCCGTTGACCACGTTGGTCACGCCGACGAATTCGATCCCACCGGTGATGCCGCCGTTCGAGCCGATGGACGTGCCGACCGGATTGCCCGTTTCCCGCGCGCCGATGGCGACCCTCAAGTCCCGGTCCGTGTAAATGTCGAACAGGAGTTTGCGAGTCAGATCAATGACCGGGTTGGGCAGGTTGGCGGCGCTGGCCGTGGTCAAGCGCAGCCAGGGATTGGCCGTCGTGTTCCAACTCCAGTTGGCCCGCAGCGCGCGGGCACTGGCGTTGCCGGCGGGGATGGTGCCGGTCACCGTGGTCAGGTTGGGCGAAGCCTCCAGGAACTCATCGGTGGAACCCGAAAAGGTCGGGAATCGGAACAGCACCGTTCCATTGGCCGTGCCGTCGGCGAATGATTCGAAATCCGTCAGCAGGATGTCCGTGGTCGGGGGCGCGGTGGCGCTGCTGATGAAGCTCAACGGTTCGAGTTCGTTGACGACGAGGTCAGGAACGGGGGCGAGCACGGGTGGCACGTTGACCGGCTCGGTCGTCCGCTCAAGCCAGTTCTCGGGCGACCACCCAATCGTCGGCCCGGCGTCATGCCATTGCACGCGCCACCAGGTGTAGCCGATGCCGTCGGTGGTGATTCGCACCGGACCACCGATGACCACGCCGGTTGCTCCGGAAGCTTTGGTCGTGATCTGCGGACAATTCGTCCCACCGCTGATGCCGCCGTCGGCGCATTGGCGCACCGTCAAACTCGAAGTGCCCAGCACGCGGACGTAATCGCCGATCATCAAGGGCGCGCCCTGGACCAGTTCGAGCGTGGGGTAATAGTGCTCGCACAGCCAGACCCAGTTCTGGAGCGGATAACCGTTCGTGACGGAGTCGCTGGTGGTTCGATTCTGCATCCGCCGCCCCGACGCCCAGCGCGCCGTTCCCCACTGGCACAGGCCGCGCCCGTGGCCGAAGCGCGATTCACCCGTGCAGACCGGATCGAAGATGCACGTGCCGGTTGTGTTGCCGGTGAAACCATCGCCGCAAGGACTGATGGGCACGCCGCCCGAGTCCAAGGCGTTATTCTCCGCCGAATACTCGGTGATCTTGAAGCCGATCCGCCCGGCGCCGGGCTGGTTCATCACGTAATTGGCCGTATGGTTGACCGCCGCCGTGGTGAGACTGTTGCCCGCCGTGGGATTGTAAACCTGACAGGAGGTCGTCCCGCAGATGTCGTAGGTCGCGCTCGAGGGATTGTTCACGAAACCGATGGCGTAGGTCCGCACCGCCACCGCACCGGCCAGCAGCGAATTCGTCCCGCTGCCTCCGGGACCAGTGTTGCCCCAGGACGCAATCCATTCGCTGGGCAACGACCGCTGGCAATAGGTCTGGAGCGAAACATAATCAATGGTTGTCCCGTTCTGCTGCAACACCCGGATGTTGGTCGGGATCCGGACTGCGGGAGGCGAACCTCCCTGGGCTGAAACTTTGCCAGCAGCCTGAGATGGAATTGACGGCACTTCAGCGGATTCACGAATCTTGACCGCGGACTGTTCCTCGCCTTTCACGTGCAGGGGATAGTGACTGCGCCGCCGCAATTGCCGCTCATCCACGACTTTCCTGCCGACACCGGGTTCGAGCCGGATGCGATAAATCCAGTCGCCCTCCGACCAAAGTTCGAGATACCGACGTTCTTCGACCTGGTAGCCGGTTTTTTCCAGAACAAGTGTTGCCGGCGAGCGTGTCGCTTCGGCGAGCGTTTGCACTGGAACATAAATCTGGAAGCAACCTCGTGAATCGGTTCTGGTTTCCCTGCCGCTTGGTTCAGTCCGAATCAACACACTTTCCAGAGGCGCGCCCGATTCGTCGTCCACGACAAAACCGACAAACACTGTTTCTTCCGCGCGATGCAACGAGGCGAGGTAATCGGGCTGCACTTCACGCGGCTCGGAGATGGGGTCGAGGTGAAAATCGAGACGGTAGGGGTTGTTCACCGACATTTCAAACTCGCCGGTCATCGGTTGATAACCCGGAGAACTGATCGTGATGTTGTGCCGCCCGGGTGCCAAAGCAAGTTGGGCGCGTCCGGGCTGGACGGAACGCGCCGCACGCACTGCAAGCTCCGCGCGCCGCGCATCCTGCGGTTTGGTCGTTACGACATCTGGTTGCACGGCTTGGCCGGTGGCGCTGTCAATGAACCGAATGAGGAGGGAGGAGGTGGCAGATGGCGGCGATGGTGCCGCGACCAGCAGAGGCTGCAATGCAAACCAGACGGCCACGAGGACTCCAAGCCGGGAAAAGCACCTTGAACAATTCATGCAAACCAAGTCATCCAGTTTCGTTAATTCGTCATCCGCAATCGGCTCTTCCACTCAGCCCCTGCTGTTTGCTGGCGCAAACTACCGCAGCACACGATCAGCCGCAAACAAAAGGCGATGGCGCGCGTGATTCAGCCCAAAAACATCGGAGCGCAGATCGTCGGGCCCGCGTGTATCTACACCAGTGAACTCGCGGACATGGTTGTCCTCGGTCCGTGGTTGTCGTGTTGGCCGCTGATTCAAGCAACTCGCACCTTGCGTTGCTCGAAATCCGGCGTGCAACTTCATGTCGCTCGTGCTTTATTTCCGCCGGTTCAAATCGAATGCATCTGACTCCCTGGCTTGAATCAGCCGCCGTCGCGTTGCTGGCAGTGGCGGGTGTTTTGTTGGGCCTTTGGTTTTCCCGTCTGCCCAAGCCCTGGTGGACGTTCGGCTATTTCCTGCCCTTGACCCTGATCGTGACTTACGGCATCGCCGCCAAAAATCCCGCGCTGACCCTCGAGCCGCCCATCTCCTGGATGATGCTGGGCCGGAACAAATTCGCCGTGATCGGCTTCATAGCCACGATGGTGCTGACAACGCCATTGTCGCGGCTGCCAGCCAAACGGGCGCGTGTTTATGTCGGGGCACTGATGGTGGTGGTGGTTGCCCTGATGTCGGTGTGGCCGTTTCTCGCGCCGGCTTTCAACCGCAACCATCTCCTGAGCCTGCAAACCCGGTTGGACGAAGACGGCATCTGCCGGCAGAGCAACGACTACACCTGCGGGCCGGCGGCGGCAGTGACGGCGTTGCGCCGGCTTGGGATTCCGGCGGAGGAGGGCGAGATCGCCATCCTGGCCCACACCAGTACAGCCACGGGTACGCCGCCGGACATTCTGGCGCGGGCGTTGCAACGGCGTCACGGCCCGGAAGGGCTGCACAGTGAATTCCGCGTGTTCAAAACGCTCGAGGAGTTGAAGGCCGCCGGACTGACACTGGCCGTCGTGAAACACAGCTTCATGCTGGATCATTACGTGACCGTGCTGGAGTTTGCCGAGGGCGAAATCGTGTTGGGCGACCCGATGAAGGGCAGAATTACCATGAACCAAGCGGAGTTCGGGCGGCAGTGGCGGTTCGTGGGGGTCGTGCTGCAGCGGGCTTCACCGCCCTGAGCTGGGAGCAGGCGCATCTCCCTTGCTTGCACCCGGGTCTGCCAACATGTGGCCGCTTGGCCGGCGTGAATGCTGGGGAGGCGGCTTACCAGCCGCCCCTCCAGCAGACTGGCGAACTTGCGAAAGCTGAGACGCGCCCGCTTGGAGCTTTCCCAACTGAAAATCATTTTCATCTCGTGCGACATCCATATCCTCGCGCAATGAACTTGTTGCCTTTCGGGAATCTGCCGGCCTACAAACCGCGGCGCTTTGTGCCCGCGCAAATCAATCTCGGCGAATGGACACAGATCGAGCCGCTGTTCGATCAACTGGAAGCCCGGGCGCCGCAATGCGCCGGCGTCCCGGAGCTGGAGCGCTGGCTGCTGGACTGGAGCGAACTCAACGCCGCGCTCGACGAGGAGGCCAGCCGGCGTTACATCGCGATGACGTGTCACACCGACGACGCGGAGGCGGAAAATGCTTATCTGCACCTTGTGGAACACATCGAGCCGCGGGCAAAGCCGAGGCAATTCCGGCTGGAGAAGGTGTTCATGGGCCATCCGCTGCGGGCGCAACTGCCGCTGCCGCGCTACGAGGTGTTCGTGCGCGACACGCGGAATCACGTCGAGCTGTTCCGCGAGAAGAACGTGCCGCTGGAAACCGAGGAGGCGAAGCTCACGCAGCAATATCAGAAATTGAGCGGTTCGCTGACCGTCCAGTTCCGCGGCGAGGAGAAGACTCTGGTGCAGATGGGGAAATTCCTGGAAGAACCGGACCGCGCGCTCCGCCAGGAGACCTGGGAACTCGTCGCGGAACGTCGCTTGCGGGAGCGCGAGAAGTTTGAGGACCAGTTTGAGCAGTTGCTGAAACTGCGCGAACGCATCGCGAACAACGCCGGATTCGCCGATTACCGCGCCTATGCCTTCCGCCGGATGGGGCGTTTCGATTATACGCCGCAGGACTGCGCGCGTTTCCACGATGCGGTCGAGCAGGAGGTCATGCCCGCGGTGCGCGAGTTGCAGGCCGAGCGACGCCGGCAACTCGGCTTGGAGAAACTACGCCCATGGGACCTCCAGGTTGATCCGTTCAACCGCCCGCCCTTGCGTCCCTTCGAGCGCGTCGAGGAAATGGTCGCCCGCTCGCAACGCATCTTTGACCGGCTGGATGGCGAACTGGCGGGCGGCTTCCGGCAGATGCAGGAGCTGCGCCTGCTGGACTTGGACAATCGCAAGGGCAAGGCGCCGGGCGGCTACCAGTCCACCCTGGTCGAATCTCGGCTGCCCTTCATTTTCATGAACGCCGTCGGACTGCAACGCGACGTGGAAACCATTCTCCACGAGGCCGGCCACGCCTTCCACGCCCTGGCCGCGCGCGAGGAGGATTTGCTGCCGTATCGGAGCAGTCCGCCCATCGAGTTCTGCGAGGTGGCCTCGATGAGCATGGAACTGCTTGGTAATGAGTTTCTGGAAGAATTCTACTCTCAGCCAGATGCCGATCGCGCCCGCCGCACTCACCTGGAGGGCATCGTCAGCATCCTGGCCTGGATTGCGACGGTGGATGCGTTTCAACATTGGATCTACACCCACCCGGGTCATACGCGCGCGGAGCGGGCCGCCGCCTGGATGGCGCTCATGGACCGTTTCGGCGGCGACGTGGACTGGAGCGGCTATGAGGAAGCGCGGGCACACCTGTGGCATCGGCAGCTTCACATTTTCATCCATCCGTTTTACTACATCGAATACGGCATCGCCCAACTGGGCGCGTTGCAGGTGTGGGCGAACTCGAAGCGCAACCCGCCCAAGGCCCTGGCCGATTACAAAAAGGCCCTGGCGCTGGGCGGCTCGCGGCCGTTGCCCGAACTCTTTACCGTCGCCGGCTGCCGCTTTGAATTCGACGCCAAGACCATCAAGCCGTTGGTCGTGCTCGTTCGCGAAGCACTTGCGAAGGTGCCCGTCAAGTAGCCGAGGCTCGCCTGTTGCGATTTTTGAGCTATATTCGGCTGCGATAAGGCGGTTTTACCGCGGCGTGCCGATATGAAAGTCCTGGTGACAGGAGGAACGGGATTTGTGGGGAAAGAAGTCCTGCGCGAACTTCACGCGGCGGGGCACGCCATTCGTGTGCTGGTTCGCGACCGGGGTTCGGCCGCCGCGCGCGAAGTGATTTCTCGCTATGCCTCAGAGGTTCGTGAAGGGGACATTCTCGCGCCGGCCACGTTGCCTCCGGCACTCCAGGGCGTGGACGCCGTGATTCATCTCGTGGGCATCATCGCCGAGACCGGCCGCCAGACTTTCGAGAACGTTCACACGCGTGGCACGCAGAATCTGATCGCGGCCGCGCACATCTTCGGGCTGAAACGGTTCATTCACATGAGCGCCCAGGGCACCAGGCCCAACGCCGCCTCGCGTTACCACCAAACCAAGTGGGCCGCCGAGGAAGCCGTCAGCCGCAGCGACCTTCGGTGGACGATCTTCCGTCCTTCGGTCATCTATGGACCGGGCGACGATTTCGTGAACTTCTTCGCCCGCCTGGCCCGCACCGCGCCTTTTCTGCCGGTGATGGGACCGGGTCACGCCCGGCTGCAGCCGGTGGCCGTGGAGGAGGTGGCGCGGTGCTTTGCCGGCGCGCTGAACGAACCGCGTGCGATTCGTCAGTCATTTGATGTCGGCGGGCCGGAGTTGTTGACGATGCCGCAGATCCTTAGGACGATCCTCTCGGTCACGGGACGAAGGCGCCCCATCATCCATGTGCCGCTCCGATTGGCCAACGCGCTGGCGGCGTTCCTGGAGTTTTATTACCGGGTCGCTCGCAGAGGTCCGCCGCCTTTGAATCGTGACCAGTTGCGAATGTTGCAGGAGGACAACTTTGGAGACTGCCAGTGGACTGCGGATATATTCGGGCTGCAGCAGCGGTCCTTCGCCGAAGGAATCGCCACCTACCTGCAAGGCACACCGGCCAACTCCAGCGGCAGACTCGTCAGCACCAAACCCCTGGTGCCGTAGGCGAAAATACTCACAGACCGTGCGGGTGGCAGCGATGCCTCCGTCGCCTGCCGCTGCCGTGCGAATCTCTCCATCCGCCGAAGGCCGCGGATTGAGCCTTGCCGGTTGCTTCCGGCAGCTTGGTTCGACTGCGCCGGGTAAACTCACATATTCGTGGTGAGATTGCTGGGACGGTAAAAGAGCACCCAGCTTCCGGTCATCGAGCCAATGTCCACTGTGGCCCGGGCGTTCTCGACGTTGAACTTGTACCACTCCACGCGGCCATCCTCGAACAGGAATTGCCCGCCTGCCGGCACGCCGGCGCGTTCCCGGTGGCTGGCGGTGGCAATGGTTCGATTGTTATACTCCGTGTACCACCTGATCGAGCCCCGGTTCGAGGGCAGGTTCCAGGCGCCGACCCCCTGAAGGCGGTCGCTCATCACAGGCGCGCGCCGATGCGGTCCGCCCATTTTCTTGCGGTAATGCCACTCACCGAGGCCCGCGGAGTTGTAATTCCATGGATTTTCCCCCGTGGTCGCCCGGGCCGGGAAGGAGAAGTAACCGATCAATTGCGCGTCGTTGTCGGAGGAAACCATGCCCATCTCGGCGATGCGGTGCCAATCATCGGTTGGGCAATAGAGCACGTCGTTGCGGGTGCGCTCGTTGATGCCGCTGCCGCGGCGGTTGGGAAACAGGTAAACCCGGTAAAACTCGTTCAAGGTGGGCGACATCCAGCTCAGACCCATGCCCCGGACGTTGTCGGGAAAGTGGTCCTTGTTGTCGCCGGCGTACATGGTGAGGGCGACGCCCCACTGCCGGAGGTTGTTGCTGCATTGAGTGCGAACGGCGCGGGCCTTGGCCTTGCTCAACGCGGGCAGGAGCATGGACGCAAGGATGGCAATGATCGCGATGACCACCAGCAGTTCAATCAGCGTAAAGGCGGCCGGGCAGGACCGGCCGCGTGACTTGTCCGGGGCAGGCATGGTGAGGTTGGTTAACAGTTGCACCGATCGTGATTTCGGGCCAAGGCCGCTCGCGTACGCCGGAATCTCACCGTGACATGCGCCGGTCGTAGGCGAGCATTGCGTTTGCCGTGAAGCCATGTTTCCAAGAGGCGTGACCGAACAAACGGGAAGGCCGTCGCACCGAGGGTCACGGAGATCACACGCCCGGTTGTCAGGGTCGGCTCGGCTTTCATGGTTGGATTGCGGAAACAGTATCAGAGTGGGGCAGGGAGGACAATGTATGATTTTTGAGTTTGGGATTCCCACGCGCATCTCACTTTTTGGCAGCCGCATCTGCCTGCATGTGGCCGCGAGGACGGCGTGGACGCTGGAGCGGCGGCTTGCCCGCCGTCTGGCCTGTGGGGGCGGCTGGTAAGCCGCCCCTCCGGCAGACTGGCGGACCTGTAAAAACCGAGATGCGCTCTCGGGTCTCCCGGCGAGGGCGTCGCCAAGTTGCGAAAGCCGAGGTCATTTCATTCGACTTGCGTCGAGGTGGGCTCAGGTAGTGGAAAGGGCGTGTGCTCGTGTGCGACCCTCAGCGTAGCGCGGATCGTGTCGTGACCACCTCTTGAACGCACTGAACAGGGGCGATCTTGTGCAACGAGCTTTGCGGCGTGACGCCGCAAAGCACACGCCGGAGGCGGGTGGTCCCCGGATGCGACTGCCCATCTCCGGCTGAGGGCCTGTCGCAACCTTGATTGGCCGCGGCTCCTCTCCAGTCGTTGGTTGGGTTAGAGCTGGAGTCCCGCCCCCTACTGAGTGGCGTAATAGGCGTCCACCTTGGCTTCCACGTCGCGGTAACTGGTGTCCACCTTGTAGATGAGCTTGAACTGCTCGATCGCCTCCTCTTTCTTGCCCATCGTTTCCAACACACTCCCGAGGTTGTAAATCAACTCCTTCTTTTCCTCGTCGAAGACCGCCTTCTCCTTGATCGCATCCTCAAGCGTGCTGGCGGCGAGGTCAAAGATCTTCCGCCGGGCGAAGCATTGCGCGAGGTAGTTCAACGCGGCGATGCGTTTGTGGGGATTACCCGAGGCTCTTTGGAATTCCTTGGTGGCCTCGGCGATTTTTCCGGACTGGAAGTAGAGCACGCCCATCTCGAAACGAATCCCCAGGTCCGTGGGAAACTTCTCGACCCGTTTCTGGCACTCGGCAACCTGGAGGGCGAGTTTCTCGGCGTTGAGCGCGGCGACGCGTTCGCTGTAGTCGGGCGAGGAGGGATCCAGCTTTTCAATCTCGTGATCCAGGCGGCGCGCCTTGGTTTCGGTGATGGCACGGTGCAGCGAGGGGTCATTGCCCATTTCGGTGGCTTTGACCTGGTCGTAGTATTCGAGCGCGCGGTCGAACTGTTTCTTTTGCGTGTAGAGTTCGGCGAGTGAGCGATGGAGCTTGAGGTTGGCGGGTTCGGTCTTGATGCGAGATTCGTATTCGGCGATGAGGCGGTCGGTGTTGTCCTCGGTCTTCTGAACCTTGCTTTCCTGCTCCAGGGTGACCGCCTGCTGTTCGTTCCGGAGAATGTCGCGATACGAACCTTCCCCGCTGGCCAGCGCGCCGTAGCCGCCCTCGTCCATGGTGCGCTTGGCGGAGATGTTCTTCAGGGCCTGAGCCAATTCCACGTCGCCGGGCATGGAGCGCGCAAACTCACTCAAGGCATGTTCGGCGCGCTGGACTTCGCCAATCTCCGCCAGGGCCTGGGCAAACTGGATCGCGAGGGCCTTGTCCTTGGGGTGATTGCGCGCCAGGATTTCCAGCGACATCGCTGCCGTGCGCGGCATCTCCATGGCCGTGGCGGCTTCGACGATGACGCGGTGCGCGCCGGAATTGGAGGGGTCACTGGCCAGAATCTGTTCGGCAATCACGAGGGCTTCGGCTGGGTCGCGACGCACAGCCAGTTGCGCCTTGGCCACGAGGGGTGAGGCGCTGGCACTGCTCCAGGCCTTCTTGAAAAAACCGCCGCCACCGCCGTGCTTGCCCAGTTGGGCGCGACGCAGCAGTTTGCGGCACTCGAACACCCGCGGCGCCTTGGCCAGGACCTGACTGAACAGGCTGATGGCGTAATCGAAGTTGTCGCGAGACAGCGCGTCGTTGCCCTTGGTGAACAGCGGCCGCAACTCGCGGGGGATTTCATTGACACTCTGTTCTGACATGGCAGGGCAGTTTAATCCCGGCGCGGCGGGAAAATCCACAGCAAATCCAGACCCCCTGGCCGGACTGTTGTGCGGGAGGCCGTGCTCAAAATTCGATTACTGAATGGAAGTCAACGACGCCTGCCGCGGGAGGGCATGCGCTAGGGTTGAGCGCCGGCTCAGATGGCAAAATCGTTGTACTCCGGTTTCACCAGTTCGGTGGGCGGGAACAACATGCCGGCGGCGACGGTGGCGTTGGTGCCTGGCTCGATCAGGATGAAGGCGCCGGTCAGGCGATTGGTCGAGTAACCGTCAAAGATGAGCGGCCGCGCCGTGCGAAGTTTGATCTCGCCAATGTCGTTCATCGCCAGTTCGGCCGGGGCCGGTTCGGGGTCAAAGGTGCGGATGTTGATGCGGCTCTCCAGGCTGGTGACCGCGGCTTGAACGGTCTGGGTGGTGTGCTTGAGGAAGTATTTTTTCCCGCGCTGCAACGGGCGGGGATGCATCCAACAGACGCGGGCGTGAAGTTCGGCGCTGGCGCCGGGCAGGAATTCGAGGCCCACCACCATGTCGCCGCGGCTCACGTCCAGGTCGTGCTCAAGCACGAGCGTGACGGACTGCGGGCAGAAGGCTTCTGCCAAGTGGCCGTCGAGCGTCCAGATTTCCTTCACCGTGCTTTTGAGGCCATTGGGCAACACCATGATTCGCTGTCCCACCTTGACAATGCCGCCGGCAATCTGACCGCTGATGCCGCGAAAGTCATGCAGCGTCGGGTCGGTGGGATTGTTCGGGCGGTTGACCCATTGCACGGGAAACCGCAGCGCGCTCAGGTTCCAATCGCTCGCGATGTGAACCGTTTCAAGATGCCGCAACAGCGTCGGTCCTTCAAACCAAGGCGTATGCGGCGAAGGCTCGACCACGTTATCCCCGTGCAGGGCACTCAGGGGAATGAACTTCACATCCTTGAACGCGTCGAGCTTGGGCAGGAAGGCCTCGATGGCTTGTCGGATTTCGAGGAAACGATCCTCGCTCCAATCCACCAGATCCATCTTGTTCACCGCGATGACCAGATGCGGAATGCCCAGCAGCGCCGCGATGTAGGTGTGCCGGCGGGTCTGTTCGATGACGCCCTGGCGCGCGTCCACGAGCACCACGGACAGGTTCGCCGCGCTGGCGCCGGTCACCATGTTGCGGGTGTATTGCACGTGGCCCGGCGTGTCGGCGACGATGAACTTGCGGCGTGGGGTCGCAAAGTAACGATAAGCGACGTCAATGGTGATGCCCTGCTCCCGCTCGGCGCGCAGGCCGTCGGTGAGATTGGCCAGGTTGATTTGCCCGCCGCCGGTGAGGTCGGCGGACCGCTCCAGCGCCTCGAGCTGGTCTTCCATGATGCTTTTCGAGTCGTAAAGCAGCCGGCCAATGAGCGTGGACTTGCCGTCGTCCACCGAGCCGCAGGTGTTGAAGCGAAGGATTTCGATTGGATGTGGAGCGTGGGGCATGGATGGGAACCGCTAATCCGCGCTAATCGGCGCTGATAAGATGGGCGGGGTGAATGGCATCATGAATGAGCGAAAATTGGTGTGGATTGGCGGTTAAGAACCAACGGTCAGAAATATCCGGCCTTCTTCCGGTCCTCCATGGCCGCTTCGCTCGACTTGTCGTCGGCGCGCGAACCGCGCTCGGTCACACGCGCAGCGGCGACTTCGGCAATGATGTCGTCAATCGTGTAAGCCTTTGATTCGATCATGCCGGTGCTGATCATATCGGCGATGGTGCGGACGCGAACTACGAGCTTTGCGACCGTCTCCGCAGGTCGTGGCCGCGCACCATCGTACGGATCGGGTCTGGCCCCATCCGTCGGCGGCGGTGGGACAGGCAGCCATTGGCCGTTGCGACGGAAACACTCGCGTTCGTGGCTGAAGTAAATCGTGGGTACTTCGAGCTTCTCGCGCTTGATGTATTCCCACACGTCCATCTCGGTCCAATTGGAAAGGGGAAAGACGCGCATGTTCTCGCCGGGGTTCAGCCGCGCGTTGTAGAGATTCCAGATTTCGGGCCGCTGATTCTTGGGATCCCATTGCCCGAAGCTGTCGCGGAAACTGAAAAACCGTTCCTTCGCGCGGGCCTTTTCCTCATCACGCCGCGCGCCGCCGACGCAGCAATCGAACCGGAACTCCTCGATGGCGCCGAGCAGCGCGGGGATTTGCAGCCGGTTGCGGCTGATTTCACCTGGGGCGGGCTGGGCCAGACCCTTGGCAATCGCGTCGTCCACGGTGCGGACAATGAGCTTGGCGCCGAGTTGTTTCGCGCGCCGATCGCGGAACTCCAGCAACTCGGGAAACTCGTGGCCGGTCTCGACGTTGAGGAATGGCATCGGGATGTCCGAAGGCCGAAAAGCCTTTTCGGCCAGACGCAGGAGGCAGATGGAGTCCTTGCCGCCGGAGAACAGAATCGCCGGCCGTTCAAACTCGGCCGCCACCTCGCGCAGCACGTGAATGGCCTCGGTTTCGAGATGCTGCAGATGGTCCAGATGGTAGGCGCTCATCAGATCAGCCCTCGCTCCAGCCGCTCGGCGCCGGCCACGGCCTGGCCGCCCCAATCGGCGTGCAGACCACATTCGCGTTTCTCGTCGGCCTTGGCCGGATCGAAGTAATCCCACTCGTTGGGCAGGTTGTTTTCCCGCAGATAATCCTCCATGTCCGCGTCGCTCCAGTAAAAGAGCGGACTGACCTTGAGCGAGCCGAAATTTTTATCCTCGGAAACGATGTCGAGTCCGGCACGATTCGGATTCTGCACCTGACGCAACGCGGTGATCCAGACGGTGGGCGACAGCTCTTTCATGCCGCGCTGAAATGGTTCCAGCTTCATCACGGCGCTGAACTGCTTCAGCGCCTCGTCCTGTTCAGTCGAAGGAATCGGACCGTGGATCGCGTCGCGATGAGCGGCCGTCATCCTCGGCAGATAGGGTTTGAGGTTCAGCTTGAGTCGCTGGCGAAGCTGCTCGGCGTGCCGGTAGGTGGCCGGGCGATTGTAGCCGTGGTCCACCCACAACACGGGGATGTCTGGTTGCACCTGCACGCACAGGTGCAGGATGACCGCCTCGTAAGGTCGGAAATTCGTCGAGACGATGGCGCGGCCATTGGCCTGAGATACGGCCCATCTGATGATCTCCAGGGCCGACTGCTGGCGCAGCTCGGCGTTGGCTTGGGCAATCTGGTCAGGGTTCATGGATGGCTGGCTCTCTTTGGTAGAGGTTTGGTTTTGGAACAGAGTTCAGGCTGCAACAGCGGCCCGCTCCGCCCAGAGCACTCGCTCCACCCAATCCCCAAAACGTTCGTTCGCATGACGCTCTTTCGCGTAGCGCGACAGGATGGGACGCAACTCGCTCTCGATTTCCGGTTCTTTCACCACATCTTTCCACACGCGATTGAGCCGCGTGCCCGCCGCGTTTCCTCCCAGCCAGACTTGATAGCGACCTGGCGCTTTGCCCACGAAAGCCATCTCCGCCATGTATGGCCGTGCGCAGCCGTTGGGACAACCGGTCGAGCGGATGATGATTTCTTCGCCGGCCAGGCCCACCTCGGCGCAGAGTTTCTCCAAGCGGTCCACCAAGCCGGGCAACATTCGCTCGGACTCCGCCAGTGCGAGGCCGCAGGTGGGCAGGGCGGGGCAGGCCATCGCGGCGGCGTGCAGCAGAGTAGCTTGGCTCTCGGTTTTCACCCCGTGCGAAGTGAGCAGCACGTTTACGGCGGCTTTGTCGGATTCGGGAACATTGGCGAGAATCACGTTCTGGTTGGCTGTCAAACGAAATTCGACGCCTGGAAACTTCTCGGCGACCTGCCGCAAGGCGGTTTTCTGTGCATCCTTGACCCGGCCTGTTTCGACAAACAGGCCCAGAAACCAGGAGCCATCCACGGCGCGGTGCCAGCCGTGAAGATCGCCCATGGTCGTGAAGCGATATGGTTTCGCGGCAGCGAGAGCGATGCCGGCACGTTGGTTGACTTCCTTTCGAATGAATTCCACTCCGCGTTCGGCCACGACATATTTCAATCGTGCGTGCTTGCGCTCCGCGCGGTCGCCGAAATCACGATGAATTGTGAGTACCGCTTTCGCCACCTCGACCACTTTGTCAGGGGTGAAGAACCCAATTACATCCGCCAGCCGCGGATAGGTGGCCTCGTTGCCGTGGCTGCGACCCATGCCGCCGCCGACGGCGAGGTTATAGCCGATGAGTTCATCATTCTCCACAATGGCGATGAAGCCGAGGCAGTTCGTCAACACGTCCAGATCGTTTACCGGCGGAATGACGAAGGCCGTTTTGAATTTGCGGGGCAGATAAGTCTGGCCGTAAAGCGGGTCAACAAAACCCCTGTTCTCCGGCGCGTCATTGTCGAGCTGCACCCCGTCAATCCAGATCGAGTGGTATGCCTTGGTTTGCGGCGCGAGCGCCATGGCGACTTTGTAACAGTCCGCAAAGACCTGCTCGCGCGCCTTCGTGTAGGCCGGTGTGGGCGGTGCGAGCACGTTGCGGTTGACGTCACCGCACGCGGCCAGGGTGGAGAGCAAGGACTCGTTGATGCGTTTGATGAGCGGACGAAGGTTGCCCTTGAGCACGCCATGAAACTGGATGCTCTGGCGCGTAGTGATGCGGAGGGTGTTGTTGCCGAATTCGGTGGCCAACTCGTCGAACACGCGCCACTGGCTGGCGGTCATCACACCACCGGGGATGCGTCCCCGGACCATCATCATGTACTTCTTGCCGGTCTTGCGCAGGTCGCGGTCGTCCTGTTGATACGAGCCGTGAAACTTGAGAAACTGGCCGTCATCCTCCGAAAAATGGTCTGCGCTCGCGTCAGCTAAAGTCTGGGCAATCGTCCCAGCCAGCGTTGGGTTTGCCGCCTTCAGGCTCTCGTTTCGCGAAATGCCTGACTTGGATTGAGTGTCATTCATAAGCAATACAACATAAACTGAGTGACAATCATTTCATAATGGAAGTTGTTGTCAAATAGCTTTTTGCCAGAAATATCGCAACCGACTAGCAGCTAAATGCCTACCATATAAGTGTGGATTCAGCTTGCTTTCCAATCGCTTGTTGCCAAAGTGCTTCTGAAGTTGGCAGCAGACATAAGAGGGTCCATTTTTCTTAGCGATTGGGCTCAACGAGGTCTGCCATGATGCCGACAGGCGAGGACTGCGCGTCGTCGAGTTTCCGAGTTCCGCTTCGGTCATCGAAGATTGCGGCGAAGTCTTACGGCCCTATAATTCACTGCCCGTGATTGCATCAAAGAAGACACGCGTCGTTTGCGGCATGAGTGGCGGAGTGGATTCCTCCGCGACCGCCGCGCTGCTGCTTGAGCAAGGCTACGAAGTGGTGGGCATCACACTCAAACTTTGGCCGCAGGATTGCGTATCGCGGGCCGAGGACAAATGTTGCGGCCCACAAGCGGTCTCGGACGCGCGCGCGGTCTGCCATAAACTGGGGATTCCCTATTACCTCATTGATGAGGCCGAGCAGTTTCAGCGCAAGGTGATTCAGTATTTCGCCGATGAATACAAAGCCGGGCGGACGCCAAACCCGTGCGTGATGTGCAACCAGAACCTAAAGTTCGGGCGGCTGATTGATCGCGCGGATCAATTGGGCGCGGAGTTCATCGCCACCGGCCATTTTGCCCGGCTGGAGCGGAAGAATGGCCGCATTCTGCTCAAGCGCGGGCGCGATCTGAAAAAGGACCAGAGCTACTTCCTGTTCTCGTTGCGTCAGGACCAGCTAGCCCGCGCCTTGTTTCCGCTCGGAGACAGGACCAAGGGCGACACCCGTGAATTGGCGCGTCACTGCCAGCTCAAAACCGCCGACAAGGAGGAGAGCATGGAGATCTGTTTCGTGCCGGACAACGACTACGGGAAGTTTCTGGAACAAGCAAAATTGGCCACAAGGCATCGCGGTGACATTGTGGATAAGCAAGGCCGAGTGCTCGGTCAACACGACGGTATCGAGTTCTACACCATTGGCCAGCGGCGCGGACTGGGCATCTCGAGCGCACAGCCGCTTTATGTCATTGACCTGGATGCCGCGAACAATCGCGTTGTCGTGGGAAAGGAAGCTGATCTCGCATGCGGCGAATTTACGGTGGACCGCTGCAACTGGATTCCCTTCGACACGCCACCGCCGAGTCTTGAGGTCACCACCAAGATTCGTTACAACCATCCCGGCACACCGGCGACCGTCACGCCGTTGGACGGCGGGCGGGCACGAGTGCGATTGCACGCCGCCCAACGAGCCGTCACTCCCGGACAGGCGGCGGTGTTTTATCACGACGATTTGGTGGTGGGCGGCGGGTGGATTCTGCGGTAGTTGCTTTCATCACTCTTGATGCTGATGTAGTCCTTCGAGAGGTAAAGCCCCGGCTTTGCTAGGGAAAGTCCATCAGAAGGCCGATGAAGCGGCGTTCACTCGATTGCATTGACATCCTTGTCAGTAGGTTGTTCTACGGAGGAGACCATCGGGTGATCTGCGGACAGATCCGACTCGCATCTTCGCTTGACTCATGCACTTATAGATTGGCATACTGCGCATAAGTCGTATGAAGTTACTGGACATTTCTTCGGGGACACTTATTATTCAGCGAGTAGGTGGTGCAAATCCAAAGCACAGGACAAAAATGAAGAACTACAAGAACAGTCTTAAGTCGGCGGGCGCAATTCTCGTGGCCGCTTATTTCGCATTAGTGCCTTCAGCGCTTAGCGGACTCTTTTGGAATGAGGCGTCCGGTGGAGGCGGCGAGGCCGGGGATTTGATTGGTACTGCTCAAATTATTTCCGGTTCGTTTGTCCTGGATGGAATTGTTGGAGATTTGAGTTCCCCCACCGACCGGGACATTTATCAGATTTACATTTCCGATCCGACCACGTTCGACATAAGGGTCACTCTCACCACGGGCAACACAGACACCATCCTGGCGATCTTCAACTCGAGTGGCTTGGGTTTGGTTTACAATGATAACATCAGCGAAACGAATTTCCGGTCACAACTTACTGGTGCCAGCGGATTCATCACCACTCCCAACATTTATTACCTTGCCATCATGGGAGGTGAACAGACGTTCACAAGTGCTGGAGGTAATATTTGGAATGAGGCCGCCCCCTTTGAAGTGCAGAAGGCTCCTGATGGGGCTGGGGCAACCGGCTCGCTCATTGGTTACGCTGGATCGGGGGCGCCTACTGCCGTGGGTACTTACATCATTACAATGTCCGGAGTCACGCCTGTCCCCGAACCCGCCTTTTACGGGGTGGCCTTTGCCGTGATGGGGCTGGCAGTGGCTGGGATTCGCTCCATACGGTCCCGAAGGAAGCAGCGCAATTTGCCTGTTTCATTTTAATCCAGGACCTAGCCTCCTCTTTCAGTTCAGTTACCGCACTATCGGGCAACTTATGGCTCGCATTCCAGTTCGCTGAATTTTCACCACGCTCGATTGCCGAGCCGCCGGTGAGGATGTCCAAGTGGTTCTCGGTCTGCTCTTTTCCAGCCATTCGCTTGCGGCCTTGGATGGCAATAAACCCCTTGTTGACTGCCTGGCTTTCCGGCTAAATCCGTCGCGCCATGGGAAAGGTTACGGATATTCGCACCACCGCCGCCGGCTTGTATTTCCTGCCGGTGCAGACGCGCGTCCCGCTCAAGTTTGGCAGTGAGACCCTCACACACGTGACCTGCGCCCGGGCACGCGTGACTGTGGCCGATGTCTCTGGCCGGCAAGCCGAAGGATGGGGCGAAACGCCTCTGAGTGTGCAGTGGGTCTGGCCCAGTGCCATCCCTTACGAGCAAAGGCATGAGGCTCTGAAGTCGTTTTGCCGGCAACTGACAGAGTTATGGTCCAGCATCACGACCCGCGGGCATCCGCTTGAGATCGGGTATGAGTTTCAGGAAACCGTCCTGCCGGGGTTCTGGAGTGGCTTCAACCGCCGCCACCGCGCGGGTCAGGAACCAATGCCGTGGTTGGCGGCGCTGGTGTGTTGTTCGCCGTTCGATCTCGCGCTGCACGATGCCTACGGCAACCTGCTCGCCCGCCCGGTGTACGAAACCTATGGTCCCGAATTCATGAATCGCGATCTGGCCGCCTTTCTCCAGCCAGCGGTTGGCTCGAGCGTCTCCTTCAAGGGCAAATACCCCGCCGAATTCCTCGCCGCGTCTTCCGCCGACCGTTTGGTTGCGTGGCACCTTGTGGGTGGTTTGGACCCGCTTGACGATTCGGAACGGACCGGCGCGGAACCGAGCGACGGTTATCCCGTCACGCTGGAACAGTGGATTGAGCGCGACGGATTGAAGTGTTTGAAAGTGAAACTGCGCGGTAATGACGCGGATTGGGATTTCCAACGTCTCGTGAGGGTGGGTCAGATTGCCCTTGGCCGTGAGGTGAATTGGCTTTCCGCCGACTTCAACTGCACGGTGCGCGAGCCGGAGTATGTCAACGGGATTCTGGACCGGCTGCGTGACACGCAACCGCGCATTTATGGAATGCTGTTGTACGTGGAGCAACCGTTTCCCTACGAACTGGAGCAATACCCGATTGACGTTCGCAGTGTTTCTGCCCGCAAGCCGTTGTTCCTGGACGAAAGCGCGCATGAATGGAAGCACGTCCGGTTGGGCCGCGACTTGGGCTGGTCGGGCGTGGCGCTTAAAACTTGCAAGACGCAGACAGGCGCGGTTTTGAGCGCCTGCTGGGCCAAGGCCCACGGAATGAGCCTGATGGTGCAGGACCTGACGAATCCGATGCTGGCTCAGATTCCCCATCTGCTGCTGGCCGCGCATACCGGTACGATCATGGGGGTGGAAACCAACGCCATGCAGTTCTATCCCGAAGCCTCCCGACCCGAGGCGGCGGTGCATCCGGGGTTGTACCAACGTCGCGACGGTGAATTGAATCTGACCTCGGCGCGAGGTCCGGGGTTCGGCTATCGGCTGGAGGAAATCCGACGCGAACTGCCGGAACCAGCAGCACTGTGCAAAGCCTGAAGACGCCCTCGGAACAATTCCGAATCATGCTTGTCCTTGCCAGTTATGCTTAAGCCGGTCATAAATTGCCCATGAGCGAACGGCTGCGCATCCTTCATTTGGAGGACGACCCGGATTACTCGCGATTCGTACAAGACCTCCTCGTGCAAGGCGGAGTCGCCGCCGATGTCACGTTGGTGACGAGCCGCGCCGAATTTGACGCCGCCTTGGCGCGGGAAAAGTTCGACCTCATCCTGGCGGATTATTCCCTACCGGACTGGACGGGCATCCAGGCGTTAAGCGTGGTGAAGGAGAAGCTGCCGCAGACTCCCTTCCTGCTGGTGTCCGGGACCATTGGCGAGCAGTTCGCAATTGAGAGCTTGCAGGCGGGCGCCACTGATTACGTGCTCAAGCAATGGCCGGACCGGTTGGTGCCGGCCGTGCGTCGGGCCGTGGGCGAGGCCGAGGAACGCGCCCGTCGCAAGCACGCGGAGACGGAATTGATCCGGCGGGAAAAGTATTTCCGCGCACTGACCCGCAACTCGCTTGACATCCTTACCGTGCTCAATCGGGAGGGGGTTTATCAATACCACAGCCCCTCGATCAAGCGGGTGCTCGGCTACGATCCGGCCGAACTCGCGGGCAAGAACGTCTTCACCTTCATTCATCCCGAGGATCAGCCACGCGCTCGGGCGGCATTCCAATACGGGCTCGAGCATCCGGATCAAACGGTGAGGCTGGAGTACCGCATCCGGCATCGGGACGGCCACTGGGTTTATCTGGAGGCCGTGGGGCAGAGCCGGTTGAATGATCCGGACATCGCGGCCGTGGTGGTCAACTCGCGCGATGTAAGCGAGCGCAAGCGCATCGAACGCCAGCGCGACGCGTTGTCCGATTGTGGCCGGCGGCTCAGTTCGGTCACGGCGCCGGAAGAGGCCGCCCGGATCATCCAAACGGTGGCCGACGAGTTGTTCGGCTGGGACATCTTCATGCTGGATCTCTATTCGGCGGAGACGGACGAGATTCTGCCGATCCTGGACGTGGACACGATCAACGGAAAGCGCGTCGAGTTCGGTCCGGGGACGCCATCGCACAAGCCCAGCCAACTGGCGCGGCGCATCATCGAGAGTGGGCCGGAATTGATTGCGCGGGACAATCCCCAAACCATGCTGCCTGAGGCGATGCCGTTCGGAGACACTTCGCGGCCGTCGGTGACGCTGATGCTCGCCCCGATCCGCAATCGGACCGTGGTGATCGGGGTGCTTTCCATTCACAGCTATCAACCGAACGCCTACACGAAGGACGATTTGGACACCTTGCAGGTGTTGGCGGATTACTGCGGCGGCGCGCTGGAGCGCATCCGGGCCGAGCAGGCCTTTCGCGAGAGCGAGCAACGATTTCGCGACGTGTTCGAGGCCTCGCCGGACGCGATCTTTGTCGAGGACTTGCAGGGCAATGTGCTGGACGTCAACCCGGCGGCCTGCCGGTTGCACGACCTGTCCCGCGAGCAGTTGATGGGGAAAAATGTTTTGGAACTGGTCCCGCCGGCTCAACGCTCCACGGTCGCGCAGGAATTCAAACGCGTGGCCGCCGAGGAACTGGTGCGGTTTGAGGGGGAAAGCTGGACGGACACGGGCCGGATCATCCCGGTGGAAATTCACGCGCGCCGCATTGCTTATGCGGGGCAGCCGGCGGTGTTGCTGCACGTCCGCGACATCAGCGAGCGCAAACGGGCCGAGGCCGCGTTGCGCAGTTCGGAGATGTTGTTTCACTCGGTGTGGGAAAATTCCGTGGATGGCATGCGCCTGACCGATGAAAACGGAGGCATCGTGGCCGTCAACCAGGCGTACTGCCAACTGGTGGGCATGACCCTGACGGAACTGCCGGGCCGGCCGTTCACGGTTGTGTACGCGGCAGCGGAGCAGCCGGCCTTGATCCTGACCCGCTATCGTGAGCAGTTCCGTAACCGGGTGGTTGAGCGACAAGTCGAACGCCGGCTGACGCTGCACAACGGCCGCTCGGTGATCTTCGAGGAGACCAGTTCCTTCGTGGAGTTGCGCGGCCAGTCACCACTGTTGTTGGGATTGTTCCGCGATGTGACCCAACAGAAACGGCTTGAGGAGCAGTTCCGCCAGGCCCAGAAAATGGAAGCCATCGGCCAACTCGCGGGCGGGGTGGCGCACGACTTCAACAACATCCTCACCGTCATCCACGGCCATGCTTCGCTGCTCCAGCTTGCCGCCAGCCTGAGTGGTGACGCCGCGAAATCCGCGCAGCAGATCATTTTTGCCGCCGAGCGAGCGGCGGGACTGACGCGGCAACTGCTCACCTTCAGCCGCCGGCAGGTCATGCAACCGCGACGGCTCGACCTGAACGAAATCGTCGCCAACATGACCAAGATGCTGGGCCGCATCCTGGGCGAGGACATCAATCTCCAGGTTGATTATTCCACGCACCCGTCCTGGGTGGTGGCCGACGCGAGCATGATGGAGCAGGTGATCTTGAACCTGGCGGTCAACGCGCGCGACGCCATGCCCCGGGGCGGCCAACTGACCATCACCATTGCCGTTGCCGAAGTGGATAACTCCCAAGTTGCTTACAATTCCGAAGCGCGCACCGGCCAGTTTGTATGCCTGACGGCCACCGACACCGGCATCGGCATCGCCCCGGAGGTCATGCGACACATCTTCGAGCCGTTTTTCACCACGAAGGAGGCGGGCACGGGCAAGGGCACGGGTCTCGGGCTGGCGACCGTCTATGGCGTGGTCAAGCAACATCAAGGCTGGGTGGAAGTGGAGAGTGAACCCGGGCGCGGCGCATCGTTCCGGGTTTATATTCCTTATGTCGCGGACACTACCACGGCGGCAGATGATAAGCCTGCGCAGACGACCGTGCGCGGCGGCACGGAAGCGATTCTGGTTGTCGAGGACGAAGGTGCCGTACGGGAACTCGTGTGCAACGTCCTGAGTGGCCTGGGTTATCAGGTCTTGGAAGCCGCTTCCGGCGTCAAGGCGCTCGAAGTCTGGGATGCCCACAAGGACCGGATCAATCTGGTGCTTACCGACCTCGTCATGCCCGATCGGATCAATGGCCGTGAACTGGCGGAGCGGCTCTGGCAGGAGCGGCCGGCCCTGAAAATCATCTTCACCAGCGGCTACAGCGCGGATGTGGTAGGCAAGGAGTTCCTGCTCCAGACCGGGGCAAACTACCTGCAGAAGCCATATCATCCCAACACGCTTGCCTTGGCGGTGCGTGAGTGTTTGGACGGAAACTGCCCTTCGCCGAGGCACCAGGGGGCGGCAAGCAAAGCCGGTTAACCGCGGTCCTTGAGTTTGGCCAGGTCCTCGGCCAGGAAGCGGGTGACTTCCTTGAAGCGGGCGACGTTCTCCGGGTTGATTTGCATCAATGTCTCGTGCGCCTCCAGGCAGGCGCGGGTGATTTCCTCGCGCGACGGATGCGCCGTCTCGGGAGCACAGGCTTCGAGGGCTTCCGGGGCCGACAGCGGTCCTTGGGTGACCTTGAAGAGGTGCAGGACGCCCACGTTTTCGATCAACTCGGTGACGCGGGCGTTCGGATTGCGCAACTCCACAGGGCAGGCGGGGGCATTGCCGTCCGGCTGACTCATTTTCAGGCCGAAACCGGCCAGCACCCCCAGAAATGTGCTGTCCATCAGGAGACATTCCGAAAGTTCGATGACGAAGTAGTTGTAGCCCTTCTGACGCAAGCCGACGAGCAGCGCCTTGAAATCAATGCTCGAACTGAACGTGGCCCGACCGATGATCTTGACGCAGGCAAAGTGTTTGCCCACCAGGACCAACAGGTTCGCAGCGGGAGCGCTCATCGGGCAGGACGGTTGCTGAAAGTTTGCCGCCCGGCGGAAGATGGTCGGACGCCGGTGCCCACGATCTGCACCAGCGTCTGTTGCAACACCAGCGACTCATCCAGCCCGCTGGAGACGAGCCGGCGGTTGCATTGCAGCAACAGCTCGAGGGCTTGAATCAATTCGGCGCTGGAATAGTTCCGTGCCTGGCCCAAGGCGCGATGCAGCATGAACGGATGCATGCTCAACGGGTTGAACTTTTTCTCCGCGGGAAACTGATCCGCCGGGACACGGCTCAGTTGGGATTTGAACCGCTGGTAGTCCGCGTCCGCCGCGATCCAGCCCTCGCGGATCATTTCCTTCAACAGCAGCATCGCCCGCACCTTGCCGATCAGGCCATAGAGCAGGCCGATCTCTGATTTGCTCCGATCGAACTGCAAATCCCAAAGCTCCTCGTCCAAGCGGCGCAGCAGGGTGGCAAGCTGGCGGTCGCCCAAGGCATCCGCCAGCGCGAACGACCGGGCCAGCTTGTTGCGCACGCAGACCGCGGCGACGTCGTGCGAGGTGATTTCCTTCCGGTCGCCGGCGTAGAGGGAGAGCTTTTCAACCTCCGAATCAAGCTGCCGGGGATAAGGGCCGATGCGGGCGACGAGTTCGGCCAGCGCGTCGTCAGAAATCTCCTTGCCGCGCTCGCGCAATCCGGCACGGGCGCGGAACTCACAATCCGATGCCCAGTCCTTGCTGTCCACGGAGAGCGCCTCGAACACCTCCGCCTTCCCAAGTTTCTCGAGCGTTTTGAAGAAGACCTTCCGCCGGTCCACCTTGCCGGCGCTGACCAGCAACCGGACGTTTTGCCACGTGAAGGACTTTAACTCCTGCGCCAGCGCCGACAAAGCCTCGGTGACTGACTGGGTCTGGGCCGCGCGTTCGTCCCCCAGAAAATTGCAGTCGCGCAGCCAGACGACCTTGCCGCTGCCGAAGAAGGGGAGGGTTTGCAGCGCCTCGCGCAACCGCGCCAGCACCTTGAGCGCTTCGGCACTATTGGTCACGGAAGCCTCGATCACCTCGTGATCCATTCCTCCCAGCGCCTCGGTCCATTCCTGATAACACTGACGGGCGCGCTGCTTGACGGCGAATTCGTCCTCGCCGCAAACCAATCGCACCGACTCGTTGGTGGTTGACTTAGCCACGGCAAGCTCTGGGTGAACCCCGTCGAGGGCAGGCGGAGGCAATGAGGCGCAAGGACACCGGGTTGGCCGGGGACAACTCCATCACAACGGCGGGTTATTCCGGCTCACTGCCGCTCTCGTTGATGCGTTCAAGCACCTCGCTCATGTCCTCGACCTGCTCGAACAGCGACTGGGTGACGAAGATGGGACGCTTTTGCGCGGCTGCCAGCGCCAGGCAATCGCTCGGCCGGGCGTCTATCTCGACGAGCTTCCGGGCGATTTCGTTTTGTTGCTGGAGCGTCAGCCGTGCGTAGTAGGTCGAGTTCCGCAGCTCCGTGATGACGATCCGCTCCACACTAATGTTGAAGCCCTTGAAAATGCTCTGCATCAGGTCGTGGGTGAGGGGGCGTTCTTTCGGCGCCTCACGGAGGAAGTTGCTGATGATCTGGCCCATTTGCGGTTCAACGTTGATGACAAACACCTTCTCATCGTTGCCCACAAACAAGGCGCAGCCG
Source organism: Verrucomicrobiia bacterium (assembly GCA_011525685.1). Classification (GTDB taxonomy): domain Bacteria; phylum Verrucomicrobiota; class Verrucomicrobiia; order Limisphaerales; family JADLHS01; genus WYBW01. The sequence continues at coordinate 101,433 of WYBW01000181.1, forward strand.
CTGTTGGCGGGAAGAATGCCGCGAATCTGAATGGGCACCACTTCGTTCTTCATATCCGCAGTTTATTGCCGAATTCCAAAAAAACAAGCCTCGCCTGTGGCGCTTCATCACCTGAAAACCACGGGCGATTACGGATGCCGACGGCGCCCACTACGGGGGGTTTCGACTCTTCCAGACAGCTAACGAAGGGTCGCCGGCCGCAACACGGGTTGATCCTCGACTGCACGCGGACTTTGTGCCGCGGCGACCGTTGGCTCATAGTTCAAATACGGCCCCAGCCAACGCTCGGCTTCGGCCAGCGTGATGCCTTTGCGGAGTTGATAGTCGAGCAGTTGATCCCGGTCGAGTTTGCCGACGCTGAAGTAGCGGGATTCCGGGTGCGCAAAGTAGAGTCCGCTCACACTCGCGCCTGGATACATGGCAAAGCTTTCCGTCAGGCGGATGCCGGTGTGTTTTTCCACGTCGAGCAAGTCCCAGATCGTCGCCTTTTCGGTATGGTCCGGGCAGGCGGGGTAGCCCGGGGCCGGCCGGATGCCACGATACTTCTCCTGAATGAGCTCTTCTGCCGACAGTTGTTCGGTCTTCCCGTAGCCCCATTCTCTCCGGACGCGCTGGTGCAGGAACTCGGCAAACGCCTCGGCCAGCCGGTCGGCCAACGCCTCCGCCAGGATGGCGCTGTAATCGTCGTGATTGGCTTTGAAACGTTCGACCAAATCCTTCAGTCCAATGCCCGCGGTTACGGCAAACGCACCAATGTGATCGCCCGCGGCGGCAGACTTGGAATGGGCGGTTGAGGATTTGGGCGCAATGAAATCCGCCAGACACCAGTTCGGCGTGCCGTCGCCTTTTTCGAGTTGCTGGCGCAAGAAATGGAAGGTTGAGCGCAGGTGTTTGCGCGAACCGTTCGTGTACACTTCCACGTCGTCGCCGACGGAGTTCGCCGGAAACAATCCATACACCGCGCGGAGTTCGAGTTGCTTCTGGGCGACGATTTCACCCAGCAGTTTCTGAGCGTCGGCAAACAACTGACGGGCCTGTTCGCCGTGCTTTTCGTGCTGGAAAATTTTCGGATAAACCCCGCGCAGTTCCCAAGTGTGAAAGAAAGGTGTCCAATCAATGAAGGGCACAACTTCCTCGAGCGAAACCGCGAACGCGCCCGCGTGTCCATGCGCCGAGCCGCAGTCGCACCGTCCGGGATTGAGTCTGCCCGAGGTGAGAATCCGCATCCCGGTAAAGTCCGGCCGCGGCAGATCGTCGTAGTTCAGTCTCGGCGCGTTGGCCCGGGCCGCTGCCAAGGGAATGAGATTGGCGGCGGAGCGGGAATGCAGAGAGCGAGCCTTCTCGTAATCCTCGCGAAGCTGCTTTACGAACGCCGACTTTCCGTCAGTGCTCAAGAGGCTGCTGGTGACGGGCACGGCGCGCGAGGCGTCAAGGACGTGAACCACCGGTTCGCTGTAATGCGGGGCGATTTTGATTGCGGTGTGCGCGCGGCTCGTGGTCGCGCCGCCGATGAGCAACGGGACTTTGAATCCGGTCCGCTCCATCTCGCGGGCGACGTGGACCATTTCATCCAGCGATGGCGTGATGAGTCCGCTCAGGCCGATGAGGTCGGCGTTTTCGTGCCTTGCGGTCTCCAGAATTCTTTCGCACGGCACCATCACGCCCAGATCAATGACCTCGTAGTTGTTGCAGGCGAGCACGACCCCGACGATGTTCTTGCCGATGTCATGCACGTCCCCCTTGACGGTGGCCAGCACGACCTTGCCCTGCGCCCTCACGGCCTCGCCCCGCGCCGCCATCGCGGCCTTCTCGGCTTCCATGAACGGCGTCAGATACGCCACGGCTTTCTTCATCACGCGGGCGGACTTGACCACCTGTGGCAGAAACATTTTTCCCGCGCCAAACAAATCGCCGACCACACTCATGCCGGCCATCAACGGTCCCTCGATGACGGCGAGTGGTTTGCCATATTTCTGGCGTGCCTCCTCGGTGTCCTGGTTGACCCAGGTGTCAATGCCCTTCACCAGCGCGTGAGCAAGGCGCTCCTCGATTGTGCCTTTCCGCCATTCTTCTTCGCGCTTGAATTCCTCGTCCTCAGCCTTGCCAGCGCCGGTTGATTTCAATCCTTCACCGAAGGCCACCAACCGCTCCGTCGCGTCCGGGCGGCGGTTCAGCAACACGTCCTCGACGAGCTCTTTCAACCCGGGTTCGATCTCCTCATAAACTTCCAACATGCCGGCGTTCACGATGGCCATGTCCAGCCCCGCTTTGATGGCGTGATATAGGAACGCGCTGTGCATTGCTTCGCGCACGGGATTGTTGCCGCGAAAGCTGAACGACACATTCGACAACCCGCCGCTGACTTTCGCGTGCGGCAGGTTTTGTTTGATCCAGCGCGTGGCTTCGATGAAGTCCACGGCGTAGTTGTTGTGCTCCTCGATTCCGGTGCCGACGGTGAGGATGTTCGGATCAAAAATGATGTCCTCGGGAGGGAAACCAACTTCATCCACGAGAATCCGATAGGCCCGTTCGCAAACGCGAATCTTGTCGGCACAACTTGCCGCTTGGCCATTCTCATCAAAGGCCATCACAACGACCGCCGCGCCGTATTTCAAAACCGCGCGAGCTTGGCGCTTGAACTCGTCCTCGCCGGCTTTGAGCGAAATGGAGTTCACAATCCCCTTGCCTTGCAGACATTTCAACCCCGCCTCGATGACCTCCCATTTCGAGGAATCCACCATGAACGGAACTTTGGCGACTTCGGGTTCGCTGCCCAGCAGATGCAGGAAGCGGGTCATCGCGGTGACACCGTCAATCATCCCCTCATCCATGCAGATGTCTATGAGGTTTGCGCCGTTCTCGATTTGCTGCCGCGCAATGGCGACGGCTTCCTCAAATTTGCTTTCCTTGATGAGCTTGGCGAACTTGGGCGAACCAGCCACGTTCGTGCGCTCACCGATCATGATGAACTGACCGGGTTGTTGGATGAATGGCTGCGAACCGGAAAGGCGCAAAGGCAGAGCCGATTCGGCGGTCATTGATGGTTGAACCTCAAATTTTCCGTCACCCTGGCCCTCTTCCCGGGGGAGAGGGGACAACCTTTGGGTCGTTTCCATGACACGCGAGTCGGTCGAACTGGAGCCGGTCACAGATTCGTTGCAGGACGGAGCAAGGCTCTCGCTCTCCGCGGGGGAGAGGGCCGGGGTGAGGGAAAAAAGTGAGCGATTCCTCGGAGTAACGGAATATTCGCGTGGATGTTTTCCCTCGAGCGCCCGGGCGATGGCCGCGATGTGCGCGGGAGTGTTGCCACAGCAGCCGCCCGCGATGTTCAACAAGCCACTTGAGGCAAACTCGCCCAGGTAACCGCCCATGTCTTCAGGCTTCAGATCAAAGCCAGTGGGGGACAACGGATTTGGCAACCCGGCGTTCGGGTAGCAGGAAATCGCCGTATGAGATTTCTCGGCAAGTTCGGCAAGGAAGGGACGCATGAGATCCGGGCCGAGCGAGCAGTTCAGACCAACGGCAATCGGTTGCACGTGCTTCACCGCCGTCCAGAAGGCCTCCACCGTCTGCGCCGAGATCATCGTTTCGCCGCCGCGACCCACCGCCGCGGAAATCATGATGGGCAGGATTCTCCCGTCTTGCTCGAAAACCTCCTGAATGGCCACCAGAGCGGCCTTGGCGTTGAGCGAATCGAAAATGGTTTCGACGAGGAGTATGTCCACGCCCCCAACGAGGAGCGCGCGGACCTGATTGGCGTATGCCGCCTTGACCTGGTCAAACGTGCAAACGCGGAAACCGGCGTCGTTGGCATCCGGCGAGTGGGACAGCGAAATCGTAAGCGGTCCGATCGCTCCCGCCACAAACCGGGGCCGGCCAGTCTGGTTCGCAATGCGATCAGCCCATTCGCGGCATTGGCCGGCGGACTGTGCGTTGATCTCCCATGCCAGGTCGTTCAGGAATTTGTTTTCGATGACCTCCTGATAAAAGGCCGGGTCTTTGCGCCCGCCCTTGTCGCGCGGGTCTTCCACGAAGAATTCGCTTTGACCCAGGCTGGTGGCCGAAAAGGTGTTCGTCTCGATGATGTCCGCGCCCGCTTCGAGGAATCGGCGGTGAATGTCGCAGATCACCTCCGGCTTGGTCAGGGAGAAGAGGTCTCCGTTGTTCTTCAAGTCCTTCGTGACGTCCTTGAATCGCTCGCCGCGAATGTCCGCCTCACCCAGCCCGTACTCGCGGATCGTGGTGCCCATCGCACCATCGAGAATGACGATGCGTTGCTCCAACAACCGCAATAACTCGCCCGCGCGCGGACTATGTGCTCCGACATGGTTCACGAGACGACAATACGCCCCTAATCCAAGGGCGCAAGGATAAAATCAATGTATCTGGATATGAAGATATGAAATTTACGACTTCCTGACCAACTTCCTTGATTGCGGGTTAAACCAGCCCCAACCGCCGAGGCAACGGGCTATGCATCGTCGCCCACGCTGTCATCCGGCCAGTCGCCGGCTTGGATCAAGAAATTCGCGGTGACCGCGCCGGCGGCCCGCAAGGGAATCCGGAAGCCGTCCCCGGCTGGGTCGGCATTCCGCCAGGGGCCTCCCTCGGAGAACCACCGATACTGGACTTCCGCGCCGGGCAACTGCTCCTCGAAATCGCCGACACGCACCTCCAAGTCCTCGGCATAGATCGTCTTGGCCGGATACTCTTTGTCCCAGAGGAAGCCCTTCTTCACCGCGTGCTCGCGGATTTGAAACTCGACCTTGAAATGCGAGTAGGGAGCGGACGTGGTCCGCAAGTGTGAGTTCAGGAACAGGGTGTGCAACAGAACGGTCTTCTTTTCCAGGTCCGCGCGTGAATAACGGATGGCGTTCTCACACGGCTGCTGTTGCCGGCGATGCAGGTAGAGGGGCGTACCCCGGATCGAAAGGGCGAATTCGAGATCGTAGAAATAGGAGGTCTGCTTCTCCGCGGGGCGGCGCAGTTGCACATGTTCCAGGTAAACCTCGGCCTTGACGTCGCCAAAGAGAAAGCGATGAATATTCTCGAAGCTCTCGTAACTGTTCACGATGCCCCGCCGACCTGAGTGGGCGCGATGCACGTTGGCCCAGAACGGCTTTTGCTCCGAGGTGTATTTGCCCCGCGCATCCGGTTTGCCGGCCACCACGTACGCCCGGTCCTGCTTGACCAAACCGTCGCTGAAATTGCCGGTGACATGCTGAACGGCGTTGTAGGATTCGTAATCGCTGCCGATGAGACACAGACAACGCTTCACGGGGAAAGCGTATCTGGAATTCTCCAACCCCAGACTGTGCGGTTCGCAACCCGCCGGCAGCTTGAGGTATTGTCGCATGCGCTTTTCCTCAAAAATGTTGGCGTTGTAAGGATTGGCCGTGCGCAGGATGAGTCGCTCCATGAAGTCCGGAATGCGGCCCAATTCGATGCCTTTGTGCGGTGTACCCATGGTCACCAGACGGTGAATCCAGTCCGCGGGCTTTTCCGAGCGGGCCGGCAGGAGATTCTGGATCAACGTCCGGCAGACCAGTCCACCCATGGAATGGGCGATCAAGATCACCTTGTAATGCTTGAGGCCCGGGCCCAAATCCACGCCGCAATCCTTCAGGCGACGAGGGATGGTTTCGCACACCAGTTTGCGCAAGTCCTCCGCGTGCTGCTCAATGTCGCGCAACTTGTCCCTCATCACATCATCGTCATAGAACCGGCATACCCATAGGCTTCGGGAGGGATTGGCTTCGGAGTCCTCCAAACCGCGGTTGGTCGCGTCGCAGTACGCCTTGCCGGCGAGCTTCATGAACCGGATGAGTTGCCCCTCGAAGAGGTCCGCTTGGTAGTATTCAGGAGCGGGGGCGGCGCGCTTCTCGACCGAGGTCGCGGCGAAACCGTAATAGGTGTCGTGGAACGTTTCCTCCCGCTCGTTCTCTGTCATGGCGTAGCCGCGGACGTACACGATCGGGTAATAGGGCGGTTCAATCTTGAATTTCATGACGGGTTCGTTGTTGGTTTCGAGAGCCAGAGTACAGCGCGCGGAACTAAAGCCAATCGGAAATCACCGGGACGCCAAACTTGCTGTTCGGGGATTTTCAAAACTCCAGGCCAAGCGGGCGGATTTGCAAAACGAACTGCTTGGGCGGCTCGTGGGAGGCCCTGAACTGCGCCGGCGTCACCGCAAAGCGATATGAAGGTGCAATCGCGATCAAATCGTCGTGAGCGTGTGCCCCATTTCATGGGGGAATGTCCCGGCGATAGTTGAAAAGCGGTTGGTGGAGAGATTCATTACGCGGCTTTGACCATGGGGACAAGTTTTGTTTGGGGTTGGTTGAGAGCCACGATGAACTCAGCGAGGTGTTCATGG
>WYBW01000182.1 GCA_011525685.1 Verrucomicrobiia bacterium
CCGTGAACCGTGCCGTTGCTGGCTTTCAGGTCGGCGTCAATCACCTGCGACTTGTTGACGAACACCTTGCTCCACCAGTGGTAAACCGTCACCTTCTGGCCCTGGAGGGTGGTGACGAATCGCTGCTTGAGCAATTCCTTGGCGGACTTGTCGCCGCTGACCACGTGATAGAGCAGCACGGCCGTCAGGGCTTCCTTGTCCGCGATCAGGTCGGCCAGCACCTCGGCTGGAATTTTTCCGAAGGCCTCATCGGTCGGGGCGAAGATCGTGAACGGTCCGCCGGTCGCGACCACCGAGTCCAATTCCGCCACTTCGAGGGCGGTCACCAACGTGTTGAAGCGCCCGTCGTTCTTGAGCAGTTCCAGCAGGTTGGGCTTGGCCGGCGGGGGCAGCAACACCGCGTCAATCACATGGATGATGCCATTGGGCGCGCGAACTTCGCGGTTGAGCACCTTCGACTGGTTGATGAAGAGTCCCTGCCGATTGATGGAGGTCTTGACGCTCTCACCTTGCAGGGTTTCCAAGGTGCGCCGGCCCAGCAAGTGGGGAGAGGTCACCGCCTTGCCGAGCACGTGATAGAGCAGCACATTTTGCAACGCAGGAATGTCGCCCAGGAGCGATTCGACCGTTCCGGGCGGCAAGGCCGCAAACGCGTCGTCTGTCGGCGCAAACACCGTGAAAGGTCCGCCCGTGGCCAGCGCGTCAGCCAGACCCGCGGCTTGCACCGCGGCGATCAGCGTGGTAAACCGTCCGTCCAGCGCGAGCACGTCCACGATGCTGTTGATCTCGATGTCCTCCGCCGGAGGAAGCAGCACGCCTTCCAGCGGATGAATGATGCCGTTGGAGGCATACAGTGAGGGATGAATCACCTTTTGTCCGTTGATGCGAGCATTCCAACCATCGCGCACCGCCAGGACGGGGTTGCCTTGAAGGGTGGTCGCGGTGCTCTTCTTGAGGAGTTCATGCAACATTTCACGCCCGCCCAGCACGTGATACAACAGCACGTTTTGGAGAGCGGGAATGTCGCCGAGCAACGATTCGACCGTGCCGGGCGGCAGGGCGGCGAACGCCTGATCGGTCGGAGCCAACACGGTGAATGTGCCACCGGTGGCCACCGTATTCTTAAGCCCGGCTGCGTCCAGTGCCGCGAGCAATGTGTTGAAACGCCCATCACGTTCGAGGCGTTGGACGAGGTTGTTGCCGCCCTTGCCCCCTGCGTGGGCGAGATCAGCATTCAGCATCACTCCCAGGCCGATGGCCATGGCCAGCCAGCCCGGAGTCCGAAAGAGGTTGAGGATTAGTTTCATGGTTGTTTGATGTTTGGGTTTGTTTAGGGGTTCGCACCGCCCCCGCGCTGGGACGGCTGCGTCCCGCGCGCGGAGACGATGAAATCAGTTGGGAAGCACCACGTGGTCAATGACGTGGATGACACCGTTCTTGGCCATGACATCAGCCTTCACAACGCTGGCGTTATCCACCGATACCTTGCCGTCGGCGACCTTGAGGCTCAGCTCCTTGCCGTTGACGGTCTTCGCCTTCATGGTCTTGACGTCGGCGGCGGTGACTTTGCCCGGAACAACGTGGTAGGTGAGGATGGCCACGAGCTTTTCCTTGTTTTCAGGCTTCAACAAGTCTTCGACCGTGCCCTTGGGCAGTTTGGCAAACGCCTCGTCGGTGGGCGCGAACACGGTGAAGGGGCCTGCGCCTTGGAGGGTTTCGACCAGTCCGGCGGCTTTCACGGCGGCGACCAAGGTGTTGAAGCTGCCTGCGCTCGCAGCGACCGCGACGATGTCGCCCTTCGCGGCGGGCTTGTCGTAGGCTTGGGCGTAGGGGAGGGCCACGACGGCACAGGCCAGAGCGGCCAGAGTGAGGTTGCGGAGTGTTTTCATGTTTTTTGGTTTGGATTGACGGAGGTTTGTTGGTTCGAGACCCGAATCGTCACCTCGAAGTACTTGGGCCGGGCGAACCGGATTTTGCTCAACCGGCTGCTGGCTGATTTCGTAGGTTGCTTTTCGCTTCTCATGTTTGGTCCTCGAAACGCCGACAATCGGCGCCCGAATCTGGGCGAAAGTTGTTGCCGGTTTATAGCCCTGTCAAATTTGTGTCTAAGATTTATTTGTTACGAATGTGCAACCGCAGCATTTCCTAAGAAATCCCTTTAATTGTTGGATAATACGCAGATTAAATAGACATTTACAGCCACTTAGAGCCAGCAACCATGCGTGTTTGTCTAAGTTTGTCGGTTACGACTCGGCAACTTCCTCGCTTCCTCTCAAGAAAACGGTGACACGGCCGAGTTGCCGCGTGATTAGTCGCAAGAAAGACAGTTGGCGATTGCGTCACGACACCGGTGAGGATCGGGCAAAGTTAAATCAGGTGACGCCCTTGGCAGCGAACCCGTGAACCGCCCCAAGCAAAATTCCGTCATACCCACCGGCGTGGTTCAATGGATGGCAATCCTCCAGATCGCTGGCCGGGCACATCCGGCAAAATCATACTCCAGCAAGTCGTAAGCAGTTCCGCCGGATGGATTGGTGAGCGGGAAAACACTTGAACCCCCTGGGCCTGCTGTTGAGACTCCGACCACCGAGTGCTATGAAGTTTTTGACCCGCTGGCTCATTCTTCTCCTGATTGCCCGCGCAGTTGTGAGCGGCGCCGACGCCGCCACTCCCGAACTCCAGCCTGATGAAATGCCGCGCGTGCCGCCGGTCGAACTCACCAACGCGCTGGCCACCTTCCAAGTGAAACCGGGCTTTCGCCTCGATCTCGTCGCCGCCGAACCGCTCGTGTTGGACCCGATTGACATCTGTTTCGACGAGAACGGTCGCCTGTTCGTGGTCGAGATGCTCGATTACTCCGAGATGCGCGACGTGACACCGCATCTGGGCCGGGTGCGGATGCTCGAAGACACGGACGGCGACGGAATCTTCGACAAGGCGAGCGTGTATGTGGACGACCTGCCCTGGCCGACCAGTGTGTTTTATTATGACGGCGGCGTGTTCGTCATTGCGTCGCCGGACATCTTCTACTGCAAGGACACGGATGGCGACGGCAAGGCTGACACGCGGCGGGTGGTTTTCACCGGGTTTGGAGCGGGTGTCCCGCGGCTCAACATGCAGGCGCTGCCCAACTGTCTGCGCTGGGGACTGGACAATCGCATTCATGGCCAGACCGCCGGCAACGGCGGCCTCGTCATCCGCCCGGAAGAAACGAATGCCACGCCCCTGACGTTGCGCGGACGCGATTTCCATTTCGACCCAAGAACCCTCGCGATGGAGGCGGAGGGCGGTGGCGGCCAGTACGGCATGGCTTACGACGATCGCGGAAAGAAGTTCGCCTGCAGCAACTCGCGGCACATCATGGCCTTCATGTACGATGCGCGTTACGCCGACCGAAATCCCTTTTACCACCCGCCCGCCGCGCTGGTGGACATTCCCGTGGACGGTCCGGCGGCGGAGGTTTATCGCACCAGCCCGGAGGAGATGTGGCGCGTCATCCGCACCAAATGGCGCGTCGCCGGTCTGGCCACCGGTCCGATTGAGGGCGGCGGACGCGCGTCGGGTTACTTCACTTCCGCCACGGGCATCCAGATTTATCGCGGCGACGCCTTTCCCGAGGAATTCGTGGGCGACGCGTTCATCGCCGACGTGGGCAGCAACCTGATTCACCGCAAAAAGGTCCGCCGCGATGGCGTGGCGCTGGTGGCGCAACGACCGGCGGACGAGGAAAAGGTGGAATTCATCACCTCGACCGACCTCTGGTTCCGCCCGGTGCAACTGGCCAACGCGCCTGACGGCTGCCTCTACTTGTGCGACATGTATCGCGAGATCATCGAGCATCCCTGGTCGCTGCCCGAGACCATCAAGAAACTGCTCGATCTGAATTCGGGCAACGACCGCGGGCGCATCTACCGCATCACGCCGGAGGGATTCACCCCGCGCAAACCACCGCAACTCGGCAGGGCCACCACCGCCGAACTCGTCGCCACGCTCGAACACAAAAACGCCTGGCATCGCGAAACCGCCTCGCGCCTGCTTTTCGAGCGACAGGACAAGTCCGCCATCCGGCTGTTGGAGAATCTGCTGGCCAAATCCGCCTTTGCCTTGGGCCGATTGCACGCCCTCAACGCGCTCGATGGACTGGCGGCGCTGAAACCAACGCATCTGCTCGCTGCCCTGGATGACAAGTCACCCGCCGTGCGGGAACACGCCGTCAAACTCACGGAACGATTCAAGGCCTCCGCCGACAACCAGCTTTGGTCGAAACTACGCCAGTTGCGAAACGATCCCGACCCGTTGGTGCGTTACCAACTGGCGTTCACCTTGGGCGAATTCAACCGGCCGGGAAAGATCGAAGGGCTCGTCACCATCGCCGAGCGCGACTTCGCCGATCCGTGGACGCAGGCGGCGATTCTGACCTCGTTATCCGAAGGCGCGGGCGAAATGTTCTCCGTGCTGGCGGGCGATTCCCGCGTGCGCGACTCGAGGGCGGGACAGGATTTCTTGCGCCAACTTGTCGTGCTGGTGGGGGCGAAGAATCAACCCGCCGAAGTGGCCGGCGTGGTGCGGTTCGTTTCCCAAGCCGAAGATCCCGCCTTGACCTTCGCCATGACGCGCGCCCTGGGCGACGGTTTGCAGCGCGCGAAACAGCCGCTCACCGCCGCTGGTGAAGGAGTGCGGAGCATATTGGTCAGGGCCAGAACCACGGCGGCCAACCGCGCGGCACCGGAGACGCAACGTGCCCCGGCCATTCAACTGCTCACCTACACCAGTTACGCGGAAGCCGGGAAGCTGCTGCTGGAGCTGCTTGATCTCACTCAACCCCAGCCCGTGCAACTTGCCGCGTTGTCCACTCTCGCTCGGTTCACCGAGCCTGCCGTCGGAGCGGAATTGACCGCGCGTTGGGACACCCTCACACCGCGCCTGCGCGCCGAGGCGTTGACAGCCCTGCTGGCGCGGCCCGACCGCGCCCGCGCCTTGTTGCAGGCGATGGAAGCGGGGGCCATCTGGACTTCGGTGCTCGACTCCACGCAGGTGAAATTCCTGAGCAACCACGGTGACCAGTCCCTGCGCCAGTTCGCGCTCAAGGTTCTGGGGGCCAAACCGGCCAGCACACGGCAACAGGTCATTGACGAATACCTGCCCGCGCTTGCGCTTCAAGGTGATGCGGCAAGTGGGAAAAAAATTTACGAGGAACGCTGCAGTTCGTGTCATCGCGCCAGTGGCGAAGGCTTCTCGCTCGGTCCGGACTTGATCACCGTAAAAACCACCGGCAAGGAGAAGATGCTCGTCAACCTCATTGATCCCAACGCCGAGGTCCGGCCTGAGTTCGTGGGCTACGTGGTGGAGACGAAGGATGACGAAAGCCTGCTCGGGTTGGTCGTAAACGAAACCGGCACCAGTGTCACGCTGCGCCAGGCTTACGGCCGGGAAGACGTCATCCTGCGCGCCAACATCTCTTCGATGAAAAGTCAGGGCCAATCCATCATGCCCGAAGGTTTGGAGGCCGGCCTCACGCCCCAACAAATGGCGGACCTGCTCGAATACATGGCCACAGCCACGCAGTAACGCGGCGCGCTTCTGCCGCCGTCAAAGTGGGACAGCGCGTCCCGCCTGTCCGGGCGAGAGGGAGAAAAGGGGGGAGAGCCCCACAATTTGTATCACCAAACAAGCGCTCACGAGACGCGAAGATTCTGCACTGTTGCGATGGCGCGAGCTTGGTTTCCGAGCGCGCGTAGCTTCTCAACTGCACCCCAGCCCCGAAGTCACCTCTCAGCCTTGTGCAAGTCCGCCGATCTGCCGAACAGGCGGCTTACCACCGCCCGGCCCGCTGACCGGCTGGCAAGCCGCCTCTCCTGCGCGCCCCGCAGCGGATAAAGGCTTGTCCGTGTTCTGAGTCCGCCTATTTTATCCGGGCATGAAGCTGAGAATTGAGACCCTGGTTCGGACCATTCCGGTGTTGCTGATCTTCCTGCTGGTCTGGTCGGTCTGGCGCAGTGCCGCACAAAACGAAACGGGCAGCCCGGCGACCTCCCCGCCGGCCGTCGCCACCAACGCCGGCGCGGCCACGGCCGGCGCAGAGGCTGACACCGAACTGCGCCAGCCCATGCCCACCCCGCAATGGATCGAGTCGCTCGCCCAACGGGCACCGGTGCTCAAGCGGACCTTGTGGGGCAACGAACTTTGGAAATACCTCTTCTCGCTCGTTTACATCTTTCTCGCCTTCTACGTCTCCAAGCTGCTGGATTATCTGACGCGCGTCTGGCTGCGAAAACTGGCGGAGAAGACCCAGACCAAATTCGACGATCTCCTCCTCGAGCTGCTCAACGGGCCGGTCAAGGTGGTGGCGTTCGTCATCTTTCTGCGCATCGGCCTGGATATTTTCGACTGGCCGGAAGTGGTGCAGGTGGTGCTGGCCAAGGGATTCACCATCATCGTGGCCATTTCGCTCACCTACATGGTGCTCAAGTTCATTGACCTGATCATGGGTTACTGGCGGCAGCGCGCCGCGGCCAAGGAGGACGAAGCCTTCAACAAGCAACTCTTCCCGATCATCCGCAAAAGCCTCAAGGTCTTCGTCATCGCCATCGCCGCGCTGGTCACCCTGGACAACATCGGCGTCAACATCACCGCCGCCATCGCGTCGCTGTCCATCGGCGGACTGGCCGTGGGCCTGGCCGCGCAGGACACCCTGGCCAACCTCTTCGGCGCCGTGGCCGTCTTCCTCGACAAACCCTTCCGCGTCGGCGACCGCATTCAGCTCGACGGCATTGACGGCGTGGTCGAGAGCATCGGCCTGCGCAGCACGCGCGTGCGCAATCTCGACGGCCACCTGATCACCGTTCCCAACAAGACCATGGGCAATGCCGCCATCACCAACGTCACGCTCCGCCCGAACATCCGCACCCTCATGAACCTGAGCGTCACCTACAGCACCCCCGCCGCGAAAGTCAGTCGCGCCGTGGACATCCTCAACGAAATCTACAAGGGCCACGAGATGACACAGGACGTCTGGATCAGCTTCAACAAGTTCGCCGACGCCTCGCTCAACATCTTCATCATCCACTGGTGGAAGGGCACGGTCTTCAAGGACTACCTCGACGGCATGCAGAAGCTCAACCTGACCATCAAGGAACGGTTCGATGCCGAGAAAATCGAGTTCGCCTTCCCGACGCAGACCCTCTACGTGAAGCAGGACTCCGACTGGCGACTCAGCGAGTTGAAATGAACCGGCCCGGCGCGCTTGAGCCGGGGCAGCCACGGATCAAAGCCACCCCGGTCCAAAAAAATTTGCCACCGACGCCACGCAGCGCGCCGCCGGTTCGTCCGGCAGCGATGCCGGACAAGGCGGGCAAGCTGCTCGCGCTGTGCTTTGATTCAACCAGGCTCTTGGCCTCCAATCCTGAATCCCTACCGACCAACTCAAAGCGTTTACCCGTTGGGTGACACGCAGAACTCAGTGGCGCGCGGCCTTCAGGCCGCTTCATCGCGGAATCTGCAGGCCGACGCGGTTGCAAAAAAGTAAGATGCGCCCGCTTCGCAATGCAGACCCGCGTGTTCTGAGCCAGACCGTCAGGCCGCCGGGTAAGGAATTCTACGTTCAGGCGGCTGGCTTCAACAAGGCGGCGAAGTTGCTCCGTCCCACCCAAAGCAGATACAGGGCAAGCAGCACGATGAGGAGGATCATCGGGTTGAACAAACCCTCGCCGTTCGTAACAAAAATGTGGAACGCGAGGATGTTCACAATGATCGGGCCGAGGACCAGCAGCCCAAGATTGCGCGTGCGCGGGATGGCAACCAGAAGGCCACCGAGCAGTTCCAGGACTTTCACGAAGGTCAGATAACCGGTCGGGCCGAACGCGCCGAAAAACATCGCCGCCGGCGAACCTTCCGGCGGTGGCGGGGCTTGGACGAGGTTAAACAGCACGACCACGGCGGACATGACGAACAGCAGGCCGAGCACGATGCCGGCGATGATGGGTGGATACTTCTTCATATTGGGTTCAGGCTGGGGAAGTCGGATCTTGGATTTAGGACTTCGGAATTCAGCCGCCTGCCATCGCTCCGACGACCAGAAAAGGCTCCTCGCCCTTGACCACCGCCTCGGGCAATGGCGTGTCCGGCGGTTCGAGCGACAAATCCTCCTTGCACGCGAAGAAGCGAATGAACGGGCGCCGCCGCATCGTGCCGTGATCGCGAAGCGTCCCGCGGAGCACAGGATGCCTGGCCTCGAGCGCATCCAGCACCGCGCGA
>WYBW01000020.1 GCA_011525685.1 Verrucomicrobiia bacterium
GCTGGCGTTGAGGTTGATGACCGTCAGAAAGTCCGGCTGGGCTTGAGGTTTTCCGCGCATGGATTTCAGACGCAAGTCAATGCGGCCTGTTCAAATTTGCGTGAGACTATTTCAACAACCTGCTAGCAGACACCTCCTGAGAATGATGACTCTCTGGTAGTAGTCTCTGGGCGGAAAATTTCGATTCTTGTCGGAAAGCAGAATTGCGAGTTCCAATTTTGGCGAAAGTGAGAGTTTCTTGAACGGCTGCACGTCCAGATTGCGGAACGCCGACCCAATGGTCAGCGCGCCTTCGACCAGCCCGCCGAATGGCGCATCACTGGAAACCTTGCCAGCAATGTCCTCGGCACGACGTACAAATTCAGAAGCCAACTCAGGTTGTTCTACATGGCGGTGAAGCAGCGCCAAACCAAGCAAAGCGGGCAAAATCTCGGAACGATCGTTTGCTAATGCCTTTAATCGTATGCCAACGCTGCGATGAAAGAGCGGAAACGCTCGATCGTAATCACCACGCCGAAGATGAATCAGCGCCAAGAGATCCAATCCTTCGGCCAAATTGAGATGGTCTTTTCCAAGGTGCTTTTCTTGGATTTCAAGGCTGCGTTGAATGGCAGTTGTTGCTCCCTCGTATTTTCCCTGAAATTGATAAAGAATTGCCAAGTCGGTTAATTTGTTCGCAACAAGCATGTCGTCCGGGCCTCCGGCCTCCTTATACATTCTAAGGCTTTCCTCTACCAGTTGCGCCGCCAACTCGTAGTTGCCGGCAACGCGAGCGTTGATGGCACTAACCGCAAGCTGCAACAGACTTGTTTTTTGAAGCCCTGATAGCTCTCTGCTGAAAGGCACTTCTTCAGGAGCAGCGTCCGCAGCGAACGCAACGAAACTAGAGAGCAACATAATCACGACCAAAGCGCCGCCCCTGCAAGCGACCGTTTGTGGAGGCGCTTGGTCACCCATGCCAGCCCAACAGGGCGCTCTCAATATCCCTCCAACTCTCGAATTCTTTCAGACAGTTCCGCGTATCTCTCGTCAATACCCGTCGGTCTAAAAGCTGGGTCATTTCTCGTGGCGAACGAAGCGTCATCAGAGAGTTCAACCAGCGACTCTATGATCTTGTGCCATTCCTTCCGTCTCGGACCGCTTTCTGTCTTGGCGTGACGTCGAATATCGCTGATCAGATGACTGATGGTATAGAAGAATTCTGAATGCGCCTTTGTTACCAGTTCTCGATCCTTCGGGTCCGTGGCAAGCAGCAGTTTGTGCCGGCGCTGCGTGGCTGCCAAATCGTTTATGAAGCGCATAGGCTGTTTCCTGTTTTCATCTCGTACAGCAGTTTCAAAACACAGTTGTAGTAAGGTCAATGGCAAAATCCGCCGCGTAAAGCGAAGGGTCGGCGGGCTCTGCCACGCCGACCATACATTATCAAACCCCGGAGACTTCTACCACCCGTAAAGCGATGTGTAGGAGGTGTTGCCGATAGTGGTCGTCGTGCCGGAAACGTATCCGCCGTCCGATGAGGAATAATTGTGAAATGTCGTCCCGCCGAGTTGCGTGCTGCTGCCGTAAACGCTGTAGCTGCTCGGGTAACTGAAGCAACTGGATCTGTAGCTCGGGCATGTCGTGGACGAACACGTGTAGGTCGCGTAGCCGCCGGTGTAGGGCAGCGTTCTCGGAACAGAATTTCGGTAGCTGGGCAACGGCGTAGGCCGACTCCAACCGCTGTAACTGCGGGGCGAAACGTAGCCCGGTTGCTGCGAGGGATAGCCGCGATAGCTGAGGTTGTCGTAGGGCGTGCCGTTGGCGGGCGTCCGGTAATAGGGCGCGACATACGTTCCGTTGCCTCGGAAGTGGCCACGCACCGTCCCGGCTTGGGCGGCGAAGGCGCTGATCAGGATCACGGCAGCGAGGGCGAGTTTGGTCAGAGTTTTCATAATTGTTGTTATGTCGTTTATTCTTGGCGGCGGTTCGTATTGAACTGCCTTCACCTGCTACATCGCAAACGGCGGAGGGCTTCTTACAAGTTTTTTGAACCACGGATTACGCAGATGAACACGGAGGTAATTCACCGCAAGACAACGCGCAAAACACAAAGCGACACCTACCCAAAGCCCTCACCCCCAGCCCCTTGCTACTCCCCGCGAACACCTCATCCGACCTGCGGCCACGTTGACTCACTCGCGCCCGACTCGTTCGGCCTCTCGGCCTTCGCTGGTGCGAATTCCTCTCACCGTTTCCCAAACGGTTCGAGTCTCCCCATCCGATGCGGAGAAGGAGACTCCGTTGGGTGAGGGTAGCGTTGGACTCTCCCCGACCGAGGCGAAGAGGGTGCCGGTCGGGACAGGTCAGGGTTTAAACCCGTGTCCAACGGTGTCCATCCGTGGTTAAACTTCTTTGTGCCCCCCGAGTTCTTTCGCGGCTTGCCGGGGATGATTACGCAGGTTAGGCTACTGCCATGATCACGGTGGAAAAGACGGATACCGACGTGCGGGTGACGATTCCCAAGGACGCCGTGCCGCCGAAACGCCTCAACGCCCTGCTGGACTGGCTGCGGTTGGAGGAAGTCGTGCAGCGCAGCCGCCTGACCGAGGCCGACGCCGACCGCATCGCCGATGACATCAAGGCGGAGTGGTGGAAGGCCAACAAGGAGAAGTTCATTCCGCCTGATGAGCGATGAACGGGGATTGCGTCATCGTTGACGCGAACATCGCGTTCAAATGCTTGCATTCGGGGCGGGGCGATTTGCGGGAGTGCATCGGGCCGGGAGGACATCCCAAGTTTTTCAGTCCGCGTTTTCTTTTCGTGGAGTTGTTCAAACACAAGGAGCGGTTGGAACGCGCGAGCGGTCTGCCGGAAACAGAATTGCTGGCGGGACTGCACACGTTGTTGAGCCAGTTGGAATTCATCAATGAGGCCAATATCCCCGTGGGGACCTGGGTGGAGGCGTACCGGCTGTGCAAGGCCACGGACGAAAATGACACGGCTTACGTGGCGTTGACGTTGCACCTGGATGGGAGGTTTTGGACGGAGGACAACGAATTGAAGGTCGCGCTGCGTGCGCGGGGTTTTGACCGGTTCTTCGAGCAGTGAGCGGACGCGCCTTGCGACTGCTTCCAAGATGAATCCTCCAGATCTGCGCGCTCTCCAATCCGGCGACGCGGACGCGTGGAACGCGGCTTTCGACTGGCTCTGGCCCACGGCGTTCGCGGTGGCGCAATTGAAACTTCAACCTTTTCTCCCGGATGAAATCGAGGACGTGGCGATTGAATCGCTGGAGGAATTGGTGGAGAAGGTGCGCACGGTGAAATCCGTGGAAGAACTCAGGCCGCTGGCGGCGAGCATCGCGCATAATCGGGCAGTGAGTCTGCTGCGGGAGCGGTTTGCCAAGAAGCGGGGCGAGGGAAAGACGGAATCTTTGGACGCCCCAGCGGATGACGGCGGCAGCCCGCATGACCCGCCATCAAACGATTCTCCACTCGCGGATTTGGAGCAAAAGGAACTGGCGCAACGGCTCGGCCAGTCAATCGCGGAACTTAAACCGCCGCTCGGTGAAATCCTCTCCGATTTCTTTCTTCACGGTTTGCGTTACGAGGAGATAGCGGAAAAGCGCGGCGTGGCGGTCGGCTCGGTGGGTGTTTACTTGAAGCGTGGGCTGGAAGCGCTGCGGCGCATCTGGCGCAAGAACGATTAAGCTGAGGATTAAGATTAAGAGTAAGAAAACAACGAGCATTTGCGATGAACTCAATGAATGACGAACGCTTCTTCGATCTGGCCATGAAGGTCATCGCCCGCCAGGCCACGGACGCGGAGCGCGCCGAACTGGACGCGATGCTGGCGCGCCAGCCGGAATTGAACACGGAGCTTGAACGCTTGCAAGCGGACGTGCGGACAGCGAAAGACGCGCTGCCGCTCATGGATGCGACGCAGGCAACGGCGCGTGAGCTTCCTGCCTACGCCCGCGGGCGGCTCCAAACAAAAGTGAGGCAGACACTCGGCCGACCGGAACCAAAAAAGGAGCAGGATCGCAGTCTGGCGTGGGGCTGGCGTTGGGTATTGGGGTTGGCGACGGCAGCGGCAGTCGTTGTCATTGTGCTCGTTCCCGTGCTTCGGCCGCAGCCAGAGACTCTGATCCAGGTTGCCGTGCTTGACGTGGCTGGCATTGTTCGTGGCGCTGACACCAACGAAATTCGATTGCTGCAACAAAGCTGGACGAACGCGACGATTGATTCCTTTTCGGAATCCCAGTCGTTACGCTCGTGGGAAACGAACTGGCTTGCAACGGGAAGAGCCGAAGTTGTGAAGATCGTCTATGACCGGGCTGCCGCAGAAATACGCATTTCAGGAAAAGGAGGCGGGCGCGAGTTTAGCAAAACACTTCCGGTTGAAGATGATCTTGCGAGCGCCTTGAAACTGGCCAGAGATTACATTGCGGAGCAAATGCGCTGGAAATAGGCGAGCACCTTTGCTTCACTCACTTGATCGTCGCCCCAGCTTCCGGGCTTCCGGAGTTTCCGCTTGATGGGCCTCACCTGTTACACTAGAGGTTTCTGAAACCAATACCATGCGTACCCCCGGTCCGACTGCCACCGCCGAATCCCGCCCGTCACCGACTACCGCTGCCAGCCAGCGCCTGATGTCGCTCGATGCGCTGCGCGGGTTTGACATGTTCCTCATCATCGGCGCGGACACACTCGCCGGGGCGCTGCATCGGATGAAGGAAACGCCGGCGACCCATTTCATCGCGACGCAACTGGAACACGTGGATTGGGAAGGCTTCAGGTTTTACGACCTGATCTTTCCTCTATTCATCTTCATGGTCGGCGTGGCGCTGGTGTATTCGCTCACCAGGACCATTGAGCAGGTGGGGCGCGCGCAGGCGCTCAAAAGGGTGTTCGTTCGCAGCGTCCTCCTGTTCGCGCTGGGTATTTTTTATTCGGGCGGTCTGACGAATCCCTGGCCGGACATTCGCCTGATGGGGGTTTTGAACCGCATCGCGCTGGCCTACTTCTTTGCGGGATTGTTGTTCTGCTTCTTCAAACCGCGCGCGCTGGCCGGCCTCTGCGCCGGGTTGCTCGTGGGTTATTGGGCGCTGCTGTCGTTCGTGCCTTTCCCCGATCTCCGCCCAACGCCGAAGGTTACGGTCATTGCAAAGGAAACGGGCTTCACGAACGTCACCCAGCTCAACTGGAGCAGCACCAATCTGCTGCGCGGCACGTTCGACAAGGGAGTCAACCTCACAAATTACGTTGATCAAAAGTATCTGCCGGGTCGCAAATACGACGGCACGTGGGATCCGGAAGGCATCCTGAGCACGATACCCGCCATTGCGACGTGCCTGCTGGGGGTGTTCGCTGGATTCCTGTTGCGCGACCGAAAGATCACCGACTCGCGAAAGCTGATTTTCCTTTTGGCCGGCGGTGCGGCAGCCGTGGTGCTGGGCTGGTTGTGGGGGCTCCCATTCCCGGTGATCAAGAAAATCTGGACCTCATCCTATGTCCTCGTCTCGGGCGGTTACAGCGCGATGTTGCTGGGCCTGTTTTACCTGATCGTGGATGTGTGGCAACGACGGACCTGGTGCCAGCCGTTCGTGTGGATCGGCATGAACTCGATCACGCTTTACATCGCCAGCAGTCTGTTCGACGAGTTCCGCAGGCTTTCCGTCCGGCTGGCGGGCGGTGACCTCAAGAATTTCTTCGATGCTCGGGTGACGCAAGGTTTCGGCGATCTGATGATCGTCATCGTCGGATTGCTGCTGGCGTTCTGGCTGGCGCACTTCCTCTACAAACGGAAAATCTTCCTGCGGCTCTGACAGCCTTGGCAGCGTCAGATCGAAGAGGAGTTTTAACCACGAAACACGCGAAATGACACGAAACAGCAATGCATTCATGCTGAAACCCATCCACCAAGCCGGTGAACGTGTTCCACGGAGGCGGACCACTGCGCCGTGTGTTTTCGTGTGTTTGGTGTATTTCGCGGTTCATCTCAATGCCGCGGATTGGCCGCAATTCCTCGGCCCGAATGCGAACGGAGTGTCAGCCGAAACAAATCTGCAGGATCGCTGGCCCACCTCCGGCCCACCGCTGGTTTGGGACAGGAGAATCGGCACGGGCTACAGCGCACCTTCAGTCCGCGATAACCGGCTCGTGCTCCACCATCGAATCGGGGGAGAGGAGCTTGTCGAAGCGTTCGAAGCCGACACAGGCAAATCACTCTGGCGTTACGCTTATCCCAGCAGTTTCACTGATCCCTTTGGCTACAATAACGGGCCGCGCTGCACACCGCTGCTGACGACGAATCGCTGCTACACGTTCGGTGCCGAGGGGAAATTGCTTTGCCTCGAACTGGCGACGGGAAAGAAAATGTGGGAGCGCAATACCGACAAGGACTGGGATGTGCCCGAAGCGTTCTTTGGCGTCGGCAGCACGCCGATTCTTGAAAACGACTTGCTGATCGTGATGGTCGGCGGCCAGCCGAATTCCGGCGTCGTGGCCTTCAACGCAGAAACGGGCAAGACCGTATGGGAAAGCGTCGGCGAAAAGAACTGGCAGGGTCAGCCCATGATGGGCTGGCCGGGCGAGCCGCCGGTGAACTGGATGAACCACTGGAAGCAGGCCAGCTATGCCACACCGGTCGCGGCGACGATCCACGGAAGGCGGCAGATCCTCTGCCTGATGCGACAAGGACTCGTATCGCTTGAGCCGAAAACCGGTGAGGTGAACTTCAGCCGCTGGTTTTGCTCGACGGTGAACGAGTCCGTCAACGCGGCGAACCCGGTGGTGGTTGATGACCTGGTTTTCCTTTCCGCCGCCTATTATCGCGTCGGCTCGGTGTTGTTAAGGGTGAAACCGGATGGGAAATCGTTCGAGGCAGCCTGGCGCAGTCCGCGTGATTCGCGCGAACGCGACCCGGCCACCGGCCGACCGGTCCAGCCGGTGCTGGAGATCCACTGGAGCACGCCCATCCATCACGATGGTTATCTCTACGCCTTGAGCGGGCGCAACGAGCCGGACGCGAGGTTTCGTTGCGTGGAGTTCAAGACCGGCAAACTGATGTGGGATCGTGACGAAAGCTGGCGACCGCACGGCACGAAACAGCCCAATGCCTTCGGGCGTGGCTCGTTGATCATGGCCGACGGCAAACTCATCGTGCTCGGCGAAGGCGGCCTGCTTGGCTTGTTCAAGGTGAATCCGGAGAGGCCGGAACAATTGTCGCGTTATCAAGTGCCGCAGTTGCAGTACCCGTGCTGGGCCGGGCCGGTGCTGGCGAACAAAAAACTTTACCTGCGAAGCGAGGACCGGCTGGTTTGCCTGGAGCTGGCGGCGAAGTAACTCCCGCTTCCGGGCAGCATTGAGCGGATGCGCCCCCTCCGCAGTCTTGATGGAGACCTCCGCATCCTTGGCGTTCAGGCAAAACGCAGAGGACGAAAGGGTCATCGCGGAGCGCGCAGAGTTTTGCACCCCTTCAGTTGCGCGTGCCGGAAGCAATCCACCGTATGATCGTTCACCATGCCGACGGCTTGCATGAAGGCGTAACAAATCGTCGAGCCGACGAATTTGAACCCGCGTCTCAGCAGGTCCTTGCTCATTGCGTCCGACTCCGAGGTACGCGCCGGAATGTCCTTGAGCGAACGCCGCCGGTTCTGGATGGGCCGACCGCCCACGAACTGCCAGAGATAGCGCTCGAAGCTGCCGAACTCTCTTTGCACGGTCAGAAAAGCCTTCGCGTTCTGGATGGCGGCCGCGATCTTCAAGCGGTTGCGCACGATGCCGGGATCGGCCAGCAGGTGTTTGACCTTGCGCGCGTCGTATTTCGCCATCTTGCGGGCGTCGAAGTGGTCGAAAGCGCGCCGGTAGTTCTCGCGCTTCTTCAGGATGGTTGACCAGCTCAAGCCGGCCTGCGCGCCTTCGAGAATCAGAAATTCAAACAGCAACCGGTCGTCATGCACGGGCACACCCCATTCACGATCGTGATAAACGATGTCGAGTTCTGTCCTGGACCAGGCGCAACGTTTGGGTTCCGGGTGCATGGGTTTTGTCGGCGACCGCATATTATTTTGCTGAAATCGAAACCGCAACTTGACACGTGCGCACCCGCACCATGAAATGCGCGCGTGAGTGCGCCCTTACCCAGCAGTCCGGCCCCGTCCACGGGGGCACCCGAGAAAATCACGGTCTATCACTGGCTCGTGGTGATCATCGCCTCCGCCGGCTGGTTGTTCGACTGCATGGACCAGCGGTTGTTTGTGCTGGCGCGGGAATCGGCATTGAAGGAGTTGCTGCAAAACGACGCCGAGGCGCTGGCCCAGTTGAAGACCTACATCGGCTACGCCACGACGTCCATGATCCTGGGCTGGGCGACCGGCGGCATCTTCTTTGGCATGATGAGCGACAAGTGGGGGCGGGTGAAAACCATGGTGGCCACGCTGCTCGTCTATTCGGGCTTTACCGGACTATGCGGCTTTGCCCAAGGCTGGGTGGACTTCACCATCTACCGCTTTCTCGTGGGGCTGGGCGTGGGCGGCATGTTCGGCGCCGCCACCACCCTCGTGGCGGAAAGCGTGCCGGGCCGGATGCGGGCGGTGGCGCTGGGTTCGCTGCAGGCCTTGTCCGCCTGCGGCAACATGATGGGATCGCTGATCAGCCTGCACGTTCAGCCGGGTGCGGAAAACTTCTGGGGCAATTTTTCCGGCTGGCGCGTGTTGTTCTTCGTCGGAATCCTGCCGTCCCTGCTGGCGGTGCCGATCATTTTCATCCTGCGGGAGCCCGAACCCTGGAAGCAGGCGCGGGCCGCCGCACGCAGCGGGGCCGCGCACAAGCAGGTCGGCTCGGTGAAGGAGTTGTTCGCCAATCCGCGCTGGCGGCGCAGCAGCATCGTCGGCTTGCTGCTCGGGGTGTCCGGCATGATCGGACTCTGGGGCATCGGTTTCTTTTCGCCGGAACTGATCAGCACGGCGCTCAAGGACGCTCCGCAGAAGACGGTGGACACGGTGCGGGCCTGGGGCACGTTGTTTCAGGACGCGGGGGCGTTCGCCGGCATGGTGGTTTTCACCTTCGTCGCCTCCTGGTTGAGCCGGCGACTGGCGTTCCTGTGCGCGTTTGTTCTCTGCCTCTTCACCACGGCCTACGTGTTTTACAATCTCCGCTCCGCCACCGACGCCTACTGGATGCTGCCCATGATGGGGTTCGCCCAGCTCGCGGTGTTCGCCGGCTACTCCATCTACTTTCCGGAAATCTTCCCCACGCGACTGCGCGGCACCGGCGTCGGCTTCTGTTACAACACGGTGCGCTACCTGGCGGCGCCCGCGCCCATCGTGCTGGGGCAACTGAGCCTCGCGCTGACGCAATACGGCGTGGTGGAACCGTTCCGCGTGGCGGCGGTAATCATGTGCTCGGTTTACATCATCGGCATCGTGGCGTTGATCTGGGCGCCGGAAACCAAGGGCAAACCGCTGCCCGAGGATTGAGCAGACCACGATGGCGGACAAAAAAGCCTGTTCCAGTGGAACAGGCTCGGTTCTGATTGCTACACGGAGGCAGCGACCCTACTTCGATTCTTCCTTCTTTTCCTCGGGCTTGGCGGCGGCGTCAGCCGGGGTTTCGGTGGCAGCCGGTGTCGCCGGCGCCGTGATGATCGTGTCCACCCATTCCAGAATGGCGCGTTGCGCGGCGTCGCCCTGGCGCTGGCCGGCCCACTGGCCCTTGGTGCCTCCCAGTTTGACAATCCGGGTGTAGCCACCATTGCGTTCCTTGAACGCGGGCGCGATTTCGTCGAAGAGGATGCGCACCACGTCCTCCTGCTCGCGCCACTTCTTCTTTTCGGCCTTGCGGAGCTGGACGGCGGGGCCGCGGGCGTGCAGCCGCGCTTTGACCAGGCGACGGGCATGGACTGTGCCCCGTTTGCCGAGCGTCACCACCTTTTCCGCCACGGAGCGCGCGGCCCTCGCCTTGGCGAGGGTGGTGGTCACGCGTTTGTGTTTGATGAGACTGCACACCAAGTTGGCCAGCATCGCGTTCCGATGCTCGAAGGTCCGGCCCAGCTTGGCGGTTCGCTTGAGGTGTCGCATAAGCGGTTACAACGTTGGCTTGGGCTCCTCCTTGCCGGACTCCAGCAGTTCCGGCTCGAAGGTCATGCCCAGGGTCAGGCCGAGGGCCTGGAGTTTGTCTTTGATCTCGTTCAGCGATTTCTTGCCGAAGTTGCGGTATTTGAGCATCTCCTGCTCGGATTTCATCGCCAACTGGCCGACGGTGGTGATGTTGGCGTTGTTGAGGCAGTTGGCGGCGCGCACGCTCAATTCGATCTCGTTGACGCTCATGTTGAGCAGTTTCTTGAGCTTGGATTTCTCCTCGTCCTGCTTGTCCACCACTTCTTCGAACTCGACGGCGTTCTTGTCGTAGCCGACAAAGACGTCGAGGTGATGCTGCAAAATTGCCGAGGCCTGCGTGAGCGCGTCGTCCGGCGAAATCCGCCCGTCGGTCCAGACTTCGAGGACCAACCGATCGTAGTCCGTCCGCTGGCCGACGCGGGCGGCCTCGACGGAGTAGCGCACGCGGGTGACCGGCGAGAACAGCGAATCTATGGCAATGACGCCGATAGGCTGGCCGGGCTTCTTGTTTTCGTCGCCGGGACAAAAGCCGCGCCCGATCTTCACTTCGAGTTCCATCTCGAACTTCTTCTTCTTGTCGAGCGTGCAGATGATCTGATCGGGGTTGACCAGCTCCACGTTCTGATTGAGCTGGATGTCGGCGGCGGTCACCGCGCCCTCCTTGTTGACCGAGAGCAACAGGGTTTGCGGGTCGCGGGTATGGGCCTTGAACTTGATCTTCTTGAGGTTGAGGACCAGATCGGTGACGTCCTCCACCACGCCCTCAATGGCGGCGAATTCGTGCATGGCGCCATCCACCTTGATCGAGGTGATGGCCGCGCCCTCCAGCGAGGAGAGCAGCACGCGGCGGAGCGAGTTGCCGATGGTGTGGCCGTAACCGGTTTCAAACGGCTCGGCGATGAACTTGGCGTAGGTTTCCGTGGCGGTGGACTCGTCCTTGGTCAACCGCTTGGGCATTTCGAATCGTCCCAGACGTACTGGCATGGTGTTCCTTTCAACAATTTTAATCTGGCGGCGCGTTGTTATTCCCGGCAACGCGGCGGCCCGTATAATTGTTTTTGACCACGCATGAACCGGGGGCTCATGGGCGGTCGGGTTTGGCTCTAACGGGAATAAAATTCAACGACGGCCTGTTCGTTGGCAATGGGGTTGATTTCCTCGCGCGTGGGGATGCGCATCACCACGCCCTTGAAATCCTCCTTGTTCAACGAGAGCCAGTCCGGCACCGCGCGGCTGGTGGCCATCTCCAGGTTCTTGGTCGCCAACTGGCGCGACACGGTGGTATTCTTCACCTGCACCGAGTCATTCACCTTCAGCGCGTAAGAAGGAATGCTGACCTTGCGGTCGTTCACCCGGATGTGGCCGTGAGCGACCAACTGGCGCGCGGCGGCCCGGCTGTTGGCGAATCCGAGGTGATACACCACGTTGTCCAGGCGCGTCTCCAGGATTTGCAGCATCTGCTCGCCGGTGACACCACGGCGCTTCAGCGCCTTCTCGTAAACGCCACGAAACTGGCGCTCCAGCAGGCCGTAGTAATACCGCAGCTTCTGCTTTTCGATCAGGCCCAGCCCGTAATCGGTCACCTTGCGGCGGGACTTGGGGCCATGGACGCCGGGCGGATAATTGCGGCGCTCAAGGTATTTTGTCGGGCCGAACATCGGCAGGCCGAAGCGGCGGCTGATGCGAACGCGAGGACCAGTGTAACGAGCCATACTTTATGATTGCAAATTTGAGATTTGAGCCTGCTCAGACGCGGCGCTTCTTGCGCGGACGGCAGCCGTTGTGCGGAATGGGGGTGACGTCCTTGATGCAGGTGATCTCCAAACCGATCGCCTGCAAGGCGCGAATGGCCGACTCCCGGCCGGAACCCGGCCCTTTCACGCGGACTTCCACCTCGCGCATCCCGTGCGACATCGCCTGCCGCGCGGCGTCCTGGGCGACCTGCTGGGCCGCGTAGGCCGTGCTCTTGCGCGAACCCTTGAAACCGACGCGACCGGCACTTGACCAACCGATGAGATTGCCGTGCAGGTCGGTGATCGTGACCTGTGTGTTGTTGAAAGTGGCGAGGATGTTGGCCACGCCCGAAGCGACGTTCTTCGCGTGCTTGGCCTTGATGATCTTCTTGGCAGCGGCGTCTTCGCCCAGCAACTCGGCGGCCGTGGGCGCCGCTCCCGCCACGGGCGCTTGCGCCTCCGCCGGCTTGGGCGCTTCGGCGGGTGTGCCCGCTTCTCCGGCCGGGGCCGCTTTTTTGACCTTTTCCTCGGCCGGTTTGGCCGCGGGCTTGTCCGCCGAGGCCTCGGGTTTGGCTTCCTTCTTGGGCGCGGGCTTTTTCTTGGTTTCTTCAGCCATAGGAAATCAGTTTAGTGGATGCCGGTCTTGGCGTTGGGATTGCGCTGCACGCCGACCGTCTTGCGCGGACCCTTGCGCGTGCGCGCGTTGGTCTGGGTGCGCTGGCCGCGAACCGGCAGGCTGCGCATGTGACGAATGCCGCGATAACACTTGATGGCCTGGAGGCGCTTGAGGTTCATGCCGATCTCGCGGCGCAGGTCGCCTTCGATGACGTATTTGCCATCCTGGATGGCATGGACGATTTGCGAAAGCTGTTGCTCGGTCAGGTCCTTGGCGCGGATGCTCGGATCAATGTTGGCGCGTTCCAGCACCTCCCGGGCGTTGGTCGGGCCGATGCCGTAAATGTAGCGCAGCGCGATTTCGATGCGCTTGTTGGGCGGTACTTCCACCCCGATGATGCGTGCCATAGTGTGTTAATTCGTTTGCGGTTGATTCGTCAAGCCGGCGAAGGGTCTCAGCCCTGCCGCTGCTTGTGGCGTTTGTTGGAGCAAATGACACGAATGACGCCGCGGCGGCGCACAATCTTGCAGTGCTCGCATAGTTTCTTCACCGATGCGCGAACTTTCATACTCAAATTGTCTTTGACTCGATCAAAATCCGCCCTTGCGACAGATCGTAAGGCGTCAATTGCAGCCTTACCCGGTCGCCGACGGCCAGCCCGGCAAATCGCAGCCGGGCCCGTCCCGCTACAAACGCCAGCAGCCGGTGTCCATTGGCCAGTTGGACGCGATAAGTCCCGTTCGGGAGCACCTCGCTCACGACACCTTCAACCTGGAAGGCATCTGCTCCGGCCATGTTAAAATCTCCGGCTCACCCTCAGTAATGAGCACCGTATGCTCAAAATGGGCCGATAGTGAACCATCCTGCGTCACCACTGTCCAGCCATCATTCAAAACTTTTACGCCCGGCTGGCCGGCGTTGACCATCGGCTCGATGGCGATGGTCATGCCCGGGCGCAACCGCTGGTTGCACTTGGCGTCCACATAGTTGGGCACCTGCGGGTCTTCATGCACCGACCGGCCGACCCCATGCCCCACAAACTCGCGCACCACGCTGTAACCGTTGCTCTCGACGAAGGTCTGTATCGCCCGCGAGATGTCCGTGACCCGGTTGCCGGGCGTTGCCTGGGCGATGCCCTCATAGAGGGCGCGCTCCGTGATGTCCATCAACCGCTGCGCCGCCACGCCGCAACCACCCACCGCCACGGTGCGGGCGTTGTCCCCCACGTACCCGTGGTAAAACACCCCCACGTCCACGCTCACAATGTCGCCGAATCGCAACTGACGCGAGTTGGCCAAGCCATGCACCACTTCGTCGTTCACCGAGATGCAGGTGTAGCACGGGTACTTCCGATACCCGTGAAAGGCGCTGCGCGCCCCGTGATGTTTCATGCGCGCCGCCGCAAACTCATCCACCTCCCGGGTGGTGACTCCCGGCCGAATGAACGCCGCCACCTCGTTGAGGACGGTACTGGCCACGGCACAAGCCGGCCGCATCGCCTCCAGGTCTCGCTCGCTCTTCAGAATGATCATCTTCTTCTCCGTCTTGATCTTGGGCTTGCTCTTAACCTTGATCTCCCGGCGAACGGATTGGGATTAAGATGAAGATCAAGCGGCAGGAGCTATAAACGTCCCCTCAGCCGACCCTTCTTCAGGAACCCGTCGTAATGGCGCATCAACAGGTGCGACTCGATCTGCCGCATCGTGTCCAGCATCACGCCCACCATGATCAACATGCTGGTGCCGCCAAAAAATTGCGAGACATGATAAGGGATGGTCATTTCGCTGGTCAGAATGATCGGGATCACGGCAATCACCGTCAGAAAAATCGCCCCCGCCAGGGTGATGCGGCTCATGGCGTTGTGCAGGTAGTCAGCGGTGGCCTGGCCTGGCCGGACGCCCGGGATGTAACCGCCGTTCTTTTTCAAGTCATCCGCGATCTGCAACTCATTGAACTGGGTGGCCACCCAGAAATAGGAGAAGAACAAGATCATGGCGCCATAGAACAGCAGGTAGAGCAACGCCCCCTCGTTGAGCGCCACGGCAATCTCCTTGAAGAATTTCACATCGAGAAAACTGCCCAGCCTCGAGAAAATCTGCTGCGGGAACATCAGAATGGCCTGCGCGAAAATGATCGGCATCACGCCAGCGTAATTGACCTTCAACGGCAGGAAGGACGTGCCGCCGGAGTACACCTTTCGGCCCACGGCGCGCTGGGCGTACTGCACCGGCACCTTGCGCTGGGCCTGGGTCACGGCGATGACTCCGGCCACCACTCCCACGAGCAACAACACCAGGGCGACGGCGTGACCGAGATTGTACTTGGCCTCCACACCCGGGCCGGTGAAAAACATGTCGCGCAGCGCCGTTGCGGCCTGGGGCAGCCGGGCCACGATGCCGATGGTGATGACCAATGACACGCCATTGCCGATGCCGCGCTCCGTGATCTGTTCGCCCAACCACATCAACAGCATCGTGCCGGTGGTCAGGACCAGCGTGGTCTGGATGCGATACCACCAGAGGTATTCATCCGGGTAGATCACAATCCGACCTATTCCCTGCCCGAACAGGGCCTCGGGCCGCTCCCATCCCACCGTGGTCACCGCGCCCCAGACCAGACACAAGACCACCGTGAAATAGCGGCCGTACTGGATGATCTTGGCCCGGCCACCCTCCTCGCGTGCCAGTTTGCTCAAACGAGGAATGACGGCGGTGAGCAACTGGAGAATGATTGTGGCACTAATGTAAGGCATGATGCCCAGCGCACCCACCGCGCACTGCTCGAGCGCGCCGCCGGTGAACAGACTGTAAAGACCGAGCACTCCGCCGCTGCCGCTGGCGCTTTGCTCCTTGAAGAAACGCATCAACGCTTCGCCGTCCAAACCCGGCACAGGCACGTAGGCAATCAACCGGCAGATGGCCAGCAGGGCGGCCGTGAACAAAATCCGGGACTTCAACTCCGGGATTTTGAAGCAGTTGGTGAACGTGTTGAGGATGGGAGCGAGCATGGGTCGAGGCGCAGAGGGCTATCCTTGAACCGCCGCCGGTTTCGCGGCGACCAGTTCGCACGTCCCGCCTTTCGCTTCAATCTTGGCCCGGGCTGAACTGCTGAAAGCGTGAGCGCAGACGGTCAGCTTGCGACTCAGGTCGCCGTCGCCCAGCACCTTGACCCCGTCGCCCCGGCCATTGACCAGGCCGGCGGCGCGCAGCGTGGACTCATCCACCCGCGCGCCTTCCTCGAACACATTCAACGCGGTCACGTTGACCGGGATGTACCGCGTGGCAAAACGGGCGTTGTTGAACCCGCGCTTGGGGATGCGCCGGATGAGCGGCATCTGGCCGCCCTCAAAGCCGATGCGGATGGAGCTGCCCGAGCGCGCGGTCTGGCCTTTGCCGCCGCGACCGCTGGTCTTGCCGTGGCCGCTGGATTCACCCTGGCCAAGTCGCTTGCGGCGGTGCTTCGCGCCGGGGCGGGGTTTCAAATCATGTAATCGCATAGAAAATCAGGCAGTTGGCGGAATGGCCTGCGGCGGCTCGGGGGCTTTCACGGATTTAATTTCCAAGCCGCGGCTCTGGTAGATGTCTTCGCGGCGGCGCAGACTCAGGAGCGCGTGCAACGTGGCCTTGACCACATTGGCGGCGTTCTTCGAGCCGAGAGACTTGCTCAATACGTCCTTCACGCCGGCCGACTCCAACACCGCGCGCACGGTCTTGCCGGCGATGACGCCCGTGCCGGGCGAGGCGGGCCGCAACAAAACCTTCGCGCCGCCGTATTCGTAGAGCACCTCGTGAGGGATGGTCGCGTCTTTGAGCGAAACGGAAACCATCTGGGTCCGCGCCAGTTCACCGCCGCGACGGATGGCGTCGGCCACCTCGCCGGCCTTGCCAAGACCGACTCCCACACGACCTTTCTTGTCGCCGACCACAACCAGGGCGCTGAAATTGAACCGGCGTCCGCCCTTCACCACCTTGGCGGAACGGTTGATGAACACGACCTTCTCGACGATTTCTTCCGCCGCCTGACCGTCCAGACCCGCCTCCGTCGGATCGGGCGCCGGGCGGCGCCGGCCGCGCGGACCGCGGGCAAATCGTTGTGTGTCGCCTTCGGATGGATTGATGTCAGCCACAGTTTTGTTCTCCGTTAAAATTGCAGACCCGCCTGGCGGGCGGCATCGGCCAGCGCGGCCAGTTTGCCCAACACGGGCGTGGATTCCTGGCCCTTTTCCTCCCGGCCCTTGGACCAGTGGTAGCGCGCGCCGCCCCGGTCGAATACCACCGCCTTGATGCCCTTGGCCAGCGCGGTTTCCGCGGCCAGTTTGCCCACCACCTTCGCGCTGGCCACGTTGGCGGCCAGATTTTCCCGGTCCGGCGTGGCCTTGGCGCGCGTGGACGCGGAGGCCAGCGTGCGGCCCGCGGTGTCGTCAATGAACTGCACGTAAATGTGCTCGTTGGTGAAGCGCACGCTCATGCGCGGGCGTTCGCTGGTGCCGCGCACCTTCTTGCGCACACGCCAGTGGCGCAGTTTCGCGAGTTGATTTTTCTTGTCCGTTCTCATGGCAATGTTTCACGGATTTGGCCGTGAACTCAAAAGTCAACGCTACTGAACCGTCTTGCCTTCCTTGCGCTGGACGTGTTCGCCCGCATAGCGCACGCCCTTACCCTTGTAGGGTTCGGGCGGATAGAAGCCGCGAATCTCCGCGGCCACCTGGCCGACCACCCGCTTGTCCGGTCCTTCGATGGTCAGTTTGGTGTTTTCCTCGACCGTCACTTTGACCTGGTCGGGAATCGGATAATTGATGGGATGCGAATAGCCGAGCAGGAGATTGACCACCTTGCCCTGCACGGCGGCCTTGAAGCCGACGCCTTGAATCTCCAGCTTTTTCACAAAACCATCGCTGACGCCTTTGACCATGTTGTTGACCAAAGCCCGGCTCAAGCCGTGCAGCGCCTTGGCTTGCGAGTCTTCGCCCGCGCGGCTAACGACGATCTTGCCATCCTCAACTTTGAGATTCATGCGCTTGGGCAGGTCCCAGTCCAGTTTTCCCTTCGGTCCTTCGACCACGACCTTCTGGCCCTTGACCTCCACCTTCACCTTCGGCGGAATGACAATCGGTTGTTTTCCAATTCGCGACATGGCTTCGTTAAATGATTGAGTGGTTGAGTCGTTCGATCACCAGATGTAGCAGACCACCTCGCCTCCGAGGTTTTTCTTGCGAGCCTGCACGCCGGTCATCAGGCCTTCGGAGGTGGAAATCACCGCCACGCCCAGCCCTCCGCGCACGCGCGGGATTTCGGTGGCACCGACGTAATGACGCAGCCCGGGTTTGCTGATGCGGCGCAGGCCCTCGATCACCGTCTTCTTGCCCTGATACTTGAGCCGGATGTTGAGGGTCTTGATGGTCTTGCCCTCGACCGCCACGTCCGCGACGTAGCCTTCCTGCTTGAGGATGCGCGCGATGCTTTCCTTCATGCGCGAATGGGGCACCTCGACCACCGGGCGCAGCGCCTGACCGCCATTGCGAATGCGCGTCAACATGTCTGAAATCGGATCAACCATACCTGGGCTTTAATCTTGGAGGTTATCGGCTCACCAACTGGCTTTCACCACGCCGGGGATCAGGCCGTTCAGCGCGGCCTCGCGGAACGTGAGGCGGGAGCAGCCAAACTTGCGCAGATACCCATGCCGGCGTCCGCTCATCGAGCAGCGGTTCACCAATCGCGACGGGCTCGCGTCCCGCGGCAGCTTCGCCAGCCCCGCGTAATCGCGCTTCGCCTTCAACTCGGCGCGCTTGGCGGCGTACTTCTTGACCGTCTCCTGCTTGCGCTTGTTGCGCTCAAACCATGCTTTCTTGGCCATAATCTGTTTTTCTTGTCCTCCTTGCTCGCCCTTGAATCTCGGTCACGAGGAGGAGGATCAACTCATTTTGCTTCGGCAAACGGGAAACCCATCAACTTCAACAGGTCCAAGGCTTCGTTGTCCTTCCGGGCGCTGGTCACAATTGTGATGTCCATGCCCTGGGTCCGTTTGATCTTGTCCAGTTCGATTTCTGGGAAAATGGTCTGGTCCGCCACCCCGAAGGTGTAATTGCCCCGGCCATCGAACTTCCGGGGAGACAACCCTCGGAAGTCGCGAATCCGCGGCAGCGTCACCGAGACCAGCCGGTCAAAGAACTCATACATCGCCTCCCGGCGCAACGTGACGCGACAGCCGATGGGCTGGTTGAGCCGCAACTTGAAGTTCGCGATGTTATGCCGCGACTTGCTGATGGCGGCCTTGCGGCCCGTGATCAAGGCCAGGTCCTTGGCCGCGTCCTCGACCGCCGTCTTCTCGAGCGAGGCGCTGACGCCCATGTTCACCACGATTTTCTCCATTCGCGGAATCTGGTGGACATTGGTGTAGCGGTGCTTCTCTTTGAGCGCCGGCACCACTTCGTTCACGTATTTGTTGTAAAGTCTGGCTTTCATCTCACTTCGCCACGGATTTTGCCGTGACTGACAATCTCAATCTTGATCTTTATCCTGATCTCCAATCTCTAAGCTGTGGCCGCGGCCCCGCCCCGTTTGGCCGCGCGGGCGTCAAACCGGTCCGCCTTCATCACGTTGGAGAGGTGAATTGTCCCTTCGCGCTCGACGATGGCGCCCTGCGGATGCTGCTGGCTCTTGCGCATGTGCCGCTTGATCATGCGCGCCCCCTCCACGATGACTCGGCCCTTCTTGGCATTGACGGCGATGATCCGCCCGCGCTTGCCCTTGTCCGCGCCGGCAATCACCACCACCTCGTCGCCCTTTTTTACGTGTGCAGAATTGGCCATAACTTCAAATCACTTCCGGCGCCAGCGAGATGATCTTCATAAACTTCTTCTCGCGCAACTCGCGCGCCACCGGCCCGAAGATGCGCGTGCCCTTCGGATTGTGCTCGGCGTCAATGATCACCACCGCGTTGCTGTCAAATCGCAGATACGAGCCGTCATTACGACGAATGGCCTTGCGGGTGCGAACGATCACCGCGTTGTGAACCTCGCCCTTCTTCACCTGCCCGTCCGGCGCGGCGTCCTTTATGTGGACCTTGATGACGTCGCCAATGCCCGCATAGCGCTGGTTGCGGCCCAGCACCCCGATGGCCCAAGCCACCTTGGCCCCGGTGTTGTCCGCCACGTCCAGATGAGATCGTACTTGTAACATAAACCCTCGCTCAGGCCGCCGGGCGCTCCACGCCGCTGCCGCGGTCCACAATTTCCATCAACCGCCAGCGCTTGGTCCGCGACAACGGGCGGGTTTCCTCGATGCGCACGCGGTCGCCCACCTTCGCCTCCGACTTTTCGTCGTGGGCGTAAAACTTCTTGTAAGCCGTGACGACCTTCTTGAAGCGCGGATGCGGAAAGCGCCGCTCGACCCGCACCACGATGGTCTTGGCCATCTTGTTGGAAATGACCTCGCCGGTGCGCTGCTTGCGGTTGCCGCGCGGGGTCTCGGTTGTCTTGACAGTTTCA
This sequence comes from Verrucomicrobiia bacterium, assembly GCA_011525685.1. Lineage (GTDB taxonomy): Bacteria > Verrucomicrobiota > Verrucomicrobiia > Limisphaerales > JADLHS01 > WYBW01. Next base: position 19,938 of record WYBW01000020.1, read on the forward strand.
GCCATACAAAATCCTATGCCGCCTGGTTGCGAAGCTGGGAAATTCGCGTCTCCAGCCGGGCAATGTCCCGTCGCAGCGTGCGCAGCCGCGCCGGTTTCTCCAACTGGGCGCTGGCCTGTTGCAGCCGCAGGTTGAACATCTCCTGGCGCAGGTCGCGGCTCTTGGCCGTCAATTCCACCAGGGTCATGTCTTTGGTTTCCGAAAATTTCATAGCCTGACCTTCCTGCCTAGCCCATCCGATGCCGCGAAATGAATTTGGTCTTGATCGGCAGCTTGGTCGCCGCCAGCCGCAGCGACTCGCGCGCTATGGCCTCGGTCACTCCGTCCACCTCAAACAGCACATTGGCCGGGCGAATCACCGCCACCCAGGACTCCAGCGGCCCCTTGCCCTTGCCCATCCGAGTCTCCAGCGGCTTCTTGGTGAAGGACTTTTGCGGGAAGATGCGAATCCACATCTTGCCGTGCCGCTTCATGTTGCGGGCGATGGCCACGCGCGCGGCCTCGATCTGCTTGGTGTCCAGCCAGCAGCGTTCCAACGACATCAATCCGTACTCGCCAAACGCCACCGTGCTGCCACGGTAGGCCAGCCCCGCGCGATTTCCGCGGTGCATCTTGCGGTACTTCACTCTTTCCGGCATCAACGGCATGACAAAATTTCCTTTCCTCGCTTAATTGGCGGCCGCCTCGGCGGCCGCGGCTTTCTGCGGTTTCGTATCGCCTTTGCAAATCCAGCACTTGACCCCGAGCTTGCCGTAAAGCGTGTGCGCCTCGGCAAAACCGTAATCAATGTTCGCCCGCAGGGTGTGCAGCGGCACCCGACCCCAGTGATACATCTCCACGCGCGCCAGCTCGGCGCCGCCCAGCCGGCCCGCGCAACGAATCTTGATTCCCTCCGCGCCGTTGTCCCGGGCCGTTTGCAGCGCCTTCTTCATCGCGCGCCGAAATGAAACGCGGCGTTCCAATTGGAGCGCCACGTTCTCGGCCACAAGCTGGGCATCAATCTCGGGCTGTTTGACCTCAATGATGTCCACGTAAATTTCCTTGCCCGTCATCTTGCTCAATTCTTCCTTGATCTTGTCAATCTCCGCGCCCTTGCGTCCGATGACCACCCCGGGCCGCGCGGTGAGAATGGTGATGCGGCAACGGCTGGCGGCGCGTTCGATCAAAATCTTCGGCACGGACGCCGACTCGAGCTTCTTCTTGAGCAGCTCGCGAATCTGGCGATCTTCGCTGAGCAGCGTCCCGAATTCCTTCTTGCCGGCGTACCACTTGGAACGCCAGTCGCGATTGACCGCGACGCGCAGACCGACTGGATTGGTTTTTTGGCCCATACGGATTACTCGTCTGATAACACGATGCGGATGTGGCTGCGGCGCTTGAGGATCGGCCCCGCCGAACCGCGCGCCTTGGGCGTGAAACGCTTGATGATCATGGCCTTGCCGGCCACCGCCTCCTTCACCCACAAGTTGTCCGTGCGCAGGCCCTTGTATTCCTGCTTGTGTTCCTTGAGATCGTCGGCGTTGGCGATGGCCGACTTGAGCGTCTTGGCCACGAACCGGGCCGACTTGCGCGGCACCTCCTGCAACACCGCCTGCGCCTCCAGCGCCGGCAGCCCCTGAATCTGGCGCACGACCTCGCGCACCTTCTGCGGCGACATCGGCACGTTTTTCATGATCGCTTGAACTTGCATGTTACTTCGCCTCCGCCTTGGCCGTATGCGCGCCGTGTTTCTTGAACGTTCGCGTGGGGGAAAACTCCCCGAGCCGGTGGCCCACCATGTTTTCCGTCACGAACACCGGGTTGAAAATCTTCCCGTTGTGGACATTGAACGTCAGCCCCACGAAATCCGGAGTGATCATCGAACGCCGCGACCACGTCTTGATCGGCGACTTGGACTTCGTGTCCTTCGCCTTCCGGATTTTTTCCAGCAGGTGATGCTCGACAAACGGACCTTTTTTGATGGAACGCCCCATAGCTGCTTACTTGTTCTTCATCGGCCGGCCATCGCGACGCACGACGATGAAGCGGTTCGAATGTTTCTTCTTGTGCCGGGTCTTGTAACCCTTCGCGAGCAAACCCCACGGCGAGGTCAACTGCTGCCAACCGCCGCCCGACTTCGATTTGCCGGCGCCGCCGCCGTTTGGGTGATCCACCGGATTGCGCGTCACCCCGCGATTGATCGGGCGGATGCCGCGATGCCGCGAGCGGCCGGCCTTGCCGAGAATGACGTTCTCGTGCTCCGTATTGCCGACCTGGCCGATGGTGGCATAACAGTTTTCGTTGACCCGGCGGATTTCGCCCGAGGGCAGGCGGATTTGCGCGTACCCTTCGTCGCGCGACATCAACGTCGCCGCGCCGCCCGCCGTGCGCACCATCTGGGCGCCGCGACCGGGGATGAGTTCGATGTTGTGAATCGCCAGACCGACCGGGATGGACTTGAGCGGGAGACAATTCCCGATTTCCGGCGGAGCGGTCGGGCCGCTCACGACCTTGCCCCCCACTTGAATCCCACTGGGGGCGATGATGTAAGCCTTCTCGCCGTCCTGGTACTGCAGCAACGCCAGGCGCGCCGAGCGCATCGGATCGTATTCAATGGCGGACACGGTCGCCTCGACGCCGTGCTTGTTCCGCTTGAAATCCACCAGGCGGATCTTCTGCTTGTGCCCACCCCCGATGCCCCGCGCGGTCACGCGACCGTAGCAATTGCGCCCGCCGGTCTTCTTGCGAATCTCGACCAGGCTCTTCTCGGGCTTGGTCTTCGTCACATCGCTGTAATCAGCGAACGTGACGTAGCGCAAAGACGGCGTTAGCGGTCTAAAGGTTTTAACTGGCATAAATCAAAAATTCCAAGTCAGCAAAGCTTGGAGTCGGCGGACCATCATTCCTGTCCCCGGCGGGGATCAGTTATCGGCCCGCAGTCATGCTGTTCCCCGGCCCGGTGGCCAAGGGGCGCAAAAACTAGCAAAGCGGCCTCCGGGTGCAAGCGTTATTTTGAGAATTCTGGCGTCCTTCCGTAAACAAGCACCAAATACCCGGAAAGACCGGGCAACTACCGGAGCAGCACCAGCACCCACCAGTGGCAAATCGAGATGATCGCGCCGATGCCGAACAAATCGAGCACCAGCCCGTGCCGAACACGATGGCGTTGGGCGGCGTGGACACCGGCAGCATGCACGCCAGCGACGCACGACGGCACGCCACCGCAGCACGCGGCACCGAATTGAACTGCGCGACTTTGGCCACTGCAGCGGCCACCTGACAGCGCCTCGCGAGCATTGTCTCATCACACATTGAACTTGGGTAACATGTACGGGGTATGGGCGTTGTCGTGGTCGCGGGCTGGGCGTTGGGCGCGGGGATTTGCCAAACCGCCACGCCAGTGCGTGGACCTTTCGTTCCATTTACCGGCACACAGCCACCACGTAGGGTGCGCGCCATGCATCGAATTCTAGTCTTTATCTTGCTCTCTGGTTTTGGCCCGGGCTTTCCGGTTGGCTCACGGGCCGACGTGGTGCACCTCCCGCTCCGCAAGTTCGGATTGGGTGATCTGCTGCACGTGACCATCTCGCCGGACGGACAATGGATGGCGACGGCCGGTTCGGGCGGCGCGTTTCTCTGGAATTTTCAAACTGGCACGATGCAGCATCGGCTCGAAGCTCATCACGCGCGCGTCTCCGCCGTCTGTTTCTCGCCCGACGGTGCGGCGCTGCTCACGGGTGGGTTCGACCGCGTGATTCGTGCGTGGAAGGTGGAAACGGGCGAAGAGATTCGTTCCTTCACCGGCCACCTTGGTCCAATCTCGGACCTGGTCTTCTCGCCGGATGGGCAATCATTTGTCTCGGCAGGCGACAACACCGCGCGGGTCTGGTCGTTCAACACCGGCGAGTTGTTGCACACCTTGACCGTGCCGGGGGCGAGCATCACACGCGTCCTGTTCGCACCGGATACCAATCAAGTTGTGACCGTGGATGGCGCGTGGACGAACAACGTCCGGGTTTGGGAACTGAACACCGGACAAACGGTTCGGAGTTTTGGCCATCTGGTTCAGGAACTGGCTTTCGTGGCCGGTGGCCATCTGGTGACCGCGGGCAGCGACCTTGCCGTGAAGGTCTGGAATATCGAAACCGCCGAGATCATTCGTCCGCTGACGGGCGCGACAAACATGGTCATCGGATTGAGGGGCGACACGAGCAGCGCCCTGGCCATCGCCGGCTGCCACGATGGGCGGGTGATCACGTGGGACACTTCCACGGGGCAAATCAAGCATGACTTCTTCGGCGAACCGCTCGGGTCCATCGCGGTGATTCCCGGAACAAACCAGATTCTCACGGGACATCACAACAATCTGGTGCGCGTGAAGAATCGCGAGGTCGGCGACCACCTGCGCGTCTTTGGCGGGCACACCACCAGCACAACCACCGGAGTTGGATTCTCTCCAGACGGACGCCATGTGGTCTCCGGCGGCATTGAGATATTCACGCGACTTTGGAATCGGACCAATGGGGCGCCGCATATCGTTTTGCCAGGGCATGGCGCCGGCACTCAGAGCGCCGCGTTTTCACCGCATGGCCACCTCATCCTCACCACATTTGGCGCGCCCGTTTATTCTGCGCGACTGTGGAATGCCGGGACCGGTTTGCTGGAACGCGAATTTATCGGCCATACCAGTTGGTTGCTTACCGCAGGGTTTTCGCCCGATGGCCAGCGCGTCGTGACCGGCGCCCAGGATGGAACCGCCCGTCTTTGGGATGTCGCGACGGGCGCACTCATTCGCACATTCGCGAGTCCTGGCAGCTTGATTCGTTCCGTGGCCGTCTCTGCCAATGGAATGTATCTCGCCAGCGGTGATACGGGCGGAATCGTTCGTTTGTGGAACACAACCGATGGTCAACAACTGCGCACCTTCGAGTTGAACGCCGGCGCGGTAACAAGCCTGGCGTTTTCGCCGGCGACAGGTGAATTGCTCGTCACGTGGGCGGATGGCTTTCTGCGCACGTATGATCCGGCCACGGGAAAATTGAAACTCGATTCCATTACGCCGGCCGCATTTCTGGAAACCGCGGCGTTCTCACCGGACGGCCGGTTCATTCTGGGTGGTGAGGGCTGGCCCACTTTCACGGCGCGCCTGTGGGATGCCGCCGATGGAAGAGAGCTCCGCGTCTTCGCCGGTCATGCCGCGCCAGTGAGTTCTGTTGCGTTCAACGCCACCGGCACGAGCATCCTCACGGGCAGCGACATCGTCCGGCTCTGGAGCATCGCCGACATCGCAGCGCGCTTGGAAGGCTGGCGTGGTCCCTCCGGTTTGGAATTGCGCTGGCACGCCGGCACACTTCAACACACCGCCAATGTGAACGGCCCGTGGCTTGACGTCACCAATGCCGTCAGCCCGTGGGTCGTGCCCACGGATCAACCCGCGGCGTTCTTTCGAGTGAAAGCAAGGGAGGAATGAGTTGAGCAGGTTCAGTGAAAGCCGGAAGTCTGCGTTTGAATCTGGCTGAACGGGCCTCTCGTCATCGCAGGAGGCGACCCAGCTCATCACTTCTTCACGGTGATTGTGGCGCCGGACTGCCTTGGTTTGCGTCTTACCGCATCACCCACGGCACCCACCAGTGGCAAATCAAGATGATCGCGCCGATGCCGAACAGATCGAGCACCAGCCCGTGCCGCACCATTTTCAACAGTGGCACACAGCCCGTGCCGAACACGATGGCGTTGGGCGGCGTGGACACCGGCAGCATGAAAGCCAACGACGCGCCCAGGCACGCGGCCACAGCGGGCGGTACCGGATTGACCTGCGCGGCCTCCGCCACGGCGATGGCCACCGGCACCACCATGCTGGCCGTGGCCGTGTTCGAGGTCGTTTCGGTCAGCAGCACGCCGATGACGGCAAACAGCATCGTCAAGCCCAACGCCGAGTGAGCGTTCAGCGAGTGGGCCAGTCCCTCCCCAATCCAGCGCGCGAGATCCGTCGTGAACATCGCCTCGCCCATCGCCAGACCGCCGCCGAACAGCAGAATCGTTCCCCAATCAATCCGCCGCGCCTGCGCCCAACCGATCGTGAATTCCCCCCGACGGAAATTTACCGGCAGCACGAACAGCAACGTCGCTCCCAGCAACGCCGCGGCAGCCTCGGGCAGATGCCGTTCCAGCCCCTTGAAAAGCGGAGCGTTCACGCCTGCGGCCACCGCTACGATTCCCGGCAACAACCACAAACTGACCGTCACCCCAAACGCGACCAACACGTTCACTTCACCGCGGGTCAGTGATCCCAGTTTTGCGCGCTCGGTTTGAATCCAGGCCGTGCCGCCCTCGAACAAGCCCGTCTCGGCCGGGCAGGCGCGATTGAGATAAACCACCAGCACCCCGAGCATCACCACCGCCAGCGGCACGCCGAACGCCATCCATTGAAAGAAGGTGAGCTTCACATTCCGGCTTTCCTCCAGAAAACCGATGCCGATCAAGTTGGGCGGCGTACCCACGGGCGTGGCCATGCCGCCGATCGAAGCCGCGAACGCCGTGGCCAGCATCAGCCCGGTGCCGAATTTCAACTCCGTCAGGCGCACCTCACGTCCTTCGCGCTCGGACTGTCGCCGGGCCATCTCGCTGAGGATGGCCACGCCGATGGGCAACATCATGGCCGCGGCGGTCGTGTTGGATATCCACATCGAGAGAAAACCGGCAATGCCCGCGAAGGCCCACACCAGGCGATTGGGACTGCGGCCCACCCAGCGCAAACTCAAAATCCGGAACGCGATCCGACGGTTGAGGCCATGGTGCAACATCCCTTCCGCCAGCAGGAAGCTGCCCATGAACAGAAAAATGATCGGATGTCCAAAGCTCTTGAACATCTCCTTGTCGGTGCTGATGCCGCAGATCACACACAAGGTCGGCCCCAGCAGGGCCGTGACAGCGAGAGGAATGGCCTCCGTGAGCCAAAGCGTGACCACCAATCCGAACACCGCCAGCAACCGATGCGCCTCCATGGACAAGCCTGAGAGCGGCAACGACCACAACACAAGGAACACCACCGGCGCCGCCAGCAGGCCAACCCGGCGGCGCTGGCGGTCAAACCCGTCGCGCGCACCGATTGGTTGAGTTCCAACCGCGTTCATGGACACGCACAATGCCTGGACATGGGCGTGTTTTACCCGACCGAAGCGTGGTCTGAAAGTTGAAACCCCACCGCGCGACCGCAGTCAGGGAAGGTCAAAGTCACTGGCCCCGCACCCGATAAAACGCCGCGCCGTTGGTGGGCGAGAGGGCAAGGCTGTTGGTGGACAGATCCGAGGCAATAAATTCCCAGAGCGGTTCCGTGAGATTCGTGGTCATCTGCACCTGGTAGGGGGGCAAACCCCCGCTCCAGAGCAACCAGACTTCGGTCCCCTGCAAGGCCACAGCCAGAGTGATGGGCCCAGCCACGGTGAGGTTCATGGTGGCGTTGGCAAACAAGCCGGACGAGTCGGTGGCCCGCACGATGAAGCTGTTCTCCCCGACATTGCCGGCCAGCGGTGTGCCGGCAATGGCGCCATTGCCCGCCACACTCAGCCACGCCGGGCCGCTGATTTTCGCGAAGGTGATTGCGTCGCCGTTCGGGTCGCTGGCGCGGTCGGCAATCGTCCCGGCGTACGCCTGACCGGCGCTGGCCGGCGGCGGGCTGAACGGATTCGCCACAAACATCGGCGGCACATTGGTCCGGGCGTTGTAACGCGTCTGCACCTGGGCCGCGGACAGCGCATAACCGTAGATCGCCACTTCGTCAATCCAGCCGACGAACTGGTTGTTGTACGCACCGGCGGCGGCCTGCCTGGAGCCGATGGAGACCGCGTTGGCGGAACTCAAAATCCCGCTGCCGGCGGTGATGGTGCCGCTGGCGTTGGAGACGCCGTTGACATACAGAATCACCTGACCGGCCGTCATATTGCACACGCCCACGACGTGCTGCCAGGTGGCGTTGGGCGAAATGTTGCCATTGGCCACTCGCGCACTGCCGCCGGCGTCGCGCACGAAAAAGCGGAACGCGCGCGCGGCGCCCGACCCGGTGTCGAGGTTGAACTGCTCACCGCCGCCGCCCGTGCCCTTGGTCACGATGCCGGCGTCGGTGGTTTGCAGGCCGCCGCGCACCCAGGCCTCGACGGAGAAGGAGACGCTGCCATTGGTGGCGAAATCCAGCGGGATGTTGCCCACGTAACTGTTGATCCCCGGCCCGAATCGCGCCGAGCGGTCGGGGTCCACCGGATTGTACCCCGCCTGATTGAGTATGACGTTGGTGTAAGTACCGTTGCGTCCGTTGACGTAATCATGCGCCACATTGCCGGCGGATTCATTGAGCCGCCAATAACCGAGCGGCTGGCCGGACAACACCGATTGGACATAAGGAAAGTTGGTGGGCGACGGCGCCACCGTCAGCGACACGACGCTGCTGGTGACCATGCCAAAAGCATTGCTGACCAGGACGGTGTAATTGCCGGACTGACTGGGTTGCAGGTTGATGAGGCTGTAGTTGGAACTCGCGCCAAACGCCACGGGCGTGTCGTCGCGGTGCCAGTAATAGGTGAGCGGCAGGGCGCCGAACGCCCCCACCGACAATGTCGTACTCCGGCCAGTGAACAGCGACAGGCTCGCCGGACTGGGCTGCCGGGTGATCACTGGTTCGCGATGCAAGGTCAGGGTCGCCACCGCGCTGGTCGCGGCGCTGAGACTGTTGGTCACCACGACCCGAAAGCTGCCCGCGTCGCCGCTCTCGAGCACGGGGTTGAGGACCAGGTTGGAACTGGTCTGACCCTCGAGCGGAACAAAAGTGCCGGGGAGACCGTCCGGGCTGAAATACCACTGCCAGGCCAGCGGCGGCGTGCCCATCGCGGTGACGCTGAAGCTGGCGCCCTGCGCCGGGAGATTGTTGGTCACCGAGCGCGGTTGCTGCGTGAGGATGACCTCCGGCGGCATGGCCCGGCCGCTGACGGCCAACACGCCGGAGTTGAGGCTGCTGCCGCCAGCGGGATTGGTGAAGGTGATCGAAGCGATGGCCTCGTTCAACCCCAACGCTCCCAAATCAATCGTCGTATGGTAAAGGTTGGGGTTGTTCCAGCCAGGGTCCTCCGTGTTCAACAAAGCCTGGCCCACTCGCAGCCGGCCAAATCCCTCGATCGCCACGTTCGTGTCCGTGTTGTACCAGTCCTGCGCCCGGAGGCTGAAGACCTGGCTGCGGGTGCCGTTCGTGAAGTTGAGCACCAGAGTGCCGTTGCCACCGCCATTGGCCGAGGCCGCGAGGATGGCCAGGGAATTGTAGGCCCGCGGCTCGGCCAGCGTGAGGGTGCCAAAGCGCGGATAAGTGTTGCCCAGCATGAGGGCATTGGTGCCGCCATAGGGCCCGAGTTGAAAGACGCTGCCGTCGAACTGGCTCAGGATTCTTCCGTCGGGCGGCAAACCCTGGAGACCGCCGCTGCCGCCCACCTGCGTGTTGCCGCTCAAGCCGGCCTGGTAGAGAGCCCAGTTGTTCGCGATGTCAAAACCCGTCGCCTTGGGCAGCGCCGGGGTGGCGTTGTACGGCACCAACACACCCGCGTTCCAGCCGGTCAGGGCAATTGGCTGATTGACGGTCGAGTCAAGCACGCTGACCACGACGCGCCGGTTCAACTCGGTCAGGTCCGGGTCGTTCAAGTTGGTGAGGTTGACGAACAACTCGAACCGCACGGCGAGCATGGTGTTCGTGGCCAGCCGCCGGTAGTCCAGCCAGGCGTTATCCGCTGCGATGAGATCGCCATTCTCGGTGATCGAAAACGTGTTGCCCGTGTTGCCCGCGACGATCGCGTAGGCGTGCGGGTCCTCCGGATTGGTGGGCGGCACGTTACCAACCACCGTGCCGATGGGGACGCGCTCCATCACACTCAACCGCGTGGGCAGCCGCGCGCCCTGGATTGAGCCAACCACGGAGTAATAGCCCAGACTGCCGTAGGCGCTGAAGCCGTTGGTCAACGGACTCTGCCGGCCCGCACCCGTCACGCGGAAGAGGTAAGTGCCCGCGGGCAGGTTGGTGCGGATGGTGGAGTGGAGCACGTTCTGGGGGCTGTTGCTGAACAGCACGCTGCCGCCCGCATCCGTCAGCGTGGCCGAGATGGCCAGGTTGGCCCAATCTCCCACCGGCCGGGCGGTGAGCGCCAGCGCGCCACCGGTGGTGGTGAAACGGAACGCATCCGTGTCGCCAGTGCGCTCGATCACACCCTCGGCAGTCGCGGCGAAGTCCGGAAAGATTTCCAGATACCGCGCGGTGGCCAGGGTCGCGCCGGTGTCATCGGGCCGATAAACCACGCCGTTCTGGGAGACAATCACGTTGAGATTATTCTGCGCGTTGTTGGCGTTGAGGTATTCTCCCCGCGCCCAACTGGTGACGGGCCGCGAATAACCCAGCCCCATGATCGGCGCCCAGGCAGTCGCGCCGCTGCCGTGGCCGTCGAAGTATTCGTCGCTGCTGGTGCCCTGGTGGCCCAGGCCGAGGGTGTGTCCCGTTTCGTGCGTGCCGACTTCCGCGCCGGACTTGCCGGTCGTGTAAATGGACCAGCACACGGTATCGTTGCCCCAGTTCCACGAGCCAATATAGGCCACGCCCGCCGCGCCGGATGGCATGGCGGACGTGGAGGGCGTGAAGACACAGCGCTGCCGGCTGTTGGCGGGCGCGGCCCTGAAGACCTCGATGTCGGTGGTGACGTTGATGTTGAACGGCAGGAAATCCTCCGCGACCCGCTTCCACAAATCCCGGATCTGCGCGTTGCTGACGTTCGGTTTGGGGTAACTGACCCCGCCCCACGTGGGCGTGTAACCGCCAAAGAAGTCCAGCAACAACACCGCCGGCGATCCCGGATAGCTTTGCAGCGAAACAATGTTGCTGTTGTGGGCGGGCACGTATTCCGGCACCAGGTCCGGTCGCAGCGGCGGAATCTCCTCGGGCGTTTCCGCGTGGGCTTCGACTTCGGGATTCAGCGGCAGGTTGACGCAAACCACCTCGTCCAGATGCCGTTGCCACAACTCCGGTCCACCACCCGGCGCGGTCGGCTCGATGCGATACGCGATCTGGCTGGCGGGAAACTCGATCACGCCCACGGCTGCCCCCGCTCTGCCGCCCGGCGGTGGCGTCAGGAAGAAGAACCGGCCCGCCTCCGGTTCGCTGAGTTCGCCGGCGAGATACACCAGTTCGCCATCGCGATGTTGGCGGAGGTTCACCATGCCCACCGCCACCCGGCCCTCGGTAAGTTCAAACCGGATGGCATCGCCGCTGTTCACCTGCTCGAAACCCCGGAGAAAATTCTCATCCCAGGAACGCTTCGATCTTCCCGGCGATCGCAGCCCCGCCGCGTACGGATTGACCGCAAGGTCGAACTCCGGCGGCAGCGACTGATGGGTGGCTGCCATTGCCAACTCACCACCACGCGACGGCAAACCCGCAGCGGATACAGTCGCCGTACCGGGTGCGTGCATTGCGGTCGCAGGAGAATTTCCAAAGTCGCCACTTTCCGGGGAGGAGCGCAAGGCGATGAACAACCATCCGGCTGCAATGACCACCCCCAACCCCGCGAATAGAATGATAAACTTCTTCATGACAGTCTCGCTCCCCACCGCACGCCGGCTCTGAACCAACCGTAGCGGCGCCCCATGTTGCCGCGGACCGGTTTCATCCCGTCACCGCGCGCGCTCACGTTAGATTGCGGCCGGGCACTTCACAAACGAATCCGGTAAAATTTTCGGGCCGAAGAAAGATCCACTTCAAAAGGCGGGATGGACGTTACGTCCACATACGGCCCGGAGACTTCGTCCGCCTCCTGCAACGTGCCTCTGGGCCACGTGAGCAGCATCTGATCTCCATCCACGATCACGCCGATGGCCGGCGGCACATGCACTGTCACTTGAAAAGTCTTCGTGTCGCTCAGGCTCGGGATGCCGTCGTCCGTCACGATCACGCTGATCACGAGCGTCGCCGGGGCGGCGGTGGGCGTCCAGGAGAACTGACCGGTCAGGGCATTGATGAGCGCGCCGGGGGGCGCCTCCGGGCCGAGCGTGAAGATCAGGGTTTGCGCCGGCACGTCGCTGTCGCCGGCGCTGGCCGTGAACACCAGCGTCTGGCCCAGCGTCACCTCCTTGTCACTGATGGGATCCAAGGTGGGTGGCGTGTTGGGCAGCACGTTGCCGGCGCGCGGCGTGGGTGTGGGCATGGCAAAAATGGCGGCGGCCCCGTTCGGAAAGCGTCCTTCGCTCACGTCGCTGGTTTGCGGCCCGAACTCCAACGCGTCAATCTGGGTGCCGTCCGCGGCGAACAGTCCGATGGCTTCGCCGTTCAGGCTCAAGGCAAAGTCCACGTGGAGGTCCGCCCGGTTGGTGCTGTTCTGGTTGCTCTCGTTGTCGGCCCAGACCAGCAGATAACCACCAGGCGGCACAACGTAGTGGCCGTTGTTCGGCACGCGGAACTTGAACTTGTCCGCCAGATTGTCCGTGAGGTAGTAGCCGCCCACGTCCACCGCGTTCGTGCCCGGATTATACAACTCGAACCAATCCTCGAAGCCGCCGTCCGCCGGGTCGGCCAGCGTCCGCGTGTTGTCAGCCATCCATTCGTTGATGAAGACGGTGATGGGCGGGGAAGCGGCGTTGTTGGTGCCGCCGGGCGTGGTGAAAAACATGTTGCCGCGATAAAAGGGCTGTCCATCGGGCAGGTCGCCGTAGGACCAGTTCGCGGGCAGGCCGGTGTAGGTCAAATAGTCCACCAGTTGATTCGTGCCGCTCAACAACCGCGAAAGCGCGACCTGGCCGCTGCCGGAAGGCAACCGAAAATTGGTGTGCGGCGCGCCCGGCGCCGACTGGTTGGTCTGGTTGTCGCACCAGACGACCAGGAAACCGCCGGCGGGAATGGACGTGCCGGGGGGGAAATTCCACTTCGCCAGGTTGGTGTAGCTGTCCGACAAATAAAATCCGGTCATGCTGAGGGGGTTGTTGCCGGCATTGTAAATTTCCACCCACGGTTCGTGCTGGCCCAGGTTGTCCACCGGCCCGCTGAGATTGTCCGCCTGCAATTCATTCAACCACACAAGCGGAAACGCCGGCAAAGTGGCCGCCACGGAATTGACCGCGCCGGGGGTTCCCACCTCGCCGGAAGTGCCCGCGAAGTTGGCATCCAGCTTCAGGCCAAAAGTGATGTCGGAACTGCCCGTGGTGTTCTGATGCACGGACACGGCAATCACGTTGTTCCCCGGCACAAAGAACGACGCCGGAATGAGGAAGGTGTCCGGGTTCAACGCATCGCCACCAGGCGGTTGGCCGGTGGCCAGCGTGGTGTTGGTGACCGTCACACCCTCCGTCACCCGCACCCGCTGCACTTCATTGCCGTTCACGTAAAACACCGCGCCGTCGTCCAGGTAGGCGCTGGCGTTGATGGTGAACCCGGTCAGGTTGCTGGCAAGGTTGATCGTTGTCCGGAAATAATAGGCGTGGCCCCCGGACAGGCCGTTGGTGGCGATGCGCGGATCCTTGAGGGTGGTCTGGATCAACGGCACGATGCTGGCGTTGTTCTCGAAGGCCAGCAACCCGGGGCCGGACGGCCAGGCCGAATCGTTGTAGGCCGGCGCGGTCCAGTTGACGCTGTCGAGGTTGGACACCTGCATGAACTTCCACACGCTGGAAAAATCCAGCAACGGCAGCGACTGCGGCGGGAGCGCGAACGCGGGGGCCACGTCCCAGTTGGCCACGCGGCTGTTGTCCTGCGCCGGGTCGCGCAGTTGCAGCGCGACCTTCCCGGTGGTGGCCGGCCACGGCGCGACCGCTTCGTAACGGACCCGGTCCACGACCGTGGGCGCTTCGGGCAGCGGGCCGGGCTGGAGCAGGCTCAATGTTTCCCCGTCGAACTGGAGGTTGCCGGAAAATCTGTCCTGCACCCGAACGCCGGCCCCATACGCCGTGTGGAACGCCGTGCGATCCTGGGCCAGCACCAGGTAACTCCGCGGGCCGATCAGCGTGCCGCCCGGAAACGTGTAGCTCAGGCCGTTGAACTGCCAGCCCGACAAATCGAACGTGTAGTTGCTGGCGGTGTTGAAAAGCTCGACATACTTCGCCAGCGGCACCGCCGGGTTGAACATGATCTCATTGATCACCACCGCGTCCACGGGTGAGAGCACCGGACCGGTGTAAACCACCGCAACGGTGTTGCTCGCGCCCGCAACCGGCTGACCGTTGACATCCAGTCCCACCAAGCTGAACACATTGTTGCCGGCCTGCAACGGCACCCGCGCCGTCCAGTTGTTCACGCTGGTCCAGGTCACCGTCCAGGGTGTGCCGTTCACCCCGATGGTCCTGGCGGCAATCGGCGCGCTGCCGCTGATCACTCCAAAGCCGTTGCTCACCGTCACGGAGGGATTCACCGTGAACGGCGAAGCGACCGTGGCCAGTTGGTTCAACAGGAACGCGCGCCGCTCGCTGAACCATTGTTTGACCGCCGACGGGTTGGCGAGGGCCTGGCCATCGCACAGCGTCACACCGTTCTCCACCAGCGAGCGGTACTTGGCGTCCATCACCGGATCGCAATTCGCGGCCAGCAGCGGGCCGTCCACCGCCGCCTGCACGGCGCGGAAATAGGCGCGGCGGAAGGGCGGGTGGTTGTACAGGCGCGTGACGGTGGGGTCTTCGCTGGCGAACAACGGCCCGTTGCTCGCGGTGAAATTGCCGGGCCCGCCCACCGACACCAGCATCAGCCAATCGAGGTCGAAGGCGTAAAGCTGCCATTTCCCGCCCACCGGCTTGTAATGGTACATGTTCTTGCCGATGTTGTGGCCCCAACTGTCGAAATTGTTGATGATGTGCTCGAAGGCGAACATGCCCATCATCTGTTCGATGTCCACCAGCCCCTCGGTGTGGGTGGTGTACGGCTCGGGGGAGGTCGCGTTGAGCGCATCCACCAGCGCAAACAGGCTGGAAAAGTCGTGCGCGCGATGATAGGCGCGCTTGAGCCAGGTCCAGCGATAGCGCTCGGTCTTTTTCTTCGTGCCCCCGTTCACCAGGTCCGGCGTGGTGTAGTCCTGGAGGCGAGGCATCGGTTCGGCCACCCGGCTGCCGCCGTCGCTGAACTCGAACGCGCGGTCAATCTTGAAGAAATCGCCCTCCGGCTGGTCGGGCATCCAAGCTTCAATGAACTCGCGTCCCGGTTGAATGACCGCTTCGAAGACGCCCCCGCGTTGCATGTCGCTGACACCGTTGACGCGCAGGCGGATGTGGTAGCGATGGCTGTAGGCCAGGTTCATCCGGTCGGCCATCCAGTAAGCCATCTGCTCCTGAATGGCGGTGTTCTCGCGCCCGTGACCGCCCGGCCAGTCAAGCACCAGTCCCGAGCTTCCGAGGAAGCGATCGTCAGAGGGCAACTCAATGCTGTAACCGCAACGATTGCCCGAGGGCGTGTTGAAACCGGGGGCGATGTAAGGGCTGCCGGCGTAACACGCGCCCGCGTTGTAAATCGCCCGCTGATTGCCCAGCACGAAGGTGATGTCGTTGAGCCGGTTGTCGAGGTTGTTCCGGTTGTCCCAGTTGTTGAAACTGGCCTGCGTCATCCAGAGGCCATACACGGGGAAGTTGCCGGTGGGAATCGTTTCGCCAAACCGGACCAGGCACTCGCGCGCCGGTGCGTTGCGCGGGAACGTGGCGGTGGCCGCGGGCGCAAATCCATCCGTGGCCTGAACGTGAAAGGCCACCAGCACGTTGGCGGCCTGACCCGGGATGGTCGCGCTGAAGAGCCCATCGTTGGCCACGGCGTCGCCGCCCGTACCGTTGTCGTTCATCGTGACGTCGGTGATCGTGGCGGAAGGGTCCACGCGATAGCGGAGTTGCATGGAAACCACGCCCTGCGGGTCGTGCGCACGGGCCGTCACCACCACGGGTTCGCCGGCGGCAGGCGTGACCGGCGCATGAGAGACTTCGTAAATCGCCGGTGGGGCGTTGTTGACCCGGCGGCTGTTGGGCGCGCCGGGCGTGCCGAGATTGGTGGGCAGGGTCATGGTACCGGCGGCCTCGAGCCAGTTGCCGCGCAAGCGCAACAGGATTTCCGGATGGCCGCGCAGCCAGCGCACCCGGGCGCGCAAGGTCGCGGTCGAGTTGGCGGGCAGCGACACCGACAGCGGCGTGCGGGTGCGGTTCAACTGATTATCGCCACGGCTCTCGGCACGCAGGCGGTACGAGCGCGCGCTCGCGTAGCCTTCGGCTGTTTCCCAACCGGACGGCGCCTGCGTGCCCTCGGAAGTCCAGCCGGTACTGCTGGCTTCGAAGGTGGAATTCGCGATGCGATTGGTATTGCCGGCGTCCAGCACCTCCACGTCGTCAATCAAACACTCGCCCGCACCCAGCAAGAGCACTTGCAGCGAGTCCGCCGCCACGTTCCCGTTGTCCAGCCGGCCCGTTTGCGAAACGAGCGTCCAGGGCGCCTTGGCCGATTCGTCACTGTCCGCCCAGTTGGCCGCCAGCCGGTTGTTGGCGTGCGGATCAATCAACTCCAGGCTGCTGCCGCCGCCATCGGACCACGATGGGCCGTCGCCCTGCGACCCCCAGCGGCCGCCGTCGTGATAGGTCACTTCATTGACCACGATGTGAAAGAAGTTCGTAACCACCACGCTGCCGTTGGTGCTGACGATGCTGTCCGGTTTGCGCAGCGCGACGCGCTCGCCGCGCCCGGACAGGTTGCCGCCAAAGTTTCCGAAGACGATACCGGGGTTCACCGCCGGGTGGTTGGTGAGGAACCGCGCGCGGTTGTTGGCCACCACCACATACCCGTTGGCCGCTATGACCGCGTGTTCGGGAAAGGTGTAACTGATCCCGTCGCTCAAGGTCCAGCCGCCGAGATTCACCGGGCCGGCGGCGCGGTTGTAAAGCTCGACGTATTGGTCGGCGTCTTCGCCGCTGATCGGATGGTACATCAGTTCATTGAGGACCACGTCGCTGATGAGAATGGGGGCGTTGTTCGTGCCTGGCGTCTTGGCCGCGAGCCGGTAAAACTGCTCCGCACCGTCGGGCGAGCGGCCCGTGGCAATGTCGTTTTCCTGACCGCGGAAACGCACCGCGTCCAACACGCGCGTGCGGTCCGGGTTTTTGAAATAGATCGTTTCGCCATCCGCGCTGAGGGCGAAGCCCAGCGTCGTTTCCGTGAAGAAGCGGAAGCCGCGCGGTGGAATCGTCGTGCCCGCCGGGATGATGAACTTGTCCACGGCCGGGTTGTCCGAGAGCACGCAATGCGAGAGGTCCACCGCTTCGTTGCCGCGGTTGTAAAGCTCGACGTAATCCAGCACCGGCAGATCGGTGTGCGCGAGGAATTCGTTGAGGACCACGTTCCGGAGCGGGTCGGGCGTGAACGGATCAAGCCGCCCGGGAGAACCGCCCACCGCGTCGCTGGCCGCCCAGGCGCGTGGATCGTTCTCACCATACGAGGGCCGCGCCAGCACCAGCGAATGGCCCGCGCCATCGGCCGCGGCCGGCCAAGGAACATCGTCGGTGTAATTGACCTCGAGAAAAACCGCGCCCATCGGGTTGCGCAACCGCACCCGTCCGGCGTCGTTGGGCAGATTGTTGGTAAACGGTCCAAGCACTCCGGTGACGCCGTACGCGTCCTGCAAATCCACCGGCGACCGCGCCACCACCAGCAAGCCGCCGCCGGGAATGACCGTGCCCGGCGGGAACGTGTAAGCAATGTCGCCACTGAGCCGGTAACCGCTCAGGTCCTCCGGTTCGCCCCGCGTGTTGAACAACTCAACGAACTCGAGGACCGCGTTGGTGGGATGATACATGATTTCCGAGATCACCAGGCTCGTCAGCCGGCTGGACTGGCCCGGCATCTCAAAAGGCAGTGAGGCGTTCGCGCCCGCGGCTGTCACGTCCGACAAGTCACGAAACGCCGCCGTGGCCGTCTGGGCTGCGTTATGGCTGGCAACCCCGAAGCCGAGATAAACCGTCGCCGGCAACGGCAGGCTGGCCGTGCCCAACTGCGTCCAGTTCTGGCCGTCGAACCCGGCGAAGCCGGTGAACACATTGCCGACGCGCCGCAACCGCAGCCAGGTGTGGGGATAATTCACGCGAAACACGCCGGACAGCGTGGTGCTGCCGTTGGTCGCGGCGCGCGCCTGGAAATAGCAGCCGCTGATGCTCGGCGTGGCCATGACGCTCGCCGACCGCGCGCCCGGGGTGAGACCCTCGCGCGCCACCAGACCCGCCTCGCTCCAGGCGTCGGCCAGTGTCAGCGACTCCAACCGCACCTTCACGTCAAAGTCGCCGGTGCGCGTCTCGTGACTGAATTGGAATTGGTCGTTCAATCCGCCGAGATCGGCGCCGCCGCCGGTGAGATTCAGTCCGTTGCCCGCCACGACCTGGCCGCCGGCCGGCAGCGGATTGCCGATGCCCACCGTGGCATACCGGCTGGCCATGAACCCCGCCTGCGAGTTGTTTGTGATGACGTTTCCGCCTGCGGACTGGTCCGCGACGTTGTTCACCGTCAGCGTGTAAAAGGCTCGATCCACCAAGGCGGAAACGGTGAGCAGGACGTTGCTTTGCGAGGCATCCAACGTGGCGGCGGAAACGGTCACCGGCCCGTTGGTGCCCGTCACCGAATAGTTGCTGGGATTCCCGGCGGTGGCGGGCGCGAGTCGTTCGGAAAAGGCCGCCAGCACCTGCCCCAAGCCTTGCGATTGAGCGCCGAGCAGCACGGGCGGATTGGTGTCGGCCAGCACCGTGAGCGTGGCGGCCGGGCTGGTGACCACCTGGCTGATGCTGTTGATCACGTTGGAAGCCACGAGCCGGATGGCGGCGTTGTGGTGGCTCATGCTCGCCGTGAAGGTCCAGGTGGAATTCGTGGCGCCGGCCATCGGTGTCCCGTTGAGCAACCATTGCAACGCCGGCGAGGGATTTCCCGTCACCACCGCGCTGAAGCTGGCGGGCGTGGCCTCCACCACCGTCAGGCTGCTTGGTCCGCTGAGAATCGCGGGGGGCGATTCCGGCGACACCTCTCCGCTCACGGCATAGATGCCGGTCGAACCCGCCGCAGCCTTGCCGAAGGTGAGACTGGCCAGCGGCTTGTTGGTCGGGCCGAGCAGGACACTCAGGTCAAGGGTGGTCTGGTAAAAGCGCGGGTTGGTGGTCGCGCCCGAGGTGCTGCCGTTGGAAAGGTTGATGCGTTCGACGCCCAGCAACGCCGCGCCGCTGTTGTTGAACCAGTCGGGCGCGTCGTAGGTGGTGACGAAGGAAGTGCCATCGGTGAAATTCAACGTCAACCCCGCCGAACTGCCGCCGCTGGCCGAGTTGGCAATGACCGCAATGCGGCGGTACGTCCGCGGCGTGGTCAACGTCAACGTCCCTTCGGTCAGACCGGTGGCGCTGCTCAATACCAGGACATTGTTGGCGGTGTAAGGTTGAAACTGGAAGACCGTGCCATCGCCCAGCGCGCTGACAAAGCTGCCGCTGACCGGCAATCCGTAGGTCTTGCCCGGCAGACCGCTCTGGTAGAAGGAAAGGTTCTCGCCCGGATTCAACTCGACGGCAACGCCCACATAGGGCGGGCCGGCGGCGGTGTTCTCCACCACCACGTCCCGGTTGAAGCCGGTGACCGTGATCGGCGTCATGTCCGCGGCCAGCGCCGCCGACATCAGGCAGCCGAGAGCGGTGAACGCCAAAACCCCCTGCTCCATCCTAAGACTGATCAACATGCTGCGTCATTATACTCATCAGGGGCGGATTACCCAAGTGTCTCATTGGAAAAAAAGGCCGGGCACGAGGCCCGGCCTTTGAACTCCGTTCACCCGCGGGTCAACCACCTCATGGCACAAGCCGCAGCCGGAAGAAGCTGTCGCTGTCCGAAACCGGCACGGTCAGTTCGCCATTGGTGGTCGTGGGAACGTCCACCCATGGACCCGCATCCACGACGCGGTTGGATTGCACCACGTAGCCGCCAATCGAAGTCGGCCACGTGAGTTGAACCGTGTCCGGGCCGGTGGACTGAAGCGCGAGGGTCGGCAACGGCACAAACGTGAAGTTGGAGATCGTCTGGGTCGAGACGACGCCACCGTCCGCGCCGGTGAAACCGACGTAGGCCGTTTGCGATCCAAGCACCGCTGGCAGGTTGATGGCGACATTCGTGACGAACGTGGCGGCGGTCACCGCATCCGTCAGCGACAGTTGCAGCCCGCCCGAGACGTAGCGGACCCGGGCATTGATGCGATTGCCGCTGGCTACGTTCAATGGCGTGGTCACCGTGTAGCCCCCCGCAGCCGGGATGGCGCCATTCAGACTCAAGGCAATGCCGATGGTGTTGGGGGCATAGACATTGAACAGCACGGCCGCACTGGGCGTGATGCCGGAGTAACCCAGGCTGCCACCGCCCCCGCCGAGGGCCGTGGTGCCGCGCGGATCATTGTGAAGGACGAAGGCCATGCCGTCCGCCGCGCCGGCGCCGGGCAGTTCCTGATACGTGAACCCGGCCTCGAACGCGCCGATGAACATCGGGTAGGCGTAGAAGGCACTGCGAGCGGTGTTGCCAGCGCCCACCGTCAGCGTCAGCACGCCATCCGTGATGGTGGCCGGTCCCGGAGTGCCGTTCATCGTCCAACCGGCTCCGTTGGTGTTGAGCTGCGGCACTGATTGGACAAACACCGACGACAAGGTGCTGCTCACCGGGCCGCCGGCGGCGCTGGTGGCATGCACCTGATAAACCCCGGTGTCGCTGGTCTGCGCGTTGGCAATCTGCAACTGCCGGGTCTGGGCGCCGCTCACGCGACCGCCGTCCGACAAGTTCACCGAGTTGCGCTGCCATTGATAGGAAATGGGCTCCGTGCCGCCGGTTTCGACGGTCAAGGTGAGCGTGCGCCCGGCGTACACCACCGAACTGGCCGGCAGGTCGGTGATGAAGAATGGCGGCCCGCTATTGATCGTCAGTTGCACAGCCGGGAAGGCATTCGGATCGGGATTGATCACCGAGCCGTACGGGTTGCTGGCCGCCACACGGTAGGAACTGCCGTTCATGGCGAGCGTCACCGGGCTCAACACCAGATTGTTGGAAGTCCCGATCGGACCCGGAACCGGGACACCCGGCTCGCCCGCGGTGACATTGTACCATTGGTAAGTTATCGGACCCGGTCCATAAGCAGACGAGTAGAAGATGGCCGTGCCGCCTTCGTTGACCGTCGTGTTGGTCGGTCCGTAGCTGAATACCGGCGGGTACTGGCCGGCATAGAAGTGGTTGAGCACCTGGCTGGGACTCAACGCGTAATTGTAAACCGCCACATCGTCAATCACGCCCACGAATTGCATGTTGAAGTCGGTCGCGCCGCTCTGACGGGCGCCGATGCTTACCGGGCTGAGGGTGTTGAGTGCCCCGCTGCCCGCCGGAGCCAGACCGGAAGCAGCCAACACACCGTCCACGTAGAGCAAGACCTCGCCATTGGCCTGATCCACTACGCCGACGACGTGATGCCATGCGCTGTTCAAGGTCACGGAACTGGAGGCCAGCCGCGCCACGCCCGCCGCGTCGCGGTAGAAGAACCGCAGGCCGTTGCCGGCGCCGCCGAAGTCGAGGTTGAACTGTTCCCCACCGCCGCCGGTGCCCTTGGTGATGACACCCGCCCCGGCGGTTTGCGCGGGACCGTTGAGCCAGGCTTCCACCGAGAAGTTCACCGTGGCGTTGGAGGCGGCAAAGCTCAGGCCTTGGATGTCCGACACCCGGCTGTCCGAGAAGAAGGGCGTACCGAATTGGGCCGCCCTGTCCGCGTCAGCGGTCGGGTTGTAACCCGGCACCTGAACGACGGCATTGAGGTAGGTCCCGTTACGGCCACCGCGGTAATCCCGGGCCACAAGACCGACGTTGCCACCGCCGTCGTCCGGACCTTCGTTCAAACGCCAGTAGGCGATTGGATTGTCGGCCAGGATTGCCGCCGGGTAAGGCTCCGTCGGAGGCGAAATCACCATCAGCGTCACCGCCGTGCTGTTGATGGAACCGAAGATGTTGTTGGCCACACAATGGAATGTGGCGCCCGAATCACCCAACTGGGCGCCCACCAGGGTGTAGGTGGAATTGGTGGCGCCGGTAATGAGCGTGGTGCCGTTCCGATACCACTGATAGGTGGGCGGCGGATAGCCGGACGCGGAGACTCCGAACGTGGGAGAGGCGCCGGCATACACGGTCGCACTTGACACCGGCTGGCGCGTCCAAACCGGCGGGTTGGGCACCAGCGTGCCCAACAACTCGATCTCGCCAATCTGCATCAGCGCCTGGCGGAAACGGTCGAAGGTGTTGGTGATGGTAAACCGGTAGGACCGGTAACCGGTGGTGTTGGCAAAGTCCACCTCCAGCACACTTTGCGTCAACGGATTCAACGCGGTGGCACCCGTGCCATTCCGGGCGGTCGGTATGATCAGCGATCCTTTCAAGACGCCACCCGTGATGTGGTTCCAAGTGCCGCCTCCATCGTTCGAGCCTTCGAGAGTGTAATCCATCGGGTCGCGGCCGAGCGTGTCATTGGCCGCGTAAAACCGGATGGAGGTGACAATCGAATCACCGGATACCGGCGTCACTACATACCCGACCGGTCCGGTGAAAGGAAGGACCTGGTTGTTCTGCCCCCAGCTCAGCCACTTCTGGGCCACGCGGTCTATGGCGTGGTCCACACTCTCCGCCGCCGGCGCGCCTTCACCAGTGTAACCGGCGATGGTGTCTCCGCCGGACAAGCCCACCAGAATGCTCTGGTTGGTCGTCAACACCATTACCGTCGCCACAAAGCTGGTGAAGGAGCCGTGGGGATTCGAGGCGATCACGAGGTAATCCGCCGTATCGGCAAGGGTAGCGTTGCTGATGACCAGCGAACTGGTGGTGGCGCCGGAAATCCGGCCGCCATCCACGACGTCCGAAAACGCCGCATAATCAATGGTATAAAGCCAGTCGCTCCACCCGGTGCCGCGCGGCGCTTTCTTCCATTGATAAGTGACCGGTGCGGTTCCGGCCCGGGTGGTAACCGAGAGGGTGACGTTGTTCGTGCCTTCCCAAGTCTTGACCATCGTGACGTTGTTGGCCACCGCGCCGCCGGGTTGGGTGGCCAGGACCGGAGGAACGCTGGCGGCGGGCGCGCCGCTCACCGCAAAGATGGCCGCGGTGGCGGTGGTGACGCCGTTGGTCCGGGTGAGGGCGATGTTGGTGATGGCGACGGAACTGTTCGTGACGTTAATCACCGCGTTGAAGAGCCGGGGCACCGGCGTGGCCAGCCCCCGCGGTTCGAGCATCACCGGCCCCGCGAAGGGGTTGACGAACTGATCGGGAGTCTGGTTGAGCGACCGCGTGGCGGGCAGCACCCGGCCGAAAGAGAGATAAGCCCAAGGATCCGTCCGGTTGAACCAGTCGAGCACGGTGATGGCGTTGGTTTCGGTGGTGCCGTCCTGGAACTCGATGACGCAGGGAATGGTGGTGGCCCCGTTGGCGCCGGCGCAGAGAAACGCCAGCGCTCCATACGCGGCCGGCGTGGCGAAACTGATGTTCGCTGTCGGAACATTGGAAGCTAGGAACACCGCGCAGTTCCCGTTGTAACTGGCGGGCATCGTGAATTGCGCGGCCAGTGAGGTGCTGGTGAAGCTCGCTCCCGGCGCCGGCAGGCCGGTGTTGGGGGCGGCGGCGTAGTAACCGCGCTCATACCAGGTGTTGTTCAACAGACTGGTGCCGCCGTCCATCGTGGCCGTCACCACCCCGGCCGGCATCGGCGTGTTGAGCGGCCCGTCCGCCTCCATCACCACGTCGTAATTGAAACCCGTCACCGCCACGGGGGTGTAGTTCACGGCATCCGGCGAGCCGGCAACCGCAAAGATGGCGGTGCGCCCGTTGTTGTTCGTGTTGCCGTTGCCGCCCGAGCCGTCGTAGAAAAAGTCAATGCGCGCGACGTTGGCCGCGGGGTTGCCGAGGAAAATGTCCGCCGCGTAAAGCTGCGCCGCCCGCTCGCCCACGGCCCGCACGTCGTAAGCGCCCGTGCCGATGTTGATTCGGCCGCGGTTCGTGTAAACCGCATTGTCGTTGTTGAACCAATCCAAGGAGATGAACACACCCTCCTCGGTGCTCGTATCGGCATAATGGATCACGTAACGCACCCGGACCGGGCCGTTGCCCGCTGCATTGAGGAAGGACAACGCCCCGAAAGGCGCCGGCGTGGTCAGGGTGAGCGTGCCGGCCGGGATCAACGGCGTGGCGGCGCCGGCGTTGCGACCCACCAGCAAAGCGTTATTGGCCCGGTAATCCGGCGGAAGCTGGAACACCCTGGTGCCCGCCGCGTTGGCGAGCAGCGAGCCGGCCGGAGGCATGCCCGTGTCCAGCGCCGCGGCATTGGTGTTGTATCCGCGTTCGTAAAACGTGTTGCCCGTCTTGTTGGTGCCGCCGTCCATGGTGGCGGTGACCGCGCTGCTCAACGGCGGCGGCGCGGTCTGCTCGACCACGACGTCCTGATTGTAACTTTCCGGCGCCAGCGGAATCGGTGTGAACTGGGCCTGCGCCGAGGCCGCAAAAGCCAGGGCCAATGTGAGCGTGAGATTTCGTTTCATAACGGTGGGGTGTTTGCCGAAACTCGTCGGGGTTGGAGGTTGAGGAATAGGAACTACTCTGGCGGGAAATTGGTCTGCAAAATCATTTCATGTCGGTGCGTAGAAACAAATCCCGCTGACCGTGAGCCTGGCGCTCCGTGAACAGCAGCAAGAAACTCTGAACCTCTGCCCGTTCACAGATGGCAGAGGGAGGCGAAAGACCGATCATCCAGCGAGCCGACGCCCGCCCACCTTACCTCAGCCGCTGAGTCGTCCGCTCGGCCAGCCAGTCCCAGTCCATGCGGTTTGGGGAACCGATCGGCCCTACCGTGCTAGGTGGGGTGCCATTGGCGGGATAATTCAAGCCCTTCCACTTCTTGATCTCCGAGTGTCCGTCCGCGAAGGCCAGTCCACCAGCCTTGTTGTGATAAATGGCCGGAAAATCCACCCAGCGAATGTTGGACGCATTTGGTCCCGGATGCGCGGCACCCGCGTCGTTGATGCTGTTATGATGCTCGTCAATAAACACCCAGGTCATGGCTGGATTCACAAAGTCACTGTCCTTGCCAAACGTGCGGAAGGTGGTCCCCGCCCGATGCGTGTGGTTGCCATCCAGCCACGGACCGTCCGTGGTCACATTGGGAATGCCGGAGTGTCCCCCCGCGCCATTCCGGAAGCCAGGGCAGATTGTACCGACGGCCTGGCTCATGGCGAAGCTTCGGACTCGCTCGATGCGGGCGGCGCCAACCTGGGCGGTCGAAGGATCCGCCGGGCACTTGTAAATCTTGATGTTGTTGCCGGTGTAGGGAGCCAGCACATTATACCTAGAGTCGCTCAACAGCAACGTGTTGGTCGCATCGGGCAGATTGGCGGCGTGGCCAATGATCCATACGTGGCCCGGAGGCGCGCCGGAACTGTCTTCATTCGGCGCCAGGAGATTGTTGAAATCTCCTGAATACGTTTTCCAGGCAATCATCATTTGTTTGCCGTTGTTCATGCAGAGGATGCCTTGGGCCTTGGTCTTGGCCTTGGCCAATGCGGGCAACAGCATCGCCGCCAGAATGGCGATGATGGCAATGACAACCAGAAGTTCGATGAGGGTAAAGGCGCCGCGCAGGCTGCGGGAGGGAACGCCCAGTCCGGTTTGACGTGGAGTGTGACGTGTCATGGAGAAAAAATAATTTGAGGTTGTACTTGAAGCAAGCTGTAAATCACTGGCCACTGGTTTTTAACTTTCCTCCCAGAGCTTACCACGAGGGTCAGCCGGTTGTCATCAAACAAAAAGCCTCGGATGCGGTCCTGGTTACATCCCGGCTTGTTGTCAGTCCGCCAGTCAGCCGGAGGGGCGACTTACCAGCCGCCCTACAGGCCAGGCGGCTGGCAAGCCGTCTGTCCAGCGTCCACGCCATCCACGCGGCCACAGGCAGGCAGACCCGGTTGCGAGAAAGTGAGTTGCGTCTTCCGGCCGTTCCGCATCACGGGCTTGCTCCAAGGCTTTCGTGACGGCCACGCGCCTGACTCGTCCCGCCCTACCCCGATGGCGGGGAGGATTTTCCGGCGAGGAAGGCCAGCCACAACCAGCCGACCAGGAAACTCATCCCACCCAGCGGGGTGATCGCGCCCAGCCAGCGGACATTCGTCACCGCCAGCAAATACAACGAGCCCGAGAAGATCACAATGCCCGCCAGGAAACTGAACCACGGCCCGGTCCGGAGGGGTTTGCCTTGGATGACCAGGAACAGCATCACGGTGTGGATGAAGTGATAGAACACCGCCGTTTCCCAGATTGCGGCGGTTTCGTTGCGCGCCAGAACCTCCTTCAATCCGTGCGCCCCGAAGGCGCCAAGAGCCACGGCCAGAAAGCCGGACACGGCCGCCAAGCGGGTTGCTGTGGTAGTGGTCATCTGCTTTCCAAGCGTCTGTCCATGTCATTTCGCAGGTGCGGGCCGCGCCCTGCCATCAGTTGCGGAATCTGTCTGCCGTCGCACCCCCTCAAAACGGCCAGTTGACACCCGCGGTGAAATAAACGCCGCCGGACAGGTCCAGTCGCGCCTCGCGCCCGCTGCCGCTGATGGTTGCGCTGCCCAACGACATGTATTGGGCGCCCACGTAAAAGTCGCCGTGCTTTTCCGCGTGAAACATCAGCGTCGCGCCCACATAGCCGCCAAACACGAACTCCGATCCCTCCACCCGCCCGCTGTTCTGTCCGCTGCCGCCGTCGGCGGACACGACCCGCTCATCAAACCGCAGGTCGCCATCCAGGTAACCTGCCGCTCCTCCGACGCCCAAGGACACCGCCCAGCGCGGATGGAGTTCCCAATGCAACAACGGTCCCAGCCGGATCAGGAACAAGGTCGTATCGAGCGTGCGCGAGCCGGTGATGGTGCCCGCGGTGGCATCATCCGCCAGGGCCGTGGCCACGTCGGAAATGACCGGTCCGATTCCACCCGGGTCGCCGTTGTAAGGCGCCGTAGGCGGCAGAATCCCGCCGGTGCTGAACGCGTGGACGGTGCGGTTGATGTCCGCGGTCACCGGCTGGTTGTCCTTGATCTTGATGGGCAGATAGCCGAAGCCGAATTCCCACCCGATCTGCGTCCGTCCCATCCTCCAGGGCTTGGCGCCGTAGGCCACGTCCAGCCCGAGATACGGTGAGTCGTCGCTCTTCGCCCCGCCGCTCGCGCTGAACGACTTGGCGCTGTGGAAGGTGAGGGTCTGCGCGACCGGATCGAATTGGGACGCGCTCTGGTAACCCCAGTAAGAGGTCAGTCCGAGCGCGTTGCCCGTGTCGTCCACCAGCACGTAACCGTCATCGTAAAGATGGTCCACTCCCGAGACACCCGGCTCGCCGGGATTGGCGCCGGACACACTGAACTGGCCGCTCATCTTGAACTGCGCCTTCACGTTGATGCCCAGCAACGCCCCGACCCGGAAATGCCGCGTGGATTCGTTCAGTCGGGGCGGAGGCATGTCAATCCACACGTGCTGCGGCGGCGGATCGCTGGGAGGGGGCGTCTGCTGCGCCACGACACTGCCCGAGGAGCCGGCCAGCACAGCCGCCGCGATCCACATGCCAAACCTCCATTGCCGACACACGTGATCCGTTCGCCCTCGTAAGCTGGATGGACAATCAGTGGTCATGGGCGGTGGCGTTGGATCTGGCGTCGCATCACGGAGTTTGAATCACCCGATAAAAGCGCGCACCCACACTGGCGGGCCGGCTGACCGTTTTGGGCGGACCATCGTCAATCCACTGCACGCGATCGGCCGGGGCCACGATGGAGGGCAAGGCCGCCCGCTCGTCGGCGAACCCGGGATCGCTGCTGTAAAGCACCGTGTAACGCTGGCCCGGCACGGACGGAAACTCGATGAGGATGTCGCCATTGGCCAGATTGGTCACCAGCGTAACCAGCAGGGGACTCCCCGCCGGCGGGTTCAACTCCATCGCCAGCATCGGGAAGGCGCGCAATTGCGCATCCTCCACGATCACGGGCAACCGGCTGGGCACAAAATACTCCAGCAGGAGGTCCACGCTCTGATCGGTTTCCAGTGACGCGGCATGAATGACGAACGGATTGCCGTCGTTCGTGCCCACGGCATTGTAAAGACGGTTGGTCAGGTCCACGACGATCAGGCGCGACGACGGCACGGCCAAGGGGCCGACATTAAGCACGCGCACGGTCTGTTCCATCAGACCGGTTTGGGGATTGAACGTCATCGCCGAGGCATTGCTGGCCACCAACAATCCGGGCAAGAGCGGTCCCACCAGGAGGTTCGTGGTCGCAGTGTTGTTCACGAGGTTGGTATCGAGCACGTTGGGGGCGCTGATCGCGGCGTGGATTTCCGCCAGGCCCGCGTTGGTGAGCTGCAGGGTCACCTTCAGTTCGCGCGCGTCGCCAATTCCCAACCGGCCCACGCTCCACTCCAGCACGTTGCTCACCGTGGTGACACCGTTGGAGGGAGAGAGGCTGATGAGCTTCACGTCCGCTGGCAGATTGTTGCTGACGGTGACATTTTGCGCCGCGTTTCCGCCCTCGTTGCTCGCTGCCAGCGTGTAGCTCACCCAATCGTTGACCAACACGGGATGCGCCGGACCCCGAATGGCAATGGCGAGATCGGGCTGACCCTCGATCACCCGGGTGATGACGTTGGTCACGGCATTGGTGGTCACGGGATTGAAGGACGTGACGGTGATGGTGTTGGTGAGATCCCCGAACCCCAGGGGCCGAACCCCCAGCGACAGGAGCGTGAACTGGCCGCCGCCGGGAAACGAGCTGATCACAAAAGTCACGGTGTTGGACGTGACGAGGACCGTCGCGGGCCGGCTGTTGGTTGTGCCCACCAATTGAACCGGACCGGAGAAGCGGTTGGTCACGGCCACGTCCGGCAGGAGGAAACCGGTGACGTTGGTGACGTTGATGAAATAAGTCAGCGTCTGGTTGGCCTGAATCGGATCCGGTGCATCGCTCACCGAAAGGGTGAAACTGGGCTGCGCCAGGCTGCGGCCAGCCATCAGGACCGTCAGGAGCCCGACCGCGAACGCCGCCCGTCTCACACCGCGCTGAAAGGACTTTGTCATTTTTTCCCCGACTTCGCGGCCTTGCGCTCGGTCAGTTGCCGGATGAGGTATCGGTCTTCCGTCGCCTGTTGCCAAGCAGAAAACCACAGGTCACCGAGCATCTGGCCGGCGGCCACCAGACGCGCCTCCAGAAAAACGCGGCCCTCGCCGGACGCCGGATTCTCCGGAGTCAACTTGCCCTCCTGATTCAAACGATAGAGCGGCTCGACGAACCGATGCGTCTCCAGCAGATAAGCCATGATCTGCCGGAACAAATCCTCGGGCCTGGTCGGATCGCCCACAATCTTTGCCGGACGGATTTTTCCAATCAGCGGTTCCGCCTTTACGCCACCGGTCATGCGAAAAAAACCGCCGTCAATCCACGAATGAATGCTGCTGTTGGTCGCGTAGCCGTTTGGATTTTCGCCCACCCAGCCGTGATGATGCTTCGTGACGTGCAACGGCTGCGCGCAATCGCCGACGTAATGTCCCATCACGCCCATGATGTAGAGGAGGTTCTCCTGCGCGTTGGCGATCTCCTCCGCCGTGCCGCCGTATTCCTGGAACGCCTTGAGATACGAGAAGCCCGACTTGAGCTTGCCGCAATACTCGGCAATGGCCCACGGCGCGAACCCGACCAGTTCCCGCGTGCGATCCTTGTTCTTGAGCGGATCCATGGCCGGGAACTTCTCGGGATGCGCCGCGCGCGCCAGCGCCAGTTGCGCGGTGAATTCATATCGGAATATCGGCAGCGTCTCGGGTTTGAGTCCAAACTTCTCAAGATCGTCCAAGTCGAAATAATGGTCCGGTCCGTTGAAATGCGCCAGTGGCAGGTCATCACCGCGATTGCGCCAGCGATCCGGTTCGCCGCCCAAGAACGCGATCCGCTCGCGGGCCTTCGCGGTCTTGGCGAACGCCGGAAAGTCCTTCGGCAACGAGGCCAGCGCCAGTTGATTCACCACCCGATGACCCTCGTAATCCCAGCCAAGCACCGCTTGGGCGACCAACATCCCCCCGACCAGGGGCGCAACGAAACGAAAGCGGTGGAGGTTCATTTTCATCATGGATTGGTTTCGAGTCCGGCCAGCTTAGCGACGCGAGCTTGAAATGCAAAATTCAAATGCTGGCCGGGGTGCGAATGAAAGCGGCGGTCAATCTGAGTGGTGGCAGTGCTCGCGCCGCGAGCACTCCGCCCGCGCGGAGCGGGCGGTTCGTCGCGGTGAAGGGTTGCACCGCCACACGCCGCTTTACGGCTCGCAGCGCGAGCCGTTCCACCCCGAGGACTGCCACTCTCAACCGCACCCGTGTCGGCGCGTGATCTGTTTGCGTTCGATGGCCGGAAGGCGAAAAATTCGTGTCCAATCCCCTTCATTCTTGGTTCAATCCGCCGCCGTGAGAATCATCACTGACGAAAACTGCACCCGTTATTCCAGCCCCGGCCATCCCGAACGGCCCGCGCGCATCACGAAATCGCTCGAGAAACTGCGCCAACAAAAAGAGCTGGTCATCACTTGGGCGACCCCGGGCAAAGTCGAGGACGCCGCGCTCCTGCGCGCTCACGAGCCCAAGCACCTGTCACGACTGATGATCCCGCGCGACTTCGACGCCGACACCGCCTACCATGCAGACATACACGAAATTGCCCGCACCGCAGTCGCCGCCGGACTCGACGCGTTGAAAGCCTCCCGCGCCGGCGAAACGGTGTTCAGTCTCATGCGCCCACCGGGCCATCACGCGACCCGGAATCGCGCGATGGGCTTTTGCTATTTGAATTCCATCGCCATCGCGGTGCTGGAGGCGCAGGCCACCGGCACCAAACGCGTTGCCGTTTACGATTTCGACGTGCATCACGGCAACGGCACGGAAGCCATCCTGCTGGACAAGCCGGGCACGGCATTTTTTTCTATCCACCAGCACCCATGCTATCCGGGCACCGGCACGGAAAACGTCGGCCAGAATTGTTTCAACTACCCGGTCCTGCCGTACACGCCCCGGGAGGAATACCGCAAGGTGCTGGAGCGCGCGCTCAATGACCTGAAAAAGTTCAAGCCCGACCTCGTCGCCGTGTCCGCCGGCTTCGACGCCTACGCGCACGACCCCATCGCCCAGGAAACGCTGGAGGCCGAGGACTTTCACTGGCTCGGACAGGAATTGCGCAAGCTTTCCCTGCCCCTGTTCAGCCTGCTGGAGGGCGGTTACAGCGATGACTTGCCGGAATTGATCTTCGCCTACCTCAAGGGGTTGACCGGGAAGTGAACCAACCGCGCTGCCGTGCGGTTTTGGGCTGCGCCAACCCTCTGGCGCTTTCGCGCTGCCCAAAGCCCCCAAAGCGGCCGAGGACTGCCGCACTCCAGACGCTCCATGCCCCCTGATGGTTCGCTCTCGGTTTATTTCGCGCGGAAAGGAATTCCCTGCGTCCACATCGAAGCCGCCTGAATCATCTCAACGCACAAATCGAAACGGTGCGGTTAACAGGACAAGTGTTGGTTGAAACCGTTCCGGCGGCGAACTGGCAAGAGCGATCAGCTGTGATTCTCGCCCCGAGGTGTCACGCGTTCGCAACGCTGGACACACCGGGAAGCACGCAGGAGACGCCAGGACCAACTGACTCATCCTGTCGCTCTTGAAATCCCATTGGCTCACTTTTCATTTCTCTCGCCTGCCGGGGCGGCAGTCTCCTCCAGCCAGCCCAAGGGAAACCTTCCGAAGGTGATGGTTTCATAAGGACTCCGGTCACCGCGTTCGTAGAGACAACCGATGGTCTGGTCCGGCAGCGCCACCAGGCAGGAATAGGCGGACGGCCCGGGGTGCAGTTCCCTGCCGGCTGACCAGCTCGCGCCTTCGTCACAGCTCCACCTCACGGTCATTTTCTCCCGCTTGGTGCTGGCGGGATTGGAGAACAGGAGAACGCCCTGCCGCTCCCCGTCCGGCCAGGAGTAACGGCGCAGGCTCGCCTGGCAGATCGGCTCAATCAATTCCGGCGCGTGCCGCTGATCGGTCCAGCTTGCTCCACCGTCGTGGCTGACCGCGGTTTGCCGGGTCCGTTGGGCGCGGTCGTAGTTGCGCATGTTCAGCATCAGCCGATTGCCGGTCAGTTCCACCACCTCGCACTCGTTGACCTGGTCGCGCGGCGAACTGCCGCCCAATTGCCAGGTTGTGCCGTGGTGGTCGGAATAAATGACGTGCGAGAAGTAACGCTTTGTGCCGGCCTCGATGTGATCGCACGGGATGACCAACCGCCCCGCATGTGGCCCGCACTCGATTTGAATCCCCGCACCAGGCCCGGTCGCGTACCAGGTCCAGTTCGTCAGCTTGGTCGTGGCCGTGATCTCCTTCGGCTTGGCCCAAGTCCGCCCCTCGTCCGTCGAGGAGGTGACGAACACGCGGCGGGTGTCGCGGCTGGTTTCGGCGATGATCCGCGACTCGGCGTCGTCGCCGCGATTCCACGTCAGCAACAGCCAGATCGTGCCGGTCCGCCGGTCCACCACGGGACAAGGGTTGCCACAGGTGTTTGGGCCGTCGTCCCATAGCACGGCCAGTTCGCTCCAGGAGCGTCCGCCATCCGAACTGCGCTTGAACACCAGGTCAATGTCGCCGGTGTCACTGGCAGAATGTTTCCGCCCCTCGGCAAAGGCCAGCACGTCGCCGCCCGGGGTCAAGACCGTGGCCGGGATGCGGAACGTGTGATAACCCTCCTGACCGCTGGTAAACACCCGCACCTGCTCCGGTGGAGTGGTGTTTGAGCCTTGGATGGCCGACGACGGCTTTGGGGAACTTTCCGCTGCCAACGCCGACATAAGCGAGGCGCAA
This sequence comes from Verrucomicrobiia bacterium, assembly GCA_011525685.1. GTDB lineage: Bacteria > Verrucomicrobiota > Verrucomicrobiia > Limisphaerales > JADLHS01 > WYBW01. The sequence continues at coordinate 52,843 of WYBW01000020.1, forward strand.
ATCATCAGTCCGGCGCCGGCCGGGCGCCACGATGGGCGGCTTGGGCCGGCTCGCCTGGTTTCATGTCGCCGGCAGACCGGATCGCTCACACTTGGCAAGGACAGGACGGACGAAGAGGTTGCTTGAGGGAGTGTGAACCGGTTCATATTGAAGTTGAGTTGGCGTTTTCTGATTCAAGTTTACCTCTGCTTCTCAAAGAGTGAATCGTCAGACCAGATGTGCCTTGCCCTTGCGCCGGCAGGAGGAGGCTGGCCAGCCAGCCAACGGTCGTGCAACTGACCACGCCCACGACGGCGTAGCAGAAGAAGTGCGCGTTGGTGAAGGTCTTCACGCAGAACACCAACGCCGCGCTCGAAACCGCTCCCACCAGCGCGCCCGGCCCGCTGGCGCGGCGGCTGAAAATGCCCAATGCGAACAGGCCCGAGATCGTGCCCCCGAACAGACTGATCACGGCGATGAACGTTTCCCACAGCGACCGCACGTCCGATTGCGCCAGGACCAATGCCGCCACCGTGCCCGCCAGACCGACCAGAGCCGTCAGCCATCGCGCCAACCGCAAACACGAGCGATCGGTGGCGGCGGGCCGGAAGCGGCGGTAAAAGTCCGTCACGCAGGCCGTGGCCACGCTGTTGAGGCTGCTGGCCAGGGTGGACTGCGCGGCGGCAAACACGCCGGCCACCAGCAGGCCCGCGAGGCCGGCGGGCAGTTCCCGCACGATGAACAACGGAAAGATGGCGTCCGTTTGCAGGGTTGGTTCGAGCCGCTCCGGATGTTGCGAGTAAAAGACAAACAGCGCCGTTCCAATTGCGAAAAACACCGCCTGGGCCAGCGGCGCGAACAAGGCGTTGAGCCAGATCGCCCGCGCCGCGCCCTTTTCGTCGGCCGTCGTGACGTAGCGTTGGACGACATCCTGGCTGGCGGTGTAGGGAAAGAGATTCGTGAAGATGCTGCCAATCATGATGATCCATGCGGCGCCGATGGTGTAATCAAGCCGCCACGGGACGGATTCAAAAAACTTACCGTGCGCTGCCGCGGTGGACAGGATCGCGCCCAGTCCGCCGTCCACCCGAGCCAGAATGGTGACCAGCGCCCACACCGCGCCACCCAGGAGGATGACGGCCTGGGCCGCATCGGTCCACACCACCGCTTCAATGCCGCCGAGCACCGTGTAGGTGATGCACAACACTCCCATCACCAGAATGCAGGTGTTCACCTCGAGGTTGCTCACCGCCGCCAGCGCCAGCGACGGCAAATAGAGCACGATGGCCACGCGGCCCAGTTGGAACAAAATGAACAACGCGCTGGCGAGCAACCGCGTGGCCACGTTGAACCGGCGCTCCAGGTATTCGTAAGCCGAAGTGACGTTGAGTCTGCGATAGAACGGCAGATATACCGCCACGATCAACGGCGTCAGCACCAGATACGAGTTCGCCAGAAACAGATTCCAACCAACGCTGTAGCTTTGCGCCGGGATGGCCATGAACGTGATCGAACTGAGCATCGTCGCGAAAATGCTCAAGCCCGCCGCCCACCAGGGAATCCGCTGACCGCCGCGGAAGAAGTCATTGGTCGTCCGGGTGCGACTCGCGAAACTCGAACCCAGCCAGACCATCGCTCCCAGGTACAGCGCGAGCGTGGCGTAGTTCAACCAGCCGAAATTCGACTTCCTGCCGGTCGCCTCGCAGACCCACACTTCGGGCGAGCGCACGCCGGGTCGCATCTCGCCGCTCGGGATGGCGAATCTGCCGCGCCAGTCCACGACCGGGACCGTCACGCGCGACGTGGGCAGTTCGCCGAACGAGGTCCAAGTGTCGGTGATGGTGTGATACCCCAGCACGGTCTTCGAGAATCCAGGATGCCGGGCCAGCGGCTCGAAGCCGATTTTCGATCCATCGTCGCCGCCGAGCACAAGGAAATGAGATTGGCCCAGGGGAGGCGCCGGCGAAGGGGCGGCCACGACCGGTCGTGGCACATCGGCGATGCGTTTCCAACCGGCATCCGGCGTGAAATGATAGGCGTCCGTCAGGTATCGCCGCACCGGCTTGCCTTGCGCGTCCCCTGACAACTCGGCGCCGCTGACGAGAAAAAACGCGCCGCCCTGAACCGCCGCCACGGCGAGCATCCGCGCCGGCCCTGGCCACGGTTCCAGTTCGCGCCAGCGCGGCGAAGCCTCGGAGAGATCAAGCGCCCAGAAATTCCGCAGCGCATTCGTCGCGTCTGGAGTCACGAGGCCGCCCGCGACATAAACCGTTTCGCCCAGGAGCGCCCCGCAGGCGTTCGCCAGCGGTTGCGGCAACGCCGGCAGGGATTCGGTCTCAATCCGACCGCCCCGCCAACGGAGCAGGAAGACTTCGCGGAAGTGTTCCTGCGCGTCTCCGCCACCCGCGCAGAGGATGCCCTTCTTGGTGGTGACGGAAACGCCGTAGCCAATCGGCCGCGGCAGCTTGAATCCGGAGACCCACGCTCCGTCGGGCTTGGGCAACACAAACACCGAATCGTGCCAGACTTTCCGCCCGCCTTCCCACGGCATCGCCTCCGGAAAGTTCGCGCCGCCAGCCACCAGCAGGGCGTCCCCGCTGACTCCTGCGAAAGGCGCGGCCACGCCGGTCGCGTCGGGGATTGGCGGGAGTTGCGACCACTGGAGCAGTGAGTCCCGACCTTCCGCGGACGCCGGCAGCCGGCAACAAATCACGAGGAGCAAGAACGGCGACAGGAGCGCCGCCCATTTTCCAGCGACCTGTCTGACGGAAAGCGGATGCACCGGAGCGAGACAACCGCGGGTTAGGCCTGATGGGATGCGCCTCTGACCGGCGACGGAAAACCGACCGGCTGCAGCGCCCGACGGAGAGTCTCCACCTCTCCGGGCGAAAGATTCCGCAACGGCGGCCGAACCGGGCCGCAGTCAATCCCGATCAGGCTCATCATCGCTTTGCCCGCGGGTAGTCCGCCGTGCTGGAGCATGACCGTAATGACTTGCATCGCGGCGGCTTGAAGCCGGCGGGCCGAGGCCAGGTCGCCGCGCCCGAAAGCTGCCAGGAGTTCGCGATAGAGCGGCGCCATAAAATTGTAGGTGCTGCCGACGGCGCCGGTCGCGCCCATCGCCAGCGCGGCCAGCAGCATTTCATCGCGCCCGAACAGGATGTCGAACCGACCGCCCTCAAAACTCAGGCACTGGCTGTAACTCAGCAGGTTCTCATCGGTGAACTTGAGGCCGGCGAAGTTCGGGATGGCTCGGCTGGCGCGCTGGAGGAATTCGATCATCGGCACGCTCAAACCCGTCATGGAGGGAATGTGATAGTAGTAAAACGGCAGACTGGGCGCGGCTTCCGCCACGCGCCCGCAAAAGTCCGTGAGCTGTTCGGCATGGGCGGGACGGAAAAACGTCGGCCCCATCGTGGCCACGGCGTCAGCGCCAATCTTCTCGGCGTGCGCCGCGAGTTCCCGGGCCTCGCCCACACTGTTGTGCCCGACATGCACGATCACTTTCAATCGCCGCGCGGCCGCCGCCACCCAGCGTTCGGCCACCTGCTTCCGCTCGGCAACGGTAAGCGAAAGGCCCTCGCCCGTCGTGCCGCAGACAAACGCGCCGGCCACCCCGTCGGCCACGAGCAAGGCCGCTTGCTGGTCAATCACGCCCAGGTTCAGCCCGCCATCCGGCTGAAAGGCGGTAAACGGCGCGGCAATCAATCCATGGAATTTCGGCTTCATATTCTCCGGCTCAAAGAAACACGATGCTCAGTCACCGCCAAGAAGATTTCCCGCCAAAGACTCTGCCTGACTCCACAGAACCTGCTGCCTCACGCGCAGCCGGCACAATCTGAGCGAAGCAACATCGCGGCACCGCGAGAATCGCCGAGCCCTGCGTCATTCCGGCAGCTTTCCTTCGCACAGCCGCCAGCAGTACCACAACATCCGCGGCAGGTGAAACGGGCCTTTCCACAGGTTGCCTTTCAACCGCACCGAAACCCGGCCATCACGATGCAGGTAGCCGTACCACTCGCCAAACTCCGGGTCGGAAAAATGTTTGAAGCTCCATTCGTGAACCCGCCGGTGCCAGCGCGCGTACTTCTCCTGACCGGTAAGTTGAAACGCCAGCAACGTGGCAATGATGGCCTCGCACTGCGGCCACCAGAATTTCATGTCGTGCCAGTACTCCTGCACCGGCAGCCCGCGCAGGTCGCGGAAGTAAAACAAGCCGCCGTGTTCCTCGTCCCAGCCGCGCGACCACATCCAGTCCAGCAGGTTCAACCCGAGTTGAATGAACTTGTGTTCCCCGCGCAATCTTCCCTCGCGCAGAATGAACCAGGCACATTCGATGGCGTGACCGGGATTCAGTGTGCGGCCGTCAAAGTGATCCAGGATTTCGCCGCGCGGCCCGACGGTTTCCATCACTGCTTCGAGGTCGGGCTTGACGAAATCGCGCTCGATCTCGGCGATGTTCCAGTCAACCCACTCCGTGCAGGTCCGCCCGGCCACCTCAACGTCACCCAGATTCGCCCGCAGCTCCTGGGCGGTGACGATGGCGATCAGATGCGGGCCGAGGCCTTTCATCGGCCGCGCTGGCTCATACTTCGGCGGCATCACGCCCGGCGTGAAACTGTGGCGCAGGAAAGTGGCAAAAGTCGTGAGCGCGTCCTCGGCGGCTCGCGCATCGCCGCCGGCCTTCGCGCAGACCGCGTTGGCGATGGCCGCAAACGCCTCGCTGAAAACGTAGCGCCGCATCCGCAACGGTCTCCCTTCGCGCGTGACGGTGAAATACAGCTTGCCCGCCGGCGAGAAACAGTGCCGCCGCAGAAACTCGATGCACGAACGCGCCGCCTCCAGCCACTCGGCGCGCTGTTCCACCGTGTTGTGAAGCGTGGCGAACATCCAGGCTGCCCGGCCCTGAAACCAGACCGACTTGTCCGTGTCGAGAATCGCACCGTCGCGGTCGAGCGAGGTGATGATGCCGCCGAACTCGTGGTCCATTCCCTGTCGAAGCCAGAAGGGGATGACGTCCTGGAGCAACGCGGCCCGGTAAACCGCGGCATATTGCCTCAGAACCTCGGCCGGCATGGTCGAAATCATTTCGCGCTCGGGCCGGAGGCTTTGGCGGCGCGCGCGTCCAGTTCATTCAACTTGAACCGCACGCTCACGATGTACGGCGCTTCGTTGCTGGACCAATGTCCGTAAGTGGTGGTCACGAACGTGCCGTCCGGCAGCAACTCGACACCGGGATACGCGCAGTCCGCGGCCTTGAGATTGTCCATCAACCGCACGCGGTATTGCCCTTCGCGCCCTTTCACGATGTCGTCATACGTTCCCACCCAGCCCACCCAGTCGCCCTTGGTCGGGCTTTCCAGCGTGGTGTCGCGAAAGCTGATGAACAACCGGCCATCGGGGGCGTATTTGCCGGTGTGCCGGTCGCCGGTGAGCGCGCCGGGCAGTTCGCGGGGTGCGGTCCAGGTTTTCGCCTCGTCATCAGAGAAGATGACGTGCGAGTTCCTGCGGCGGGAGTTTTCCCGGAGCAAGACAGCCAGTTGTTGGCCGTCCGGCGAACGGATCAACCCGGGTTCGCAGAGATGAAGCTCGCTGCCTCTCCACACTTCCTCGGGAAAGGACCACGTCAAACCGCCGTCCCGCGAAAAGGTCTTGAACAGCTTGAACACAACCGGTTTTTCCTGATGCGGCTTGGACGTGAAGAAACGCCCGTCGTCATGGAACATCGCCAGGTAATGGCCCGCGCCCGTCCGGATCGGTTCGGTGAAACCCATCACCACAATGCCGCCCCAATCGCCCGCCGGTTCGAGTTCGCTCCAGGTTTTCCCATCGTCCTCCGTCACGGCCAGTCGCGCGGGATACAGCCCGGACCACATGATGATTCGCTTCCTGCCATCCGGACCGACGACCCGATGCAGGGTGGGCACTTCCTTGCTGGTGGCCCAACTCTTGGGTGTGGGCAGACGCTCGCTCCACGTCAGGCCGCCATCGCTGCTGCGTTTGTAAACGATGGCGCCGCGACCATGGCCCTTGGGATAGACGCAAAGGATCGTCCTGCCATCTTCGAGCAGCACCGTCGTTGGATGGCCGAGATACTGGCCGGCCTCCCGGTCCACGACGACCTGCCGATGGGTTTCGGCGGCCAGGTCAATCAGCGGGATGGTGTAGCCGCGCGGGGGTTCGGCCTGCAAGCGAGCCAGCGACAGTGCCAGAAAGAGGGGAAACGTGATGTGCTGCACGAAACCATCTGGAGCCATTTACGCCGCGCGCGCAAGCCTTCCTTGAAGCCTGCGCCCAAACAGGGCGTATCTCATTTTCTTTAAGGAAATCGCCGGGACGATGCCGTAGCGCGGACTTCCAGTCTGCCGGGGCGCGGATTTCCAATCCGCAAACGCGGCGAACTCCTGGCCTGCCACGCCGTGCCTGGGCCAGCCGACTGGAAGTCGGCGATACCGCAGGTTGGGAAACCTGCGCTCCGCCAGGAATGCCTGCCTGCAATAAACTGAGATGCGCACGCCAAGACAGTTCCGCGGGACAGTCGTCGAGCCCGTCTCAAACCTCGATGCCGTACGCCTTGATCTTGTTGTAGAGGGTCTGGCGGCCGATGCCGAGGCGTTTGGCGGCTTCGAGTTTGTTGCCGCCGGTGTCCTTGAGCATCTGGATGATGGCGTTGCGTTCCACCCCTTCCAGCAACGTGAAGTTCGTGTCCTGCGCTTCGGCACCCTCGGGTTTGGCGCGGGTGATGGACAAGTCGCTGGCGTCCACGAAATCACCCTCGGAGAGCAGCACGGCGCGCTGAATTTCGTTCTGCAACTGGCGGACGTTGCCCGGCCAGTCGAAGGCGGACAGCCGGTCCACCGCCGCCTGGGTGAAGCCGCTGATGGGGCGGTTGGCCTGCGCGGCAAAGCGTTTCAGAAAGGAGTTGGCCAGGGGCATGATGTCCTCGCGCCGGTCGCGCAGGGCCGGCAGATGCACCGAGATGGCGCTGATGCGGTAGTAGAGGTCCTCGCGCAACTTGCCGTCCTTGATGGCCTCCTCGGGCTTGCGGTTGGTGGCGGCGATCAGCCGGCAGTTGGTTTTGTAACTGGTCTTGCCACCGACGGGGCGCACTTCCTGATCCTGCAACACGCGCAGCAGTTTGCTCTGGGTGTCAATCGGCATCTCGGAGATTTCATCCAGGAACAGCGTGCCGCCCTCGGCCTGGCGGAACAGGCCGTCGCGGTCGGAATGAGCGCCGGTGAAGGCACCCTTGACGGAGCCGAACAGTTCGCTCTCGATCAACTCCCGGGGCAGGGCGGCACAGTTGATCTTGATGATGCGGCCCTTGCTGCGGGTGCTCATCACGTGGGTGAGGTCCGCAATGACCTCCTTGCCGGTGCCGCTCTCGCCGGTGATGAGCACGGTCACGTCGCTGGGCGCGATGCGTTCGATGGTGCGGACGACCTCCTGCATGACGGTGCTGCGGAAGACCGGGGAGTTGCTGCCGCTCATGGCTTCGAGGGCGCGGCGCAGGGCGTTGTTTTCCTGGCCTTGTTGCTTGCGCTCGATGGCGCACTTCACATCGGCCAGCAGCTTTTCGTTCTCGAAGGGTTTGGACAGAAAATTGTAGGCCCCGAGCCGGCCCGCCTCCAGGGCCATCTCCATGGTGCCCTGGCCGGTGAGGACAATGACCTCGGTGTCGGGCCAGCGTTTCTTGATCTGCGGCAGCAGTTCCAGCCCGTTGGCATCCTGGAGTTTCACGTCCAGCACGACGACGTCGGGCTGCGATTCGGTGAAAGACTTTTGCAGCGCGGCGCCGCTCTCGGCCTCCACGACCTGATAGTCCCGTTGGAGCACGGCGCCCAACAACTCGCGAATGGACGGATCATCATCAACAACCAACACTTTACCCTTCATAATTTTTTGTGGCGGCCCGGGGCGCAGGCTTGCGCAAAGGCCGCGAAAATGGCCCGGTGCTCCGGATGACGGTCCACCAGGCGTTCGGGATGAAATTGCACACTCAACAAGAACGGCAGCAAGTGCGCGGCTTCGGGTTTCAATTGCATGCTTTCCACGATCTGATCACGGCTGCGACCGGTGACCGTCAAAATCCCCGCCGGTCGGGCCACGGCCTGATGGTGCGTGCTGTTCACGCCCAGAGTCTGAACGCCCGCTATCTTGGCCAGTAACGACCCTTCTGTCAAATGCACATCATGGACCACTTGATGGCGACGGTCCTGACGTTGATGATCCAGCGCGCCCGGCGTTTGCTGGCGAATATCCAAAACCAACGTCCCGCCCAGGGCGACATTGAGAACTTGATGTCCGCGGCAAATGGCCAGCAGCGGTTTGCGCTGCCGGAACACTTCGTCCACCAACATGAATTCCTGCAAATCCCGCGTGCCGTCGTCCGGGGTCAGCGTCACCGTGCGGCGCAACCGTGCCGGAATCCGCTTTGCGTAGAGACGGGGATTGACGTCCTCCCCGCCGGTGAGCAGGACTCCATCCGCGCGACGCACGCACTCGGCCAACAGTTCGCGTGAGCGCGTGGCGGGCAGGGTCAACGGGATCGCCCCGACCTGCATCAAGGCACGGGGATAATTCAGGGAAAGACTGAGTGACGCATCGGCAAACTCGGCCCCCTTCTTCTCGATGCAGGGTGAAATCAGGATCAGCGGTGGTCGGCTCATCGCGCGATGGAAGTTAACCGGAGCTACGGCGGTTTGTCAGGGCAAAAGTCCCCAAGGCCGGCAGTGGGCACGGTGGCTCGATTCACCAGCGCACGCAGTTGAGTGAACATCCGAAATCCGAGGGCCGAAGGAAGTCCGAAATCCGAAGCCCGAAACTCTCGCCTGTCTGATCGCGCGGTCACGGCTCGGATTCCGGGCTTCGGGCATCTTTCGGATTTCGGCTTTTCGGACTTCGGACCTCGACCAGCATCCAACGCTTGCTTTCGACTTGGGAGCGGCCCCGCCGAAGATGGGATTGCGTCGGCTTGTGCTTGCCAGCCCGATTCATGCTCAACAAAATCCGGTTGTGCCCGAGTATCCAGACCGCCTTCGCCACCCTCCACCGAGCAGGATTGGGTTGGCGCTGTCAGGTCTGCTCGTGGCCGGACTTTCGTTCGTCGGCGCCGCCCCCAACGCCGCGAGTTACTTTACCCACGTCTGGCAGACCGAGGACGGGTTACCGCAGAACGCGGTGACGGCCATCGTGCAGACGCGCGACGGTTACCTGTGGCTCGGCACCTACAACGGTCTGGCGCGGTTTGACGGAGTGCGCTTCACCGTGTTCACCGACAGCACCACGCCGGGGCTGCAAAGCAGCCGGGTGACCAGCCTGTTCGAGGATGAGACAGGGCAGCTTTGGATTGGCCATGAGACCGGCGGGCTGACCCGTTTCAAGCAGGGCAGGTTCGAAGCCATGGAGATTCGCGCCGCCTGGAGCGGTGGGAAAATCCTGGCGCTCGGCGCGGACGCGGCGAAGGACCTCTGGCTGGTCAACGAAGCGGGATTGCTGGCGCGGTGGCGCGATGGTCTGGTGCTGACCCCGCGGGCCGGTGTGGCGCCGGGCATCGTTTCGTTTGCCACCGACACGCAGGGCGGGGTGTGGATTGCGCGCGATGGCAAGGTCTCGATGCTCAAAGGCGAGAAACTGGTGCCGGTGGATTTCGGCGCCGGCGACGGGGAAGGCTACGTGCAGGGCATTTGCGCCAGTCGCAGCGGCGGACTGTGGGTGGCCAGCGACGGCCAGGTTCGCAGGTGGCGCGGCAACCGGTGGGTCAACGACCTGGGCGCCGCGCCGTGGGGATACAGCGGGATTTTGCCGTTGATCGAATTGCAGAGCGGCGCGCTAGCCGCCGGCACGGTGGATTCAGGGTTGCACCTGTTGATTCCCGGCAATGGCGCGTTGCATTTCAACCGCACCAACGGACTGCCGCAGAACTGGGTGCGCTCGTTGTGCGAGGACCGCGAAGGCAACTTGTGGATCGGCGCGGGCAGTGGCGGGCTGGTGGCCCTGCGCGCCGGCAAAGTTGCCACTGTCAATCCGCCGGATGCCTGGCAGGGCCGCGCCGTCATGTCCGTCACGCTGGCGCGGGACGGGGCCATGTGGATCGGCACCGAGGGGGCGGGGCTATACCGGTTTCACGACGGTGACTGGACGCGCCTAGCCGAGGAGCAAGGTCTGGCCAACCTGTTCGTGTGGTCCGTGGCCGAGGACGCGCGGGGCCGGCTCTGGGCCGGGACGTGGGGCGGCGGATTGTTCACCATGAGCGGCGATCGTTTCGAGCGCGTGCCCGGACTGGAGCAATTGACCGCGCCGGCCACGGCGTTGTTGCACGCGCCGGACGGCACCACCTGGGTCGGAACGGGCGAGGGCTTGCTGCAACACGAGGCCGGCGGCCTCACGTGGTTCGGGCGGCAGCAAGGTTTGCAACTGCCCGACGTGCGCGCGGTGGCGCAGGCAAGGGATGGCACGATCTGGTTCGGCATGTCGGGCGGAGGCCTTGGCCGGCTCAAGGACGGCGCGGTGCGGCAGTTCTGGAAACGCGACGGCCTCTCCAGTGATTTTGTCCACTGCCTCCGCGTCGAGGATGATGGCACGCTCTGGATCGGCACCGCGGGAAACGGATTGAACCGATTCAAGGACGGGCGATTCGCGATCATCAGCACGCGCCAAGGTCTGCCTGATGGCGTGATCTGCCACATCGAGGAGGATGATCGCGGATATTTCTGGATGAGCACACATGGCGGCATCCTGCGCGTGCGGAAGGAGGAATTGAACCATTGCGCGGATGGCGACATTCCTTCGGTGACGTGTCTGACCTACGGCAAGGGTGACGGTTTGCCGACGCTGGAATGTTCCGGCGGCTTCCAGCCCGCCGGTTGCCGGACCGCCGACGGCCGGCTGTGGTTTCCCACCACCAAGGGGCTGGTGGTGGTGAATCCAGCCGACGTGAAGCGCAATCAACTGCCGCCCCCGGTCGTGATCGAGGAGGTGCTGGTGGAGGGTCAGCCGCTGACCGGCAACGGGAGCGAGTCATCGCCCCTGCGCATTCCCGCCGGCCGGCAACAGGTGGAGTTTCGATACACCGGACTGAGCTTCAAGGTTCCCGAAAAGGTCCGCTTCAAGCACCGGCTCGAGGGATTGGAAACCCGGTGGACGGACGCCGGGACCGCGCGCTCGGTCAATTACAGCTACATTCAACCCGGCAGCTACACCTTTCGGGTGCAGGCCTGCAACAACGACGGCGTGTGGAACGAGGACGGCGCCGCGCTGGCGTTCGTCGTGCTCCCGCACTTCTGGCAAACGTGGTGGTTTCGCGCGCTGGCCGGTGTCAACGCCGCCGCGCTGGTCGCCGGCAGCGTGTTGCTGGTCACCCGCCGCCGGATGCGCGCCAAGCTCGAACGCCTCGAACGCCAGCGGGCCATCGAGCGCGAGCGCGCCCGGATCGCCAAAGACATCCACGATGACCTCGGCGCCAGCCTCACGCGCATCACCTTGTTGAGCCAGTCGGCGCGCGGCGAGTTGGATCACGCCCCGGAAGCGGCCGCTGACGTGGACCGCATCTACCGCACCGCGCGGGAGTTGACGCGGGCGATGGATGAAATCGTGTGGGCCGTCAACCCGCAACACGACACGCTCGACAGTCTGGCGACCTACCTGGGCCGCTTCGCGCAGGATTTTCTAAACGCCGCCCACATTCGCTGCCGGTTGGACGTGCCGATGCAACTGCCGCCCTGGCCTTTGACGGCGGAGGTGCGCCACAATCTGTTCCTGGCCTTCAAGGAAGCCTTGAACAATGCCGTCCGCCACGCCGAGGCCGCCGAGGTGAAAGTGTCGTTGCAGATCGAACGCGATGGTTTCGCGCTGCGCGTCGAAGACCTCGGACGCGGCTTCGCTCTCAATGTGGAAAACGGCGCCGGCTCGCGCAGCGCGGGGCGGGTGGCTTCGGGCAATGGCATGGCCAACATGCGTCAGCGACTGGCTGAAATCGGCGGTCGTTGCGAGTTGCGGAGCTCGCCGGGCAACGGCACCACGGTCACGTTCTTCGTGCCTCTCAAACCAACCACGACCGTGACATGATCCTGGCCAGACACGACACGAGCCCCGCGAAGCGCAGCTCACCCGCAGTACTTGCCGGGCGCGATCATAACTTCAGGGCGTATCTCACTTTCTTGCAGAGTCAATGGGATGGAGGTGCTGGAACTCGTCGCGCTGCGACGAGTAGCGCCGCGTTAAGCGGCGCAACTGCCCGTGCCGGCGAGCAATCTCGGTCCGCTGAATGCGGACGGGGTGGTCGCGGCGCGGCCACCACCACCCGCGGGAAACCGGGAAGCACCGTTGCCTTCAACTCGCGGCAGCTTGTCAAACCCAGCGTGCGCTCAGCCTTCGCACCGCGCTTTCGCAGCCGGTTCCCGGATTACCCCGCAACTGTAATGAGAATTGACGACAGCAGCGACGCCGCGTGCTGGAGTAGAATGGGCGCCGCGTGAGCATCGCCGTAGCCATCATTGAAGACGACGCCCCGGCGCGGGAAATCCTGGCCAACTGGATTCGCCGCGCGGAGGGCTTCCGGCTGGCGGGCGAACACGGCTCGGCGGAAAGCGCACTCGAAAGCCTGGCGGCACAAAAACCCGCCGTGGTGCTCATGGACATCAATCTGCCCGGACTCAACGGCATCGAGTGCGTGCGCCGCCTCAAACCACTCCTGCCGGAAACGCAATTCGTGATGCTCACGGTGTATGAGGACGCCGACCACATCTTCAACGCGCTGGCGGCGGGCGCCAGCGGTTATCTGCTCAAGCAGACACCGCGCAGTGAACTGCTGGCCGCGTTGAAGCAGGTTCACGGCGGCGGCTCGCCCATGACCAGCAACATCGCCCGCAAGATCGTGCAGTCGTTCCAGCAGAAGCCCCAGCCTCAGGCGACCGAAGATGCCGAACTCTCGCCGCGCGAGAGCGAAGTGTTGGAGCTGCTGGCCCGGGGTTATCTCTACAAGGAAATCGCCGATTCGCTGGGCATCAGTCTGCCCACGGTGAACACCTACATCCGCCGCATTTACGAGAAACTGCACGTGCGCTCCCGCTCACAGGCGGTCGCCAAGTACGCCCACCTGCCGCTGGGCGAGGACCGCCGCCCCAGCCCCGCTCGCGGTTAAGGTTCCGCCCTCTCCCGCAGTCCTCCTGTCCTGTGGGCGCCACAAAGAAACACGCTGGCAAAATGCATCCGATTCGGGTTGGATAATCGGCAGAAAGACCATTGATCATGAACACGAACCCATCATCGCGCGACCCCGCAGATCGAATCATAAACCGCAAACTCTTTTCTGGAGCGCTCGCCCTGGGATGGTTGTCCTTGATGTCGTCGCCCGCCGCCCACTGGCCGCAATGGCGCGGGCCGAACGGCGACGGGATCAGTCCGGAAACCAATGTGCCGATCAAGTGGAGTGCCACGGAGAATGTCGCCTGGAAGTCACCGATTCCCGGCGAGGGCCATTCCTCGCCCGTGGTGTGGGGAGAGAGCGTGTTTCTGACCACCGCGCTGCCCGAAACGCAGGAACGGCAACTGTTGCGCCTGGACGCCCGTACCGGGAAAATCCTCTGGCAGCGCACCGTGGTCCAAGCCGCGCGCGAAACCATGCATCGGGAAAACAGTCCGGCCTCGTCCACGCCCGTCACGGACGGCGAGCGGGTGTTCACCTCGTTTCAAGACGGCCCGCGAGTGGACCTGCGGTGTTTTGATTTCGCGGGCAAGCAGCTCTGGGCGCTGCAACCGCTGACCTTCGAGGGCGAACACGGTTACAGCTACACGCCGGTGGTTTATCGCGATCTGTTGATCTTCGATTTCCGCCAGGAAGGCGAAGCCGCGTTGCTGGCGCTGGACAAACGCACGGGCCAGGAGCGGTGGCGCGTCGAGCCCTCGCGCCGCCGCATTTCGCATATTACGCCGTTCCTGATTGATGACGGCCGCCGTCCCCAACTCATCGTGAGCGGCAGCGACGAAACCCGCAGCGTAAATCCAGACACCGGCGAAACGATCTGGTGGTGTCGCGGCCCCTCGGACGTCTCGGTGGCGGGCTTGAGTTACGGGTCCGGGATTCTGTTTGTGACGGCGGGTTATCCGGATCGCAACCGCATGGGCCTGCGGGTGGATGGCCGCGGCGACGTCAGCAGCACGCACGTGGCCTGGCGCTCGCGCCGGCAGGTGACTTACGTCCCTTCACCGGTTTATCACGACGGCCATTTCTATTCGATCCTCGACGAGGGCATCCTGTGTTGTTTCGACGCCCAAACAGGCGAGACGGTGTGGGATCATCGCCTCGAAGGCCGCGTCCGTTCCTCCTTGGTTTTGGCGGGTGGGAACATTTATTCGACGAACGACAAAGGCGTAACCACCATCTTCCGCGCCACGCCCAAGGGGTTTGAGCCGGTGGCGGTGAATGACCTCAAGGAATTCTGTTACTCGACTCCGGCGATTGCCAACGGCCGGCTCTATCTGCGCACGGGAAAAAACCTTTATTGCATTGGCTCGCGGGACACCGGCGCCTCGAAGGAAACTTCCGAAGCAAGCACCACGGCTTCCCGCTGAACCGGGACCGGGTCAGCAATCGGCCACGGCGGTATCCGTGATGACCGCCAGTTCGAGCTTCTGTCGGACAACCGCCGCGATGGCGGGCTGGCTTGAAGCCTCCGGGTAGAGCCGCCGATAAACCCAGGCCAGACAGGATTCGATCCAAGGCCGGTTGGCGCGGCGGAAAGCGCGCAACCCATCCCGGTCCGGCCGTGCGCCGGCGCAGATGTATCGGGCGGAAGCGTCGCTCTCACAAGCCCGCTCGATGTCGTCCGACCCGTAAATCCCGGCCGCGTAGCAATAGGTCAGCAGCGTCAGCAGCAAACCGGGGGCGGGTTGGTCAACACTCAGGGATACAGGTCGCGGCAGACTTTCGCCGACGAAGTGAGCGGCCTCCAAAGCCAGTTCGATGAGCCGGCGCTCACCAACGACTTGGCGGAGGTCTTCAGGCGCTTCGCGCTCCGGTCGTACCGCATTTGTCGCCACAGTAGTCATGTCGGGCCTTTCTTTGACCTGCCGCCAAGGTCCTCGCTGCCCATTACAACTCCATCTCGGAAATGTTACAATCCGATGACAAAATCTGGCCAGAGTGTGCCTTCTGGACCGGGTCAGTGCGGAACTGTTTGAAGCCACGGAGATTCGACAGAACGGACCGGGAATTTATCCGGTGACTGGCTTCGGCCCGGACGTGGGTGAGAGGAGAAGCACTTGGCCATCACCAACCAAGGCGCAGCCCCGTTGTCCAGGCCCAGCCGGAGTATTCGCCGCCGTCGTGGGCCCGGTCCTGCATGTCGGCGTATTGCACACCCGTCTGGATCTTGAGTTTGTGTCCGTAGAAGTAGTAGTTCAGGCCGAGGTAGATTTCCTGGTATTCATCGCCCCGGCCCGCCACCACCTCGTTTTCATAACTGGCAAACCGAACGCCATTGTCATCGCGGCTGCGCAGCCAGGTGTAGCGCGCCACGGCTTGGAATTTGGAGGTGAGGTTGTAGTAGGGCATGAGCATGAAGCCCCAGAGGTCGCTTTGTCCTTGGTAGCCCAGTCCGCCCGCGAGGTCGGTGCGGAAACCCCACTTGCCGGTGTCGAAACTAAAATTCAACGATCCCACATCTCCAAACGGGCGCGTGAATGTATTGTTTTTGTCCTCCTCCTGGTAAACGTAATTGAAGGCCAGAACCGCCTTCTTCGCCTCTATGGATTCCGCGAAATCGTATCCGATTGTCGAGAGAACAAAGAAGCCGCCGTCGAACCGGCCAAACTCGGGCGTGGCGCTGCCTGCGGTGTAAACTCCAAGGTGATACCGCCACTTCCCCGACCGGCCCGCCACAGTCACCCCTGGGATGTACTCCTGAGAGAACCACAGGTTGTTGGCCAGGTTGGCGCGGTCAATCGCCAGAAGTTCCTTGGAAGACGTGGATCCGTCCATGGTAAAGGGCGCGCCGCGTTTGCCCACGGTGAGTTCGACGGCGTCGCCTGGTTTCCAGGCAATGTAGGCATCCGTCAATCGCTGATACACCGGATCTTCTTCGGGCTGCAAGTCCACTTCCGAATGTACCGTGAAGTTCTTGAACAATGTGGCCTTGCCGCCCAGTCGAAAGCGGCGGATGTGCAGGTCATCGAAGTCATCGTGATCCAAAATCGCATAGTCGAGTTGAAAGCGACCCGTAAACTGGAAGTTCTGAATGATCGGGTTGTCTTCGTTCTTGTACCAGTCCGTGTAGCTCCAAATCCGGTCGTAAATCGAGGGAGCCAAGGTTGAGGCTGTGGGAGTCGCCTTCTGGGGTTCGATTGGCGGTACCGTGCCCGCGAAGGAAATGATGCCGCAAAGTACCAGCGCAAAAAGCGCCGCGTAAGCCTGCTTGTCGTGCCTCGACCGTATTCTGATTGACCGCATCCGATTTCGCCGGGGAAAGTAATCGTCCTCGGTCGCAGGTCCAAGGCAATTCCGCTACTCGCAAGCATTTGATAAACAGTGGTCGGCCTGGTTCGATCACCCTGTCGGACTTGGATGCCAATGAATCGGTCTGCAATCCCAGGTTCCGGCACTGGCCGGACTCGGTGGCGGCTTGCAATTAGGATTCGCCGATTTCGAGTTATTTGTCACCAAATTGTAACCTGTCTGCGGGAACGAATCCGCTTGAGACGCTCGGCGGTCGCCCGCTAAGTTGCCCTTGCGCTATGGCAACGCATCTCGAGGAATCGCTGCAACGAGACATGGACCGCATCCGCACCAAGGTGACGGAGATGGCGGGACTGGCCGAAGGCGCGCTCGCCGCGAGCCTGCGCGCCTTGGTCGAGGGCAAACGCCAGATGGCCTACGCCATCATTCTGCGTGACCAGCGGATTGACGCGCTGGAACAGGAAATTGACCGGCTCTGCCTGGAGTTTCTGGTGCGGCAACAACCCGTAGCCAAGCAGCTCCGTTTTGCCTACGTCACCATCAAGATCAACCAGGAAATCGAACGCATCGGCGATTACGCCGAAAGCGTCGCGCGGCAGATTCTCAAGGTTGCGGGAATGAAACTGTCCCTCCCGCAGGATCAGTATCGCCAGATTGCCGGGCTGACCATCCCGATGTTCCACGATGCGGTAAGGGCTTACCTGGTGGAAGACGCCGAACTGGCGCGCCGGACTCTCCGTGTCGAAGAGCAAGTGGATGAATTGCGGAACGTGCTCAACGCCGAACTGGTCCAGCTTCGTCAGGAAAACAAGATACCACTCGAAGCTCTGACACCGTTGATGACCATTGCGCGCCGGTTCGAGCGCGCGTCGGATCAGGCCAAGAACATTTGCGAGGAAACCCTGTACATGCTGACCGGCGAGTATCAAAAACACGCCGCCGGCGACACTTGGCGCGTGCTGTTTGTGGATGAACACAATGCCTGTCGCAGCCAGATGGCCCAGGCCATCGCCGAATCGCTCGGTCAATCCCGATTCCTGTTCACGAGCGCGGGACTCGATCCGAAGCCGGTGGCGCCGGCCCTGGTTTCCTTTCTCAAGGACAAGGGAATGGACATTACGAATGCGACGTCGCGTTCCGTGGAAAGCGTGCCGAACCTGGAGGCTTACCAAGTCGTGGTAGCGCTGACCCCGGAAGCGAAGCGCGCTTTTCCGAGCAAGTCCAAGCCCGTGTGTCTCGACTGGAGCGTGCCCGACCCGTTGCTCGTCACCGGCACGCCGACCGAAGTCAAGCAAGCCTTCGAGGAGACGTATCAGAACCTTCGCGCCCAGATCAACGACCTGGTCGAGGGCATCCTCGCCGACACAATTGACTGAACTGACACCAAGACGAACATGAAAACGAAACCAAATTCTCAACTGACCATCGGCCTGCTGATCCCGGTGTTGTGCGCCGCGGTGCTGCTGACCGGCTGCGGTCGCAAGGCAACGGGCGGCACCACGGCCATCCAGAACATCGGCTCCGACACGATGGTGAATCTTGCCCAGGCGTGGGCGGAGGCGTATCGCAGCGTCAATCCCGCTGTCTCGGTGGAGGTCAGCGGCGGCGGCTCCGGCATCGGAGTGGCTGCGTTGCTCAACGGCACGGCGGACATCGTAAACAGCTCGCGCCACCTCGAGCCGGACGAACTCGCCCGGGCCAGAGCGAGATACGGTTCGGAGCCGCGCGAGTTCAAGGTCGCTTACGACGCCCTGGCCATTTACGTGCATCCCAGCAATCCCATCAATGAAATCTCGGTCGAGGAACTCAGCGCGATTTATCGCGAAGGCGGTTCGATCAACAAATGGTCCGACCTGGGCGTGACGCTGCCGGGCCGGCATGATGAGATCATCCGCGTCAGTCGCCAGAACAACTCGGGCACCTATCATTACTTCCGCGAAGCCGTGGTCGGCGCGAAGGCCGACTTCAAACCCGGCTCCCGCGATTTGAACGGCTCGAAGGACGTGGTCGCTCTGGTCGAAGGGACCCCCAGCGCCATCGGTTACAGTGGCATCGGCTACCGCACCGACAAGGTGAAGGTGCTGAAAATTTCCCGCAAGAAAGGCGAACCGGGCGTCGAACCGAGCGTGGCGACAACCCTCGACAAGACCTACCCGATTGCACGCCCGATGTTTTTCTACACTCCACCGGACGCTCCCGCGCACGTCACGGAGTACATCAACTGGGTCTTGAGCCCGGCGGGACAGGCCATTGTCACCGACAAGGGCTACATTCCGCTGGAGGCCAAGTGATGCGCATGCGTCCACGGCCTGTCGCCAGTCCACGGGCTGCCCAGCGTTTTGCGGTACCGAATCCAGCATGATTTCCCGACGCCGCCGTTACGAAATCCTGTCCGAACGCAGCATTGAGACGCTGATCTACCTTTGCGGCATCAGCGCCATCATTTTTGTCTTTGGGATTTGCTTCTTCGTGTTCCGCGAGGGGCTTCCGCTGGTTTTCAAGGAGGACACCAACTTCAGCCTGGGCAAGTTCTTCTTCAGCACCGAATGGTTTCCCACTTCGATGGCCAACAAACGTTACGGCGCGCTGGCCTTGATCGTCGGCACGCTGACCGTCACGATTCTGGCGATGGTCATCGCAGTCCCCTTCGCGCTGGGCGCGACAGTCTTCCTGTCAGAATTCTGCGGAGGCAAGTTCCGGGAAACGCTCAAAATTGTCATCGAATTGCTGGCCGCCATTCCCAGCATCGTGTGGGGTTTCATCGGGTTGACGGTGATCAATCCGCTGATCATCCAGGTCTTCCACGTGCCGGTGGGCCTGAACGCTCTCAACGGCGCGGTCATTCTCGCCCTCATGGCCATGCCCATCATGGTGTCCATCGGCGAGGACGCGCTCAAAGCCGTGCCGGACAGCTACCGGGAGGCGGCGCTGGCCTTGGGCGCCACGCGCTGGCAAATGGTGTTCCGCGTGCTGCTGCCCGCCGCCAAGAACGGTCTGCTGGCTGCTGTGCTCCTGGGCGTGGGCCGCGCCGTCGGCGAGACCATGGGCGTGCTCATGGCCACGGGCCACGCCGTCAACATTCCCTTTTTTCGCGACGACGGCAGCTTCAACTGGGGCTGGATGTTCGAGAGCGTCCGCACGCTGACCGCCACCATCGCCGCCGAACTGGGGGAAACCAGCCAGGGCAGTGATCATTACCGCGTGTTGTTCCTCATCGGCGTCCTCCTCCTGAGCATCACCTTTGTCATCAACCTGACCGCCGACCTGGTGGTCAAAGGCATCCGCAAGCAGAAGTGAACTCCACTCCCTCCAGCCCCGCCACATCACCCGCGCCGTTCGTCAGCAATCCGCGCGTCCGCCGCAAGCTCCGGCAGGAACGGATCGCCCAGGCCGTCTTCGCAACGATGGTCGTGCTGATGCTGTTGCCGTTGCTGGGAATCCTGGTGTATCTGGTGGTGCGCGGCGCGCCGTTGATCTCCTGGGAGTTTCTCACCACCAATCCCAGCAAGGGCATGACCGCGGGCGGCATCTGGAGCGCGCTGCTGGGCACCGTCTGGCTGGTCGTCGTCTCGCTCGCCTTCAGCGCGCCCATCGGAGTGCTGGCGGCGGTCTATCTGAACGAGTACGCCAAGGACAACTGGTTTACGCGGGTGGTGAACCTGGCCGTGGTGAATCTGGCGGGCGTGCCCAGCATCGTTCATGCGTTGTTTGGCCTCGGGGCCTTCGTTTTGTTCTTCGGCATGGGACGCAGCATTCTGGCCGCCTCGCTCACCTTGGCCGTCATGACGATGCCAGTGGTCATCACCGCCACCCGCGAGGCGCTGGGCGCCGTGCCGATGAGCTTCCGCGAAGCCTGCTGGAACGTGGGCGCCACGCGATGGCAAACCATCCGCCGCATCGTGCTGCCGAACGCCGTCAGCGGCATCCTCACCGGCGTGATTCTGGAGATCAGCCGCAAGGCCGGGGAAACCGTGCCCATCATGTTCACCGGCGCGGTGTTCTTCCGCGCCATCCCGGAAGGCGACCTCTTTGCGTATCGGCTCACCGACCAATGCATGGCGCTCTCCATGCATCTCTATACCGTCACCACCCAGGTCACCGGCGCGCCCGCGGCGCTGCCGTTTGCCGTCGCCACCGTCCTGATCCTGGCCATCATTCTCATCAACGCCACGTCCATCGCCATCCGGGCGTGGTTGCGCAGCCACCGGAAGTGGTGACCATGCACGACTCGCCGCCCAAGATCAAAGTGGAGCAATTCTCCTCGTGGTACGGGGACAAACCCGTCCACAAGGAAATTTCCTTTCACGTCCGCGCCAACGAGGTGCTCGGCATCATCGGCCCGGCGCAGAGCGGCAAGACCACCCTGTTGCGGGCCATCAATCGTACTCTCGAACTGACCGCGGGCGCCCGCAGCACCGGCACGATTCAGGTGGATGGAGAGGACGTCCGCTGGGTCGCCAATGTGTATGAATTGCGCCGCAAAATCGGCATGGTCGCCCCGCTGCCCGTCGGCCTGCCTCTGACCATATACGACAACGTGGCCTTCGCGCCGCGCTGCGCGGGGTTGTCGCGCAAGAGCGACCTCGACGCCCTGGTGGAAAAGTGTCTGCGGCAAGCGGCGCTCTGGGACGAGGTCAAGGACCGCTTGGACAGTCTGGGCACGAAACTCTCCGGCGGCCAGCAACAGCGGCTCACCATCGCGCGGGCCCTGTCCCACCAGCCGGAGATCCTTTGCCTCGATGAGTTTTCCATCGCCATTGATCCGGTGACCACCATGCGGATCGAGGAGGTGCTGAAGGAACTGCGCAAGGACATCACCATCATTCTGGTCACCAACCTGACGCAACAGGCGCGCCGCCTGGCCGATCGCACGATGTTCCTTTGGAACGGGGAGATCATTCAATTGGACCGGAGCGAGGTGATCTTCTCGGAGAACCCAGGCAACCAGAAGACTTACGACTACGTCCACGGAATTTTCGGATGAACGAGCGCGATAACAGCATCACCACCCGCGACCTTTGCCTCTGGTACGGGAAGTTCCAGGCGCTCATCAACGTCACCATCAACATCCGCCACGGCCTGATCACCTCGCTCATCGGCCCGAGCGGTTGCGGCAAGACCACGCTCCTGCGCTGCTTCAATCGCATCAACGAACGCTACGGTTACGTCACCACCACGGGCGAAATCAAGCTGCTCAACAAGAACATCTACGACCCGGATGTCTCGCTGATCGAATTGCGCAAATCCGTGGGCATGGTGTTTCAACGGCCCAACCCGCTGCCCATTTCCGTTTACGAAAACGTCGTGTTCGGCCTGCGCATCCACAGCGACCGCAAACCCGCACGGAGCGAACTGGATGACGCCGTGGAAAAGGCCCTCACCGAAGTGGGATTGTGGAATGATCTGCGCGACCGGCTCGACACCAAAGCCACCAACCTGCAACTCGAACAACAACAGAAGCTCTGCATCGCCCGCCTGCTGCCGCTCAAGCCGGAAATCATCTTGATGGACGAACCATGTTCGGCGCTCGACGTCGAGGCGACGCGCGCCATCGAGGAATTGATGTTGAGCCTCAAGGGCCGCTACTCGATTGTCATCGTCACCCACAACATGGCCCAGGCCCGCCGCGCCAGCGACGAGTGCATCTTCATGCTGCTGGGCGAGATCATCGAGCACGCGCGGACGGCGGACCTGTTCCTGAATCCAAAGAATCCCAAGACGGCGGAATACATCGAAGGCCGGTACGGATGATCCACGAACAGACGCCGTGCCACTATTGGGCTGGCGCGAGGCCCACTTCCTCAATCTCCAGCTTGTAGGAATATTGATCGAAATAAATGTTCTGCCCGCCCGATTCGAGTTCGCCGCGTTGGAAGTCCACGTCGTCCGAGCGGAAGGACTTTTTCGGCGGCTTCAGTTCCTGGTTGTGATCGCTGTTGGCCGCCATGCGGTAATAATCCAGTCCGCCGAAATAAAAGTCCCTGACCTCGCGCCTCCGCTCTGGCGTGAGCGTGACGGCGTATTGCATCGCCCAGATGCCCTTGTAGTTGTCCACCGGAATCCAGCCGTAAGGTTCGAGGTAAATCTCGCACCAGTCGTGTATCGTCTTGGCACCGGGGAAGGTGTTCCAGCCGGATTGCCAGCGCGCCGGGATGCCGTTGAGCCGGCACAGCGTGATGAACAACAACGCCTCCTGCCCGCAATCCCCGTAGCCCTTCGCCCGGCAATACTCGCTGATGTTGCGGATCGTCGAGTACTCAATCGCGTAACTGTATTTGATGTTCTCGGCAATCCAGTCGTGGAACTTTTTCGCCATCCGGGCCGGATTGGTTTCGCCCCCGGCAATTTGCTCCGACAACGCGCGCATCTCCGGCGTGAAAACCACATGCGGCGCTTCGTTCAGGAAGGGTTTCAACGCGGGGTCGCTGGTGTTCACCGGCTTGACCCGGTCCGGCTTCACGTCGAACCACACGCCGTGCATGGTGTATTCGTACTCGATCTCGAACACCGTCGGCTCGTCGGCGACCGCGCGTTGCTCCAGATACAGAGCGCGAAGCGGACTCTTCTCGTCGTCCATCTGTTTCGGCTCGGAGGAAGTTCGAAGCAGTTTGAAATCCGTCTGGAATGGATAGCTGCGGGGAATGGGCAGCCAGGCACGAATGACTTCGCCCGCCGGCGCCGCGCCCGGTTTGGCGGCGACTGTCATCACGGCGCGAAAGCGTTTGGGTAGCACGTAGGGTCTTTTCTCCGCCAGAGCGGCCTGCCTGATCGCGGTGCAGGTTTGCCACACCATGCGATCATGCCGTGTCGTGTCCTTGGGCGGCAGACGGCGAGGGTTCAATTCCGGATGACGGAAAAACAAGTTGCTCACACTCGAACTCATGAAGCGCCGTTCACCGTCAATCGTGCGTTCATCGAACCGGCCCTCCGCCAGCCATTGCTCGAATTCCTCCTCCGCCAAATCCCTCACCGCCTTCTTGAGCGCGTTGAACAGACCCTGCTTCGTGTAGGGATAATCCTTCTTGATCCGCTCCAGGCGATCGGCTTCAAAGGCGAGGCGCTGGCGCTGCCCCGCCGACCACGACCGGTCCGTCAGCGCGGTGGCGAGCGTTCGCGCGGCTTCTTGAAACTGGCCTTCCAGTTCCAACCGGCTCGCTTCACGAACGACATCTTCCATCGTGGCACCGGCTGCGCAAACGCTGACGCCAAGCCACAAGCTCAACCACCAAGTCAGTCTCATACCCGAGCATAGTGCCGCCGGCTGTGCTCGTAATCAACCCACGATCCGGGCGCAGCCGCGCAGTCCGAATCGGTCGTCCACAGGCGCAGTTGGATGTGTCGCTTGCTGGGACTGCTGGTAATTCTCGCGGTGCGGGAACTCCGGCCCGATGTCAGCGGGCGGAACGGATGGTTGAGGGTTCCGGATCGTCGCCAGCCCGCCCACCCAGCGAATTGTTCCGCCCGCGGCTTGATACCCCTCCGACCATTTCGTATCGTTCGTGGCGGGTGAGTTATACCCGTCACTACCTGGAATCCGAAAGCGCCGCCCAAGGCATCGAGGTCAGCGTGCTGGTCAATTGCCTGGTGCAGGATGCCATCCGGCTAGGGGCGAGTGATTTGCACATCGAGCCTTGGGAGAATTCCATCGCCGTCCGCGCCCGCGTCAACGGCGTTCTGACCGAAGTGGCGCACCTGCCGCTCGAGGTGTTGGAGAAAATTTCGATGCGCTTCAAGGTGCTCGCCAACCTGGTCACTTATCAAACGGGACTGCCGCAGGACGGCGCGGCCCTGGGTGGCCCGGAGCTGGACAACGTCCAGTTGCGCATCTCCATTTTTCCCACGACCCGCGGCGAAAAAATCGTGGTCCGGTTGTTCGATCCGCGGGACCGGCGGTTTGATTTGAATTCACTCGGGTTCGATGAGGCCACGTTGAACGGCCTGTTGCGACTGCTCAAACGCACCAGCGGCCTGATCCTGTTCACCGGCCCCACCGGTTCGGGCAAGACCAGCACGATGTACTCGTCGCTGTGCCACCTGATGCAGCGCGACGGCACGAGCATCAGCCTCAGCACCGTCGAGGATCCGGTGGAATTCAACCTGCCGATGGTGAGCCAGACGCAGATCAATCCCGCGCAGGATTTCACCTACGCCAAGGCGCTGCGGAGTCTGATGCGGCAGGACCCGCAGGTGGTCATGGTTGGCGAGATTCGCGACCCGGAAACCGCCGCCATCGCCGTGCAGGCCGGCCTGACCGGGCATCTGGTGATCAGCACCATCCACTCGGGGGTTTCGGCAGGCGCGTTCACCCGGCTCATCAACATGGACATCGAACCGTTCATGCTGGCGTCGAGCGTGCTGGGCGTGCTCGGGCTGCGCCTGGTGCGCCGCAACTGTGAGCATTGCCTCGAACCCTATGAACCGGAACCAAGTCAATTGAAGGTCGTGCCGGACTCCTGCCTGCCGGAGGCGCAGTTTCGTCGTGGCCGCGGCTGTGAGCGCTGCAACCAAACCGGATTTTCCGGACGATTGCCGGTGACCGAACTGCTCGTGGTCAGCGAGCCGTTCCGGGAAGCTGTCCTCAAGAAAATGCCCACCTCCGCGCTCGAGGAAATCGCCATCCAACAAGGGATGCGCACCCTCTGGCAGAATGGACTCCACCGCGCGTTGACCGGACAGACCACGCTGGAAGAGACGGTGCGCGTGCTGGCCGCCGATATGTTGTAGCCGAATCCCGGCCCTCACGGCTTCTCCAATCCACTTGCGCCGGGCGGCGCGGCCTGCCACGTTTTGCACGGATGGAACGCGCGACATTCGCCGCGCGTCGCTGGGATTGCACATTCAACTGGCCATGCCACAGGAGCAGTTAAAAATCTTGCTGGTCGAGGACGACGAAGTGTTCGCGCGCGAACTGGGCGACATGCTCTCCTCGGCGAGTGAAATCGTCGGACAGGTCACCGCCGCGCCGTCGCTTGCCGCCGCCCTGGCCCATCTCGCGCGGGCCTCTTTCGACGTGGTCATCCTGGAGTTCTTCCTCAAGGACGGCGCGGGCCTGCCCAACATCGCCTTGTTGAAAGCCGCCGCGCCGCGCGCGTCGTTGATTGTGGTGGGCGCCCAGGATGACGAGGTCATCGCCGTGGAGGCTGTCCATGCGGGAGCGCAGGATTATCTGTTCCGGGGCGAGTTGACGCCGCGCTGGCTGCAGCGCTCGATTCGTTACGCGGTCGAGCGGCATCAGGCGGACCTCGCACTACAGGATGCTAAAGAGCAGTACCGAAGCATCTTCGACCACCTGGTCGAGGGCATTTTTCAAACCACGCCCGAGGGGCATTACCTGATGGCCAACGCGGCGCTGGCGCGGATTTACGGCTACGATTCGCCGCAGGAATTGATGCAAAGCATCACCGACATCGCCGGCCGCCTTTACGCCCAACCGGGCCGGCGCGAGGAGTTCAAGCGGATCATGGATGAGCATGACACGATCACGGACTTCGAATCGCAAATCTATCGCAAAGACGGCAGCGTGATCTGGATCTCCGAGAACTGCCGCGCCATCCGCGACGCCGAAGGCCGGCTGCGGTATTACGAGGGCACGGTGGAAGACATCACGCAGCGACGGGAGGCGGAGGCCCGGTTGCGGGATTCCGAGGCGCTTTATCATTCGCTGGTCGAAACCCTGCCTCAGAACATTTTTCGCAAGGACCTTCAGGAGCGGTTCACCTTCGCCAATCAGCAGTTCTGCAAGACGCTTGGCCGGGAACTCAAAGACATCGTGGGCAGGACGGATTTCGACTTCTTCCCCGAGGAAATGGCCGCGAAGTATCAGCGCGACGACCGCCGCGTGCTCGAAACCGGACGCCCGCTGGAAGCCGTCGAGGAACACCAGCCGCCGGGCGGCGGCAAGATTTACGTGCAAGTGGTCAAGACCCCCTTGCGCGGCGCCTACGGCCAGATCATCGGCCTGCAGGGCATCTTCTGGGACATCACCGCGCAGAAACTTGCCGAGGAACAAATCCGCAAGACCAACGCCGAACTGGCCCGCAGCCGGGAACAGTTGCGCGTGAAAAATCTCCAGATGGAGGACGACCTGAAGATGGCGCGGGAAATCCAGCTCACCATGCTGCCGCAGTCCTATCCCACGCTGCCCCGGGACGCCAAGCCGGAGGAGGCGGCGTTCCATTTCACGCATCGCTATCACCCCACCGGCACGGTGGGCGGCGATTTCTTCAGCGTCTCGGCCCTCTCGGACACGGAGGTGGCCGTATTCATCTGCGACGTGGCCGGACACGGGGTCCGCTCCGCCTTGGTCACCGCCATGATCCGGGCGCTGGTCGAGGAACTCAAACCCAGCGCGCACGATCCGGGAGAGTTCTTGACCAAACTCAACTCCGACCTCTGCGCCATCCTCAAGCACACCGGCACGCCCATGCTGACGACGGCGTTTTATCTGGTCGCGCGCGCCGACACCGGCGTCATGCGTTACGCCAACGCCGGCCACCCCAAACCGGTGCTCGTTCAGCGCAGCGCCGGCAAGGTGCGGTTGCTCGACAACGTCTCCAAGCGCAGCCAGCCCGCGCTGGGTCTCTTTGAAGCCATCCCCTTTCAAACCTCGGAAGTCACGCTGGCCGTGGGCGACCTGGTAATGCTCTACACCGACGGGCTGTATGAAGTTCATGCCCCTGATCAGGAGCTTTACACCCAGGAAATGCTCGTCACGAGCGTGCAAAAGCGCGCGCAAATGCCCGCAGCCCTGATGTTCGACGAACTGCTGCAGGAAGTCCGGGACTTTGCGGAGGACCATGAATTTCTGGATGACGTCTGCCTCGTGGGCATGGAATGGGCCGGACTCAAAGCGCGTTAAGCCTTCGTGAACCGCGTTCATCGGGACCTTGGCACTGCTGCGTTGACCTTGGTCAAGGCTGACGTGCAGCGGCGGGTGCCAAATGCGCTCAAACCGTGGACAGACTGCATCTTCTCTGTTTTAGGCTGCTCGCTGTTACGCTGGCCTTGGGGTCTGCCAGCGCGCGTGTCGAGGGACATACGTTGCCCATCAGCTACCTCTTCGTGGTGACGGACGTGGATTTTGTGCATGTCGAACTGAGTTTCAATCCCTTCGAGTTGGGGATCTTCAGTGCGGTTGACACGAACAAGAATGGCCGACTCGATCCAACGGAGGTCAGGTCGCAGGGCGAGGGAATCACCCGGTTGCTGCTGGAGCACCTGACGGTGACGGTGGATGGCAAAAAGATAACCGCCGAGACGGCGGGCATTTCGCCGGAAGCCGACAGCCATCACGCGGTGCTCCGGGCGCATTACCGGGTGAAGGCCCACGGGAAAGCCGTCGCAATCGAATCGAGCCTCCAGAAGGTCACGAGCAGTTCACATCTCACCCAGGTGAAATTTCTCAGCGGCGGCGAGCAGCAGTTGGCGCAACTGGATTCGCAGTCCGGCAAAGCCACGTTCAAGCCGGCCGGACCGAAGCCGGCAGCGGGCAAGTCCGCGGAGAAACCTCAATCAACTGAAACCAAGAAACCATGAAGGCAATCACTTTTGGTGTCCTCAAAATGAGGGAAGCGGAGCTGCCCACCCGCGCGGCACACTCTCCCTCATCCCAGCCCTCTCCCGCTGGGAGAGGGGGACTCGTCCGCCGGCTTTTCGAGTTGCGTGAGTCTGCGACAATCAGGAGCGGACTCGTGAATCGCGGAACACGCGTTTACTGTTCCCTCTCCCGGCGGGAGAGGGTCAGGGTGTGGGGGAGCGGATTCTCTGCCGCGACAACCTCACTTCGAGTCCTGGGTGCGAGCTTTTGCTGCTTCCTCACCGTTCTATTTGCATCAGCCGCTGACCCGATCTGGTCCATCGGCAAGCCGGATGGCCTCGGCATCGAGTTCGCCCCAGGCAACCGCGCGGAACTCACGTTCAACGTCGGACAGAGCGTGCCCAGCCGGGACTTTGCCGGGCATCACGACGGAGCAACCGGCTTCGACGGCAAGATCACCGAAAAGCCCTACACCATCATTTTCGACCTGCCGGAAGCCGCCAGCGTCAACTACGAACTGGTGCTCGACCTGATTTTCAACACCGGCGCGCCCCAGCAGTTCAAGGTCAAGGTGAACGACAAAACCGGCGTGTTTCCAATTCGGCCCATGTCCAAGCACTCGGTTTGGGGCGAACAAGGCAACGACATGTTGCTGGCGGAGCAGCGGCTCGTCGTGCCGATCGCGGGCGACTGGCTCAGAGCCAGGGGCAATCAAATCACCCTCATCCCGTTGGGCGTCGGAAATCTTTCGTATGATGCCATTGCGCTTCAAGTTGCGGCCAGCGCTCCCGCTATGCAGCCACAGCTCGAGCCGACCCTCTTTTACCGGAAGCAGGGAGGAAGACTGGTGGAAGTCTGCAACGTGGTTGTGCCCTTCAATGCGCCCTTCGAGAAGGGCGAGGCGAAAGTCAGGTTCGGGCGGCAGACGTTCACGTGCTCATTCACCAGCCCAGACGACTTCGGCGTCTTGACCGTGCCTCTGAATGTCCCGGCGAACATTCCGGCGGGCGAAGCCAGGGTCGAAGCGCAGCTCGACGGCCGGCGGATGGAGGCGACCTGCGATTTCAAACCCGCCAAGCAGTGGCGGGTGTTTGTCTGTCCAAAGGTCCACAACGACGTCGGCTACACCGACTTCCAGCCGCACGTGAACGAATTGGACAACCGCAACTCGGATCAGGTGCTCAACATTCTCCGCCAGTTTCCCTCCTACAAGTTCAACTTCGAGACGGCGTGGCTGGTGGACAATTTCCTCGATTGCCGCACCGCGCCGTCGCGCAAGGAGTTCCTGGGCCGCTTGCGACACGGCCGCGCGGCGATGAACGCCTTGTATCTCAACCTGATGACCGGCATCTGTTCGGGCGAGGAGTTGTATCGGGCGATGTATTTCACGCACCGACTTCATCGCGAACAGGGCGGCAATTTTGATTTCGCGTGTCTCACGGATGCGCCTTCGCACAGTTGGTTTCTGCCGACGCTGTTGAGCGACGTGGGCATCAAGGGCTTTTCCAATGGCGCGAATCAGACCCGCGCGCCGATCCTGCATTATAGCAGCTTGAACGAAGATTCGCCTTATTGGTGGGAAGGCATGAACGGTGAACGCATCTTCATGTGGTACGCGCGCAGTTACGTGCAGCTCAAACGACTGGTCGGGCCGGGCTGGGGGCAGGACGTTTCCAGTGTGGATTACCTCAAGAGCAGCGTGCCACAGTTCCTCGTGCGCTACGCGCGGGACAACTACGTGCCCGACGCGGTGATGATCTACGGCGCTTACGTGGACAACGCGGCGATTCCCGACACGGGCGAGGCGGACACCATCGCCGCGTGGAACAAGGAGTTCGAGTTTCCAAAACTCGTCGTGGCCACGGACGCGGAATACTTCAGCTACGTCGAAAGGCAATTTGCCGACAAGCTGCCGGTGTTCCGGGGCGATTGTGGCGCGTACTGGGAGGACGGCGTCGGTTCAACCGCGAAGGCCACGACGCTCAATCGCCAGACGCAACAGATTCTGCCCGCCGCCGAAACCGCCGCGACGCTGGCGAGCCTTTTTGAACCCCGGAATCGTTATCCGGCGGAGGATTTCTGGAACGCCTGGCGCAACGTGATGTTCTACAACGAGCACACCTGGGGCGCGCACAACAGCGTCGCGCAGCCGGGCCGTCAATTCGTCGAACGGCAATGGGAGATCAAGGAGAGCTACGCCACGCGGGCGAATCTCGACGCGCGCAATCTGCTGGCGCGCGCGAACAACCGGCTGGCGCAGGTCATCGAAGTGGACGGCAGCAGCATCATCGCGTTCAACTGGCAGAATCGCCAGCGCACGGCCGTGGTGGAGACGGAGTTGAACAGCAACGAACAACTCGTGGACTACTCCAACAGCAAGGTGATCCCCATGGACATTTACGCTGAACAGGATGGCTGGCGCAAAGTCCGGTTTCTGGCCGAGGACGTGCCTGCCCTGGGCTACAAGGCCTACGGCATTCGCGGTTGGGAAGCGGCGGCGCACAAGCCCAACGAGGTCATCGAAGGCGACACGATCGAGAACTCGCACTACCGATTGGTGGTGGATCGGCGGACTGGCGGGTTGCAAAGTCTTTACGACAAGACTGAGAACCGCGAGCTGCTGGACCGCAGCGCGGCCTTCAAGCTCAACCAGTATGTGTATGTCAGCGGCGGCGAAGGTTCGCAGATACTGAACTGCAACTTCGGCACACCGCCGGCCAACCTGACGATTCACGAGCCTGAAGCCGTGGAAAGCATCAAGATCCACAAGACGCCGCTCGGCCAGCGCGTGATCGTTCAGACGAAATCCAGGAACACGCCGCGCATCACCTGCGAGTATCGGCTGTATGATCAACTCAAACGAGTGGACATTGTGAATACCATCGAGAAGGAGGAGACACGGGCGAAGGAGGCGGTCTATTTCGCTTTTCCGTTCGCGGCGGAGAAACCCGGGTTGGAGTATCAAATCCAGAATGGCTGGTGTCGCCCGAACGACGACCAGATGCCCGGCGCGTGCCGAGAATGGTTTACGCCGCAGAATCTGGTTCACGTCAGTGACGGCGACTTCTCCGTGGCGTGGTCCACGCCGGACGCGCCGCTGGTCACGCTCACGGATATCAATCGCGGCAAGTGGCTCGATCACCTGCCCATCAAGAACGGTCACGTTTATTCCTACGCGCTGAACAACTATTGGTTCACCAACTACCGCGCCCAGCAGGGTGGCAGGTTCGTCTTCCGCTACTCGATTACCAGCGGGCGCGCCATGGGCCGCGAAGCTCTGGCACGCTTCGATGAGGACACCCGAACGCCGGTGTTCGCCTACCCGCATCTTTCGTCCTTCTCGGCCGCGATCTCGCAGGCGGGCCGGCCCATGCCGGCGGGTGGCGCGTCGTTCTTCACCCTCGATGCGGCAAACCTCGAAGTGGTGACACTCAAGGAAGCCGAGGATGGTGATGGGTTCATTCTGCGCCTGCGCGAAATCGCCGGCCGGACCGGCGAAGCGGAACTTCGCTCCTCGACTTTCCGCCTCCGGGCGGCCTACATGTGCAACGGCGTGGAGGAGAACAAACAGAAGCTCGCGTCGTCGGGAAACGCCGTGGCGGTGCCTTACAAACCGAACTCCTACATCACCCTGCGCTTGAAAGCCGAGCGGCCCGCGCAGAAAGTAGCCGGGAAATGATAATCTCGCGCCGTGAGTTTTTTCGGCGGACACTGCTCGCCGGTGGAGCGGCAGTTGTGTCTGCGCAAGCCACCGGCTGTCGCGCGCCGGGTGAGGCCGCGGTGCCGCGCTGGCAAATCGGTTGTTATACCCGGCCGTGGGATCAATTCGATTACCGCACCGCGCTGGATGGAATTGCGGAGGCAGGCTTCAGGTATGCCGGGCTCATGACCGCCAAGGGGAAGTCGTGGGTGATCATCACCACGGAGACGTCAGCGGAGGAGGCTGCGGCGATTGGTGGAGAGGTGCGGCAACGCGGGTTGCGGTTGCTCTCGCTTTACGCGGGTGATTTTCCGGTGGCGCAATCGGTCAACGCTGGCATCAAAGGGCTGCGGAAGCTCATTGATAATTGTGCCGCGTGCGGGGCGCCGAACCTGATGCTGGGCGGGGTTGGCGATGCAAAGCTCTACGACAACTATTTCACCGTGGTTCGCGAAGGTTGCGATTACGCGGCGACCAAGGGCATCGGCTTGAGCATGAAGCCGCATGGCGGATTGAACGCCACCGGCGCCCAGTGTCGCGCGGCGGTGGAGCGTGTCGGCCGTCAGAATTTTCGTGTCTGGTACGATCCCGGCAACATTCTGTATTACTCGGACGGCGCGCTTGATCCCGTGGAGGATGCAGCCTCGGTGGACGGCCTGGTGGTGGGGGTGAGCGTGAAGGATTATCGGCATCCGAAGGATGTACTGGTCACGCCCGGAACCGGGCAGGTAAACTTTCGGGGTGTATTCGACCGTCTGCGACAGGGCGGCTTCACACGCGGGCCGCTGATTGTGGAATGTGTGGCGCGCGGCACCGCGGCGCAAATCACGACTGAAGCCAGGAGGGCGCGGCTGTTTCTGGAGGAACTCACAGGACAAACAACATGAGCAACCCCGCCATCGTGGGACAGAGGCCAGCCCTGTCTCCATCTTTCTGCCAACTGGTCACCCAAGGGGTTGCCGTGCCGGTTGCGCACGCGCGAATGAAGCCATGCCGCTGACGCGGGGAAATGAAGTCTGCGAGAGGCGCGACGCCTGTCCCACTAACGAGGGACTACTTTACCCGCACCAGGACCACGCCGTGTCTCGCGACGCTGGTCTTGAACTCGCTGGCAAACCTCCCGAGGTCCTTCTGCCGCCACAGGTCGCGGACGCGCGGCCTCCCTTTGATCCCCAAATCTGCCCAGCGCGCGGTGACGGTGCTTTCCATCTCGCCGCGGTTGCACAGGCCGACCGCCTTCGCGCCATCGGCAAGGTCTTTCACCATGATGAAAGTGCTTTCGTCCAACTCGATCACACGGGCGCACTGGCCAAGCGGGTCCTGGTTCACTTCGATCACTTCAGGGTTGCACAGCACGTTGAGTGTGAATTCATCGAGTTGGGTCAGGTCGCCGCTGTAGAAGAGCGGGGAAGCCATGAGACACCAGAGGGACATGAAGGAGTACTGCTCGGTCGGCGTGAGCGGACAGGGGGCCGGCAGCCCGCCCACGCGCGCGTTGCCGATGTAACCGACCTGGATGTAGTCCGGGTCGTTCCAACTGCCCGGCCGCGACCATGCGCGGTGCTCCGCGTTCTTGAGTGCGACGTTGAAGAGGTTGTTCAACTCGAAGCCAAGGTCGCCCGAGGTGCGCCAGCTCTGTCCGCCAACCTCCGCGCCCCATTCCCACACATTGCCCATGCCGTACTGGCAGAGGTTGAACAGAATGTCGCGGTTCTGCTTCTTCAAGAGATCGCCCATCAGGCGGTACGGCTTTTTGAGCGCGTCGGGACTTTTGTCGCCTTTGGCAATCTCGCCATAAGAACACCAGTCGTACTTCAACAAGTCGAAGCCCCAATCCGCAAACTGCTTGGCGTCCTGCGCCTCGTGTTGATGACTGCCGGCGAAGCCGGCGCACGTGCGCGGCCCGGGCGATGTGTAAATGCCCGCCTTGAGCCCCTTGGCATGGATGTAATCCGTCAGCGCCTTCATGTCTGGAAAATGTTTGTTGGGGAGGATGTTTCCTCGCTCATCACGCAACGGGCCAACGCGCATCGGGTCCCGCTGCTTGGCCGCGTTCATCCAGCAATCGTCAATGCTCACATACTGATAGCCCACGTCCGCCATGCCGCTGCTCACCAGGATGTCCGCCGCCTCGCGCATCATCGCGTCCGTGATCCGGTCGTAATGGGCGTACCAATGATTCCACCCCATCGAAGGCGTGAGCGAGAGCGTGTCGCCACACACGATTTTGAACGGGCGCGAAGAACGGCCATGCCGGTTCTTTGCGCGCAAGGTGAGGCGGTACTCGCCGCGTTCGGCAATCGCACCGGTGATGATGCCCGCGGCGGAATCCAGCGTCAGGCCGCGCGGCATTCCGCTGACAGAAAAAGTCATGGGTCGTTCGCCCTGGGTGGGAATGCGATACAGAAAGGGATTTCCCGGTCGGCAACCGTAAACCGTCGGACCATTGATGCGCGGCGCCGGACCGGGCTTGGGCGTGAGAATCACCGCTGCCTCTTGTGGCACGGCGGCGATTTGGGGTCTCGCGCCGCTGACGATGAAGCGCGCCTCGGCCCAATTCGCGTGATCAAAACTGATCCCGTCGCCGGCATCGCCCACCTGCAACAGCAGCGTGTTCACGCCGCGTAAATCCACATCCACCTCGCGCGCGGGATCGCCGGACTTCATCACGCCGGATTGCCAGAGTGTGCGACCATCGGCCATGACCTTGAAAGTAATGGTCGCCGCTCCGTTGGCGTTGTCGTCCACGCCCACGAACGCGCGGAAGCGTTCCGAGCCACCGCCCAACCCGATCCTCGCCAGACTCGTGGCGTGCGTGCCGACCCCGCGCTCGAACTTGCGACCACCAATGGACAGCGGTAGTTCGCGGATGCTGCGATTCGTTTGCGGCGTGCCCCAGCCTTGGGTCATCTGGCTGAGGTCGAGCGTATCGAGCCAGACGGTTTCCGCGGCGGAGACGGTTGACAGGCTGGCAAGGAGAAGGGCGACCGGGAAAGTTCTTGTGCGCATAGTGCGCCCTCTGATTAGTCCGCCGGGCCATGCGGCTCATTGACCGGCATCAAGCCGGAGACTCGCGGAACGGGAGGCGCAGTCGGACCGTGCTTTACCGACCAATCCGGCACAACCGCAGTCAGCGCGGCGGATTGGCCGGCGGAATGTAGCCCTTGTGCCAGGTCAACTGCCAGAGTCGCGGGAGCTTTACGACTTCAGCGTGCCCGTCGGCAAAGACCATGTTCACCGCGCCACGCAAAGGTGTGTTGGCCGGTGCCGTGGCGCGCGAAGCGGTGGCCGACGAGCCGTGCCGTGGAATAAGATAACGGCCCATCCCGCCGTCGTTCCAGCCGAAGTAAGGGTTGAACGACGGGCGTTGCTCGGCCCTGGGCCAGGCGTCCACCCACACGGAATCGCCGAGCACCGGCGTGGTGGCGGCCAGGGTGATTTCCGATTCCTTCTTGTAGGCAAGTTTTTCGTCCGCCCAACCCGCGGGCCAGCCGCCGGCATAAAGCCAGGAGTTAAAAGCATAGCTTCCGTGGTAACCCCGGTTGCCATTCGTCGGCCAGAGCCAGGCTTCGTCAATCGTGCCGCACTCGGCGAACATCCCCGCGCCGCCGGGCGCCGACAAGGATTTGCGCGGCGCGGGTGGAACGTTTTCCTTGGCGCGTGGGCACAGCCGCACTTGAGCCACTCTTGAATGATGCTCGATGTAGGCCCGCATCCAGAGGTCCTGATATTGCGCGTAGGGGACGGTCTTGCCGAAGTCGTTCACGTACATGAAATGCGCAATCCCCATCTGTTTGAGATTGCTGGTGCAGTTGATCGCGTGGCTCTTGAGCTTCGCGTTCGACAAGGCCGGCAGCAGCATCGCGGCGAGAATCGCAATGATGGCGATGACGACGAGCAATTCGATCAAAGTGAATCCAATCATGTGGCGACCGAGTGGCCGAATCAGTGAGCCGCAGTTTGCGCTGGAGTTCTCGATGTCGGAGGTTCGCTTGCGCTGTCGCATGAGGAATTGGCTTGTTTGGTGAGCGAGAGATTATGCCGGAGCGACCGCGTGCGCAATCCACTTCCGCTTCGGGCAAGAATTGATTTGCGTCAAGGGTCACGTTTGGCGAAGAAGTATCGTCGCGTTATGAATCGTGGGATGTTGCTTTCGCTCGCGGCCTGTCTCGTCGGCGCCTCGGCGCCAGCCGCCGACCAATTGGTGTCGCCCTCAGCCAGTCCCTTGACCGAAGTGCTCAACCTCGAAAAGGGCGAACTCCACTGGCTTTATCGTGGACGACCCTTGCTGGTGTACGCGTTCGCGGCGACGCAGTTCAAGCCCTACGTGCGGGAGCTCTACACCTTGCGCGGTGAAAACGTTTTGCGCGACGCGCCTGCCGATCATCTCCATCATCACGGCTTGATGTATGCCATCCGGCTGAACGGAGTGAACTTCTGGGAGGAGCGGGATTCACCGGGGGTCGAGCGGCCAGTGGGCATGGTGTCGCGCAAGGTCGGCCGGGGACCGGGCGGTTTGCCCGAGGCATCCTTCACACAGGTGATTCACTGGCTTGCGTACACGAACCGCGACGTCGCCGATTCCACCGCCTCGGCGTTCATGATCGAGAACCGGACGTTGACCTTGACCGTGGACGAAAGCGCCGGTGAAGTCGCCCTGGTCTGGGACGCGCGGTTCGAAGTTGGGAAGTACACCCCGAAGCTGCAACTGCACGGGGCAAATTACAATGGCCTGGGACTGCGCCTCCCGGAGTCATTCGACAAGGCGGCTCGTTTCGCCAACTCCGAGAACGCGCCTTACACGGGCAACAACACGCAAAACGTGATTCCCGCGCGCTGGACCAGCGTGTCCGGGACCATGGGGGGGAAGGACATCATCCTCGCGCTGTTCGGTTGCGCTGAAAACGCTCATGGTTACGGCAGGTTTTTCACCATGACCGAGCCTTTCGCGTACCTCGCGGCCACGCAGGGATTGGACCAGCAACCGCTGGAGTACAGCGCGGGAGACAAGTTTCGACTGCGCTATCTGTTGACGGTTTACCCGGAGCACAAGTCGCGGGAGTTCATTGACCGGAGAGCAGCCGAGTGGTCGAAGCAATGACCGTGGCCCGTTTCGACGGGCAGCACAACCAATGGAGAAAACGTATGGGCAAAATTCACATCGGAATCAACCTGGAGTTCGTCCGGCATCAGGACAAAACGTTCGAGTGGGGTGTCGCCAAGGCAGCCGAGTTGGGCTACAAGTTCGTCGAGCCGATGGTGCATTGGGGACGTGAGTTGTTGAGCGAGGCCGGCTACTTTCACAGCGTCTCCATGCTGGACGATCCGTTGCGCGTCCAGCGCTGCTGCGCGAGGCACCGTGTCAGGCTCTCAGGCCTGTCCGCGCACACGCCCATCACCAAACCCGAGATTGGCGTGGAATATCTCA
Source organism: Verrucomicrobiia bacterium (assembly GCA_011525685.1). Lineage (GTDB taxonomy): Bacteria > Verrucomicrobiota > Verrucomicrobiia > Limisphaerales > JADLHS01 > WYBW01. The sequence goes on from WYBW01000020.1 coordinate 89,939, forward strand.
AGCAGGCCATCCGCTTCGCGGCCGAGTGCGGCGCGCCCGTGGTCAACACCGATGAAGGGCCGAAACAGCCCTGGACCACCAAGGCCGAGGATCACGTGCTGATGCGTTACACGTTGATGGAGGCGGCCAAACTGGCCGAGGCGCGCGGAATTCTCATCGGGCTGGAATGTCATCAGCAATACAGCAAGACGCCGGCGGGGTTGGACCGGATTTACGGCCTCGTCAAGAGTCCCGCCATCGGAATCAATTTTGACACCGGCAACAGCTATCTGGCCGGTGAAGACCCTTACAAATGGCTGGAGAAGGTGGTGGGCCGGCTGGTCCATTTGCACGCCAAGGACATTTCCATTCAACATTCCGAGGCCGAGCGCGGCAAAGTCACCGGCACCCCCGTTGGTTGCGCGTGTGGCGACGGGGTGATTGATTGGGCGCGTGTGATCAAGATCTGCAAAAAGGCGAAGCGCGATATCGTGTTGTCCGTCGAGTGCGGCACCGTCGAGCAGGCCGAGCGCTCGATCAAACATCTCAAGCAATTGATCTGACGCGAACGGATTTGATGCCAACCCTGACTGCCAACGTCCCCTCATCCGGCACCGCCTGGGCGGTCCACCCTCTCCCCGTGGTTCGAGGAGAGGGAGGATGAGGGGTTGCCACAATGCCCGCCAGGGACGGTTTTCGGACGGGGCTGAATATCACTTCCCAGCCGGCGTCGGATGAATCAGACCGGTCTGTAACATTGACATGACAGGCCGGAATTCACATAAAGCTCTTATGAAGAAGCCCAGCATTTCCCGTCGTGAATTTCTGCGCGCCGCCGGCACCACCTCACTCGCGGTTGGCGCCGGTCTGGCGTTGCCCAGCATCTTTTTGAACCGCACCCGCGCGCAGAGCGGTCAGAATCCGTCCGAGTTCATCCGGGTCGGATTCATCGCGGTGGGTGGCCAGGGTGGAAGCAACCTCCGTGCGCTGATGAAAAACGCGGTGGCCGTGTGCGACGTGGACAGCGACCGGCTTGCCAAGACGAAACAGCGCGTGGAAGAAACCGCCAAGCGTTCCTGCGCCGCGTTCAAAGACTATCGCCAGATGCTCGAAAGCAAGGACATTGACGCTGTGGTGGTCAGCACGCCGGACCATTGGCATGCGTTGCCTTCGATTCATGCGTGCGAGGCGGGCAAGGATGTGTATTGCGAGAAGCCGCTTACCCTGACGATTGCCGAAGGCCAGGCGATGGTAAGAGTAGCCCGCCGGACCAACCGCATCGTGCAGTGCGGCAGCCAGCAACGCTCGGACAGCAAGTTTCTTCAGGCCGCTGAGTACGTCCGCAACGGCCGGCTCGGCAAGATCAAGCGGGTGCTTGTTGGCCTGGTGGGCGTGAATTGGACCACCGAACCAGCCGTGCCGGACTCCGAGCCGCCGCCCGAACTCGATTACAATCTATGGCTCGGGCCGGCCCCGTGGCGGCCTTACAACAAGCATCGCGTTCATTACTACTTCCGGTTCTTCTGGGACTACTCGGGCGGCCAGATGACCAACTGGGGCGCGCATCACCTCGACATCGCGCAATGGGCGCTGGGCATGGACGACTCCGGGCCGGTCGAGATTGACGGCAAGGGTGAAGTGGACCCGCAGAGGAGATTCGAAACCCCGCCCAAGTTCGGCATCACTTACAAATACGCCAACGGCGTCGTGGTGGAATGTCGCAGCCCGCAGATCAAGGTGGCGGACCTGCTCCCCGAAAAGAAGGAACAGGCCCTGGAGATTTTGAACGGCAAGGACGAATTCAACGGTTGCATTTTCGAGGGCGAGAAGGGGTTGCTTTACATCAACCGCGGCGTCATCCGCGCTTGGCCGGATACGATTCTCCAGGAACCGCTGAAGGCCGGCGACGTGCGGCTTTACGAAAGCCGGCAGCACCATCAGAACTGGCTCGACTGCATCAAGAGCCGCAAGCTGCCGATCTGCGACGTGGCCATCGGACATCGTTCGGCCACGGTTTGCCACCTCGGCAACATTTCCATCCGCACCAGCAAGAAACTGAAATGGGATCCGGTGAAGGAAGAAATCGTTGGCGATGCCGAGGCGGCGAAGTGGGCCGACAAGCCCTATCGCGCGCCGTGGCGACTGCCGGTGGCGTGAGTGTAGGACGGGCGTCGCGCCTGTCTCTGACCTGAGAGTGGCAACCGTGCGCAGAGAACTCGTTTTTACATCTAGCCGACCGCAAGGAATGACCAGTCTCCCTGAAGATGGAGCCAGGCGCGACGCCTGTCCTACGCGCTTGGCTGTGCGCGACTTGCGGTTTTTGGCCTCTTGCACCAATTGGTCATCACGGTGAGGTCCTCGAAACAATGTCTTGAATGTTGGGCGGCGACGGCTTGCTTGATCATCACTGGATTCCTCGCGACTGGCGCCGAGCTGTCGTCCAAACCTGGCTCACTGCCTCGTCTCCGCCTCGCCGCCGATGGCCGCGGCTTCGAGACGGAGCAGGGCAGACCCTTCGTTCCCTTTGGCGTGAATTATTTCCGGCCCGGACAGGGCTGGGCGCCGCAGCTTTGGAAAACGTTCGACGCCGAGGCGACGCGCAAGGATTTCGCTCTGATGAAGCAGTTCGGTGTCAACTGCGTGCGCGTGTTCCTCACCTACGGTTCGTTCCTCATGGAAACGAACCGCGTTTCGCCGGAGGCGCTGGCAAAGTTCGATGAGTTTCTGGCGCTGGCGGAGGAGGCCGGCATTTACGTGCATCCGACCGGGCCGGACCATTGGGAAGGTTTGCCGCCGTGGGCAAAGGGCGATCGCATCGCCGACGAAGTCGTGCTGGGCGCGCTGGAGGAATTCTGGAAACAGTTCGCGGCTCGTTACCGCCATCGCTCAGTGCTCTTCGCCTACGACCTCCTGAACGAGCCGGAAGTGAAGTGGGACACGTCGCCAATGCGCGAGAAGTGGAATCGCTGGCTGGAGAAGAAATACACCGGCGCCGATCAAATCGCTCAATCTTGGGGACTGACGAATCAGAACTTGAACCTCGGCTCCATTCCGATTCCTCCGAAAGAAGACTGCGCCGGCTGCAAGCGACTCCTGGACTTCCAACATTTCCGCGAAGACATCGCCGATGAATGGACACGCCGCCAGGTCGCGGCGATCAAGTCAGCCGACCCGCAGGCCCTGGTGACCGTGGGTTTGATCCAGTGGTCCGTGCCTTCGGCGATCGCCGCTTGCTGGCATTATTCCGCCTTTCGTCCGGAACGGCAGGCGCGTTTCCTGGACTTCATGGAAATCCACTTCTACCCGCTGGCCAACGGCCATTATGAGTATCAGAACGAGGAGGAGGAAGCGAAGAACCTCGCCTACCTCGAGGGGGTCGTGCGCGAGGTGGCGCGCTTCAACAAGCCCGTCATCATCGCCGAGTTCGGCTGGTATGGCGGCGGCAAGTTGAACTACGGCAATCACGCGCCCGCCACAGAGGAGCAGCAGGCGCAATGGTGCCGGAAACTGGTTGAATCCACGGCTGGCCTCGCGTGCGGCTGGCTCAACTGGGGTTTCTACGACCAACCCGAAGCCGGCGACGTCAGCCAGCTCATCGGCTTGGTCAAAGCCAACGGCGAAACCAAGGCGTGGGGCCGCGAGTTCCGGCAACTGGCCGAACGTTATGGAAGCAGAAAATTACCTTTTCCAAAACTTGGCCCGCAACCGGAAATGGACTGGGACCTGTGCATCACGAGTGCGGCGGAAGGAGCGAGATTCCGCCAAGCCTACTTGGAGGCGTGGCGGAATTCCCGATGAACCACATTCCTGTTTCGTAGGACAGGCGTCGCGACGCCTGTCCCACCGTATTGCCCTCAAACCGTCTTCGCCACGCTCACATTGTTCAACTCCACCCCCAGCTTCTTCAGCGCGTAGCCGGTTTCCTTCAGATAATTCCCATAGGACATCATCCAGTGGAAGCCTTTCATCTCCTGGAGCAGCGCGGCGCAATCGCCGTGGACGCGCACGTCCACTTGCGAACGGCAAATGTCGAGGAACGGGTTGCCCACAATTTTGCCCTCGAACCCGACCCATTTCTGGCAGTTGAAGTCGGGCACCAGATTCGTGCAAACCTGGCCCACCTTCATCTCCACCTTCGGCGCGGCGCCGTAGTCGGACTCGAAGTGCGTGTAAATCTTCGTCCGCTCGGCGCGTTTGCCGTCCATCTTGCGCGGCGCGGTGCAGTGCGCCAGCGTCACCATGTTGTCATGCGGCAAGGTGGGATCGTTCAGGAACACTGGCAGGCCGGAAATGTAATGCAGCAAAATGCCCGACGGAATGACCACGAAATCGGATTCGCAGAACGCCAGGTAGCCGTCGTCATTGAGGAAACTCAACGGCATGCAGGCGGTCGTCTCGGAGATCGGCATGATCGTGCCCATGCAATGATGCACCGTGATCGCATCCGTTTGCGCATCCTGCATAATATCTTTGAATACTTCGGTGAGGACGAAGGCGTTGACGAGGAATTTGCGGTCGGTGTGTAGCGACACCCGCGATTCGCGGAGCAGTCTTTTGGCGTCAGCCTCCGCGCGCGCGGCGAGTGCGCCATCGGTCCTGGCTGCCTTGAGCCGCGGCGCGAGGTCTTTGTAAGGGTAATCCACGATGTCGAGCTTCCAGAGCGTGCGCGAGATCTCCGGCGCCTTCTGGATCATGCCCGCGCCCCAGCCGCCCGCGCCGCCGATGGCAATGATCTTCTTGCCGAGCGTGTTGTTCAACCCGTGCAACGCCCGCAAACGCATGGCCAGTTCGTCGTAGCTGTCCACCACCACGTCATTCACGTCCATGCCCGGCTGGCCGTAGTCGTCCACCGTCTTGCGCAAAAACCGCGGGTGAACGATCTCATACCAGAGATAAACCGGACCGGGCTCATGCCGCAGGAACATGAGGTTGAAGCGATCCTTGAGCGTCATCGCTTCGAGCACGTCGCCCCCGCCGCCCGCGGCGTACATCAGCAAAACGTCGTGATCTCCCCTTGCAACATTAACCGCCTGTTCGCGATTGCGCACCGCGACCAGCGAACGCACTTCCAGCGGAAAGTTCGCCCTTTTGGACATCCTGGCGAGTTCGTCGGTGATGCGCGCCATCTCCTGGGTGGCATCCTCCTCGGTTTGAATCCCGCCCCAGTTGCGCCAACTGGTCGCCTCGCGACGTTTCGGCGTGTCGTAGGTGAACACCGGCTGAACCCGCAAAGGCTTGATGATCCGGGCGGGCCGCGGCTTGACCGATGCCGCCTCGGCCGCCGTCAAGGGCAGGGCCGGCAGCGCCAGACCACCGACGGTCAACGCGCCGACGCGCAGCAGGAAACCGCGGCGATTGAGGCTCTGGAGTGTGAACTGCGCGGGCGCATGGCCGGCGCAGCAGGCGCAGTGGCAACGATGGGGAATGGCTTGGAGGTTCATGATGTGATTGCTGGTTGTGCCCGCCGGTCCCGGAAGAAACCCAACCTGCGGGCGATGTTCAGTAATTCGCCGTCAGGCAAAAGCATCCTTCTCCCGTCGCCCGCGGATTGCAACTGGATATTTTGGGGAAAGGGGAGAGCGACACAGCACAACCTGTATCGTTGAGGACATCCTCGCGTCGGACGACGACTCTGTCGCATACCAAGGTAAAGAACAACGCCGCGAGGCACGGCAGCGTCCTGCGGCAACCCTCTGCCGCTCTCGCCCGCCCGCCCACCTCCAAAGCGGCAGAGGGCTGCCGCAGCCCAAAACCTGTCGGAGTTCGTGGGCACTGCGGGCAGCCGAGCCGTGACCAAAGCGGGACAGAGCGTCCCGCCTGTTTGGGCGAAAGGGAGAAAAGTGGAAAGGGAGACAGCAGAAATTGTATCGCTGAAGAGATATCCCGTTTCAGCGGGTTTTGGCGGACACACACGGAGTTCACCCCCAAAACCCGCCCGCCTTCCACTCGGAAGGAGATTCATGCGGCCAACCTCATGGCACTTGGAGTCGGTAAAACCGCTGCGTTCGATTCTTGGCGACAGGGTCGGTGAATTGCGCGGTGCCGCCGGTGCTGGTGCAGGCTTTGAGTTTGGTCCAGTTGAGCAGGTCGCTGGAGGCTTCAATCACGTAGCGCACCCCGGCCTCCGGTTCGCTGAACGTGAGTTGCAGGCCGCTGGCGTCCTGCGTCGCCCCGGTGAAGGACGGGCAGTCGCCGTCGTAACCCTGACATTCCACCACCGTTAGGAACTGGTCGGGGGCGACATTCGGGATTTCCTGCACGATCCCGGAGGGCCATTCAATGCGCAACGTCGTGACACTCGTCGCGTCGCCCAAGCCGAAGTGGGCCAGCAAGCCATTGTCCAAGCCAATCCCTTGCCCGGAGATTTCCCGCATCTGCCAGAAGGTCCGCCCGCCAATGGTGGCCTGGACCCGCACCTTGGCACCGATGCCGGACCGGTTCGAGGCCCGGCCATCGAGCTTCACTTTCAGCCAGTGATTGTCGTTCCCGTTGTGCCGGAACAGGGAGTTTCGGGTGCCGTATCCGTACTGCATCAACACATCCAGGAAGCCGTCATTGTCGTAATCTCCCGTAATCAGCCATCCCAAGCCGCTCGTAGGACCACCGAGTTTCGTGCGGGTGAACGTGCCGTCCCCATTGTTCCGGAAGAAGGCAGGCGGAATAGCTGGCGAAGCCCAATAATAAGCAACCAGGTCTTGCCAACCGTCGTTATCAAAATCACCGGACCAGTATCCCATGCAGTTCGTGAGCCCGATTGGAAAGGCGCTGGCGGTGACGTTCGTGAAGTTCATCCCTCCCAGGTTGCGATAGAGGCCCGCCGCTCCGTTTTGCGCCGCCACGAAGCCGTCAAGCAACCCGTCGTTGTCATAATCCGCCCAAGTGATGAAGGTGGTGCCGACGTTGCCCTTCTTCATTTCCCCAATGTCCACTAGGTAGAATTTCCCATCGCTGCCACGCTGATAAAGTTGGTTGGTCGTATACATCCACCAGGCGGACATACACGCGTTCCCCACCATCCGGTTCAACTCCGGCCAACCGTCGTTGTCCACATCCACCCAGACTGCGATGTCGTTTACGCCCAAGTCGCTCACGAGTGTGCCGGCCTCTCCAGCGGTCACCTTCCGGAAGGATCCGTCCCCGTTGTTCCGATATAGCATATCGGCCAGACCTGGGCAGCTTCCGTAGGTCACAACGAAGAGATCGAGAAAGCCATCCCGGTCGTAGTCACTCCAAGCTCCGACACCCGAGTCAACACCGTCAACTACCGGATGGCCGGTGGTAATCCGGGTGAACGAGCCGTTGCCATTGTTGTGGAACAGCATATCGTTCCATGAATGAAAGTTCGGCACGAACAGATCCACCTTGCCGTCGTTGTCGTAATCTGCCCACACAAGGCTCCATGTCCGCACCGCCGTAGAACCGATGGCATTGGTCGTTACCTTTCTAAAGGTCCCATTACCTTCGTTGCGGAAGAGAGGAGTGGGCACCAATTGATCCGCCCCTGGCGCGGCGCTGTAATCCAAGTTGCCGTCGTCATCATAATCAATCCAACAACCATTCCAGCCACCGGACGTGTCCGTCACGAGCACACCGGTCATGACTTGGGTGAACGTGGGATCCACGGTGAGGATGGCCGTGCGGGTATAGGTGAAGTCGCCGCTGGCGTTCGAAACCATGGCCATGTAGCCACCGGCATGGGCCAGAGTGAGGTTGGAGAGCACCAAAATGTGACTTGTGGCGCCAGTCACGTCCGTTCCTTCATAAAGCCATTGGTAGGTTATCGGCGGGTTGGTGGAGGTGCTAACGACCCGGAAACTCACGGTAGTGCCAACACTGACGTTGGTATCCATGGGGAAGTAGGGGGAGACGATTGGGTCTCCTTGGGCGGTCAGGAGCCACCCGAAGAGGCAGGCGGCGAGGACCGGGCCGGCCCGGCATATCCGCCACCCGCTGATTCGGAAGCAGTTGAGGAACAGTCGGTTCAGTTTGAGTTTGGTTTTCATAGGTTCATCGGATTTGGTCCCGTGCAGTGTCACCCCACACGGGGGTTTCATTGGGGTACTACGGCATCTGCTGGAAAACCTAACCGACTTTGTTCAAAATAATGACGGGCGCTGAAACGCCGACCCTTTTGAGCCCGTTTCAAAACCTCGTAGCGCCGCACTCTTTTCCAACAGAAGCAAGTTGGCGGCGCCGCTACGCCGAGCAGTTTTCAAAGAGCCAATCGTCACTCCACTGTGACGGCGATCAGGAAGGGGGCGGCGGTGGTGGCCATCCGTGACACGAAATCAAAGCTCACGACGGTCTTGTCCGGGTGAGGGTTTTCCCAGGAGCTGTGATAGATCCGCAGCCGCGTGGGGTGAATCTTCGGGAAGGCGTGCGGCCCTTCCCACGCCACTTGGGCGAGGTCGGTGTCGGTTCGGGAATCCGCGTGCGTCCACCAGTCACGGACGTGGCGGCCATAGAGGATTTCGCACTCCTGCCGGGTGCCATCGGCGTAATGCAGGACCAGGGCGCCGATGGCCTGGCCTTCCGGCGTGCTGCCATAGTTGCCGCCAACACTGCCGAGGACTGCGTGCAACGTGCGAAAGCACCGGGCGACGGGAATCTGTTCCACCGCCCGCGGGTAATCCCACCATGAAGGATCCCTGGAAGCGTGAGTCAGTTGGACAAGCCCGCGCATGTCAAAGGGCACGTCCTGAAAATGCACCAAGCCCTTCGGTGCGTTCCGCAAGTCAATCCCCATGAAATCCGCTGCTGGATCAAGGTAGCCACTTTCGCTCAAGACGCCGGTGTAGTGCGCCGTGAGGTCAATGAGGTTGGGCGGTGTGGCGGGATCCCGGATCGGGAGCTGGGATCGGTCGAAGGGCAGTTCGACCGTGAGCGTGGCGTTGGTATCGTCCGCTTCGCGCTCGGCGGCCAGTCGTTCCCGCCAGTATTGGTCGGCGTACAGGCGCATCCGTTCCCGAAGCGGCTGGTTGGCCGAGCCAGGGTATTCCGCTTCCGTCCAGGGGAAGGCCTCCCACTGGCGCACCTTGGAATCCCACCAATCCGTGACGAGACGCCGGCCATCCGGCGAAAAACCTGCAACATTGCCGATCTCCATGGATCCGCGAAAGGCCAGGAGTTGACGCCCGGCTTCAACATCCCAAATCTCCACGGTGGGGGCGTCCGTGGCATAACACACCCCTTGGGAAATCCGCAGGGCTGCGCGTCGGCCATCGGGGCTGAAAGCAAACGTGGAGCAAATCCCGCGGAGCAACCAGCTAGCTTGCAGCCGACCAGACTGTAAATCCCAGAATCGCAGCGCGCGGTCCTCACCCGCAGCCACCACGCGCCGATTGTCAGGAGTGAACAAGGCGTAATACGCCCAACCTGGACCGGTCCAAAGATGGTATTCGCATTGACCAGAATCCACCCTCCAAACGCTGGCGGCGCCGTATTTGGCGGCGCCGCATTCGGTCGCCACAATCAGCCGGCCATCCGGACTGGGGTTTACAGCCCAAAACATGTTGGTTGACTGTGCCAGAACCCGCAATTGCTGGCCGGACTCGACATTCCATTCGCGAACGGTGCCGTCCGCACTGCTGGTGATCAATCTGGTGCCATCCTCGCTGTAGAGTACCCGGCTTACCGTGTGGCCATGCCCTCGAAGTACCTGCTCCAAGCGCCCGGTTTCAACATCCCAAATCGCCGTTTCACCGAAGCCATCGCCGGTGGCCAACTGGCGGCCGTCCGCACGCAAGGCCAGGGCCAGACACATCCGGTGAAGCCGCCGCAGCCGCACAACCGGGCGGCCACTCTGGGTGTCCCGGACGGTAATCCAATCCGGCAGGTGCGCGTAGGCGAACCGGCGGCCATCGGAGGTAAAACTAATCCCCCAAGGCAGGCCGACCTGATCTGAGATTTTCCGGCCCGGTTGAGCGCTCCATATCTTAACGCCGCCATTCGCACTCACGGAAACCAGCAGACGGCCATCCGGGCTGAAAGCCAGATCATGCACCGGCTCGCGATGGCCCCGCAGTTTCAGCAGTTCACGACGGGTGGCCAGGTCCCAAATATAAATTGTCGAAGTTCCTCCGCGGGTGGCCAATCGTCGTCCATCCGGACTGAAACATCCGTGGCTTACGCGGGTGGGGAGGGTCATGATCACCTCACCTGTCCGGGCATCATAAACGGCGGCGGTGGCCTCGATTCCGCCGGTCCAAAAGGCGCGTCGGTCCAGGCTGAACCCCGCTTCCTGGTGGTGTCGCTGCGGAATTTCACCCAGATCCCGGACCAGGCCGTTGGTGGTCATGAGCCGGTAGCGATGGCCGATGAAACGCGAGCCCACCGCAATGCTCACAAACCGCTCCGCTGCCGAATCCGGCAGCACGGCGAGAGCGTCTTGCGCGGGAACCGCCATGCGCACCAACTCGGTTCCGCCATCGGTGTCGTAAGCGACGGCTTGATTCGCCGCCGCAATCACCAGACGGCCGTCCCCGGTGAAGAAAACCCGTTGGCTACCGGCGATCACCGGAAACAGTGCCAACGGCTGGCCACTGGTCGCATCCCAAATGCGCACGGTGTCGTCCGCCGCCAGGGCCGCGAGGCGCTGCCCATCCGGACTCACCGCCAGACGCCGCACCGGATGGAGATGACCTTCAAGTTGTAGGCGGGGCGCTGAACTGGCGATGGGAACCAGTTCAACCAGATTGCTGCGGGCCAGAACCACACCCGACCAGTCAGGCAGCCAAAGAATCCCAGCTTCAATTTGATTCGTTGCGCGCAGACTCCACAATGGCCTGCCCGAGGGCAGTTCCCAAACCTGCACGATGCCGCTGGGATGAACCGTTCCTACGCGCCGGCCGTCGGCGCTGAACCCGCACTTCCACTGCGGCGGGATGAGTTGGGTCACAAGATTCGTGAGCGGATCACGGGCGTGGTCGAGGGCGAGCACCTCGCGATGACATTCGCCAACCAGATGGCCCCATTCCCAGTGGCGCAAATACGGCGGACATTGCAGGAGAGATTCGAGCGCCTCATCCACGTCGCCCTTCTCCAGGTGCGCCGCCGCCAGTTGAATGTTCGCCCGGTAACGCTCCTGCTCCCGGCCCGCCTGCGCCACTTTCATGCGCACGACCGTCAGGGTGGAAATCACCGCCAGGGCCGTCACCACCACCGCCGCCGTCGCCAACACCGGTTTGCGACGGCACCACCGCCAAAAATGCGTGGCGGTGCTCACGGGCCGGGCAAGGATCGGTTCGCCCCGCAGGAAGCGCCCCAGTTCGTCCGCCACTTCTGCCGCCGTGGCGTAACGTTGTTTCGCCTCCTTCTGGAGACATTTCAGACAGAGGGTTTCGAGATCACGCGGGACGCCCGGGTTGAGGACGCGGGGCGATACCGGTTCGTTCTCCAACACCTGGCGCACGGCGGCGCTCACATTCTCCGCCATGAACGGTGGGCGACCCGTGATCAGGTAGTAAAGGATCGCGCCCAAGCCGTAGATGTCGCTGGTGGGACCGCTGGTCTTGTGTTTCCCGGCTGCCTGCTCGGGCGGCATGAAGTTGGGCGAACCCAGGGCCTGACCCGAGACGGTCAGGTCCGAAGTCGAGCCGGTGAGGCGTTTGGCCAGGCCGAAGTCGGTGATGCGCGGCTGATCAAAGGCATCAATGAGGATGTTCGACGGTTTCAGGTCGCGATGGAGCACGCCTTGTTCGTGCGCGTAATGGATGGCCCGGGCTATCGTCTGCACGTAACCGGCCGCCGCGCGGGCGGGCAACGGATGGTCGCGCACCAACTCCACCAGGCTGTGGCCGGGGACGAAATCCATCGTGAAGTAGGGCATGCCATCCTGTTCCCCGATTTCGTGGATGGCCACGATATTGGGGTGCTGGAGTTGCGCCGCCAGTTCGGCCTCCGCGCGAAAGCGGCCCAACGCGACCTTGCCGGCAAACTGGCCGCCGAGGAGCATCTTGAGCGCGACCACGCGATGCAGACTGCGCTGACGGGCCTTGTACACCACGCCCATGCCGCCGTGGCCGAGTTCCTCCAGAAACTCGTAATCGCCAAAGCCTCCCAACGGCAGCGCTTCGGTGTTATCCGCCGGCTCGCCTTCCCCGAGGGCTTCGCGCATGAGACACCTGGGGCAGAGACCCAGCGGCGCGTCCGCAGCCAGCACCGCGCCGCATACGGGGCACTGCGTCGCCGACTCGTCACTGGCCCTGGCGTCATTCACATCACGATCCCTCAACTGTTACTACGGCATCGGCATTGAAACCTAACCAGCTCGCACTGCTTTTCTTGCGTTGAAGCACGCCTCATCGGACCGCGGGTCTGTGTCCCGCAGCAACAACGCTCACAATCAAGCCCTCGACTGCCCCAACCCGCTCCTGGGTTTTCGCGCGCTGCGGCTCAAAGAGCCGCGCTCCGCCGGTTGCAGCCTCCGCGTTGTCTAGTCGTGGTTGCAAACGATGGTTCTCCGTTAACCGCCCAACACCTGGAACAGGTGCCGCATTTCCTCTTCGACTTCGACCGGTTGGTTCACGGTGTGGGCGATTTCCTCGCGAACCAGTTCCCGATAGCGCCGGCGCATTCGTTGCACGGTCATGGTGAGGGCGGCTTCGCTCAGGCCCAGTTGCGGCGCGAGTTCGGCATAGGTGACACCGCCGTGGTCGCCGAGCAAAGCCCCTTTGACCTGGCGGAACAGTTCAGCGCGCCCGCTATCCGCGGCCTCGCGCTCCAACCGGTGCAACACGGTGTCCAACAGCGTCAGCGCCCACCGCCGCTCGAAGAGTTGCCGCGGGTCGCTGGGATCGGCCGGCTCCTGGGCGTAACGTCGCTCCGCCAGCGTCACGTCCAACGACAGCGGTGGATGCCCCTCGCCGCGCTTCAGTCGTCCGGCCCGCTCCGCGGCGTCCGCCAGGAAATGGTTCAGCGAGGTGAGCAAGTAGGAGCGAAAGCGGCCCCTGTCGGGGTCGGCCACCTGAAAGAACTGCCGCTCCAGCAGGTGAGCGATGCATCCCTGCACGAGATCCTCGGCATCGGCGGGCTGATGACCCCGCCGACGCACGAAAGCGTAGAGCGGATACCAATAGAGGGCGCAAAGTTTCTCCAGCGCCTCCCGGGCGCGGGCGGGGTCACCCGCGTGCGCCGCCAGCACCACACTCCAGTGGGTGGATGGAAACAACCTGGCCGAAGGCGCGCTCATGGGCAGGGAGAGTTCGTGCGGGAAAACGCCAACCCGGGCATCTGGCAAAAGTGCGGACTGATTGGAATGTTGCCTGACCAATAGGCAGTTGCCGAAAGGGCGGATGCGACCCTGCCGGAAGGGACTCTTCGAAGGGCAAGTGTGAAAAGGCGGGAAGTATGCCAACCAAACTCTCCCCCCGGCAACGGAAGGCGAGGTTGCCCGCATTCCGTTGCGCCCTGCTCCACCAGATGCCCAGACGGATTCATACCCAAAAAGCCAAGGGAGTCAGGAGTTCAAAGGAGCAAGCTCAGTAAGGACGCTCGCTGATTTGCGGCTCGCTTGCGCCTCAACTCAACCACAAACCGCATGGAGCGTCAACGTTTTCGATAGATCCCGGGCAGCATGGGGCGCATCTCACTTTCTTTTAGGAGGTCGCCGGGGCGATGCCGTAGCGCAGACCTCCAGTCTGCCGGATCGCGGATTTCCAATCCGCAAACGCCGCGAACTCCTGGTCTGCCACGCCGTGCCTGGGCCCGCCGACTGGAAGTCGGCGATACCGCAGGTGGGGAAACCTGCGCTACGCCAGGAATGCCAGGCCGCAATAAACTGAGATGCGCACGGCAGCATGGTAGCACGGATACCCACCTTCCTCCGCGACCAGGGATTGTGGGCGACGGGTCAGGACGACGTGGCTGAACCAAGTTGCAGACCACGTTCCGCCTGCCGGCGGCGAATCGATTCGAGGTCGTCGCGCGGGGTGGCGGCGATGAGTTTGCGGGTGTAATCCTCGCGGGGCCGGGCGTAGATCGTTTCCGCCGGACCGAACTCGATGATCTTGCCGTTGTTCATCACCGCAATCATGTCGGCCATGAATTTCACCACGCTGAGGTCGTGGCTGATGAAGATGTAGGTCAGCCCGCGGTTTTCCTGGAGCTCCTTGAGCACGTTCAGGACCTGCGCCTGCACGGAGACGTCCAGCGCGGACACCGATTCGTCGCAGATGATGAATTCCGGCTCGACGGTCAGGGCGCGGGCGATGCACAGGCGCTGGCGCTGGCCACCGGAGAATTCATGCGGATAGCGCCGCAGGAAACGGCTTTCCAATCCCACTTCCTCCAGCAACGCCACGGCGCGGTCGCGGCGTTCGCTGAAACTCTTTCCGATGTCGTGAATGGCCATCGGCTCGGTCAACGCCGCCTCGATGGTCATGCGCGGGTTCATTGAACCGTAAGGGTCTTGAAAGATGATCTGCAGCTTCTGCCGCATCTGGCGCAGCGCGCCGCCGGCGAGGCTGGCAACGTCCACGCCGTCATAGACAATTCGGCCTGCGGTCGGCTCGATCAGCCGTAGGATGGCGCGGCCGGTCGTGGTCTTGCCGCAACCCGATTCGCCGACCAGCCCAAGCGTCTGGCCGCGATAGACGTTGAAGCTGATGTCGTCCACCGCCTTGACGTGGCCGACGGTGCGGCGGAGCAACCCTTTGCGAATGGGAAAATGCACCTTCAGATTCTCCACCCGCAACAGGGGCGCTTGCCCGTCGGGAATGGCGGCGGTGTCAGGCGCGTGCCGGGCTTCATCCCACGGATGACCCAGCGCCGCCAGCTCCGCGGGCGGATGCAGCAAGCGCCCCCGTCCCCGGTTGGTGAGATATTCCAGTCGCGCGGTGTCCAGCGGCTTTTCAATCACCTCGAAGCGGCCTTCGGCTTCGCGGATGTCCATGAAGTCGCCGACGGTGGGCAGGCGTTTGTAAAGGTTGTCGAGGCGCGGACGGCAGGCGAGCAGGCCCTTGGTGTAGGGATGCCGCGGCTGGCTGAAGATTTCCAGCACCGGCCCGTATTCGACGATCTTGCCCTTCAACATCACCGCCACGTCGTCGGCGATTTCGGCAATCACACCCAGGTCATGCGTGATGAACAGGATGGACATGCCGCGCTGGTCGCGCAGTCGGCGGAGGATGTCGAGAATCTGCGCCTGGATGGTCACATCGAGCGCGGTGGTCGGCTCGTCGGCGATCAACAGGCGCGGGTTGCACGACAGCGCCATGGCGATCATCACGCGCTGCTTCTGGCCGCCGGACATCTGGTGCGGGTAATTGTCCACGCGCTGTTCCGGCTCGGGAATGCCGACTTCGCGGAACAACTCGATGGTCCGTTGCCGCGCCTCGGCCCGGGCCAGGCGCTGGTGCAAAATGATCGCCTCCATGACCTGCGCGCCAACGGTGAAAACGGGATTCAGCGAGGTCATCGGCTCCTGGAAGATCATGCTGATCTCGCGTCCGCGAATGTCGCGCAACTCCGGCTCAGGCAACCGCACGAGGTCGCGCCCCAGCAGCGCCACGCGGCCATCCGCGATGCGGCCCGTGCTTTCGAGCAGGCGCATGATGGAAAGCGACGTGACGGATTTGCCCGAACCCGATTCGCCCACGATGCCCAGGGTGCGCCCCTGATCGAGCCGGAACGAAATGTCGTCCACCGCCGTGATCAAGCCATCGTCCGTCTCGAAGGTCGTCCGCAAGCCGGCGACTTCGAGCAGCGGTGCGGTTGCCTTCGGTGAGCGTCCCGAGAGGTCAGGCGTTGGCGTAGCAGGGGACATGGTCAATTGGTAGTTGGGTGAAGGTGTTGGTTGGGTGAAGGAGACACCTTAACCGCCAAATTACAGCGGACAATGCGGGCTGCCGGCGCAGACGAGGGTGATGAATCGTGGCGGTAAATTGCACAACGAACTGTTTCAATCCCAATCTTTGTTTGCATCGGTGTATGCCTCGGCGATGATTGCTTCGAGCATTCCTCGATTCTTCTCAAGATCACTCGGCTGAAGCCGTATTCGGTATCGTCCCCAGCGCTTATCGTAATCCATCACGTCGAGCCCAGATGCCTCAAGTCGCTCCTGCATTTCCGGGGAATCTCTGAGGAGGGGTTCAAAACGCATAAAGCCCTTCTTTGGCCGGAAGATCAGGAAATTGAAGGCTTGGCCATCCCTGGCTAGACCAATGTAAAACTTGTTATACTTCAACTCGAATTTGGGATCATGCTTTTTCGCCATATCCAAAAGTCGATCCGCAAGGACCACGGTCTGCTTTGAGCCTCGCTGTTCCCAGTACGCTCGATCTGTCGTCTCAGCTATTTCCTCGTCCTCATCAACTAAACCCAGTGGCATGTGGTCCAAGACCGTCGTAAACACCAATCCAACGTGATCACCAAACTTTAGTGCGTTCATCTGAATTGCAACGAGCGGGATCATGCCGTTGAAAAGGCTGATAACGTTCAGAAAGCGGCTTGTAATGTTCTCGGCGACGATTACTGCTGTGTGCTCGTATTGGGGATAGCGTTTGCGTTCGATGTCCCAATACTCAATGGTTCGGATGAGGTGACTCTCATCAGTTGCACCAAGCTGTATCTCCACCTCATAGCGGCGGTTGCCATCCGCTTCCTGCAAGAGAAGATCCAAGCGTCCAGCTTTAGGCTGGACTCTCTCCTTATCTTTCAACACGACATCTCCGAGGCCGAGAATCGAAGGATCTTGCGCAATTCGGTCTTGAACCCATTTCTCGCTGAAAATGGGATGCCCCTTCAGGTTCAGTCTTTCAAATTGCGCGTAGTTCATTGTGGTTGTGAGTTGATCGAATGGTGAGTTTGGCGAAGAGGATAAGCGCTTGCGCGGGACAATCGAAGTGGATTCCAAGAGAAGCAGCGACATTCGATTGGGCTGTGTGGTTTCGGTTCATTTGCGGCCCTGTCGCAATTTGGGATCGGTGGCTTCCTGGATGCCCTCGCCAATCAGGTTGTAAGCCAGCACGGTGAGGAACACGGCCAGCCCGGGGAACACGATGAGCCACCACATTTGCAAGTTGCTGCGGCCCGCGTTGAGCAACGTGCCCCAGCTCGGATTGGGCGGCGGCGCGCCAAAGCCCAGGAAGCTCAGGCCGCTCTCAATCAAAATGGCGGCGGCAATGCCGAACGAAATCGGCACCAGCACCGGCGCGAGCGAGTTGGGCAGGATGTGCCGCAGCATGATGCGCACTCCGCCCGCCCCGAGCGCCCGCGCCGCCGTGACGTATTCCGTCTGGCGCAACTTGAGGAACTCGCCGCGGGTCAGACGCGCGATGCCCGTCCAACCGGTCAACCCGAGCACCGCCATCAAATGCCAGATGGTCGGCGTGTCGAGCACGGCCAGCAGGGCGAGAATCAACACCAGCGCGGGAATGCACATCACCATTTCGATCACGCGGCTCAACAGCATGTCCACCTTGCCGCCGAGATACCCGGCCAGCGCGCCCACCGTGATGCCAATGAGCGCGGCGATGCCCGTGGCCACAAAGCCCACCAACAGCGCGATGCGCGTGCCGTGAACCATCTGCGCGAACACGTCCACGCCGGGATGCGTTGTGCCGAAGAGATTGTGGCGATTGGGCGCGGCGTAGCTGCCGTTCCCCGGATGCCCCGGCCATTCGCCTTCGCGCACCCGGCGATACGGATCCTGATACACCAACGGCCAGACGGCCCAACTTTGCGGGTCCTTGTCCTTCAGGTTCTGCGCGTATCTCATGCGGAAGCCATCGCGAAAGAAAATCTCGTTCTCCCAACGCGGATTGAAGTAGCTCATCGCCGGGAAATAGAGTTTTCCCTTGTATTTGCAGACCACCGGTTTGGTGCCGACGATGGCCGGCGAGAACAAGGCCGTCAAAGCGAGCAACGCCACAAAGCAAAACGCCGTGAGCGCCAGCTTGCGTCGCCGGAAGCGCCGCCATGATTCCACCCAGAAACCGGGCGCGGCCGGCGCCGAGACGGCGGGCGGAGCGGCGGGTTTGGGCTGGGTGGGGGTGGTCATTGGCTATTCTGCGGCTGCTGGCGCATAAGTCCCATCGGTCCTATTTGCCCTTTTCGGGGAAGGCGGGAATGAGGAGGAGCAGGATTGCTCTGCGCCGGCGACCATTCTCCCTCTCCCAGCGGGAGAGGGCCGGGGTGAGGGAGAGTCCATCGAGATCAAAGCGCCCTCAGACAGTTCGGAAACACCACTTAAGCCAAGCCGTTCTCCCTCACCCTTGATCCCTCTCCCGCTGGGAGAGGGAGACCGCCAGCGGAAGTTTGCTGTGGTCCTTGCCCGGTCTGTGCAGAGTCGCGTCATGGTGTTATGAGTAAGTCACCCGCGGGTCCACAAACGCATACAGGATGTCGGCGAGCAACTGCCCGGCCAGCGTCAGCAGCGAGAACATCAGCGTCAGGCCCATGATGACGGGATAATCGCGGTTGGTGATGGAATCCAGGAACAGCAGCCCCATGCCCTGCCAGGTGAAGATGCTTTCGAGAATCACGAAGCCGCTCAACAAACCGGGCAGCGTCAGGCCGATCAAGGTGACGAACGGGATCAGTGTGTTTCGGAAGGCGTGGCGCACCAGGACTTGAAACGGCGCGACGCCCTTGGCCCGCGCGGTGCGGATGTAATCCTGCCGGATGACCTCCTCCATGTTCGATTTCACGAACCGGCTGTAGTAGGCGAGGCTGCCATAAGTGGCGCACGCCACGGGCAACAGCATGTGAATGAACCGATCCCACAACTTGCCGGCAGCGGACAACTCCGCGTAGTTCATGCTCATCATGCCGCCCAATGGCAATTGAAACGGCGTGCCCTCCAGGCGCACGTAAAACAGGTTCAACAACAGCAGCGCCACCACGAACGACGGCACCGAATACAACATGTACAGCAGCGTGCTGACCGCGCGTTCATCGGTCCGCCCGGCGCGGGCGGTGGTGTAAAGTCCAAGCGGCACCGCCAGCAGATAAGCCAGCACCAGCGACGTCAACGAGAGGGTGAGCGTCGGCACAATTCGTTCCCCGATGACGTCGGCGACCGGACGTTTCTCGCGGAACGAACGGCCCAAGTCGAGCTTCGCCAGATTGCCGAGCCATTGGAAGTAGGCGACCGACCAGTGCCGGTCCAGGCCGTAGATTTTCTCCAGCCGCTGAAGGTCTTCCTCGCTGATCTGCCGGCTGGGGTCGGTTTCGGCCAGGTTCATCGTCAACGGTGTCCCGGGCATGTTGCGGATCAGGCCAAAGATCACCATCGTGATCATGCCCAGCGTGATCAACCCAATCAGCAGCCGACGGATGAGATAGTTGACCATGCGGCGTCAGGGTTGGAGCACGGGCTTCCAGATGCTGCCGAAGCCCGGCGAGTAGTTGTAAGGCCCGCGCGGGCTGAAGTTGTAGCCGCGCAGCCGCTGGTTGAAGGCGTAGAATGAATTCCGGAAATAAAGCCAGGTGTAGGGCTGGTCTTCGTAAAGCAGCAGGTGGATGCGCCGGAAGATTTCCTCGCGGCGCGTTTCGTCCAATGACCGCAGCGCCTCCTCGAACAGGGCGTCCACCTCGGCGTTGGAATAGCTGATGTAGTTTCGTGGCGCGCCGGTTTTCCAGATGTTCTCGTTCGTGTCGGGATACGCGCCCGTGCCCCAGCCGCCCAGGAAGGCGTGAAACTTTTTCTTCAGCGTCTTTTCCTGAAACACCGTGAACTCGAGCGGGCGCACATGGCAAAGGATGCCCAGCTCGGCCAGGTTCTGGCGCAAGAGATTACAGATCGCGACGCGCTCGGCCATGTTCACCACCAGGATGCTGAATTCAAAGCGCCGCCGCCGGCCGTCAATCAATTTGTCCCGAATGCCGTCCCCGTCGGTGTCCACCCAGCCGGCTTCGGCCAGCAGGGCTTCGGCGCGGTCCAGGTTCTGCCGATAGGGCGGCGGTGGTTCGCGCGGCGCCCAGCGCGCCGTGGGATGGAAAATCCCGTTGCACGGCTCGTAAAGACCGTAGAGTAAAACCTTCAACATTTCCTCGTGGTCGAACGCATAAGACATCGCCTGCCGCACCCGGCGGTCGGAGAAAAATTCGGTGTCGTTGTTCCAGGCAAAGTAAAAATAAACCCACTCCAACCCGAAGGCTTTGGTGTTGTTGCGATAAAAGTCCGGGCCGTCAGTCTTGGTTTTCCATTCCTCGGGGCTGAGAATCTTCTCGTCGAGATCGCCGGCCTTGAGCGCGAGCAGCGCGACGCTGGACTCGGGAATGACGCGAAAACGGACTTCGCGAAAATACGGCGGCTCGCGCACCGGCTGGCCGCGCGGAGACATCCACGTCGCCCGGCGTTGCAGCACGATCTCGCGCCCGACCGTTCGCTGGCGCACCTCGTACGGCCCGCCGGTCACCGGCTCGCGCTCATGCTTCACGTGATGCGCGCTGTTTTGCAGCGTCGGATCGGCGGCGATGGAGTCCGCGTAGATGTGCCGGGGGATGACCGAGAAGGAGAGATTCCACGGATTGGTGGCCAGCGGTTCCTTGTGGAAAAACACCAGTGTCCGGTCGTCGTAAGCCTCCACCCATTTGAGCTTCTCGGTGCCGGACCGCTGTGCGGGCACCGGCACCTGGCTGGACATGATGACCTTGAAGCTGAACACGACGTCATGCGCCGTGATCGGTTTGCCGTCCGACCAGACAAGGTCATCGCGCATCACGACCTTGTCGTAAAGTCCGTCCGCGCTCGAATGCCACGAAACCACCGTGTCCGACGCGGCAAACAGGTTGAAATCCCAGTCAAATGAGAACAGGCCAAATCCAATCAGCCCGGCCACATCGAACTCCACCGTCGAACTCATCAGCAACGGATTGATGCTGCGCACGTCGGCGCCCGTGTGCCGGACGATGGCCGCGTCCCAGTCCACAGCGTTCGTGTCCGCCGGCAGCCGGCGCAGCGCGCTGAGGATGCGGGCGTTGGCCTCTGGCGAATCGTTGCGCGACTGCAGCGCCTCCGCCGGGGTGAGCGCAGGCTTTTCGCCGGCCTGCCGCTGCCGCAACAACTCGATGGCGTCCCGCACCGGTTGAGCCTTCCATTGCACCTTGGCCTCCAACTCGGCCAGTGTCGGTGGAGAGAAGGGTTGGATCAAATCACCGAGCACAAACTCGGACTTCGCCGCAACGGCAGGTGCGGGGGCCGCATCCTGGGGCGTGGAATCCTTCGGGCGGCAACCGGGAGCGGCGAGCGTCAGAGCCAGGAGCGCCACCCCGGCCAGTCCCCATCGGCCCGGGAAGCGACGACGAACGGCGCGCGTGGATTGGTCAAGGCTGCGCCGGTCCGTCATGCGCAAGAAGGGGTGACACGGCCAATATCATGCGGGTGAAGTTAGTTTTCGCGCCCCGACCCAAGCAAGCCAAATGGCACGGCCTGACAGCCTGTGTGCATCCTTGCCGGATGGGCTTGATGACCGCGGGCCATTTGCAGAAACTCGGCGGCATGGCCGATGACTCGAATCTGCGCGATCCCTTCCGCGACGCCCGCCGGAAGGACGGCGTCCTGCAATGCCCCTTTCAGGGCGAATCCATACCCATGCTCCTGCGCCACGCCGACGTGCGGGAGGCGGCGAAGGATTGGAAGACTTACAGCTCGGACGCGCCTTTCCGGGTGCCGATTCCCTCCGAGGAGGAGGTGCGGACGATGCGCCAGTTGCCCATTGAAACCAATCCGCCCGAGCACACCGAATATCGGGCCATCGTCGAGCCGTTCTTTCAACGCGCCAAGCAGCCGGACGTGATCGCGAAGGTGGCGGCATTGATCAGCGACATGCTCTCCCAGGCGCTCCACCGGGAGTCCATCGAGATCGTGAGCGAGTTCGCGTTGCCGGTACAATCGCGCGCGCTGACCTACCTGTTGAACGTGCCGGAGTCCGAGGCGGACACCTGGATCGGCTGGGGCATCCACGTCTTCAAGGTCACCGGCGGCGAGTTCAAGAAGGGCATCGTGCTCGAAGACTATCTGCACGCACAGTTCGACCGCGCCGAGGCCCACCCGGGGGAGGATTTGTTCAGCGCGCTGACGCGGGCCACGTATCGCGGACGCCGGCTCACGCGCGAGGAGATGATGGGGTTTGGCAACCTCGTCTTCGCCGGCGGACGCGACACAATCATCCACAGCATCTCGTCCATCATCGCCCACCTGGGCCGGAACCCTGCCGACCTGGACTATCTGCGCGAGGATCCCCGGAGAATCGTCCTCGCGGGCGAGGAATTCTTCCGCGTCTTCATGCCCTTGACCCACATTGGCCGCGTGTGCCCGGTGGACACCAACGTTCACGGCGTGCCGGTGAAAGCGGGCGGACGGGTGTCGCTGGCCTGGGCCTCGGCAAACTTCGATGAGACGGTGTTCGAGGCATCGGAACAAATCCGTCTGGGTCGGAAACCAAATCCGCATCTTTCTTTCGGCTTCGGGGCGCATCTGTGCCTCGGCGCGGCGCACGCACGGCTGATCGTGCGCAGCCTGCTGGAGACCCTGACCGAACGCGTCGCGGAAATCAAAGTGCTGGAGGCCCGGGAGCACATCGAGCACGAGGCCCGCTACGAGCGTTGGAATGGTTATGACTCACTGACGGTGGCCTTCAAGCCGCGCTGAGACACCGCGCCCGGAAGTGGCGGTCAGTTGGACACAGGCTTCGTGCATGGTTGACGACCAAGCGCCTCCGGCGCCTCGCGATCTTACTCGCGAAAAATCCATGTCCATCCCTGTCTATCCGTGGTTAAATCTTCTCGCACGATATGGAATACGAAGCGGTCATCGGTCTGGAAACTCACGTCCAGCTCAAGACGAAATCCAAGATGTGGTGCGGCTGCGCGAATGCCTTCGGCGCGGAGCCGAACACGAATGTCTGCCCTGTCTGTCTCGGCCTGCCCGGCGTGTTGCCGGTGCCGAACGAGGAGGCATTGCGGCTGACGGTGCTGACCGGTTACCTCCTCAACTGCGAGATTCCGCGCTTCGCCAAGTTCGACCGGAAGAGTTATTTCTACCCGGACATGCCGAAGAATTACCAGATCACCCAATACGACAAGCCGTCCACCGCGAATGGCTACGTGGAGTTTGAGTTTAGTGGGACAGGCGTCTCGCCTGTTCAGAGCGGAGCAGGCATCCCGTCGGAAAACAGGCGGGACGCCCATTCCACTATTGCCAGAGTCCGCATCACCCGCGCGCACCTGGAGGAAGATGTCGGCAAGAGTTTTCATTTCGACCGGAACAGCGGCGTGGATTTTAATCGCGCCGGCGTGCCGCTCATGGAGATCGTTTCCGAGCCGGACATCACCAGCGCGGACATGGCTTACGAATACCTGAACGCGCTCAAGGAAATCCTTGTGCAGGGCGGCGTGAGCGATTGCGACATGGAAAAGGGCATGGTGCGATGCGACGTAAATGTGAGCGTGCGGCCCGTCGGCACCAAGGAACTCGGCGCGAAGATCGAGATCAAAAACATGAACAGTTTTTCCGGCGTGCGCCGCGCCCTCGAATACGAAATCCCGCGTCAGATCGAAGTGCTCAAAAGTGGCGGCACACTGGTTCAATCCACGCGCCGCTGGGACGAGGTGACCGGAATCACGGAGGAAATGCGCACGAAGGAACACGCGCACGATTATCGCTACTTCCCCGACCCGGACTTGATGCCTCTGGCACCGGGCGAGGAATGGCTGGCTGAAGTGAAGTTGCGCGTCGTCGAGTTGCCCCTGGCGCGGAAGCAGCGCTTCATGCGGGACTACCAGTTGCCCGCCAGCGACGCCGAGACATTCAAGAGCGATTTGCCACTGGGCAATTACTTTGAAGGCATTGCCCAACAGGCGAAGAATCCCAAGGCTGTTGCCAACTGGGTGATCAACAATCTCCGCGCCAAGGTGGCGGAGGCCAATGAGCGTAGGACAGGCGTCGCGCCTGTCTCCCTTCAAGAGGATCATGCGGAAAAGTCAGATACAGGCGCGACGCCTGTCCTACACGTGACGCTAACCGACCTGAAATTCAAACCCGCCGCGCTGCTTGAACTCGTCAGCCTCGTCGAGAACAAAACGATCAACAGTTCCGCCGCGCAGCAGGTCTTCTCCGAAATGTTCGACACCGGCAAGTCCCCCGCCGCCATCGTTCAGGAGAAAGGCCTGGCCCAGGTCAGCGACACTGGCGCGATTGAAAGATTCTGCGACGAGGTCATCGCCGCACATCCCGGCCCGGCGAACGATTTCAAATCCGGCAAAACCGCCGCGCTGAATTTCCTCAAGGGCCAGGTGATGAAATTGAGCAAGGGCAAGGCGAACCCGGCGCTCGTCGGCGAAATTCTGGAGCGAAAGTTGAGAAACTAGAGTGATCAAATGTCCGCTGAAAAAACCAATCTTACTCGAGACGAGATGCTTGCGGCATTTCAAGCGATGTCCGCTGAACTGGGGCGCCGAAATGTCAAAGGAGAGCTTTGCCTGCTCGGTGGCGCAGCGATGGTCCTGGCGTATGCCGCGCGGCTCTCCACCAAGGACGTGGACGCCATCTTCGAACCGACCCGCGTGATCCGCGAGGTAGCCCGGCAGGTAGGCGAGGCTCAGGGCTTTGCCGCAAATTGGCTCAACGACGCCGCCAAAGGTTATGCTTCAACGCGGCATCAAGCAATCGCGGGAAATCTTCCTCAGTTTCCGAATCTTCGCTTGGTGATGCCGACGCCGGAATATTTGCTCGCGATGAAATGCATGGCCTCTCGCATCGGCGCGGTGGAAGGGGATGCAGACGATGTCAATGACGTCATTTTCCTGATCCGCCATCTCGGCCTGAAGAGCGCGCAAGCCGTCATGGAGGTGGTGTCCGCCTATTATCCGGCCAGTCGCGTTCCCGTCAAAGCGCAGTATCTTGTCGAAGGCTTGTTTGCGGAAGGAAAGATATGATTCCGAAAACCCTGGCTGAAGTTGCGGAACTCGCCGCCCGCGGCGAGTCCTTCGACCTTTGTCTGCGCAATTTCCTGGACGGCTTTTACGCCAATCCCTCCGCCGAAGCCTTCCGAACCGAGCCACTCAAGCTGGGAGGGCGCGTGCCGCGACACGGTGACATTGAAGACGCGTATCTCGCAGCAACGGCGGAATGGCTGGCATCACGATATGATTTGCCGCTGCCAGCTTGGGCTCTTGCGCCCTGGCGTTCGTTGCATCGCCCATGGTTCGCCTCAACGCTGTCAGCGCTCAGGGCGGTCTTGCTCCACGAAAGTCCGGCCCCGTTTAGGGCGCGTAATCTGTTTGTCAGTGAGAACGCACTAAGCCGGGCGTAATGCCAATCAGGCAACGCCTCGGCGCTGAATTTCCTCGAAGGCCAGGTGATGAAGTTGAGCAAGGGCAAGGCGAACCCGGCGCTCGTCGGCGAAATTCTGGAGCGGAGGTTGAAGGCTTAAGCTTCGGTCGGCGGTTGAGCGTTATAGCAAGATCCGTTTCTTCGCCGGATCGAATCGGGCAACCTTGTTCTTGAGGAATCCCATCATCGCCATGCACATGGCCGCTTGGACGTAGAGGCCGAACTCAACGTCGCTCACTGGTCTGGCGCGAGTGCGGACACATTCGAGGAAGTTCTTCCAGTGCTCCAGCGTGCTGTTGGGAATGCTACCCGGGATTTCGGTCGGTTCGCCTTTGAGCGGGTGAAGCTTGATGTTGCGGAAGCCGGCGCCGAAATCCGTTCCTTCCAGCACGATTGTGCCGCTTTCGCCGCGAATCACAGGATCGCTGTTGTAGGCGTTGGTCAAGGTGCAGACCAGGTTGATGGAGACGCGCTCGGGATAATCCATGACCATGTTGAACGTGTCCGGCACTTCACGGCCGTAATCGTCGTATTTGAAAATGCCGCCCGTGCCCACGGCCAGCGACGGGAATTTCAGGCCCAGCGCGCTGATGAACGGCGTAAGAACGTGCGGGAACAAATCGGTGGAAGGTCCGCCCGCGTAATCAAGGAAGCTGCGCCAACTGAAAAAGCGTTCGACGCTGAAGGGCTTTTTCGGCGCGTCGCCGAGGAACGCCTGCCAGTCGAGGTCCGGACCGGGCCTGGCGTTGCGGTCCGGGATGGGCATGCGCTCGCCCCAGTCGCCGTTGCGATAGTAACCCGCGGCCACATGCTGGACGCGGCCAATCGCGCCCTGCTGAATCAGTTCCTTCACCTTCAGCCATGCGCTGCTGGAGTTGGCCTGGTTGCCGATCTGAACCACGCGGCCCAGCTTGCGCGTCTCCTCGAAAAACTTTTTGCTCAACTCGAACTGACTCCAGTGGCCCATCGGCTTCTCGCAATAGACGTCCTTGCCCGCCCGGATGGCATCCATCGCCTGCGGAACGTGCAAACGATCCGGCGTGGCGATGCAGACGACGTCCACTTCCTTGTCGGCCAGAAGTTCCCGGTGATCTTTGTAGGCCTTGGCCTGATAACCTTCGGCGGCGTTGCGCAAACGCGGTCCGTAAGCGTCGCAGACGGCGACGATGCGCAACGGCGCGTCTTGCGTGGTCAGCGCGTGAATCAGTTGCAGGTGACCGCTGCCGCGTCCGCCACAGCCAATGAAGCCGATGCCGATCCTGTCATTCGCCCCAAGGACGTTTTGCCGGGAAATGAGAGCCGCGGAGGCCGCCCCGAGCACCACCGCCGATTTGGAGGTGGAGCGGATGAATTCGCGGCGTGTCATGGCAGGCCGAGTGGAGGCAGATTGAAGGGCCGTTTTCATGTGATCGAAGTTGAATTTCCCACAATCAGAACAATTGTCCCAAGAACCCCTGGGGCACCGTTGAACTTCTTATGAGGCGAACTCCTCCACGGGTCAAGTGCGGAGAGTCGTGATCGAAACCAGCGGTCCACCCAACATGACGGGCTCGGTTTTCAAGACAAAGTGCTGTTCCTCACCCTTTCCCTCTTCCGCTGGGAGAGGGGACGGCAATCGTGCGCTCTGATTGCTCGTGAGTCTCCGGTGCTGTTCCCATTTTCCGCCTTCGCCAATGCCTGCGGATGATTCTCCCTCTCCCGGCGGGAGAGGGCGGGGTGAGGGAGAATCTTCCGGCAATTCGCGGTGTCTCGGAATCGAAATGCTCTTACAAACGGCAAACCCGTGGAGCCCGGGTTGATTTTCTTCAACCACTTGTCGCAATTTCAGTGCATGAAGCACCGCAACCGACGCGGATTCGGTTGCGAAAGTGGGGTCAGGAAATTCGGTGAACACACGCTGGGCGAGGCGCGGCTTCAGGTGGATCGTTCGACTATTTCTCGGCCGCGTGATCGGGACCGGGAATTCGTACTCGCGGCGGCAGGGCTTCCCGTGGCAGTCTGCGAACGCTGCCATGGCGCTGACGACAAATGCCCTCCGGCGATATGCCGAGGTCCGCGACTTCGTTCCGCGGCCCGTACGGCGCTTCCTCAATCTGGCGTGGTGTCTGGCGGGTTATGCCAACATTCTCACCACCCGGTTTCCACTGCGAACGCGATGGCGGCTGATCCGCAGCTTTCTCCGCGTGGACTCGAACGTCGCCAGAGCTCACCAGCCAGCCGAGATGGCGGAGATCGTGCGCTGGCTGGCGAGCCGAAAACCCGGCGGCGAGTTGTTCGTCGAAGCCGGCTGTTGGAAAGGCGGCAGTTCCTGCAAGTTCTCCCACTTGTGCGAGGTGATGGGTTACAAGTTGATCATCTACGATTCGTTCGCCGGTGTGGAGGCCGTGGAGGAGTCTGCCGAAATGGACTTTTCGAGGATGTATGCGAGCACCCGCCAGGAGGTGGCCGAGAACCTGCGCCGGTATGGTGTCGCCGCCAGGTGCGAGTTGATCCCCGGATGGTTTTCGGAAACCATCGCGCGCGGCGCGCCGGCGACCGTGGCGGTGGCGTATATTGACTGCGACCTGGCCAAGGGCACCTACGAGGTGCTGAGCGGCATCATCGGGAAACTGTCGCCCGACGGAATCGTTTTCACTCAGGACTATCACATTCCCGTTGTGAAGAATCTTCTTCATGATCCCAACACGTGGCAATCGCTGGGCGTTGACCCGCCGTTCATCCAGCCGCTCTGCTTCAACCTCGCCGCCCTGACCTTTGCCCCGCCTGGGGCGCCGGCGAAACCAACCCCGTCATGATGAACTCATCGAAACAGCAAGGTTCGCCCGGTGTGCTTTCGCGCCGCAGATTCCTGGCGGGTGGAGCGATGGCGACCGGCGCGCTGATGTACGGAGTTGCGCCGCGGTCTTCCCGCGCGGCAGTGACTCGCACGGCCTCGACCCTTCGGGTTTCTGACCTGCCCAAAGGCACCGCTCCAAAACCGGTTGCGTTCCCGCACTTCCCCAGCCGCTTGCACGCCTTCGTCTGGCGCAACTGGCCGCTGGTGACCACGGAGCGAATGGCGCGCGTGGTCGGCGCAAAGCGGACCGACATCCTGCGTCTGGGGCGGGCGATGAGTCTGGGCCATCCTCCGCGCATCACCCGCGATCAACAGGCGCGTTCCTACATCACCGTCATCAAACGCAACTGGCATTTGCTGCCTTACGAGCAATTGCTCGTTTTGCTGGATTGGACGCCCGAGCACCTGGCCTTCACCTTGCGCGAAGACGATTTTCTCTGGATCAAGCTGGGCAGCCTCAAACCGGATTGCGAGCCCCTGCTTTTCCAAGCGCCGGACGAGGCCGCGTTGCAACGCGAACGCAGGATCGCGCAAACTGTGCAGGAGGAATTTCCTGAAGGCATCGCGCGTGCCGATGAGCCGCTTTTCAGTTTCGTTTCACAGCTTTCACGCAAACCCGCTCAATCCTCGATTCCAAGCCCGCAAGCCTCAACCGGCTTGCGCTTCTGCTACTCCTACTTCGCGCTGTATGGCGATCCTCTGCTGGAGAAGCACGCTGATCCTTACCCGGAGGGTCTGCTGGCGCGGCTCGCCCAAGCGGGGGTCAACGGCGTGTGGTTGCAGGCGGTGCTGCACAAGCTCGCGCCGTTCCCTTGGAAGCCGGAAGAAAGCGCACGGCATCAGGAGCGGCTCAAGAATTTGCGCGCTCTGGTGAAGCGGGCGCGCCAGCACGGCATCCGGGTCTTTCTTTATCTCAACGAACCCAGGTCCATGCCGCGGAGTTTCTTCGAGAGCCGTCCACACCTCAAGGGTGTCACTGGAGGCGATCATGCCACGCTCTGCACCAGCGTGCCGGAGGTGCAGCGCTTCATCGTGGATTCGGTCGCCACGATCTGCCGCGCGGTGCCGGACCTGGGCGGGTTCTTCAGCATCACGGCCTCGGAGAATCTCACCAACTGCTGGTCGCACGGCGGCGGCGCGACTTGTCCGCGCTGCTCGAGGCGGCCGGCGGCGGACGTCATCGCGGAGGTCAACCGCCTGTTTTACGAAGGCATTCGAAATGGCGCGGCCAGCATCCCTGCGTCTCCGCCCCGAGGCCAGGACTGGCGGGACGCCGGACCCACTTTAATCGCCTGGGACTGGGGTTGGAATGACGCGTGGGCAGGAGAAGTGATTCGACAGTTGCCGACAGAGGTCGCTCTTCAAAGTGTGAGCGAGTGGAGATTGCCCATCGAACGTGGCGGAGTGAAGACCGAGGTGGGCGAATACTCGATTTCCGCGATTGGCCCGGGGCCGCGCGCACAGCACCATTGGCAACTGGCCCGCGAACGTGGGTTGAAAACCATGGCCAAGATTCAAGCCGGCAACACTTGGGAGCTTTCCGCCGTGCCCTACATCCCCGCGGTGGAGAATGTCGCCCGCCATGCCGAAAATTTGAGCCGCGCGAACATCAACGGCCTGATGTTGGGCTGGACGCTGGGCGGTTATCCGTCGCCGAATCTCGAGGTCGTGTCCGAAGCTCTGGCGTGCGGTTCCGCCGACGCGGCGATGCGGCGCGTGGCGGAACGACGATTCGGCTCCGAACTTGCGCCCGCAGTGGTGAGGGCTTGGCGCGGATTCAGCGCAGCATTCCGGGAATTCCCCTACCATATCGGGGTGGTGTATTCCGGGCCGCAACAACTCGGTCCGGCGAATCTGCTGTGGCGCGAACCGACCGGCTTTCACGCCACCATGGTGGGGTTTCCTTACGACGACCTCGACGGTTGGCGGGCGGTTTATCCTCCGGAGGTTTTTGCCGGGCAACTCGAAAAGGTCGCGGACGGATTCGATCGCGCGCTGGCCGAACTCGAGGGATCTACGGCGGGCACGAAGCCAATCACCCGCGCCCAACGCAGCGCCGTGGACGAGGAGTGTCGGGTCGCCGAGGCGGCAGCAATTCATTTTCGGAGTTCCGCCAACCAGGCCCGGTTTATCATGGCGCGTCGCGCAGCGGCGGCAGCGGTGACCCTGCGGGACGCAGCGCCGCACCGGGAGATGATGCGTCGGTTGTTGAAGGAGGAAATCTCCCTGGCCCGCCGGCTGCACGCGATCCAATCGCGCGATTCACGGGTCGGTTTTGAAGCGTCGAACCAGTATTACTACGTGCCAGTTGACCTTGTGGAGAAGGTTCTCAACTGCCGCCACCTGCTGGCGGAACTGGCCGGCGATGAATTGACCAAACCGGCGAATTGACTCCATCCCTGCGTTCGGAAGCCGCTCAACGGCGCTGCGCGTTCTTTGAAGCCTCGTACTGTTTGACAGCTTGCTGGGCCCGCACGTCGCCGTCGGCTGCCCGCCGATACATGTCGGTCATCACCGCGGCCATGGCATCCTGGAGGGCCATGTTCTGTTGCGGGGTCAGAGTCGCCCGCTCGCGCAGATGGTGCAGTTGCATCACGGCGTTTTCATATTCGCCATTCTTGTAGAGGGTCACGGCCTGGTTCATTTGCTGGCCGGGCGATTGGTAAACCGCCGTGGCGGGGGCCGTGGTCGGCACCGGCTGCGCGGGAGCCGGACTGGCCTGAGCCGCATCGGCCTGGCCGAGCGCCTGGGCGGCCTTCTCGAGTTCGGTGTTGGCATCAGGCTCGCCGCCGCAGCCGGCCAGACTCAGCAAAAGGACCGCACAATAACAGGTGAGAAGTGGTGCGACGATTTTCATATCGGCTCGGCGTGGCGCGAAGGCTCAACGTCCATTGGCGGTGGCAGGATTGCACCAGAGCCGGTTCTTCACCGGCTGGGCCACCTCGGCGTAAAACTTGGCCGTCTTCAAATACTCGATGTGCCCATCCACCACGCCCACCGTGGTGCCGATGGAGTGGAGGCGGGTGATGCCCTCGTTGGGACTGCTGGAGCCGTCGTTGAAGTCGCCGGGGTTGGTTTCCAAGGCCTGCCACATGATGATGGCATCCTGTTTGAACTGGGTGGCCTTGTAGGAGTTGGGGGAAATCCCGCCGAAACCGCAAACCGCCCCGTTCATCAGGTAGCTGGACATTTTCTGAGTCCGCAGGCGGATCTGGTTGGTCTGATTGTCCGACGGGCAACGATAGACCTGGTGATTCTTGATGTATTCGTAAATCAGCCCGGTCTGGTAAGCCAGCACGACATTCGTGAGGTAGGGTGCCGCGGAGAGATTCGGCACCGTGCCCAATGAGGCGTCATAAAGCCAACCCTTGCGCACCCAGGGCGAATTCCAGTTCGGCTCAGGCAGGAACTCCCGGTAGTCGGTGGAATACATGTGGACCCCAAGGATGAGTTGCTTGACGTTGTTCTGACATTGCGTACGCACGGCCTTGTCTTTGGCCTTGGCCAGCGCCGGCAGCAACATGGCCGCAAGGATGGCAATGATGGCGATGACGACGAGCAGTTCAATCAATGTAAACGCAGCGTGGCGCTGGTTGGGTTGGGGCTGACTTGAGTTCATGGCAAATGCTGGCAGCGACCGTTCTCGAGCCGCCGCAGAACCATAACGAGCGGTCGCCCTTCTGGCCAGCAGAATGTGCCAGTGAACGCGCCGCCACGACAAAACTGGCGGATTGCTTTACCATCCGCTTTGCCGCCATCCTCTCGCTTGTATCCAGGCAAACATTATGAGAATTCCATTCACCTTCGTGCTGTTGCTCGGCCTCCTCCTTACCCTTGCCGAGAATTCGAGGCTCCTGGCCCAGGCAAGTCCCGCGCCCCGCGCCCCGGCGGAATACCCCCTCGGCCCGGATTCACTGCCCCAACCGGGCGTGCCCAAGGGAAAGCTGGAAGGGCCGTTTCTGTTCAAAAGTGAAATCCTGGCGAACACGATCCGCAAATACTGGCTTTACGTGCCGTCGCAATACACACCGGACAAGCCCGCCTGTGTCCTGGTCTTTCAGGACGGCCAGCGCGCGACGCGGGTGGACGGCGCATTGCGGGTGCCGCAGGTGATGGAGAATTTGATCCACAAGCGGGAGATGCCGGTCACCATCGGCCTCTTCATCACGCCGGGCCAGCGCGGCGACGAGTATCCCGAAGACCTCGGGATGCGCAACCCGAACAACCGGGCCGCCGAATACGATTCGTTGAGCGACCGTTACGCGCGCTTTCTCGTCGAGGAGATGCTGCCCGAAGTGGGAACGAAATACAACCTCACAACCGACCCGGACGGCCGGGCCATTGGCGGTACCAGCAGCGGGGCCATCTGCGCGTTCACCGTGGCGTGGCAGCGACCGGAAGCCTTCCGCAAAGTCATCAGCCTGATCGGCAGTTATACCTCCATCGGCTACCGTCCCGAGCGCGACGGCCAGCCGATGATCCCGGGAGGCGATCTTTATCCGACCTTGATTCGCAAGAACCCGATCAAGCCGATCCGGATTTTCCTGCAGGATGGCTCGAACGACCTGGACAACGAACACGGGAATTGGTTTCTGGCCAATCAACAGATGCTCGCGGCGTTGCAATGGGCCAACGCGAACGCCGACCGGCGCAACCTTCCCGGGCCGCGCTATCAGGTCAACCAGGTCTGGGGCGAGGGCGCCCATTCCGACAATCACGGCGGCGCGATCCTGCCCGACATCCTGCGCTGGTTGTGGCAGGATTACCCGAAGTAAGCCGCATGGACACCGCTGCCTCTCCCGCCG
Source organism: Verrucomicrobiia bacterium (assembly GCA_011525685.1). Lineage (GTDB taxonomy): Bacteria > Verrucomicrobiota > Verrucomicrobiia > Limisphaerales > JADLHS01 > WYBW01. The sequence continues at coordinate 122,835 of WYBW01000020.1, forward strand.
TGACCGGCCTGATAGAAGTCCGTGTGATTCCGGCCGAAGCCACCTGGCCTTTGCGGCTGGCGGTGCTGCGTCCGGGCCGTCCGCCGGAGTCAGCCCAATTCCCGGGAGACGACGCCCCCACCACGCGGCATTTCGGTGCGTTTGAAGACGGGCGACTGGCGGGCATCGCCTCACTCTACGCGGCCGAGATGCCGGACCGGCCGGGTCTGGCCGCGCTCCAACTACGCGGCATGGCAACGGCACCGGAGGTCCGGGGACACGGATTGGGACGCGCGTTGGTGCAAGCCTGCATGGCTTTTGCGCGAGAAAGCGGCGCCCGACTCTTGTGGTGCAACGCGCGAACTGGTGCGGTGCAGTTCTATCGAAAATTGGGGTTCGCGATTGTCGGCGAGGAATTTCAGATCGCCGACGTTGGACCGCACTTTCGAATGTTGTGCATGGTTGGTGAGACAGTTCACCATTGAGCGCGTTCGAGAACGACCTGCCCGGTCACGATCATCGGATCGGAAGCGGAATTTCCCTTGAGTGCTTTGCACGGTTGGCCTAGACATGCCTGCATCGGAACGATGATTCCATCCTGCCCGCGACTCGCCGCGTTCAAACCGGTGGCGACAGCGTCAGCGTTACTGGTATCAGTGCTTGCGCCGGGCGCGGAACCACGACTCGTCCTGGAGGAGGATTTCGAGCGCTACACCAACACTGCCACGATGCGCTTGGTCTGGCCGCAGGGCACGGGTGCGCTGGAAGCCCGGGCGCCGGGCGGCGGGCAGGCCATGCTGCACGACGGCGGCCCGGCCAATCGCCGCGCAGATTTCAACATCAGTCTGGACCCGTCCCACAACCTCATTCTGACGGCGGACCTGTTCGACTTCGGCACCAACTTGAACCGGCACGTGGTCGTCTCGTTGCGGAACCGCCAGGGAGCCGCCGTGGAGATGGGAATGATGAGGGACGGCGGCACCTACGGTGTGCGGACGGTGGGTTTCGGCGATCACCCCGCCCAGTGGACGGCTTTCAATCCCGGACAGAAACCGCTGTACGGCTGGCATCGTTTCCAGGTTGTCCTTTCGCCAGTACGCACCGTGGCCACACTTGATCTGGACACGAACGGCAAAGTGGATTGGACCGTGACCCTCGCGGGCACATCGCCGCGCGAAGCGTGGACTGAAATCCGGGTCGGGGCGGCATCCAGTCCAATTTCACCGGGGGTTCCGGTGCTCGTGGACAACATTCGTCTCGAACTGGTAGAAGCAGCGGCAGCAGCCATGACCGTCCAGAATCCGGCGGCCGCGGCGGCAGACATTGCGTCACCTTCGGCGGAGTTGAGTTCTCCTGTCGCCTCCGATGCGGCCGCACCGGTTGTGGCCGGCACAGGGATCAGCGTGGCGGCGTGGTGGATCATGGGCGCGTTGGCGCTCATCCTTGCCATGCTGGCCTGGGTGGTGTTCGCGCTCCGGCGCAGTGGCTTGGGAACTCCCGCCGCCTTGATTCCCGCCTCCGGCCAGATGCCTCCGGCGACGCACGCGGCGGCGCTCGCGGAACTGACGGAGTTCGCCAAGCAAAGCCTGGTGCAGGGACTTTACGAACAGCGCAACGCCCTGCTTGAAACCCAGAAGCAGGCCCAGCAGGCGCTCATCGAACTGGAGCAGCGGCTGGCGGCGTTGCACCTGCCACAACCCGAGCGCATCCGCGCCTATGAACGGCGCATCGCCGAACTCGAGAAGGAACTCGAAACCCGCGGCGAAGAGGTGCGCGAACTGACCCGGGCCACCTTGCTGCTGGTCCGCCGCAAACTCGAAGAGGAGCGGGGACTGCAAAGCCGCCGCGACCAGTTCAACTGAGTTTCTCCCGGATCGAATCGAGACCCTCCCGCCCAGGACCTGGCGTGTTTGAGGCTTGACGAGTCCGTGGCAACCTGTGGACAGGCGGTGATATTTCCTGTTGCGCGGAGCACGCTCAAGGCGGCGGTCGAAACCAGGGTGGTGGTGGAGGCGGCGGCAACCCGCGTGGGCGCTTCATGCCCATGGAGAGTTCGTCCGCCGGCAGCGCATCAATCCGCCGGAGCACGGTGGCAAAGAATTCAGCCATCGGCACCAGGTCCGCCAAGCGCACTTTATCCACCGTGTCCTGCGGATCAAAAAGGTAGAGCGGACCTGAAATGTGACAGGCCGAAGGAATTCCCGCCGTGAAAAACGGCGCGCTGTCGCACGGCGGCTCCGGACCGAAGCTGTAGGCATCCGCGCAAATCAGCCGGTCAATGCGCCATCGCTCCGCCTCCTCCCGGAGCACACCCGCGAAACCTGGACTGCCATCGAAAAACAATGCGCGCACTTCCGGCCGGCCGGTCAACCGATAACCGCCCTGACCGTCGCCCTCTGCTTCCTCGGCAATGTGCTCCACACCGAACGCCGCGACGGTTCGCTTCAGCAACCCACCCCCGTGTCGCTCCACAAACACGCGATTGCCGATGCCCCCGTGAAAGTGTCCGGAAGCCGCCACAAAGACGAGATCCCGTCGGAGTTGGCGGGGCGTGCCTTTGGCCGCGCCAAACACTTTCGCGAGCGCCAACAGAACCGCCAGCCCTGAGGCATCCTCAACCGCCGACGCGAACGGCGCGTCGTGATGGCAGGTAATGATGATGTTTTCGTTGATCTCGCCAGGCTGACAACCCGCGCCCGGCAACACTCCCACCACATTGTGCGAATCCACCACCCGGTTCTCCCCGGTGCTGATCAGCCGCACCCACGCTCCGGACACGGCCTGGGCACGAGCCTGTGGCGCGTGTTCGCGTCCCACCCACACGCCGGGCAGGTCTTTGAGAAAGCCGTCGTAGGGAACGTAGAAGTCGCAGCCGTGCGTGGGTGAATCCACCAGCAGCCCGATGAAGCCAGCCGCCCCGCGGCGTTGCGCCTCGTAGTAGGCCGGGAAATTCCGGATCAGCCAGTTGGCGGCGTGAAGCGGACCGTCAGGCACGGATTGATCCGCGTCGCGAAGGAAATGCGCGCCCTTCTTGAGCATCGCACCCACCAGTTCGGCGAACCGCATCTCAACCACCGCCACGCGCCCGCGCAGGTCGGCGGCCTGGAATTCCTCGGGTTTGCCTTCGCCCAGAAACACCGCCGGTGCGTCGAGGCCAGTCGCACCCGTCCAAGCCGTGTACGGAATGGGAAAGCACGGCAACGCGGCACCATCGGCGAACTCCAACGAAGTCGTGTGCGGCTCCCAGCGATTTACTGGCACCGGCTCGGCACGCACCTCGGCCAGCCCAAACTCAGAAAGTTTCTCGGCCAACCACCGCTCGACCTGGAGACTTTGTGGATAGCCAGGTCGCCGGATGCCACAGCCAACAATCTGTCGGATCCAGCCGAGCATTTCGCCCAAGCGAGGCGGGGGGCTTGTGGCGTCCTGGTTCGTCGGCGTGGTCATTTTGATGGTTCAACGGTATTGACGCGGGAGTGTTACGGGCGTTTTCATCCGAGGCGAGTGTAAACCGCAGCCCATGGAATTCCTCGGGACGAGCCGACTGGAAAGTCGGTGTTCCAGACAGGGCGCTGCTCGGGAACGGTCATGCTCCCCGACCAACTTCAATCACCGTCCGGCCTATCAAGATGATCACCCGCGGGGAGGTCGGCGTTGTGTTCCAGATGCCCGGGGCGCAGCGGTTCGGAAATCGTGTGTTCCTCGCCGAGCCATTTGCCGAGATCAATCAGCCGGCAGCGGTGGGAGCAGAACGGGCCATGCGGACCGGCAAACCAGTCGCCTTGTTTCTTGCAGGTCGGGCATTTGATCAGCGCGGGCTGTCGCATCGAACCGTCCCCTCCGAAAGGCTGCCTCACCGGGCGGGGGCTTTGCGAATCTCGGCGCCGACCGCTTTGAGGTCATTGGCCGCGCTGACGGCAAGGTTTCGTTTGGCGCCGCTGGCCTGGAGGATGGCCTGCACGTCCGCAATGATGGCGTCGAACTGGGCCGCGGGCAGGCGCTCGCTGTTCAACACCGCCTCGACATTCTGCGCGAGGCGGGTCTGCTCCGCGTTGCCCGGACTTTTTTCGGCCAGCGCATCGGCCAGGCTGTTGACGAACTTCGTGACGGTGGGCAGGAAGGGCTTGGTGGGACCGCGAACCGCAAGGGCCATGCTCTTGAGCAACTGCTGCTTTTGCTCCGGTGAAACGGCGCTCCCGGGTTTGATGGCGGCGAAATCCGCGGTCAGCCTCGCGACACTTTGCTGCTGGGTCGCCGCCGGAGTTGCGGTGGCCGGGCGCACGGCGGTGGGGGCCGGGGGCGTCGCCGGTTTCGCGGCCGGGCTGGCCGGGGGCTGGGACGGAGGTGGCACGCCCTGCCGGACGTTGTTTTGATTGCTCAGTTCCTTGGCACGGCGCTTGATCTGATCGGCTTGGGCTCCCTGACCGAGAGCGGAGTCGCCGACACCGGTCAGCGCAAGCGCGAGGAGGAGGACAGGGAGTCCTTTCATTGGCGGGACGAGGACGCGGGGTTTGAGGCAGCGATGCCCTTTTGCGAGAGCAACCGGATGTAATCCGTGAGAATCTTCTGGGTTTCGTTCAGCAAGGCATCCACCGCTGGCGGGGCGTCCTCGTCGGCTTCGGCGTCCAAATCTCCAGTCGGTTCGGTCGCCGTCCTGGTCACGGCCACGGAATTGGTCCCGCCCGCGGAGGTAGAAGTCGCAGTGGTTGTGAGGCGGTTGGTTTTTTCCACAAGAGTCAGACCCGGAGCATCCACGTTCCGCAAGACCAGCTCGTAAACCTTTTGCTCGGTGGGTTTGCGGGAGCGGCGCTCTTCCTCGCGAGCCTTTTCGCGGGCCTCCCGCTCCTCCCGTTCCCGCAGACGCTCCTGTTCGTTGAGCGAGATGGTTTTGTCCGCCTGGTTTTTGCGAAACACTTCGATGTCCTCGCGGATGTAGGCAAAGTCCTGATCTTTGGCGACGCGCTCATTGGAGCGCCGCATCAATTCGGGCAAGTAAGGCTCGACCAGGTCCAGCTTGTCGTACGGCGCGCTGGGGATGGCGTCCCATTCGAGGGGATTGCGGAGCGCCCTCTCGCCGATGTCCTTGGAGTAGTTCCATATCGAGGGCAACACGATGTCCGGCAGAATGCCCTTCAACTGGGTCGAAGCGCCACTGGGACGATAAAACTTGCGGATCGTGGTCTTGAGCTGACCGGGGTCGGTGTTTGGCGGAGCCGACCGCACAAAAGCGTGCAGGGGATTCAGGTTTTGCACCGTGCCCTTGCCGTGGGTGGAGAGTTCGCCAACGATCAACGCCCGCCCGTAATCCTGCAGCGCGCCGGCCAGAATCTCGGAAGCCGAGGCGCTGAAGCGGCTCGTCAGCACCACCAGCGGTCCGTCGTAAAGCACCCGGGCATCGTCATCCTCATGGATCATGACGCTGCCGTCCGGCCCGCGCGCCTGAACCACCGGGCCTTCCTTGATGAACAGACCGGTAAGTTTGATGGCTTCCTCGAGCGAACCGCCCCCGTTGCGGCGCAGATCGAGGATGACACCGTCAATCCCCTCGCGTTTCAGTTTGGTCAGCAGCCGGGCCACGTCCGCGGAGGTGCTGCGGGGCTGGCTGGCCCGGCCTGAGTCGGCCAGGTCGCTGGGCCTGGGCCGGCCAAGATCCATCGAGGCGTAAAAGGATGGCAGGTCAATGATCCCCAAGCGAAGAGTCTTGGCGTTCTCGGTCAGTTCGATGACCTTGGCCTTGGCCTCGTTGTCCTCCAGTTTGATTTCGTCTCGGATCAAGCTGATGACCCGCCGTTCGGAAGGATTGTCCACCGGGATGATGGTCAGGCGGACCTCCGCTCCTTTCGGACCGCGGATCATCTGCACCACCCGGTTCAAGCTCATATCCACCACGTCCACCGGAGGCGCGTTGCTTTGGGCCACGGCCACAATACGGTCTTTGGCCTTGAGCAGCTTGCTCTTCTCCGCTGGGCCGTTCGGAGTGAGGCGGCGGATCGTGCAATAGCCCTCGTCGGAAAACAGCTCCGCCCCGATGCCAAAGAGCTGGAGGTTCATGCCAATGGCGAAATTGTCCGCCTGGCTCTTGTTGAAATAGTCCGAGTGCGGGTCATAGACGTTGGCGAGGGCGGTAAGGTAAGCCTGCATGACATCATCGTGATCCCACTCCCGGTAAAGATGCAGGGTGCGCCGGTAGCGCCGGGTGAGCAATTCCACGATCTCCTCGGCATCGGACTTCTTCTGCGCCTGGACAACCGGCTCGGTCGGGGTGGGCGAGTCCGGCTTGGCAGTCGTGGTGCTGGCCGTCTTGGAAGCGGTGCGCCCGAGTTTCTCCTGCAAGTATTCGTAGCGCAACCGCTGCCGCCAAAGTTCCTGTGCCTCTTTCAGGTCGCGCGGATATGGTGCTTCCCGCCGGTCAATCCGGATGCGCTCGTCCGTGTTGAATTCAAACTTCTCCGATTTGAGCAGTTCCTCGGCGAAGGCCACGCGCTGTTCCAGCCGCTCCAGAAACCGGCCAAAAATCTTGTAAGCCGGCGTGGTATCCGCCCGTTCGCGCCGCGCCAGAGTCAGATCGTCCAGCTTGTCCCGAAGCGGCTCGAACTCGGCGACATCGGCTTCCAGAAAATGGTCGCGGCGGGGATCGAGCGAGTCGAGGTAACGGTCGAAGAACTTCTCGGAGACTTGATCATCGAAAGGTTGCTGGCGGTAGTGGTATCGCTCGAGCAGCCGGGCGGTCCAGTAAGCAACGCTCCCATCAATCGGGCCGGGGCCAATGGGCTTGACCTCCGCGGTGCTGGTCGCGCCAGACGCGGCGGCGCCGCTGGCCTCCGCGGCAGGGGCATCGGCGGCCTCGGTCTGTGACAGCAAACCGGCCCAAACACCGCAAGCCAGCAGCAGCATCCACTTGGTGACGAATGATCGCAGCATGATTTTTAGACTATTAACGTTAGCACAGGTTGGACTCATTCTAGCCCAGATTGTTCAGGCATGGAAGCAGGCATTTTTTCGGCCAACCCGACCCTGAATCCCCGCCGACTTGGGCGCGCAGCTTTCACACGGCGGCCGCCGACGCCTGCCTGTTGGGCAAAGCAGCGGCCTTGAATTGAGATTGCAGTGCCAGCGGCACTTCCCCAACAATCCCGCCCATGCTTGCCCGGGTTTGTTCCGCCGCCGTCAATGGGATTGAGGCCTATCCCGTTGAAGTCGAGGTCAATGCCGGTTGGGGCGAGACGATCATTGTTATCGTGGGGTTGCCAGACGCGGCGGTGAAGGAATCGCGTGATCGTGTGACGACCGCGCTCACGAATTCCGGGTTCAAGTTTCCGATGGGGCGCACCACCATCAACCTCGCGCCGGCTGATGTGAAAAAGGAGGGGCCGAGCTTCGATCTGCCCATCGCGCTCGGGATGTTGGCCGCCAGCGAACAGATTGAAACCGACCAACTCGACAATTTCATCGCCGTCGGCGAACTGGCGCTGACCGGCGCGGTGCGGCCCTGCAAAGGCGTGTTGCCGGTGGCGCTTCGCGCGCGGCAGGAGGGAAAGATCGGAGTGCTCGTGCCGGCGGAGAATGCCGCCGAAGCCGCCGTGGTGGACGGCCTGCAGGTCATGCCGATTCAGAATCTGCGCGAGGCCGCGAGCTTTCTCGAAGGCGAAATCAAACTCACGCCCACAAAGGTGGACATCGCCAAGGTTTTTGATCAACCGCTCGACGACGATGTGGATTTCGCCGAGGTGAAGGGTCAGGAATCCGTAAAGCGCGCTTTGGAAATCGCCGCGGCCGGCGGACACAACGCGCTGTTAATCGGGCCGCCGGGCACGGGCAAGAGCATGTTGGCGAAAAGACTTCCGACGATTCTTCCACCGCTCACGCTCGACGAAGCGCTGGAGACGACGAAAATTCACAGCATCGTCGGCCTGCTCGCGCCCGGTCAGGCGCTCGTGACGCGCCGGCCATTCCGATCGCCGCATCACACGGCGAGCGACGCCGGCTTGCTCGGCGGCAACATCAATCCCACACCCGGCGAGATTTCACTGGCGCACAACGGCGTGTTGTTTCTCGACGAGTTGCCCGAGTTCAAACGCAGCGTGCTCGAAACCATGCGACAGCCGCTCGAAGAAGGTCGCGTCACGATTTCGCGCGCGGCGGGCACGATGACGTTCCCGTCGCAGTTCATGCTGCTCGCGGCGATGAATCCGACGCCCGACGGAAAGATGCCTGGGGAATCGAAGTCTTCACCGCGCGAGATTCAAAATTATCTGGGCCGCATCTCCGGCCCACTACTCGACCGCGTGGACCTGCACGTGGAGGTGCCGCAGGTGAAGTTCCGTGAAATTTCCGGCGACCGCACGGGCGAGACCTCCGCCGAAATCCGTGATCGCGTCGTGGCCGCGCGCAAGCGACAACAGACCCGTTTTGCCCACAAGCCGAAAATCACGTGCAACGCCCGCATGGGGCCGAAGGAACTCAAGGAGTTCTGCGCTCTCGATACGGCGGCACAGGAGTTGTTGAAGTTCGCGATGGCGGATTTGAATTTCAGCGCCCGCGCCTACGACCGCATCTTGAAAGTCGCGCGCACCATCGCCGATCTGGCTGGTACGGAAAATGTCCTGGCTGATCACGTGTCCGAGGCGATTCAATATCGCTCGTTGGACCGGCAGATTTGGGGGTGACCGCAAGGCAGATTCCTGGTAGCGCAGACTTCCCAGTCTGCCGTATCGCGGGTTTCCAACTTGCGTCTGCGCTGATTGATTGACGCGCTGCCGATTTGGAAATCGGCGATACAGCAGGTTGGAAACCTGCGCTACGAACCGGGCGATTCCGTCCTGCAACCATGTTCGGTGACCGTGAGGATTGCACTTAACACCCGAGCCGGTTGCTGGTAGGATTCGTTCCATGAAAATGATCTTCGCTTCCTCCTTCGCGGTTGTAGTCAGCTTGTCCGCTGGCTTCGCTCAGGAACTCAAACCCACCGCCCCGCCCGAACCGTCCGACATGAAGTTGCTGTTCAACGGCAAAGACCTCACGGGTTGGGATGGTGACATGCGGCTTTGGTCCGTGAAGGACGGCGCCATTCGTGGCGAAACGACCAAGGAGAATCCCACTTACGGCAACACGTTCCTCCTTTACGTTGGCGAGCAGGGCAAGCCGGTTGTCTTCAAGGATTTTGAGTTGCGCCTTTCCTTCCGGATTGAAAGCGGCAATGCCGGCGTGCAGTACCGCTCCACGCTCAAGCCCTTCAAACCCGACGACAAAAACAAGTGGGTGGTCGCCGGCTATCAGGCCGAGGTGGAGAACACGCCGGGCAAGGTCGGCTTTCTCTATCACGAATCCGGCCGCGGCTGGCTCGTCAACGTCGGCGACAAGGTCGAGATCGGCGAGGACGGCAAACCGCAGGTCGTCGGCAAGCTCGGGGACAATGCGGCCATCGGCCGGACCTACAAGAAATCCGATTGGAACGATTACGTCATCCGCTGCGAAGGCAACAAGGTGCAGCACTGGCTCAACGGCATTCAGACCATCGAGCTGATTGACAATGACGTTCAGCCGGCGTTGGACAAGGACCGCAAGCCCAATCCCTACCTGGCTCGGTGCATGGAGGGGATTCTCGCGCTACAGATTCATGCCGGACCGCCGATGTGGGTTGAGTACAAGAACGTTCGGATCAAAGAACTGAACAAGTAAGGGCGGTGTTGCCAGCTCTCGTTCGCACTCCGACGTATGCGCGAACCATCAGCGGCTCTCCACTCTATTAACGCAGCGGCTTTCGTGAAGGTCGCAAAGATGATTTCGCAAGGTGATCCTCCGCGTCCTCCGCGAAGCCTCAGCGTTCTCTGTGTTAATAACAGTGGCTTCAGGCATTCAGATCCCACGTGATCTTCCGCCCTGACCCGCGCAGATAACTTGAGTCGCCCCTCATTCCCACCTAAAGTCACGCCGCATGGATATACCTTTGAACGAGCAAGTGCAGGCGGCGGCCACGTGGATCAAAACGCTGCGCAGTGAAATCGGGAAGATCATCGTGGGGCAGGAACAACTGGTGGATCGGCTGCTGGTGGGCTTGCTCGCCAACGGCCACGTCCTGCTGGAAGGCGTGCCGGGTCTGGCCAAGACGCTTTCCGTCCGCACGCTGGCCACGGCGATTCAGGCCAGCTTTCACCGGATTCAATTCACGCCCGACCTGTTGCCCGCCGACATCGTGGGCACCCTGATTTACAATCCGCAGGATGGAAAATATCACGCCACGCGCGGGCCGGTGTTCGCCAACTTCGTGCTGGCCGACGAAATCAATCGTGCGCCGGCCAAGGTGCAGTCCGCGTTGCTCGAAGCGATGCAGGAACGCCAGGTCACGCTCGGCGGTGAAACGATGCCCCTGCCTTCGCCGTTTCTCGTGCTGGCCACGGAGAATCCGATTGACCAGGAGGGCACGTACCCGCTGCCGGAAGCGCAGGTGGACCGGTTCATGTTCAAGGTGCTGCTGGATTATCCGGCGTTCGACGAGGAACGGAGGATTCTGGACCGCATGGCTTTCACCGCGCCAGAGATGCAGGTGAAACCTGTGATCGCCTTGGAGGAAATCTTTCGCACGCGAAAACTGGTGGATCAGATTCATGTGGACGAAAAAGTGCGCGATTACATCGTCCACGTGGTCTTCGCCACGCGCCAGCCGGAGAAGTACAAACTCGATGTGAAGCATTTCATCCAGTTCGGCGCCTCACCGCGCGCGACGATTTACCTGACGCTGGCCGCGAAGGCCTGGGCATTGTTACAAGGCCGCGCTTACGTCACGCCCGAGGACGTGAAGAGCATCGGCCCGGACGTGTTGCGCCATCGCCTGATTCTCACTTACGAAGCCGAGGCACAGGCCGTGACGACGGATGCGATCATCAAGAAGGTGTTCAATGCGGTGCCGGTGCCGTAGTCCAAAGGCAGGTGTGCAAACGCCAACATCTACATCGAACGAAACGGAAAATGGGAAGGCCCGTTCACCCGCGAGCAGCTCCGCGACTTCGTCGGACGCGGATTGCTCACGCAACAAAGCCTTTGCCGCGTCGACCGGGACGGAAAAATGGAGATCCGGGATGTGGAGTTTTTCATTGGTGGTTTCGGCGCACCCGTGCCCGCCCCGCCGACAGCAGGTCTGGCGGAAAGATCGAACCGGACCGGACCCAGTACGGCGCCGTCAGTCACAATGCTCGGGCTGTTTGCAACACTATTGATTATCGGCGGACTGGTCGGCCTGATTTATTTTGGCGCATTTTTCGAGAGGAGTGTGGCAGTAGACTCAAATTGGCGGGTTAACAACGTTGGTCTAATGCAGGATCGCTTGATCGGCATCATCCTCAGCGCGCTTTCAATGCTCATCGGCGTCTTGATCACACTATTCGGTCGGCGGAAGTGATTCCGCGCTCAGAATCGACTTTGGACATGACCATTACCGAACTGCTCGAATCCGTCCGCCGCGTGGAGGTGCGCACCAGCCGGCTCGGCGCGAAGGCTTCATTTTGCTTGTCGTGGCAACCGACGTTGCAGTTCCGTTGGATTGCGCGAGCCGTGAAAGACAGCGAGGACCGCAAACACGTCGTCCTTGATTGCAAAGTAAATGGCGTATTTCGTGAAACGGCGCAGCCGGATTCTTTGGGCTCCCCCTCGCACTCTCGGAAAAAGTCCCGGCTTGGTCAATGCACGTTGGAGAGTCGCCTTAACTTCCAGTTTGAATTCTTCCCCAAGCCCGGGGCGTTGTGCTTCATACCAACCGACGGCTTCCTCAAATTCCGCCAGCGCCGCCGGCTTGAAAACGACCGGAAGACTCATTTCCAGCCGAAACGTGTATTGAGATTCGCTTCGACTTGTTCCCACGGAACTCCGTCACGGGGATTCTTTTCAAAATCCGCGAGGCGGCGGTCGAGTTCACCAACTTGTTCCGGGGTGAGTTCGTCCTCGATGGCGCCGTATTCCTCCCAGACTTTGGCGGCGACCATGCGTTGCTCCACGGGAGACAGGTGTTTGATTTGTTCTAGGATTTCCGCCGCACTCATGGGAGCAATTTACTCCGCGGACTTACAGGCGCAAGACGGAGTTTCTGTCGTTACGAAAGGCCCATTGCCGTGACCGTCACCGAGCTGCTCGAGTCCGTCCGCCGCGTGGAGGTGCGCACCAACCGGCTCGTGAACGACACGATGGGGGGCGCGTATCTCAGCCATTTCCGCGGTCTCCGCAGCCACGGCGGCGCAGGCGAAGCTTGACGGCCAGTTAGGCAGCGTTATGGTGCTCGACGTATGGCAAGCATCACGTTGAAGGGTGTTCCGGAAGAGCTGCACGCGCAGTTGAAGCGCGAGGGCGAAGCTAATTTTCGCACCACGGCCCAGGAGGTCCTGGCGAGAGTGCAAGCGAGTTTTGATCTGCAAGACCGCTCCTCCACCGCAACGGTCAACCGGCTGATTGACGAGGCGCTGGCCAGCGGCGACGCAAAGGAGTATTCCGCCGCCGCAATGAAGGCCCGGTTCGAGCAGACCCGCCAAAACACACGCAAACGGCTGGCTTCGGAAAAGAAGGCCGCATGAAATTCCTGGTTCGCCCGGCCTTCTGGCTGGACTTGGACCGCCACCATTACTGGCTGGCCAAAAATGTCAGCGAGGAGATTGCAGAGAGATGGTTGGCGGCGGTATGGGACACAGTCCATTATCTGAGGGAGCGCCCGGAGTTTGGCCGGCTGCGTCGCGACCTTCGTCACCCCGGCGTTCGCTCGTGGCTCGTTCATGGCTCCCCACGCTGGACGGTGTTTTACGGCAGTCAGGCTGAACATCTCGTGCTCTATCGCATTGAAGGCGGGCAAACAAATCTGCGCCGGCTGGTTATCGGTTGAACCTTGACGACGCAGCCTTCCAATTGAACGCAAACAGCGGCTGAGGAATTCTCAATTTATCCAGCAACATGACCATCACCGAACTGCTCGAATCCGTCCGTCGCGTGGAGGTGCGCACCAACCGGCTCGTCAACGACACGATGGTGGGCGCGTATCTCAGCCATTTCCGCGGACGCGGCATGGACTTCGAGGAGTTGCGCGAATACATCCCCGGCGACGACGTGCGCGACATTGACTGGAACGTCACCAACCGCATGGGCCGCCCGTTCGTGAAGCGGTTTCGCGAAGAGCGCGAACTGGCGATGGTGCTGGCGATGGATGTTTCCGCCTCCTCGGCCTTCGGTTCGACCCAGCGCACGAAGCGCGAGTTTGCCGCGGAAATCGCCGGCACCCTGGCCTTTTCCGCCACGCGCAGCAGCGACAAGGTCGCGTTGCTGTTGTTCTCCGACGAGGTGGAACTCTTCCTGCCGCCGCGCAAAGGGCGTCGGCACATTCTGCGTCTGATTCGGGAGATGCTTCATTGCCGGCCGAAGCATCGCGGCACGAACATTCCCGCGGCGCTCACGTTTCTGAATCACGTCCTGCATCGTCGCTCAATTGTTTTTCTGCTCACGGACTTTTTGCACAGTTTCGGCGAAAGCAAGACAGGCAGTCCTCTGCCCGACGCCGTCAACCCTTTGACCGACGGCACGCATGGAGTGACGCGCTCCACCAACCGCGACGTCATCCAGGAAATCGGCCTGACCAACGCGCGGCACGACCTCGTCTGCGTGCATTTGCATGATCCGCGCGAAAGCGCACTGCCACCGGCCGGCTTGTTGACCATCGAAGACGCCGAAACCGGCGAATTGCTCGAACTGGATTCCAGCCGCAGCGCCGTGCGGCAACAATTCGCCGCCACGAACGCCGAACGACTGGCCGAACTGGACCGCGCCCTGCGTCATGCCGGCGTGGACACCTTGCGCCTGAGCACCGCCGAGCCCTTCGCCTTCACCCTCCAGAGATTCTTTGAACTTCGGCGCGGCAGGAGGCGGGGATGAGGGGTCAAAGTCCGAAGTCCGAAATCCGAAAGGGGAAGTCCGAAGGACCGGCGCCGCGTCCGTTTCGAGTTTCAGGAAAACGCGGCCGGCTCCATCGGGTCATGCGAATGCAAGGAGGAATTTCGCCGGGTGGAGCGGACGAAGTTGAAGCCAGGCGCGACGCCTGTCCTGCCAGATGGACGTGGGCAGTCTGCATGGCGTTATTTGGCCTGAGTACTTTGATCGGTAGCGCAGCGGAGTCGGCCGAGGGCGGGCAGGACGCTTTCAAACTCCGTCCACCGCACGAGGAACTCCCGCCGACCTATTGGGAACAATATGGCGCGTGGACGGTCGTGGGCATCGTCATGCTGCTTCTGCTTGTGGGCGCGGCGCTGTGGTGGATGCTGCGACCGAAACCGGTCGTCCCCGAGCCCATTGAAGTCCTCGCCCGCAGGGAACTGGAAGCCCTGCGCCAACGTGTCGAAGACGGTCAGGTGTTGAGCCAGATTTCGCGCGTGGTGAGAGGTTATGTCGCGGGAGCTTTCCAGTTGCCGCCGGGTGAAATGACGACGTCGGAGTTTTGTCGGGCCGTTGCCGGGCACGAGAAAATTGGACCCGAGCTGGCAGCGCACGTGAGCGACTTCCTGCGCCGATGCGACGAACTCAAGTTCTCGCCCGCCGGCCCGCCGCTGCCGATTGGCGCCGCGGCCCGCGCGCTGGAACTGGTCGAACTTGGCGAGGCGCGACGTGCCTGGCTGGGGCAACAGCAGACCGCAACCCCGACTTCGGTGGCTCGACCGATCACCCACTCATGAACAGCCACTTCGAGTTTGAACATCCGTGGGCGCTGGCCTTGCTGGCGTTGCTGCCGGTTTACATGTTTCTGCGCGGAAGGGTGGGCAAACACTCGGCGCTGCGTTTTCCGAGCGCGGACATCGCCCGCGCGGCAGGCGCCACGGCCCGGGCGGCGGCGGGACGGTTGTTAATGTTTCTGCGGCTGTTGACGGTGGCGCTGTGCATCATCGCGCTGGCCGGGCCGCGTTTTGCCAACGACCGCACCGAGACGCAGGCCAGCGGCGTGGACATCATGCTGGTGCTGGATTTGTCGTGGTCCATGATGGCGCTGGACATGAGCGGGCCGGGCGAACGGGTGACGCGGTTCGACATTGCCTCGCGGGTCCTGGAGGACTTCATCCGCAAGCGGCCCAATGATCGCATCGGCCTGGTGGTGTTTTCAGCCGTTCCTTATCTTGCCAGCCCGCTGACCCTGAATCACGAATGGTTGATGGACAACCTCCGGCGACTGCACATCGGCATGATCCGCGAACTGGGCACGGCCATCGGTGACGCCACCGCCGCCGCCGCCAAACGATTGAAGTCAGCCAAGGACAGCAAGAGCCGCATCATCATCCTGCTGACTGACGGCGACAATAATCGGGGCGAAATAGATCCCGTGCCCGCCGCGCAACTGGCCACCGCGCTCGGGGCAAAAATCTACACAATCGGCATCGGCGTCGAAGAGCCCTGCCAGTTGCCCGAGTTCAACCCGGCCACCGGCAAACTGCTGCTCGACGCCGGCGGCAACGTCCGCTGGACGCTGACGCTGCAACCGGCCAATTACAACGTCCTCAACCGGATGTCCGCCCTCTCCAACGCCAAGTCGTATCGCGCCAAGAACCTGCGGGAGTTGCAGAGCATCTACGATGAAATTGACCGGCTCGAAAAGACCGAGGTCAAACTCCGTCGCTACACCATCCATACCCCGCTCTTTCAATGGCCGTTGCTGACGGCGTTTGCGTTGCTGGCGCTGGAACTGGCGATGGCCAACACGCGTTATCGGAGGGTGCCGTGAAAACCTGGGAGTCCATGCGCACGGCCGGTCTGCGCAACACGCAACACGCGACAGCATCGGTGGAATTTGTTGGGGGTTGCGTGATCTGTGTTAACTGTCGGAACAACCTATGAGTTTCGCCAATCCACATTTCGCCGAACCGCAATGGCTCTGGCTGGCGGTGTTGGGCCCGCTCGCGCTGGTGATTTTGCTGCGTTACGCGGCCGAGGCGCGGCGGCGACAACTCTCCACCCTGGCCGACCCGGGGTTTCTAATGGAACTAACCCGCTCGCACAGTCGGGTGCGCCGGGCGGTGAAGAACTTGATGCTGGTGCTGGCGGTGGCCGGGATGGGTGTCGCTCTCGCCCGGCCGCAATGGGGGGTCCGCGAACTGTCCGGCCAGTCGTTGGGCGAGGACATCGTGTTTGCGGTGGATTGCTCGCGCAGCATGTTGGCGACGGACGTGTCGCCGAACCGGCTGGAGCGGTCCAAGATGGCCGTGCTCGATTTTGTGCGCCGCCACGGGCGCGGGCGCGTGGGCCTGGTCGCGTTTGCCGGCCAGGCGTTCCTGCAATGCCCGTTGACTTTCGATTACGGCGCGTTCGAGGACGCCTTGCGGATGTTGGACGAGCGCACCATTCCGGTCGGCGGAACGGACATCGGCCGCGCCCTGGACGAATCGTTCCGCGCGATGGAAAAGGCCGACCGGCGCAAAGTGGTGGTGCTGCTGACCGACGGCGAGGACCTCGAGAACTCCGGCGTGCGCGTGGCGCAAACGCTGGCGGAGCAGGGGGTGGTGGTCTTTGCCGTAGGCGTGGGGACGGAGGCCGGCGCCGAAATCCAGGTCTTGAATGAACAGGGCCAGATGGATTTCGTGCGGGATGCCCGCGGTCAACCGGTACGCAGTCGCCTCGATGAAGCCAGCCTGCGCAAGATCGCGGAAGCCACCAAGGGCGGCTACTTTCCCCTGGGACCACTGGGCGAAGGGCTGACCCGCATCCGACTGCTGGTCGGCAGCGCGGAGTTCACCTCCGGGCCGGCACCGGTGCGGCGACTGGGAGTGGACCGTTTCCACGTGCCCATTGCGATTGTGCTGGGATTGCTGGTTGTGGAATCCTTGCTGGGAACACGGCGGCGCACGAATGACGATGATTAACGACCCATGAAGTCTGAAATCCGAAATCCGAAATCCGAAATCCGAAGAGTCGGTGCGGGCCGAATTGCTTCCTCGTTCGCGGCTCTCACGCGGTTGGGCATTCACACCGGCTTGGCAGGATCATTCGTCCTTGCGTTAACCCTGGTCCTGGACCTGTCCGCCGCCACTTCAGAATCCACCGCGCGCACGAACGCAACCGGGGTCGCGCCCGAGAAACCGCCCGTGACCGCCAGGGATTTCTTCAACACCGGCACCCGGCGGTTGCAGGAAGGGAAACTGCGCGAGGCCGAGGCTGCCCTGCAAGCCGCGCTCGCCCGGCAGGACGAACGCGTTCAGCCCGTGTCGCTCTACAACCTGGGTCAGGTTCGCTTCGCGCAGGGCCTGGAGGAGTTGAAAAAGTCACTCGCCGCGGGACCGGTGGCCGCGCGGGGCCGGGCGGCCAATCAGCGCGGCGACCAGGCCATCAAACAGGCCGGCGAGGCGCTGGCCAGCCGCGACATTCAGAAAATGATCGCCGCCTATCTGAACGGCCGCGGCTCGCGCCGCGAACTGCGGACTGCCGGCGAGGCCGTGCGCAAGGCGTTGGAGCTGCACGGCGCCGCTCTGCGCCGCTGGGAGCGGGCACTGGGTGATTTTCAAAGCGCGGTCGAGCTGAATCCGCGCGATGCCGACGCGCAGTACAACGTCGAGGTGGTGGAACGAGCCATCGCCGCGCTGATTGACAGCATCCGCGAAATGCAACAGGCGGCCATGGGCATGGGCGAGCGCCGCGAAGAATTGGGCGAACAACTCAAGCAACTCCGCGGACAAATCCCGGCGCCCCTTATGCCGCCCGGCGCGGCGGGTGAGGAGGAGGACGAAGAAGGACGTCCGTGGGAACCCAGGGAAGGCGATCAGGAAGGCCCTTCGCGCGAGGGCGAGGAAGTCAGCCTTTCGCCCGAGGAAGCCGGCTGGTTGCTGGAAGGATTCCGCCTGGACGGCGAGCGGCGATTGCCCATGGGCCAGGGCGAGCAGGGTCAACCCAGAACCCGGGGCGGACGGAACTGGTGACGTTTGCGCCGAAGGAGTGTTGCGTTGAGGAAACATCGAACATCGAACATCGAACATCGAGCACGGCATCTGCGCCGGGTAAACGTGGGCTGCGCTATCAGTAATCTGCTCTGGCGAACGGGGTCTTTGGTCTTACTCGCCACAGGCATCACCAGTCAGGCCCAATTGATTCGCGCTCCGCAGTCGGACCCGCTGAGTCAGCTCATGGTGACCCAGCCCTCCATCGAGATCGCTTCCAACGTCGTGGCGGTGGCCTCATTTGATCCGCCGGTAATCCGGGTTGGCGAGCTGGCCATTTATCGCGTCACGTTCAACGCCCTCGAGGAGTCCATCACCTGGCCGGAAGACGTCCCCGCTCCCATGCAACTCGAAGTCCGCCTGAGCGCGCGCGGCCAGGTTTTCCAACATGCCGGCAATCAATTGAAACCGCTGACCACCATCAATCATCATGTGCGCGCCTCCGCGACCGGATCGTTCACGCTGCCGGAGTTCACGGTGGAGGTTTATGGCCGCCCTGTCACGGTGCCGGCGACGCGGCTGGAAGTCGTGGCCGCCACGGCGACCGGCCTGCCCACGGCCCAAAGGTTGGTGCTGCAGATGTCGGAGACCAACGCCTACGCGGGCCAGCCTCTCGCGGCGCGCGTGTTGATGCCGGGTTCCATTTCCAATGTCGTGCAGGGCCTGCAAAACGTGAAGTTGAATGGCGACGGCTTTCTGGTGGACCAGTCGGTGACGCGCCAGAGCATCACCACCATGCCCATTGGCGGCCGCAGCGCCCCGGTCTATGTGTATGAAACCGTGCTGACCCCGCTGGTGTCGGGCAAAGTGGAGGTTTCCGCGCAGGGCTTCACCCTTGGCCAACGCTTCAACACGCCGATCCTCATTCCCGGCCAGGCAAGCCCTTTGATGCCGTTCGGCGGCCCGCCCCAAAACGTGTTGCTCGACTCCGACCCGGTCACGCTCAACGTCCGGCCGTTGCCGCGCTCGGGCACCTTGCCGGGCTTCACCGGGGTGGTGGGTCAATTCGCGATGGATCCGCCGCTTTTGGGCACGAATCGCGTGCGGCTGGGCGACTCGGTGAATCTGGCGGTCACCTTCCGTGGCGACGGGCATCTGGTTCGTTTCGTTCCGCCGCGCCCGCCGGTGGTGCGCAACTGGCAGATCTCCGACGCGGCCCGCGGCGGCGCCCTCCTGGTAAACCGACCCGGCCTGCCGCCACCCGTGCCCGGCAGTTTCGTGACGTTCACCTACACCCTGACGCCGCTCACGACCGCCGTGCAGGCCACACCCGCCATCCCGTTCAGTTACTTTGACCCGAAACGCGGTGAGTACGTGGACCTGACGATTCCCTCACTGCCCGTCACGGTGTTGCCGGGCGTGGCCACGACACCGGAAGCGGAACTCGCGGCGGACAGCGTCCCAACCGAAATCGAGGGACCGGGCGAGGAGGAAAAATTGGTTCTCAGCGGTCTGGCCGCGTCGCCAGGCCGCGTCGCCGCCGGCCTGGTGCCCCTTCAACAGCAGGGCTGGTTTATGGGCGTGCAAAGCTTGCCGGTGCTGGGGTTCGCCGCGCTGTGGGCGTGGGACCGCCGTCGCCGCTATCTCGAACAGCATCCCGACGTCGTGCGCCGTCGTGAGGCCCGGCGGGCGTTGCGGCGCGAGCGGCGGGAATTGGAGCGGGCCTTCCGAGCGGGCGACCGACTCCGCTACGCGAAGGTCGCCGTCCGCGCCATGCGCGTGGCCTGTGCGCCGCATTATCCGGCCGAACCCCGGGCACTGGTCTGCCGGGACGTTTTGGAATCGCTCCCCGAAGCGGAGCGCGCCGGCCGCACAGGCGAAGTCGTGCGCCGATTCTTCGGCTTGGTGGACGAATCCATTTTCTCCGCCACCGGCGCCCATGGCGACGGACTGCTCGCGCTGCGACCGGAACTGGACCAACTGCTGGCGAAACTGGAGGCAAGGTTGTGAGCCGGACGGAAAGACGTCGCAGACCGAACGCTGATCTCCGTGCTTCCCATGGCCGGGTTGCGACAACTGCGGGGGACTTGCCTGTCTGGGGCCGCAAATGGCTGATTGGTTTTTCGCTTCCCGCGTTTCTCTGCCTTTGCGCGTTGTCGGCAAATGCCACGACCACGAACCTGTTCCGCGCGGGCGTGGAGGCTTACCACGCGGGAGAGTTCGCGCCGGCTGCCCAGGCGTTTCGGGAAGCGGCGGCAATGCAACCCGCGTCGGGGACGCTGCAAAATCTGGGCAACGCGGAATGGCAACTCGGACGAATCGGGGAGGCGGTTCTGGCCTGGGAGCAGGCCCTGTGGTTGAACCCGTTCGACGCAAATGCGCGCCACAACCTGCGCTTCGCCCGCCGGGCGACGCAGCTCGACACCCCGCAGTTGCATTGGTACGAGATCGCCTCAAGCTGGCTGCCACCGGATTGGTGGGCCTGGATTGCGGGCGGCAGTCTGTGGCTGGTGGTGGGCATGATCACGCTGCCCGGGATCCTGCGCTGGCGCAGAGCCACCTGGCACCAGGCCGTGGCGGCGCTGGCGCTGGGCATTCTGCTCCTGAGCATCCCGGCGCACTTGGGAGTTCTGACCCGCACCCGGCTGGGCTTCGTGCTCCAGAAAGACACACCCTTGCGACTGACCCCGACCACCGAGGGCGAAGCGGTGACCCGGCTGGCCGCGGGCGAACCGGCCCGTTGGTTGCGCACCCGGGGAAATTTTCTTTTCATCCGCACCAACCGCAGCGCGGGCTGGATTCAGCGTGAGGAGCTCGGCTTGATTTGCGCCAGGTGATTCGCCTGGAATCAATCGCCGCCAAGTCACTTGATCATTGCACCCAGCTCGGGACGACAACCTCAAGGCGTTTGCCTGCGGCTGTCATCCCCGCCAGACAAAATTCCTGTAAAACCGGCCTTGGCTGATGCGATGGTTCTCTCGTAACGGTGAAGTCTGACTCCATCCAGAATCCGGATGAACTGCTGCCCACGCGGCGGTCGTTGATCGAGCGCCTGCGTGATCTCGATGATCAGCCAAGCTGGCGCGAGTTCTTCGACACGTACTGGAAGCTCATTTACGGCGCCGCGCTACGGGCCGGCTTGAGCGACCAGGAAGCCGAGGATGTGGTTCAGGAGACCGTCATTGGGGTGGCGCGCAAGATGCCGGATTTCAAATACGACCCCGGCGTGTGCTCGTTCAAAGGCTGGCTCATGCATGTGACCCGCTGCCGCATCGCCGACCGCTTCCGCCGTCGCCGGCCACAGAATGTTCCCCTCGTCACACCGTCAGCGGAAACCACGACCGAAACCAGCCTCAATCTGCCTGATCCCACGGCGGATGTGCTGGAAACGATCTGGAACGAGGAATGGCGGAAGAACATTGTGGACGTGGCGATGGAACGCGTCCGGCGTCGGGCGGACCCGGGGCACTACCAGATTTTCCATCTGCACGCCGTCAAGGGTCTGAGCGTGCGCGACGTCGCCAAACTCACCGGCGCGAGCCTGCCGAAAGTTTACGTCACCTATCACCGCATTGCCAACCTGGTGAAAGCCGAGGTCCGCCGGCTTGAACAAACTGCCGCCCATGCCTGAGCCGTTTCTATTCGGTCCGAATTCAACGCAAAGGCGCGAAGGCGCGAAGGCGCAAAGTGGTTCTTGCGAGATCAACTCTCGATGGGTGGCCCTTTTGCGTTCAGTAGCAGGTGAGTCCAATGATCGCCCTTCCCAGTCTATCAAACATCTTGCGCCTTTGCGGCTTTGTGGCTTGGCGTTGAGAAGGCACCACATCGTTACGGCTGAGAATCCCGGTGCTGCACAAACCTCCCGGCCGAGCTTTGCCCGACTGCGAGAGCGGTGGCGGCGCTTTTGGTGCATGGACGCGCAAGCCGCCCCGCCCGGCCGCATCCACTTCCGCAAATACCGCGTCGCGCCGCGGCTCGGGACGAACGCCGTGCGCCAACGGCTCTTGCGTGATATTCATGCTCACGCAGGATTGACAATGACGGAAACCGGAATGGCATGAAACGATTCCCAAACCGTGGAGCAGTCGAAGCGAAGCTCTTGGACTGCGGTGGCAAGCGAAGCGCGGCACCGCTTTGGCTTGCTGAACGTCCGGCCGATGTAAGCTCCAAACCGGAACGATGCGATCGGAATTTAACGCAAAGGCGCAAAGAGGCAAAGGCGCAAAGCTGGGGCCGCGAAACTTGCGGGATAACAGAAGCAACGCGCCGAGATCAAACAGTGACGCCCTGTTTGCCGGCCGCCCGGTTCGTTTTCCTTGCGTCTTTGCACCTTTGCGCCTTTGCGCTAAGAATCTACTGCGTGCATTCGGCTAAAGCGCCGTCGCCGCTGCGCTCTGCCGGCGCACTCCAAATGGCGCCGGCCAGAATCTCGGCGTTGCAACCATGAGCACGCCGCGCGACAACATTGAAGCCAAACTCGGCCTGTCCAGCCCACCGCTGCAAACGGTGCGTGCTGCGCCGCCGGCAATTCCCGATCACGAACTCATCCGCCGCATCGGCCAGGGCGCGTATGGCGAAGTCTGGCTCGGCCGCAACGCCCTCGGCACGTGGCGCGCCATCAAGATCGTCTATCGCGACAACTTCAAAGACGCACGCCCCTACGAACGCGAGTTCGCCGGCATCCGCCGCTTCGAACCGCTCTCTCGCAGCAACGAAGGCTTCGTGGACATCCTGCAAGTCGGCCGCGACGACGCCGGCGGCTGGTTTTATTACGTGATGGAGCTGGCGGATGCGGCGGAGCCGCATCTCAATGGCGAAGATGGAGGGTCGAAGATGGAAGATGGCATCAGCGCGAGCGAGGTTCAGCGCCATTCTCCATCCTCCATCCACAATCCTCACGATTACCAGCCCCGCACCCTCGCCCGCGACCTGCACCACCGCAGCCGGCTGCCACTCGAAGACTGCCTCCAACTCGGCCTCAACCTGACGCTCGCCCTCGGTCATCTGCACCGGCACGGCCTCATTCACCGCGACGTGAAGCCGTCGAATATCATTTACGTTGGCGGCGTGCCCAAGCTCGCCGACATCGGTCTGGTCACCGAAGCGGCGGGCGCGAACACTTTCGTAGGCACGGAAGGCTTCGTCCCGCCCGAAGGCCCAACCTCGCCCCAAGCCGACCTCTACGCGCTGGGCAAGGTCCTCTACGAAGCCGCGATGGGGAAGGACCGCCACGAATTCCCCGAACCGTTCACGCAGATCAGCACCGACCGCGAGTCCTTCGCCCTGATGGAACTCAACGCCGTGCTGCTCCGCGCCTGTGCGCCCGATTCCAGGAAGCGCTATGCCTCCGCCGAGGAAATGCACGCCGACCTCGCGTTGCTGCACAGCGGCGGCTCGGTGCGCCGCCAGCGCAAGCTCGCTGGGCAACTGCGCTTCGTCCAACGTGCCGGGGCACTTGTCACCGCACTTGCGGCGGTTATCGCTCTCGGCTGGTGGTGGCAGGTGAAGCAAACGCGGGCCGTGCGCGAACTGGCCGCCGAGAAGTCACGACTTACGGAAGAGAAAAGCAGCTTGGCGGAGGAACAACGTGAACAACTTGTGCGCCTGCGGGTTGCCAACGGCGTGCGGCTGCTGGATCAGGACGATCATTCGGGGGCGCTACTCTGGTTTGCGAGCGCCCTGTCACTGGTGACGAATCGCACTGCGGAAGAAGTAATTCACCGCATCCGCATTCAGCAAGTGCTGGAACAGATGCCACGTCAGTTGATGGTGATGGCCCATGAGGGTGCGGTGTTTTCCGGCGCTATGAGTCCTGATGGAGCCCTCGTGGCAACGGCCAGCCGACGACCGACCGAGTTGGGAGGTGAATGGGAGGTCCGCCTCTGGAACACCCATGACGGATCCGCGCGTGGCGAAGCCATGAAGCTGGCTATTGGCGCACGGCGCCTTCGATTCTCCCGTGACAGGCTGCGACTGCTGGTACGGTCATTCTCCGATGAGGCCTACCCAGCGCCAAGCGCACAGGGCCGAGGCGGTGCGGTGGTTTTGGATGTAGCAACTGGGCAGCCTGCCTATCCCGCCATCACCAATGCGGTCACCGCCGTCTTCAGCCCCGATGACCAATGGCTGGCCGTCGCGCGAACGAATCATGTGGTCGAAGTTTATGAGGCGGGCACCGGGCGGCGTGCCGCGACTTTGAAGGGGCATTCCAGCCAGATCACCATGCTGGCGTTTAGCAGCGATGGCAGCCTGCTCGGCTCGGCGAGTCTTGACCGGACAGTCCGGACGTGGCGAATGCCCTCGGGTGAGTCCGCAGGTCCGCCGCTTCATCACAACCGGGGCGTAGAGCGGCTCGTTCTCAGCCCGGATGGCTTGCGCGTCGCTACGTCGGAAGAGCCCCTGGCAGATTCCGATGTGAGCGCGATTCGCACGTGGAGCGTGCATGAAGGGCACGAGATCGGCCCGACGGTTGTCGTTTCGAATGCGCTTTGGACGCTGGCCCTCGGTCCTCAAAGAAGGGAGCGACTAGTTGTAGGCGATCTCCTGAAATGTCTCTTCTTGGATCCCGAAACCCACGCGCAGGCCGTGTCCATTAAACGCCCGGCAGGAAGCCCGCGTAGCTGGGCTTTTAGCCCAGACGGGTTCAGCTTCGCCGGCGGCGATGATAGCGGCCGCGCGTTCATCTGGAGTTTGGAGACTGGTGAGCCCCAAACGCCGTCGCTCCCGAACAGCGGTTATGTGGAGTCGGTGAGTTATGATCGCGACGGAACCCGGCTGCTGACGACCAGCGAGGACGGCACCGCAAAACTTTGGTCACTCGCTTGCCGGACAGAGTCGGCGCGCCTGGCGCTCGCCACCAACTTCGTCACCAACCGCATCGACTTTTGGGATCGGATCGCCTACGGCCGCGCTACGGGCGCCATTTCAATTCCGCTTGCAGACCGGCGATTGCACTTGGTGAATCCGGCCAGCTTGCGCGAAGAAGGGGTCTTGGGACCAGACAGTCCGGGGCACAAGCTTTTCGGATGGACCGCCAATCACAATCGCCAGATCTGGGCGATCGTTGAGGGGACCGGCCAACCCGAGGATCCATGTACGGTCGTTCTCTGGAACAAATCCGCTGGGGGATATAAACAGCTTTCACTGGCCCATCCCGGCCACGTTTCAGCGCTCGCCTTTGTCGGCGAGGGATCCCGGCTCCTGACATTCTCTCAAGACCAAAACATCCGCGTCTGGAAAACCAGTGATGGCTCATTAGAACAAACACTTGCCATCCCCGCGAATTACGCTCCGTGGGATCCTCTCGCAACTCAGGGCGATAGCTCGATCTTCCACCCCCGCTCCGGTTCAATCCTGCTCATGGCAAAGGATCAAGGGTCGATTGGAGAAGTCGGCCCACCGCGTTCTCACCTCCAGCTTTTCGACCCGTTCAAAGGTGCATGGATAGGTCGCCCCTTTAACCCATTTCAGTGGGGAGCAGTGAACAAGATTGGCTTCTCGCCGGATGGAAGCCGGCTCGCCTTTGTCACACAGGGACAGATCGGACGCGTCGTGGATTGGGAAACGAAAGGCGCACCGGACCTCCAATTCAAGCATGGGGCCGCATTGCTTGATCTCGATTGGAGCCCCGACGGGAAAAGGCTTCTCACAGCCGGGCTCTCTTTCGACGTCAAGCTCTGGGATGCCGTCAGCGGCAGGATGCAGCTCGCCCCAATGCGAACCAGCGAGCGTTCGGCGCGCCTGGCACGCTGGAGCGCTGACGGCCGTTTCGTTGTCACCCGCAGCGATGACGGAATCGCCCGCGTCTGGGATGCGGCCACCTCGGAGCCTGTTACGCCTTTGCTGCGGCACACCGGCGATGTCCGCTGGGTGTGCATTACCGCGGAAAGCCGACTCATCACCGCGAGTGATCCGAACCTGCTGCGCGCTTGGGACTTGAAGCCGACGACACTTCCGGTGGATGTGATCGCGGACTACGCCAGGCTTCTCTCGGGACGGCGGTTGAGTCCGAGCGGTGCGCATCTGCCTCTCCCGGCACAGGAACTTGCTGACCTTGCGCGTTCGTTGCGCACGAAGTCACCGGAATTGTTCAAGTAACGCGGCTTTTTCGACCATCCCCGTCTGCTCCCGCGGCAATTCCTCCACAAATTCTTGTGTTGGATTTTTGTAAAAACCCTCCGTTCCTCCGCGATGAATTGCTCGTGACCTTTGCTGACGAAAAACACGAACAACGAACAACCGAACCCACCAGTGCAATGATAGTCAATACTCCGCACCTCCTCTCCTTCGGCGCAGCCCTGCTGCTCGCACCACTCACCTCCGCCTTTGCCCAGTCCGCTTGGAACTGGGTGGACGACTACCAACTCGCTCCCGGCAAGGTCGCCGGTGTCAGCGGCATGGCCGCCGTGGACCACGGCGCCGTCTTCTCCTCCGGCGGGGCCGACGATGCTTCGAGGGTTCGCCACGGATTCGTCCGCCGAAGTCTGGATGCCGGGCAGAGCTGGGTTACTGTCCTGGACGTATCGGGCATCGCGCAGTTCGCGGCCGTAACCATTGGTCCGTCAGGCCGCGTCCATGCCGCGGGCCCAGGTCTCGTCAGCAGTTGGGTCACCGCAGTTTCCGAAGATGGCGGAACCTCCTGGACGGTTGGGAACGCCTGGGCGGGAGGGGGAAGCCCACTCGCCGTTGTCGAGGACGTCGCGGGCCGGGTTTTCGTGGGTGGATACATCATTGATACTAACAAGCGGTGGCACTTCTCCATCCGGCGGAGTCTCGATGGCGGCGCTACTTGGGCCACAGTGCAGGATTTGGTGTCTCCATCTGGAGCCTCCAGTGTCTGGGCCCTGGCCGCCACGCCCGCCGGGGTCTTCGCGGCGGGGCGTTACGGCACCACCTCTTGGATCGTGCGGCGCAGCACTGACGGCGGACAGACCTGGAACACGGTGGACACCTATTACTCCGGCAGCGCCGGGAACTTTCCCTACGGCATGACTGCCGACGCCAACGGCAACCTCTTCGTGACCGGTGTCGCCTTCATCTCGCCCGGCAAGAACAAGCCGTCGGTGGCACACTGGATCACGCGACGGAGCGTCAATGGCGGCCAGACCTGGACCGTGGTGGATGATTTCGCGGCCGGCAGTTCCAGCACGGGGCGAGCCGTCACCGTGGATGCCTACGGACGGGTTTTCGCCACTGGCTATGTCTCCGTGAACGGAGTCTCACGTTGGACCACCCGCGTCAGTCTCGATGGCGGCACAACTTGGGTGACAACCGACGACGTGCCTCTCCTGTCCAGCGCCGGCACTCCCCGCGCCGCGACGGCTGACGCGATGGGTAACGTCCTCGTCGGCGGCCAAGCGCCGGGCACGGACGGCGTGAACCACGGCGTGGTGCGCGTCCTGCCTGCACCTTGATCAAAGTCGCCTTTCATTCCAACCCTCGGATTCCCCCGGTTACGCATGAAGCCTTTCCTACTTGTTCCGCGTCGAATTGCGCCTTCAATGTTTGTGCTCGCGCTGACTTTGGCAACCCATAGCACCCAAGCCGCAGTGACGGAGGCGTGGGTGCAACATTGGACCACCGGCACGCCCTACGGAATTGAACAGCCCAAGATCGTGTGTGACGTGCTTGGCGACGTCATCCTGGCCACTTCGGCACGATACAGTGCGGCGGGCTGTGACATGCAGGTGGTAAAATACTCACGAACCAACGGCGCGGTGTTGTGGCAGCGCTACTACAACGGCCCGGGACCGGCCGGGAACAGTTGGGACGTTCCCGCAGGCCTGGCGGTGGATGCCAACGGCGATATCGTCGTGACGGGCAAGTCGTTTAACGCGATCTACAGTTACGATTATGACTTTTACACCGCCAAGTACTCCGGAACCAATGGCGCGATCCTCTGGGAGAGGCGGTTCAATGGCGGCACGGTCGTGGGTGCATCGTCCGACACCCCTGTCGCGGTGGCCTTGGATGGCAGCGGCAATGTCATTGTGAGTGGAACCTCCGTTGGCGATTTCTACACGACCAAATACGCCTCAACCACTGGTGAGCAGATTTGGGAACAGCGCTACAATAGTCCGGCAGGGTCGGGCTTGGATGGAGCGACTGCCTTGTGGTTGGATCCCTTCGGAAATGCGGTCGTCACTGGCCAATCCTTTACGCCGTCGTCGTGGCTTGACTACTACACCGCGAAATACTCTGGCACCGACGGCAGTGTTTTATGGGAGCAGAGCTACGATGGGCCATCCAGCAGAATTGATTATGCCAGCGCGGTGTCCGGAGACCGCTTCGGGAATGTTTTGGTGACCGGGTATTCCCACAACGGCACCAACTACGACTACTACACCGACAAGTATGCCTCAACGAATGGGGAGCTTCTGTGGGAACGCCGCTACGACGGCCAAATCAAAGGCACTGGGCCCAGGCGCGGCGAGGATCAGGCCATGGGTATCGGGGTGCATCACCAGGACAACATCGTGGTTGTCGGCGGGACGGATGACGGCAACCACAGGGACATGTACATCGTGAGCTACGCGGGCACGGACGGCAGTCCGATCTGGGAGCGGCGATACGATGGCCCGGGCAACAGCAATGATCGAGCGGATGTTGTCGCCATTGATGCTGACGGCAACGTCGTGATTGCTGGTTTGTCTTCCAAGAGCGATGGAACTGCGGAGTGTTACACGGCCAAGTATGCGGCGGAGACTGGCGCGATCCTCTGGGAGAAGCGCTACGCTGGGGCGATGGAGGCGGGCGGGGCAACTTATCCTCCGCGTTCGGTCAGCCTTGCGCTGGGCGTGGACGGCCTGGTCGTGGTCGCCTTCCCGACTTCCGGCTCCCCGAATACCCGCGTCACCACGGTCGCATACCGTGAAATCCCGCCAGTCATTTCGGCAATTCAGACCGGTTCGGGATTGAGCCTCGTGTGGCCCACCAACGCCAACGCTTTCGTCCTCCAATCCGCCACCACGCTGGCCAACGACGGCGACTGGCAGGACGCCAACCTGACGCCCACGGAGATCAACGGCCAGAACGTGATTACGGTGGACGCAACCAACGCCGCTGGTTTCTTCCGCCTCCGCCAGCCGTGAGACGTAACGCCGGTTTTCCAACCAGCCAGTCGGAAAGACGGATCAAGCCGACAGAAATGTCGGTGTTACGTAACTCCACAAAGCAGGCCTTCCTTCCCTTCGTCTTGGCGTCTTGGCGTTGCCTCGGTTCGGCGTCTCCACCTAGGTCCTCGTGTCACTGCGCTGGCGCTTGTTCGTTTTCCGGCAACCTCCGCCCACGTCGAAAGGGCTTGTGCAACGGCCTGGTCAACACGACTGTAACGGCGATTTTATGAGCATCTTCAAGCCTCGCCGCCTGCAGAACCCGCTGCGTGCTGTTCTGACTTCCATCTGCCTGTTCGGGCTCGTGAGTGGCAGTCCGGGGGCAGCCGTAATCACAAATGACGTAAACGCCGCAGCCATTCTCCAGGCCCAAGATCTTCAGCGTTACGATGGGCTGCAAGCCGCCACGCTGCTGGCGTTCGTTTCACGCGAGGATGACCGGCCGTGGTATGTGGATGATGCCCTGCTGGTTTTGCAGCTTCGCAAGGGGCGCTGGGTGCTGGTCCATGCCGTCCGGAATCCGAAATATCCGCCGGGACACAAGGGCGGCTCCAAGGAGTGGGTACTCTACGATGTAATGGATGCGCCGCATGTGGGAGATCGTTACTTCGACCATCGCCCCACGCGCCAGCAAGTGGACCAGTTTCTGAAAGACAACCAGTGGCCGTTCACCAGCGATCAAGCTTGGCGCATCGTAAGGCGCATGGTGGATGCGGATGCTTGGCAGAGGGTGCTGGGATACAGGCTGGCGTGGACGGGTTCGTCGTGAGAGGCTGGCGGGATTGACCCCGGGGGAAACGATTTCACGGATTCGCCACCAAATTACTCGGGGCTTGTCCACTTCGAGGGCGCAGTTTGTTTCCCCACAATGCAGAACGAGACTCCAACAGCATCCGAGGGATATGCTCCAAACGAGCGACGCACATTCTTCCGCCTCCGCCAGCCGTGAGTTGGAACCCCAACTTTTCATGCCCCACAATCCTTCTGCCTCCCAAACTCCAAGGACCCGAAATCGGACTGGATTGGGCGGGGAATCTGTTCTACTCTGATCGCAGTTTGAGACCTTATGCTCACGGACTACATTGAGGCAGCCTTGCGCCAGGCCAAGTATGAATTGATGGAGAATGGAAAGTTCTTCGCGTCCATCCCTTCTTGTCGGGGAGTATGGGCCGAGGGGGACACCTTGGAGGAGTGCCGGGAGGAACTGCAAAGCACGTTGGAGGACTGGCTGCTGCTGGGTCTGCAACTGGGGCACAAACTGCCGGTGGTTAACGGAATCAATCTCAATCGGAAGGCTTCGACCCGAGAGCCGGCGTATGCCAAAGCCCATTAAGCGCAGCGAGCTGGTCCGGCGGCTGCGTCGCTTTGGGTGGGAAGGGCCGTTTCAAAAAGGGAAGCATCCTTTCATGGTGCAGGCCGGCGTACGCTTGACCCTGCCCAACCCGCATCGCGGAGATATTGATTGGTCGCTGACCAAGCGCATTCTCGAAGAGGCAGGCATTTCGCCGGAGGATTGGGAACGGCATTGACCTCCTTGGCTGTCGCGGTCAGCGGCCGGACTGCAATCTCCGTGAATACCAGGCGCAATCGTCGTTTCGAAGGCTGGGATCACCAACACCCCCCCACCGTCACCACGACGAACCGCAGCCTGCAATTGCCAATCACCGGCAACGCCAGATTCTTCCGCCTGCGCCAGCCGTGAGCCGGGGTTGGAAACGCAAAGACACCGTGCGACTCACTGCTGAATTTGGCGCAGGAACCTCAGGTCTTCAAGGTCCTTGGGACGAGCGCAGGCGGCCTTATTGCGAATCCGGTCGGCCAACCCCAAATAGAACAGCGGCACTTCCCCCGTCGGCGTGCGGATGGTCACAACTGCTTGAGCTTTCCACGCTTCCGCGAAGGTCACGTCGTCAATGCGGTTCAACAGGTCAATCCGGTTGGGCGGGACGCCGAATTGAATGATGATGCCTTCCTCCCGGAGTTCTTCCACACGTTCAATGCCGGGAATGCGGCCGCCCCAGAAAACCGTCAACGCTTGAAACAGTGCTGCCGTGTTTACCTCGCTGTCGTCATAAAACAAGTCAATGTCGCCTGTCAACCGCGCATGCCCGTAGTAAATGACAGCCTCACCGCCGACCACGACGTATCGGCAGCCGGGGACCTTGCGGGTGGCGGTGTTCCGGTGCGGGGCGGTACTGGGGTGATGGGCCGCGACGCGGTGATCAAACTCTCAGCGGCGTGGTGTGGGTTGCGCAAACACAAACCGCTGGTGCGGCGACGTTGGATTGGCTCAAGGGCGCGTCGCCGAAGTTGATTCCGCCGCTGGATCGGCTGGCCATCGGCGGCGTTATGATCTGAAATCAGGGGTGCGATCCCCGAGAAATTATCGCTCTACTTCGGAGTTCGGGCTCATAACACCAATTACTTGCTCCCTTTGGCAAGCATCCCAACTACCGGGTTCAGGTTGAACGAAGTCGCCGCGACCACGTTTTCCTCGTCTGGCACGGGAGGCGGGAGGATGGACTTGACATCAAACGACTCGCCTTTGGCGCTCCGCAGTGCGTTGGAAACGCTCCCACGCGCGTTGGCCACGAAAATTCTCGACCGCATAAGCCAATGCCACCAGCGTGACGAGGCACACCGCCAGAAAAGCGCTGCGCCGGACGATCCAGCGAAACAACGGATGCAGCGGTGGAATCAGCGCCAGGAAGAATCCGAGGAAGCCAACGAAGAATGTGCCCACCAGCCCCGCGACAACGAATACCACGACAGATCGAAGACCAGACGAGGGACTGAAGCCGGGAAATGAAACTTCCACGATCAGGCCTAGTGCCAGCAAACCCAGCGTCACCAGCGCCAGCCAGAGAAAGAAGCGGTACGGTTGCTCCACGAGCTTTGCCCGAACGGTTTTCGGTTCAGTGGTCATAACTCTATGCGTCCAAGTATTCACTACGATGAAGACTCTGAGGTTGCGGTCGGGAGGTCTTGGGCCAATCAACTGCGGGCTGGTCGAACAATTCGGCAAACAGTTGTTCCTGTTCCCGCAACAGCTCCCGCATCTCGGGTGTTGGCGGCGCAACACGGCGGGCAGTGGCGGTGGCTGAATCTCCACGGCTGGCCATGTTCGCAGTGAGAATCACCACCCACACCGTGGCCAGTGCGCCCCACGCCCGCGGATTTGGCCACAGAAGGGTTGCAGGCTGTTGGTTCAGAGTTGAGAAGAAGCTGTGACGAGCGGTGGGTGATGGTTGGCGTAGGTTTTGCGCTTGCCCTGCGGCAAAGAGAATTTCCTTCCGCCACTCAGACGGTACCTGCCGCATTTGCTGGCGGGCCAGCTCTTGTTCAAGAGAATCCGGCTTGATGACTGGATAACAAGTTTAGGTGGCTGTGAGTTGAAGCTTTGCCCGCTTCGTGTTCGCTCTGATCTGTAATTGCCGTCATCATTTGATCTCGTCATCCAAAGGACGCAGGCGCTCACGCAATTTGTCTACTGACGCTTGCATAATATAGTGATACCTTCTACCCTGTCGCTGTCTAAAACGATATGGGTAATCCAAAAGGTGTGAAACGAGACTTCGCCGCACTGGAACGGCGGCGGATGAAGGCGGTTAGA
>WYBW01000183.1 GCA_011525685.1 Verrucomicrobiia bacterium
CGCTGTTCCTGGTGGACATCGCCGTGCCCCGGGACATAGACCCGGACGTGCAGCGGCTCGACAATGTTTACCTCTACAACATTGACCACCTGGAGGCGATCGTGCGGGAGAACCTGCGGATGCGCGAGCAGGAGTTCAGCAAGTGCCGCGAATTGATTGCCACACGCGCCGCCAAGCTCTTTGCCCGATTGATTCCTGCTTCGACCGCCGTGCCGGCTGTGCCGGTTGCCGGCTGGACGATGCCGGGCGTTTCCGCCTGCGCCGGTTGAGCTGGATGGATCAACAGAATCGCACTCCATGAATACTTTGCCCGGAAGCCGGTTCGTTTCCGCGGCTCGACGCAATTCGGGCGCAGCAAGCCTTCGGAACATCGTGCTGGTCGCTGGCGTGTTCGTGATCGGACTGGGATTGGGCGCTTATTGGTTCCGCAACGCAAGACAGCCTCAGCCGGTGGAAGTCGCGGCCGAATCAACGCCGCGGCGAAACGACGTCAATCTGTCTCAAGCCACCTTGGCGCTGTTGAGCCGCTTGCACGCTCCGGTTGAAATCCGGTTTCATTCGGTGTTGGGCGATGCGCGCGCTGCGGAATCATGGCGAGAATTTGCCGGACGCGTCGAGGCGCTGGTGGGGAAGTTCGAGCGGGCGGGCGCGGGCCGGATCAAAGTGAAACGCTTTGATTCAGGATCGAAGGGCGAGGCTAGGGTGGCGGCGCAGGCCGATGGCATTGAGGCGTTCAGCGTGGACAGTCGGGAGGCGGGTTACCTGGGCCTCGCGGTGGTGAGTCGGAATCAGAAGGTATCGTTGCCGCGGTTGTCGCCCGAGTGGGAAGCCGCCCTCGAGTTTGATCTGGCGCGGGCGATCTCGCGCGTCGTGGGCGCGCCCACGCCCGAGGCCTTGGTGGTCAATCCGTCACCTGTGGACGCGGCCGCGACCGAAGAGTTGCTGCAAGCCCTGCCCAATCTCGCGGCGCTGTCGTTGCCGGAAGCCACTCAACAATTGCGCACTGCGGCGCTGGAGGAATTCAAGAACGCCGTCAGCCGGATGCAGGACGAGATGTTCGAGGCGCGGCAGAAGCTCGTCGCGAGCGGCGCCGATCCGCAGGCTTCCGTCAAAGTCCTCCAACAACTTCAAGCCGAGCAGACTGCCAAGCTGGATCAAATCCCGCGCCGGCTGCAGGCCCGAATCACCGCGCTGGAGCAACTCAAGGGATTGACGAGCACAAACCCTCCACGCTGACCATACGATGCGCTGGCACGATTCTGACATGGGCATGGCAAGAAAGGAGCGGCAAGTCCCCGCCGTCAACTGCCGTTGGTTGGCCAATCCATGTTGTCTTTTTGGCAATCGCGGAGTAGCCACTTACCGGGGTGGGTTTAATGTCGCCGCGATGCGCAATGGCAGGACCATCGAAATTCTCGTTCCAACAACCAAGAGAGCAACTATGAAATCGCAAAATACCAGGAGCCGGCTAACCTCCCGTCTGTGGATCGTCGCAGCGATGGCGGCTGGCATCGTCACCTCACACGCCCAACCCACCCAATTAGGCCAGATCGGCGCCCGCGCCCTGACCCCGCAGGAAATCAAAGACTACGGGTTGCCGGCGAACTCCCAGGTGTCCGGCGGTCTGTTCACCGTCGGGATCGGCCAGCCCGTGTATCTCGAGGCGCAGGTCCGGACCACCATCGCCGATTCCAACATCCTGGGAGTGACCTGGGTGTTGACCTCGAGGCCGCTCGGTTCCGCGGCGGCTCTCGAGCCCAGTCCGCTGCCTCCCACGATGCCCATCTACAACCCCGGCGACCGGGGATTCTACAAGCTGGCTTCCCGGCAATTGCTCCGCCCGGATGTCAGCGGTCAATATCTCGTCACCGCGACGGTGGCCACCAACGGCGGGAATCTCGTCCTGACCCGCGAAGTCACAGCGGGCACCTACATGGGCAACAATTACTGCCAGCTCTGCCACAGCGGCGGGTATCTGCCCGACATGATGACGCCCTGGTCGCTAACGCATCACGCCACCGCCCTGACGAACGCGGTGGACGGTCATTACGGCAGCCACTTCAACCAGAACTGCATCAAGTGTCACTCGGTCGGGTACGACACGAATCCGCTGGCGGTGAACGGTGGTTTTGACGACGTCCAGGCGCAGACCGGCTGGACGTTCCCCTTGAGCCTGACCAATGGCAACTGGCTGGCCATGCCGCAGGCGTTGCGCGAAAAGGGCAATGTGCAGTGTGAAAGCTGCCACGGGCCCGGCAGCGAGCACGCGTTTTCCTTGGGCAACACCAACCGGATTGCCGTCAGCTTCAGCGCCGGCGATTGCGCGCAATGCCACGACTCGGAGCCGTATCATGTCAAGGGTGTCGAGTGGGGTAACTCGCTCCATGCGGTCGCCACCCGCACGCCCACGGGCGAGGCCCGCGCGGCTTGTGTCCGTTGTCACGCCGCCATGGGATTTGCCGACTACGTGGACGGCAAACCGCAAAACCAGCAACGTACGGCCTACGAGGCGATCACCTGCGCGGCCTGTCACGATCCTCACAGCAAGGACGGGGTGCATCCCAGCATGTTGCGCACGGTGGAGCCCGTGAAGTTGATGGACAACATCACGACCATTGCGAACGGCGGCAAGGGACAGATTTGCATGAACTGTCACATGGCCCGGCGCGAGGCGGTCAGTTACGTGGAGAGCACCACCGGAAGCGGCAACTTCGGGCCGCACTACGGGCCACAAGCCGACATGCTGGCGGGCGCCAATGCCATCACCTACGGCAAGCAAATCCCCAGTTCCGCGCACCGCGAGGTGGTGCAGGACAGTTGCGTGGCGTGCCATCTGCAGAATGTGAGCGCCTCGCACCCGGCCTTTGGCAACGTGGGTGGGCACACGTTCCGGCCGGGTTGGGACGGCGGCACTCCCAACGATCCGAGCGACGACGTGCATCTGACCGGCTCGTGCGTGCAGTGCCACGGAAACGTCACGACTTTCAACCTGAAGCGGCAGGATTACGATGGCGACGGGACCGTCAACGGGGTTCAAACGGAGGTCAAAGGGCTGCTGGCTCAACTGGCGCGTTTGCTCCCGCCGATCGGCCAGCCCACGATTTCCATCACGGCTGCCTACACCAAGCAGCAGTTGCGCGCGGCCTATAATTACCAGTTCGTTTATTACGACGGCAGCTACGGCGTGCATAACGTCGCCTACGCCGTCGGTCTGCTGAAGGCTTCGATTGCGGACCTGACGGGCGATGGCAACTCCGATGGCCTGCCGGACGCCTGGCAGATTCAGTACTTTGGCACGGTCAACAATCCGAACGCCGCGCCCAATGCCACCCCGGCGGGGGATGGAGTTCCCAACTGGCTGAAGTACGCCCTCGGCCTTGATCCCACCGTGCCCGGTGTGGTGCTGCCGGAAGGTGTGGTGTGGGTGAATGCCGGTCCCACCCCGGGCGGAACGAACACCATCCAGATCTACACCGCCGCCGAAGTGGTGTTCAACACCGAAGTCGGCAAGAGCTACCAGCTTCAAGCCATCTCCAATTTGGGCGGCGGCTGGCAGAACGTTGGCACACCCGTGGCGGGCACCGGGAGCGCCTACAGCTTCGTGACGCCGACGCGGAACAACGCACAACAATTCTACCGAGTGGTTAGCACACCATGAGGTTCGGGCGCCGGGCTTCGTTCGTGGTTTGAGTTGTTCATGGCCCTCCCCGATCCGCGGGGAGGGCCTTTTGCTGTGGCGCGCCTGGTTCGCGAAATGGCTGCGCCAGTCCGGTGTGCGGCAGTACAGGACAAGAAATGTGACGAGATGGACAAGAACGGGATAGCCCGCCGGGCGCCGCCGCTTAAATTCGTGTCACAAGCTGATGGAGCGCTTTCGTAATAGCCAGCGATGGGGACACCCGGGCTGTCCGGACGGCGGGCGGCCGATGAGCTTGCCATCGCGTGCATGGAGTTATATGAGATTCGCCGTGCCTTCACTCACGCACCGTCTGTTGGCGTTCGGCCTTTGCCTCGGGGGTCTGGGAGCGGGGCTGGTCGCCGCGGAGAAGAGTCATGTCACCGTACCCACGCCGGGCGGCATGCCGGCCGTCCCTCGCATCACCGGCATTCAAGTGGTCAGCAACCAAACCACCTTGACTTGGCAGAACGCCTGCGGGCCGTACCAGGTCTGGGTCAAGCGGTCACTGTCCGACCCGAACTGGCAGGCGGTGGCCGGGCCGCAAATGTCCAACACCGCCAGGTTGACTCTGGGTTTCAGCAATGCC
>WYBW01000021.1 GCA_011525685.1 Verrucomicrobiia bacterium
CCAGGCACGGCGTGGCAGGCCAGGAATTCGCCGCGTTTGCGGATTGGAAATCCGCGACCCGGCAGACTGGAAGTCCGCGCTACGGCATCGCCTCGGCGCCCCCTGCAAGAAAATGAGATGCGCCCAGTCTGGCCTCGTCGTCAGTCTGCTCTTGACGTCGCACCCGCTGACGTGTCATCTAGGATGCGTCACCCCGCAATCCGCTCATGACCCGTGCTTTGAACTTTGTGCTGCGTGCCAGACGCCCAACCAGACCTCAAAAGGAATCCCATGCCCCCACTTACCCCGGCGCTACTCGATCATCGGTTTGGGCTTGTCCCGCCGACCAATCCGTCCTTCTGTAAGAATTACTTGCGGCCTCGATCCCTCACTGGCCTGCTGCTCGCGTTGCTGACCTCGGCCTTCTCAACCGGTCTGTGGGCGGACGACGACGACCTCTGGGACGACCGGTTTGCCTGGTCCTTGGTGGAAGGCCCGCAAGTGCGGGCCGTGGCCAGCAGCGGGAGCAACGTGTATGTCGGGGGGAGTTTCATCACCGTGGGTGGTTCAACCGCCGTTGGTGTCGGCGTCAGCGCCACGAACATCGCCGTCTGGAATGGCCGGAGTTGGGCGTCGGTGGGCGGCGGCATCAACGGTCAGGTGTATGCCCTCGCGACACGGGGCAACGAGGTTTACGTGGGCGGAGAGTTCACTTCGGCTGGCGGCGTGAGCGCAACAAATGTGGCGCGGTGGGACGGCGCGAACTGGTCGGCCTTGGGCGGCGGCATTACGGGCGACCGGGTTTATGCGCTGGCGTTCAACGGCAACGACCTGTATGTGGGCGGGCGCTTCACAAATGCTGGTGGGATCACCGTCAGCAACATCGCCCGTTGGAATGGCGTTGGTTGGTCGGCCGTGGGGGGCGGATTGGGTCGCGCCGGCTCTGTGCGCGCCATTGCGTTCATGGGAGGGGACTTGTATGCCAGCGGCGATTTCAATTTTAATATCGGTCTCACCACGATCCAGACGATTGCACGTTGGGACGGTGCGAACTGGCACGCGTTGCCCGGCGAGTTCGGCCCCCTGGCGGTTACCGCGTATGCACTGGCGGTCGTCGGCAACGATTTGTACGTGGGCGGCACGTTCCTCACGAACTCGGTTGGCGTGGACGTAAAACGAATCGCCCGCTGGAACGGCGCCAACTGGTCTTCCGTGGGCGCCGGCATCACCGCAGCCGCCGTGGGCATCTTCACCATGGTCGCCGACGGCACGAATCTCTACGTGGCCGGAGGCATCAACGCCGCTGGCGGTATCACCACGAGGAACATGGCGAAATGGGATGGCGCAAACTGGTCGGCGGTCGGAACCGGAATCCAGACCGCGAGTGTCGTGAATGGCCTCGCTTACGCGGACGACGGTCTCTACGCAGGTGGGGCCTTTCTGGACGCGGGCGGGTTGCACGCCTATAACGCCGCGCGCTGGGACGGAACCAACTGGTGGGCTTTGGGCCAGGGCATGGACAACGCCGTGCATGTCCTGACCAGCCACACCACCAATGTCTATGCGGGCGGCTGGTTCTCCCGCGCAGGTGGTGTGTTCGGGGGGAATATCGCTTCATGGGATGGCAACCGATGGAGTTCGGTCGGAAACGCGGATTTCCAGTTTGCTGAAATCCGCGCGATTGCGGCCAGCGCAACCAACGTCTATGTCGGAGGCTCCTTCGCTGGCGGCATCACCAACGGCACTGGTTTCCCGGCCTTCGGCATCGCTCGTTGGAACGGTACCCTTTGGTCCAGTCTGGGTGCGGGTCTGCGCTATTTCGGCACCAATGGGTTGGTCCGGGCCATTGCGGTTGCCGGTGACGGCACCGTGTATGCCGGGGGCATCTTCACGCAAGCTGGCGGGCAGATGGCGACCAACATCGCGCGGTACTTTACCAACTGGCAGACGGTCGGAACTTCCCCGAATTCCAGCGTGAACGGCGAAGTGCTCGCCCTCGCGTTCTCGGGGAACGATTTGTACGTGGGCGGCGCTCTCACCAACGCGGGTGGCGTGAACACCCCCGGCATCGCCCGCTGGAACGGCACCGCATGGTCGGCCGTGGGCAGTGGCCTGGCCGGCACGGTGATGGTCCTGGCCACGAACGGCACCGACTTGTACGCCGGCGGACAGTTCACCAACACTGCCGCAGGCATCACGAACATCGCGAAGTGGAACGGCAGTTCCTGGTCAGCCTTGGGCGGCGGAATCGGCAGCACCACCAATGATTTCGTGGCCGCGATTGCTGTGAAAGGCAGCGATGTCTATGTGGGAGGGCGCTTCACCAACGCCGGCGGGATTCTGG
Source organism: Verrucomicrobiia bacterium (assembly GCA_011525685.1). GTDB lineage: Bacteria > Verrucomicrobiota > Verrucomicrobiia > Limisphaerales > JADLHS01 > WYBW01. The sequence goes on from WYBW01000021.1 coordinate 2,324, forward strand.
CCAATGGCATCGCTCGCTGGAATGGCAGCGCCTGGTCGCCCTTGGGCAGCGGCGTGGCGCCGGGCACGGTGTTGAACCCGCCGGTCATTCGCGCGCTCGCCTTTCAAGGCGACGCGCTCCATGTAGGCGGTTATTTCGCCACGGCGGGTGGCAAGCCATCCTACGGATTTGCCATCTGGCATCCGCCGGATGCCGGCCAACCTCCAGGGGGTGCGCCGCTGGCCGGTGTGACCATGTTGCCCGGAGGCCAACTGGTCATCACTTGGAACAGCGCCTCCAACGGCAATTACCGGGTCCATTCCACCACCGACCTCGCGGTCTCGTTTACGCCGTTTGCCGGACCGATTCCCTCGGCTGGGGCGACCACCAGTTTGACCAACTCCACCGCGGGTCCGGCCCGCTTCTTCCTCATCGAACAATTGCCACCGTGATGCGGTGGCGCGGGACGGAGTGGACAGACAGCGGCGCGGCGCGCATTTCCCGGGCCTGGAGCTGGAGCGGTCGTCAACTCCAAACCCCTCTCCTGCCGGAAAGGTTGCTCTCGCCCCGGCTTCTGGTAACCTCGCCGCGCATGAAGCTTTCCTCGGACGAACTCCGCAGCCTGGTCGAACTCAAACATCGCTCGCCGCACAATGTGCTCGGCATGCATGCGCTTGATGGCAACGCCGGCGTCGTGGTGCGGGCGTTTGTTCCCGGGGCCGCCAAAGTGGAGGCGCATCCGCTTCGGGAGCAGGATGCTCCGAAATTCGAGCTTCAGAGAATTCACGAGGCCGGAGTCTTTGAGGGCGCGATCAGCACCGCGAACGGAGTTTACCCCTACGAACTGGCCGTGACGGACGGGCCGGGCAACCTCCAGCGGACGCGCGATCCGTATTCGTTCCTGCCCACGCTGAGCGAGCACGACCTGTATCTGTTCGGCAAGGGCGATGAGCGGCGCGCCTACGAAAAGATGGGGGCACAGCTTCGCACTGTTGACGGCGTGGCGGGCGCCAGCTTCGCCGTCTGGGCGCCGAACGCGCAGCGCGTCAGTGTGGTGGGCGATTTCAACGGCTGGGACGGACGGCGTCATCTGATGCGCGCGCTCGGGTCGTCGGGCGTGTGGGAATTGTTCGTGCCGGGCGTCGGCGAGGGCGCGCACTACAAGTTCGAGATTCGCAGTCATCACGGGCGCATCGGATTGAAGACGGACCCGTACGGCTTCTTCTTTGAGGTGCCGCCGAAGAACGCCGCCATCGTCTGGAACACCCGCAAGTTCAAGTGGACGGATCAGGCGTGGCTGACGAAGCGTCGGAAGAGCGATCCGTTGCGTTCGCCCGTGAGCATTTACGAACTGCACCTCGGTTCGTGGCGTAAAAAGTCCGTCAGTGAATCGTTCGGCTATCGCGAGCTGGCCGGGCCGCTGATTGCGTATCTCCAGGAAATGGGCTTTACGCACGTCGAGTTCATGCCGGTGGCGGAGCACGCGTTTTATCCGTCGTGGGGCTATCAGGTGACGGGGTTTTACGCGCCCACCAGCCGTTACGGGACGCCCGAGGATTTTCAGTTTCTCGTCAACGCGCTGCATGAGGCGGGGATCGGCGTGATTGTGGACTGGGTGCCGGCGCATTTTCCGCGCGACGACTGGGCGCTGGCGCGTTTTGACGGCACGGCGCTTTACGAACACGAAGACCCGCGCAAAGGCGCGCATCAGGATTGGGGCACGTTGATCTTCAACTATGGCCGGCACGAGGTGGCGAATTTCCTCATCGCCAACGCGCTGTTCTGGTGCGACCGCTTCCACATAGACGGGTTGCGCGTGGACGCCGTGGCCTCGATGCTGTACCTCGATTACTCCCGCAAACACGGCGAATGGATTCCCAACAAGTACGGCGGCCGCGAGAATCTGGAGGCGATTGATTTCCTGCGGCATTTCAATCATCTGGTGCATACGGAATTCCCCGGGGTGATGACCATCGCGGAGGAATCCACCGCCTGGCCGCAAGTCACGCGACCCCCTTACGTGGGCGGGCTGGGCTTCTCGTTCAAGTGGAACATGGGCTGGATGCACGACACGCTGGAATACTTCAAGCGCGACCCGGTTTACCGCAAGTATCATCAAAACGACCTGACGTTCGCGATGATCTATCACCACCACGAGAATTTCATCCTGCCGCTCTCGCACGATGAAGTGGTGCATGGCAAGGGCTCGCTCCTGGCCCGGATGCCGGGCGATGACTGGCGGCGCTTCGCCAACCTGCGGACATTGTTGGGTTACCAATGGCTTTTCCCGGGCAAGAACCTCCTGTTCATGGGCGGCGAAATCGGCCAGAGCAGTGAATGGAACGCGAACGGAGAAGTTGCCTGGCGGCTCCTGGAGGCCGGACCTTATCACAAGGGAACGCAGCAGTTCGTGCGCGACTTGAACCAACTCTACCTCGCCGAGCCTTGCTTGTGGGAGTCGGATTACGACGCGGGCGGATTCGTGTGGATTGATGCCTCCGACCACGAGAACAGCGTGCTCTCGTTCCTGCGCCAGGAACCGGAGCGCGCCAGCGAACTTGTGGTGATCCTGAACCTGACGCCGGTGCCGCGGTTCAAGTATCGGCTTGGCCTGCCACAACCGGGCAAATGGCTGGAAGTTTTGAACAGTGACGCGGCGGTCTATGGCGGCAGCAACGTGGGCAACATGGGCGGCGTCACGGCCGAGGAAGTGGAGTGCCACAATCAACCTTGCTCGGCGCAATTCACCCTCCCGCCCTTGAGCATCATTGCGTTCAGGCCGGAGAAGGTGGAATCGCACGCAACAAGAAAAGGAACCGAGCAAGCGAGAGAATCGCAGGACGATACCCCGGAAATGAAAGAGCCAGCAGTTCCGAAAGTGGCGTGAACCCATGAGTTTCCCGCAAGGAATCCTGCGTCAGGCTCGCCCTCACCCCCAGGGAGAGGAAGATTTGTTCGCGGACTTCTCCCAATACCAGCGACGGAGCCTGTCGGATGCTTGTCTAAGATTTCAAGTGCCGCCCATTGCTGTTCCCTCTCCTGAAGGAGCGGGCAAGGGCAGTCGTTGCACCAGACTTCTTGTCCAGCCCACGGCATCTTGCTTGCGCCACTCGCTCACCTTTGCTCATGCCTGAAATCTATCACGCGCTCGGATTGCACATGCACCAGCCGCTCGGGAATCTGGTGACGCTGCACAATTCCGGCGAGCGCTGGGAGGCCCGGCAGATTCTGTGGTGCTATGACCGCGTGACGCGGATGCTCGATCAATACTGGGACGTGGCGCGGTTGCATGTCAGCTTTTCCGGCACGCTGCTCAAACAACTAGAAGACCCGGGCATTCGCGAAACGTTTGGCGACGTGGTGGACATCGCCGATTTCCTGCATCGCTATCGCTGCTCGAACATCGAGTTCGTGGGCAGCGGACTTTTTCATCCGGTGTATCCGTTGATTCCGTCGGGAGATTGGGACGCGCAGACAGAATGGTGGCTGGGGCTGGGAAGGCATCTGTTGGGCCGGGAAACCTTCTCCGGCTTCTGGCCGCCGGAGATGGGTTTCTGCATGGAGATGATTCCGATGTTGAAACGGCACGGCTACCAATACGTGCTGGTGGATTCGATTTACCTCAAACCCAAGCGCGAGATGCGCTGGGAGGAATTGCGCTATCGCCCCTATTTGGCCCGCTACGGCGGCGCGGAAATCGTCGTCGTGCCACGCGACCGGGAGTTGTCCAACGCGCAACTCTCCGGCCTCGACCCCGGCTGGTTTCAGCATGAAGTCCACGAGCGGACCAAATTCTGCGACTTTCCCGCGCTGGTCACGACCTGGACCGACGGCGAAAACGGCGGCTGGTTTCGCACGACCCAGGTGGAGTCGGGTTTCTGGGGCTTTTTCTACAAGCCGATTCTCGATCGCTACCGCGCGGGGACGCTTGGGTTCACGCCGCTTCACATCAGCGAATACCTGCGGCGCTTTCCGCCGACCGAGGAGGTGGAGGTGTATCGCGGGGCGTGGAACACGGAGCATCATTGGGGCGGCGACTTTACGCAATGGACCGGGTCGCTGCTGCAAAAGAAGGGCTTCGACGAGATCAAGCGGGCCAGCGATTACTACTGGCAGGTTAAGAAGACGTTCGATCAACAGGCCGCCACAATGGCTGACACCGACGAAATCCGGCACCTGATCGTGCGCGCCTATGATCATCTGCTGACGGCGGAGACTAGCTGCAATTTTTATTGGGGCAGCCGGTGGGTGCATCGCTCGTTCGATGATTTGGAGCAGACGTATCATTTGCTCGACAAGGCGATGGGAAAAATGCAAACGAACCCGAAGCCGAAATCCGAATGACGAAATCCGAAAGAAGCCCGAGCACCGCAATCGGAACTACTGGCCCGGTTTGCCAATACGACCAATCCGAGGAGTCCGGACTTGGGATCCCGGAGCTGGCTTGGCTTTCGGCTTTCGGACTTCGAACTTAGCCGACATGTATATCATCCAAATTGCCTCCGAGTGCGCGCCGGTTGCCAAAGTGGGCGGGCTGGGCGACGTGGTCTTTGGCTTGACCCGCGAACTGGAGATTCGCGGCAACTCCGTCGAGATCATCCTGCCGAAGTACGATTGCCTGCGCTACGACCAGATTTACGACCTGCAACTCGCGTTCAAGGACCTGTGGGTGCCGTGGTATCACCACGCGGTTCATTGCAGCATCTACTTCGGGTTTGTCCACGGGCGCAAGTGCTTCTTCATCGAGCCGCACTCGGACCAGAACTTCTTTCATCGCCGCATCTTCTACGGTCATCACGACGACGACCAGCGCTTCGCCTTCTTCTGCCGGGCGGCCCTGGAGTTCATGCTCAAGAGCAACAAACATCCCGACGTGATCCATTGTCACGACTGGCAGACGGCGCTGGTGCCGGTGTTGCTTTACGAAATCTACCAGCGCATCGGGATGACGCATCCGCGCGTCTGTTTCACGCTGCACAACCTCCAGCATCAGGGCGTGACGCGGGAACACATCCTGCGCGCCACCGGCCTGAACAACCACGCTCATTTCTATCACCCGGACAGGTTGCGGGACAATTTCAATCACAGTGCCATCAACCTGATGAAGGGCGGCATTGTCTATTCAAACTTCGTCACGACGGTTTCGCCGAAGTACGCCTGGGAGATCATGCACACGTCCCAGAATTATGGCCTGGGCCATACGCTGCATGTGCATCGCAACAAGCTCGGCGGCGTGCTCAACGGGGTGGATTACAATGTCTGGAATCCCGAGATTGATTGCCACATCCCGCATCAATACGGCATCGCCACGCTCGACAAGAAATTTGAGAACAAGAAGGCGCTGCGCAACCGGTTCTGGTTGCAGGATGCTTTCAAGCCCATCGTCTGTTACATCGGCCGGCTCGATCATCAAAAAGGCGTGCCGCTCATCACCCACGCGATCCACTATTGCCTGAGTCATGGCTGCCAGTTTCTGCTCCTTGGCACCAGCCCGGATGGGCGCATTGCCCACCATTTCTGGGGATTGAAACAGCACTACAACGACAACCCCGACTGCCACCTGGAACTCAGTTTCAACGAAGAACTTTCGCACCTCATCTATGCCGGCGCGGACATGATCATTGTGCCCAGCCTCTTCGAACCATGCGGTCTGACGCAGATGATCGGTCTCAAATACGGCACCGTCCCAATCGTGCGCAACACCGGCGGGCTGGCGGACACGGTGTTCGATGCGAATTTTTCCGACAAACCCTACTACGAGCGCAACGGCTATGTGTTCAACGACTTCAACGCGCCCGGCATCGAATCCGCCCTGCATCGCGCCATCGGCATGTGGTATTCGTATCCACAGCATTTCCGGGAATTGATGATCAATGGGATGAGATGCGACTACTCGTGGAACCACCCCGGCCAGCACTACCTGAACATCTACGAGTTGATTCGAGACAAGTAACCTCGGCCGAGTGCGCGCCGCCTTGGGTCGGGATCACTTCCCGATGCAAAACTGGCTGAAAATGGAGTCCAGCAAGTCCTCGGTCGTGGTCCTGCCCACGACTTCACCGACGGCATTCACGGCAATCCGCAAATCCACCGCCACCAGGTCCAGGTGCGCATCTGCCCGCAAGGCGTCCAGGGTCTGCGCCGTGGCCATGCGGGCACGGTTCAACGCGTCCTGATGACGCGAGTTGATCATCACTTCCAGCATTTCGGATTTGATTTCGCCCGACCAGACCAGTTCCTTGATCGCGTCTTTGAGTTGTTCGATGCCTTTGCCCGTGAGGCAGCAGACGCCCACCATGGGGACGCCACACGCGGGTTCGAGTCCGGACTTCCCTCTCTCGACCGAACAAACTCCAGCACATCGCTCCAACGCAGCGAGATCCAGTTGTTCCGGCAGATCAATCTTGTTCCGCACCAGGATGCGCTTTTTGCCGGCGAACTGCGCCAGGTGCTTCTCATCCTCGGAGTTCAGCGGCTCGGAAGCGTCGAGCACGTGCAGAATGAATTCCGCCGTGCCGAGGCTCTGATGGCTGCGGCGCACGCCCTCGCTCTCGATTTCGTCCTGTGCTTCGCGCAGGCCGGCCGTGTCAATGAACACCACCGGCAGCCCGCGCACATTGGCGGTTTCTTCGATGGTGTCGCGTGTCGTGCCCGGAATCGGCGACACGATGGCCCGGTCACGCCCGAGCAGTTGGTTGAGCAGGCTGGACTTGCCCGCGTTGGGGCGCCCGATGATGGCGGTGCGAATGCCGCGCCGCAGGATTTGGCCTTCATTGGCCGTGCGCAGGAGTTCATCCATGAACACCAGCGCCTGCTCGAGTCGAGAAAACAGTTGCTCGCGGGTGTCGGGCGCGATGTCTTCGTCGGGAAAATCAATGTGCGCCTCGACGTGCGCCAGCACGTTCATGAGGTCATCGCGCAACTGGTTGATCCGTTGCGAAAGCTTGCCGGCGAGTTGTTCATTGGCGGCGCGAAGGGCCAGTTCGGTGCGTGAATGAATCAAATCGGCCACCGCCTCGGCTTGGGCAAGGTCGAGCCGGCCGTTGAGAAACGCGCGCCGCGTGAATTCCCCGGGCAACGCCAGGCGCGCGCCGTTGGCGAGCACGGCGTCCAGCACCGCCTTCGCCGCAAGCAGTCCGCCGTGGCAGGTGATTTCCACCACGTCCTCGCGGGTGTAGGTGCGCGGGGCGCGCATCACGGCCACCAGCACCTCGTCCACCTGTTTGCCATCTCGCACGACCTTGCCGTAAAGAATGGTGTGGGTGGAGGCCTCGCTGGGCTTGCGCGAGTGTCTCCCGACGGGCAGGAAACTCCGGTCAGCCACGGCCAGTGCTTGCGAACCGGAAAGGCGGATGACCGCCAGTCCGCCTTCTCCAATCGGCGTGGCGATTGCCGCGATCGTATCGTCCAGCATCATGAGTATTCCCGCTTAATCGGACAAAAACCGAATCGGTGCCAACGCAGCCACCCGCAAAATCGGCCGCCGGTTCAGACTCAGGGGCCGCACGAGCCGCGGGCGGCGACACGCCCCTCCAACCGGGCCCGGGCTTTTTCGTAACTCTTGCGCTGAAGGAAGTGCTTCAACTCCGGATCGGTCTCCGGCGGCAACTGCGCCGCCAAGTCATCGAGCTTCGTGAAGAGCGGCAGCAAATTCGGTTTGGGGTTGGCCGTGCGCATGGCTTGCACCGCCTCGTCCAGCTCGACCAGCTTTTGCAGGATGTCCTGTTCGATTTGTGTCACGTCGAATGAATACCCGGTTCGAACAGGAATATCCACTCTGCGGTAAATGATTGGAAAACCAACTCCAGCGCCGAATAATGCCGCCATGCGCCGTTCCGCGAAGCCCTTGCACCGCCGACCTGACCCGCTGCGGGTCCGGTCCAGCCGCCTTTCCCCCACCGAGCGGCGCAATCCACGGTCGTGGAATTTGGACACGATTTCCGTGAGCGATGCGATTGGGTTGATGCTTGCGGAGGAAGCCAAAGTGCCGCGCATCCTGCTGAAACATCGCCGGGAACTGGCTCGCGCGGTGGAATGTGTGGCACGGACTTTTCGCCGGGGCGGTCGGTTGTTTTATGTCGGGGCGGGAACGAGCGGAAGGCTGGGGGTGTTGGACGCCAGCGAGTGTCCGCCCACATTCCGGGCGGCGCCGGACATGGTGCAAGGGATCATTGCCGGAGGCGATGTTGCGTTGCGGCGATCGGTCGAGGGTGCGGAAGACGATCGTGCCGCGGGTGCCAGGGAGATCATGAACCGCCACATCGGCGCCAAGGACCTGGTGCTTGGCATCGCCGCCAGCGGGACGACACCCTTCGTCTGGGGCGCGCTCGGAGCAGCCAGGCGTCGCCGGGCAAAGACCATTCTGCTTTGCTTCAACCCGTTCCTGGAAATCCCCCGCGCTTTGCGTCCGAGTCTGGTGATCGCACCCAACCTCGGTCCGGAAATTCTGACCGGTTCGACTCGTCTCAAAGCCGGCACGGCCACCAAGCTGGTGTTGAACCTCATCAGCACGCTGGCCATGGTGCGCCTCGGAAAAGTCATGAGCAACCTCATGGTGGACGTCGTGCCCGCGAACGCGAAGTTGCGTGAGCGCGCCGTGCGCATCGTGCAGTCTTTGACCGGCGCAAGCCGCGTCCGCGCCGAAACCGCGCTCGAAGAGTCCGGTTGGATCGTCAAACACGCCGCGGAACGATTGCACGACCGCCGGGGAACGCGCCGAAGGTTCGTGGCCGGCCGTGTGAGAGCCTGAGGGAGGGCGGTTGCGTTCCGCGCCGGCCGGGCTATGCTCCCGACATGAAGATGTTTCCGGTCACCGGCGCCATGCGCGGACTCCTGCCGGCAATTGTGGCCATCTTGATTCTCCTGACCGGCTGCGCCTCGCGGAAGATTGATTGGGCGGGCCGCGTCGGCAACTACACCTACGACCAGGCCATCCTCGAACTGGGTCCGCCGGACAAACACGCGACCCTGGCGGATGGCACGATTGTGGCCGATTGGTTGACGCGCCGGGGCTATGTTTACGTTGCGCCGGTCTTTGGCTACACCCCGTGGGCTTATTACGGGCCCTACTATCCCGCGTATGTGGACACCTACACCCCGGACTATTTCCTGCGGCTGGTTTTTGGCCCGGAGGGAAAGCTGCAATCCTGGCGGCGGCTGGCGCGTTGAATAATTCTGCTTCCGTTGCCGGCGGCAAACTGTATAACTGGGCGCGATGAACGTTGACCTCGGCATCTGGAGCAAGCTCACGCGCGTGGTGATCTTCCTCGTGCTGGTCGCGTTGCTGCTCGGGGTGGGCATCTCTTATCTGCCGGTCATCCGGCAGAACGAGCAATACCGCAAGCGCGTGCTGCAACTCGACGCGCAAATCCTCAAGGAATTGGAAACGGAGAAACGCCTGCGCGCCTCCATCGAAGCGCTGCGCAATGACCCGAAGGTGGTCGAACGTCTGGCCCGCGAGACCCTCGGTTACGCCAAGCCCGGGGAAACTGTCATTCGCTTCGAACCGGCGCGGACCAACTCCACGACCTGGCGTTAGCGCCATCGGCGGCCAGGCGCTGCCTGCTTTCCACCCGCCCGCCAGCCGCCTCCCGGAGTGGCGTGTCCCGAGACCGGAGCGGGACATGAAATGGATCCCTGGTGAAGTGGATTTTGGCTTGCCTCCAACCAACACCGCTTTACTGTGGGTCTTGCTGTTCCGAGCCATGCGGCTGTATCGGCAAATCAAACGCCTCGCAGCAGGCTTCGTTGCCTGCCTTCTCCTCCTTCGCTCGTTGACGCCCACCGGTTGGTCGCAGGAGGCGTGGTCTCCCCTGTGGCCCGAACCGCTCCTGGAGGAACTGCTCCTGGAATGGCAGGCGCAACAAGTGGCGCTTGAACAACTTCGGTCGCAGCAGAACGAAACCCTGCGGGCCATCGAACAGACCCGGACAGAAATGGCCGCAGTCTGGTCTCGTGGCGTGGACTCGACCCTGGCCCGGCTCGATACGTTGAACGAGACCCTCTCGGCACAGCGGGCGCAGGACCTCGAATTCATGCGCGCCTCGAACCGACGCATCCTCGCGATGGTCGTCGGGCTTACCGGTTTGCTGTTTGCCTGTATGCTGGTCGTGGCGCTGCTCTCCACCCGCGCCGTCAACCGGCTGACGGTGGTGCTCTCCAGTTCGGCCCTGGGCCGGCTGCCGCTTGAAACTCCGCCGCCCGCGGCGCTGCTCACGGAATCCGGCGCGGTCCAGTTGCAGAGTGCCCTCGAGCGCCTGGAACGGCGCATCGCCGAATTGGAGAATCATTCCAGCCACCCGACCAGCCACGACGCCAAGGCGCAAGCCGCCTGAGCTTGACCGCAACCGCGGGTCACACCGTCATGATTTCCTTCTCCTTGTGGGCCAGGTGCTGGTCAATCTTGGCCACGTAATCGTCCGTGAGTTTCTGCAATTCCTTCTCGGCCTGTTTCTCCTGGTCCTCGGTCACGCCGCTGTCATGGGCGTGTTTCTTCAACTGGTCCATCGCGTCGCGGCGCACGTGACGGATGGCCACGCGTCCATCTTCGGCCATCTTCCGGACGATCTTCACGAATTCCTGCCGGCGTTCGGTGCTGAGTTCGGGAAAAAAAATGCGGATCAATTTGCCCTGCACGGCCGGGTTCAGCCCGAGGTTGGCCTTCTGAATCGCCTTCTCGATGGGATGAATCGTGCTGGCATCCCACGGCTGGATCGCGAGTGTGCGCGGCTCGGGCGTGGTGATGCCTGCCAGTTCACGGACGCGCATGTTCGAGCCATAGACTTCCACGAGGATGTTTTCCACAAGCGCCGGCGAGGCCTTGCCGGTACGCACACCGGCAAATTCATTCACCACCACTTGCTCGGTCTTGAGCATCTTCTCCTCCGCCTCCAAAAGAATGTCATCAAGTGTCATAGGTGAATGAACCTTAACAAGTCGGGCCGGAACTGTATAGGGCCAACTAAGTGAATCGCGCCTATCCCATCTCCTCCCTCAGCCGCCGCTCCGCTGCTTCATTGCTCAACCCGTGCTGCTGCCGCATCACACTCACGCCCACCACGGGCGGATACGCCTGGTCGGCTTTCATGCGCGGCTCGACGTACTCAATCACCTCGAACAACAGGTGATTCGCCTCCTCGTAGCCCAGGTTCGTCAGCCGCTGAATGTAACGCGTCGCGCGGTCAATCAACTTCAAGTTGCTCGGCACCACCCAGATCATGTAATTGCCCATCACGCGCCCCAGCCGGACCATGGTGCAGGTGGAAAGCGCGTTGAGCAGCATCTTCAAGCCCACCCGCATCGCGCCGTTCAACAAACCGGAATTCGCCACCGGCAGCAGCACCGCCGCGCAATCCGGATTCCATTGTGCGACAAACTCCTTCACCTGAGCACAAGCGTCCGTGCTGCCCAGAAAGATCAGGCCCGTCTTCGCCCCGGCCTGCCTCGCGGTGTCCAGTTGTCGGCGGAAAAAGCCTTCGGGCAAGAACAAGGAATCCATTTCATCCTGGCGCACCAGCGCCACCGCGCAATCCTTCTCGGCAAGCGGGCGATCCTTGAGGCCGTCCAGTCCGATACGGAAGCGCATCAACTCCGCATAACTGATCTTGCCGATGATTTCAGCCGTCCGGGCAAACCTCTCGTCCGGCACAAGGCCGCGCACCTCTTCGGGCTTCCATTCGACGCAGCGCGGCTTCCGTTTGCACAGGCGCTCCCAGGCCTCGTTGGAGTTGGCATAAGGCACATAAAGAAATGCCCACGACTCGGTCGCCGTGGCGTCGTCGAATTTGCGGAAGGGCGGGGTGCAATACGTGGGCGAGCGCTCGGTCGTGTCCGTGAGCATGTCAATGCCCAGCCGGTCCGCGAAGTAGTTGACCTTCCGTCCGGAGCGATAGACGGACTCTTCCCGCGCCACGAGTCGCGCCAGTTGAGCGAGCAGCGCGGGAGACTCCAGCGTGGCGTGAAGCTCGGCGAGGTGGTGCGCGAAATCACTCGCAATGGCCTGGGCGTTGATCACCGAATGGACCTCGCGCTTTTCCTCCGCGGACACCCTGTCCTCGGCCGGCAACCCCAACTGCGATTTGTCCGGCAACCCGGTCAACTCCCGCACCACGATCTCCAGAACCGTCACCAGCACGGCCAGTTGAATGCTCGTCGCCTGCATCCGGGTCGAGCCGGTGATGGCCATCGGCCCGGTGGTCAGGTTGATCTTTTCGATGCGTGGTTCTTGAATGACTTCACGGCTTCGCTGCACGTGCTCGCACAACACGTCGTCAGGATTGTTATAGACAAAATAAACCTTGGCGCCGACCTCCACCCCCTTCCACGCCGTGCCGATGACAAAGGAGGTCTCGCCTCCCTCCGTGATGGCGAACACGACATCCTTCCTGTTCACGCCAAGATCGCCAATCTGCTTCTTGCCAAACGCGGTGAAATCCTCGAAACCCTCGACAGCCTTGATGAGGGCAAAATCGCCCCCGGCCATGACGGGAAAGGCGCGATTCTCAAAATCCCCGTCGCCGCCAACGTGGGGAAACTCAGCTTCGCTCCGGATCTCGGATTTCGGATGTCGGACCCTCCACTGTTGCCAGAAGTCGCGCCAAATGGACACCAGTTGGATGCTGAGCCGGCCGGTGGAACCGCAGCCCGTGAAAAACATCCTGCCTCCATTGCGGAGCGCGGCCAGCACTGTGCCGGCAATCTCCCTCGCGCGCCCCGACTCGGCAAATTCCCGATACTTCCGCACCACGTCCTCGTCCACCTCGAACAATTGCTTTAGTCCGGCGGCGATGTCGCGCTTGGCGGTTTCACTTAGGTTCGCTGTGGCCGGGTGCGACGACTCGGTGGTCAACGCCCCGAGTTTGAATTGTCCGCTGATCCGGAGAAATTCCTCCGCCCGCCTGCGTGAAGACTCGCTCATGTCGTTCCTGTCTGCCCGCCCCACCGGGCAGGCTCTGATCGTGCGAGAGCTTCGCCGGACCGCAAAGGTTCAGGCAAGGAGTTTTGCGCGCATCCCGGAGTCCGTCTGACGCCAGCCGCCGAGGCGGGATTTGACATCGCCCGCCGCCTTTCTAATTTGCCGGTGCGATGTCTCTACTCCAACCGTGGCCGGCCATCCGCCTGCGCGGAGTCCGGCACAACAATCTCAAGAACTTTGATCTCGATCTGCCGTTGCACCGGCTCATCGTCATCACCGGCTTGAGCGGTTCGGGCAAAAGCTCGCTCGCGTTCGACACGCTCTACGCCGAAGGCCAGCGGCGTTACATCGAAACCTTCTCCCCGTACGCCCGGCAGTTTTTTGATCGCATGGACAAGCCGCAGGTGGACAGCATCGAAGGCATCCCGCCCGCCATCGCCATCGAACAACGCAACACCGTCCGCACCACCCGCAGCACCGTCGGCACGATGACCGAGATTTGCGACCACATGAAGGTCCTCTGGCCGCATCTGGCCCAACTCCATTGTCGCGGCTGCGGTCAGCCGGTGCGGAAGGACTCACCGCAGAAGGTGTGGGAAGACTTGGTGGGCCGAGCGTCCTCGCGAGCCGAGGTTTCCTCCAGGGGCGGCTCGTCAGGAGCCCCGCCCCACCGCGAAATCCTCATCACCTTTGACCTTCCGCTTTCGGAAAAGCTCTCGCTCGCCGAATCGCTCGCCCTGGTTTCCAAACAAGGCTATCAACGCCTCTTGCTGCAAGGGGAGATCATCCGCATCGAAGACGCGCTCAACCACTCCGCACTCCCCACTCCGCACTCCGCGCTTACGATTGTCCAGGATCGGCTCAAACTCACCCCCGCCAACCGCGCCCGTTTCGTCGAAGCCTGCGAACAGGCTTATCACTTCGGCAAAGGCAAACTGGCGATTCACGAACTCGACACTCGGCTGTCAGCTATTGGCCATCGGCTATTGTTTAGCAACCGCCTCCACTGCGCTCAATGCGACCTCGAATACAGTGAGCCCACCGCCGCCCTCTTCAGCTTTAATCATCCCCTCGGCGCCTGCCCGACCTGCAAAGGTTTTGGCCGCACCATCACCATTGACTACGATCTCGCGATTCCTGATCGCTCGCTCACGCTGGCCCAAGGCGCGGTGAAACCGTGGCGCAGCGGCTTCAGCGCCGAATGCCAGAGCGATTTGAAAAGGTTTTGCAGAGCCCGCGAAGTGCCCATGGACGTGCCGTTCCATCAACTTTCCGCCGAGCATCAACGTTGGATCATCGAGGGCGACCGGGATTACGGCATTGACGAGGAGCATCAATGGCCGCGCGCGTGGTATGGCGTGAAGGGTTACTTCCGCTGGCTCGAAACCAAGTCCTACAAAATGCACGTCCGCGTGCTGCTCTCGCGTTACCGTGCCTACACCAGGTGCCCCGACTGCCTCGGCGCGCGCCTGAAACCTGATGCCTTGTTGTATCTTCTGAAGATGGAAGATGGCGGATCGAAGATGGGCAACGGTTCACGCACCCAGTCCCCATCCTCCATGCTCCATCCTCCACCCTCGCGTCTGACCCTGCCCGACTTCTACGCCCTCCCCGTCCGCGACGCGCTGGCGATGATTGATTCCGTTGCCAAGTCACGCATCACGCATCACGCATCACGCACCGACCCCATCGCCCACGC
>WYBW01000184.1 GCA_011525685.1 Verrucomicrobiia bacterium
AGGCAGACCCACGCCTCGATCAGTTGGGACTGTTCGGAGGCGAAAGCCGCGTTGAGCGGCTTCAAGCTTAGCCCGCTTTGAGCGGTTCACAATTTACAGGCCTCCGGCTTTGCCGGTGGTCGCTGACTGGCGTCTGGATTCTGCTTTCCTGCCCGGGCACTTTTGAAAGAATCCCGCCATGAACCGGCCACTGCGTTTTCGAGCCTTGCCACGCATCGCGGCATTCCTCCTGGCTTGCGGTTCACTGGGCCTCGCCGGTGAAGCCAATCCTGCCAGCCAGCTTTGCCGCATCGAGGTCGTGGAGAAGGGCAGCGGCTGGCCGGTGCCGCTGGTCGAGTTGCGGACCACGCATCATGCGCGGTTTTTCACCGACAATGCTGGTGTCATTGCCTTCGACCTGCCGGAGTTGATGGGTCGCGAGACCTGGTTCGACGTTATCGGCAATGGTTACGAAGTGCCCAAGGACGGTTTCGGCTATCGCGGCGTGCGGTTGACGCCGCAACCAGGCAGAACGCTGCGCGTTGAAGTCAACCGCCGCATCGTTGCAAAACGGCTGGGGCGCATCACGGGCGGCGGTTTGTTCGCGGAAAGCCAGAAGCTCGGGCGGGAACTCGACTGGCGCGAGCCGGGCATACTCGGTTGCGACAGCATCCAGAACGCGGTTCATCGCGGCAAAATGTTCTGGCTCTGGGGTGACACGACGCTCGCCAAATATCCGCTTGGACTTTTCCACGGCACGAGCGCGACCACTCCCATTCAACCGCTGGAAAAGTTCACGCCGCCGATCCGGCTCAAGCTGGACTATTTCACGGATGACCACGGCGTGCCGCGGAATGTGGCCACGATGCCGGGTTCCGGGCCAACGTGGGTGACTGGTTATCTCAGTTTGCCGGACCGGCACGGCGAGGCCCGCCTCGTGGGCGCGTATGTGAAGATCAAACCTCCGCTCGAAGCCTACGAGTGGGGGTTGTGCGTGTGGAACGACTCCACCGCCAATTTCGAGCCGTTGCGCGTGGTATGGACGAAGTCTGACGCGACGCCCAAGGCGCCGCCCGTGCCGGAGGGCCACCCAGTTTTCTGGCGAGACAACGCAGGCAAGGAGTGGGTCCTGTTTGGAAACCCGTTGCCCACTTTGCGCTGCCCGGCCACGTTCGAGGATTGGCAGGACTCGTCGAAGTGGGAGGTACTCAAGCCGCAAGCAACTCTGGTGTCCGCCACCGACGGCAAACCGGTCAAACCTCACAGCGGCTCGATCGCGTGGAATCCGTTCCGCCAGCGCTGGGTCACAGTGTTCATGGAGCATTTCGGCAAACCGTCCGCGTTCGGCGAACTCTGGTACGCCGAAGCGAAGTCGCCCACCGGCCCGTGGGGCAGGGCGGTGAAGGTTTTAAGCCACGAAAACTACACCTTCTACAACCCGCGCATCCACCCCGAGTTCACTGCCGCCGATTCCCCGGTCCTGATATTCGAAGGCACCTACACGCTACAGTTCGCCGACAAACCGCATCCCACGCCGCGCTACGATTACAACCAGATTCTTTACCGATTGGACCTGGACGACCCGGCGTTGAAACCGGCGACAGCCGATTGAGCCGCGAGAATGTCACCTAACGCCCTCACCAGGAACCGCCCAGCCTTGACGCCGACTTTCCAGTCGGCTCCCGGGACGGTTGGAAAACCGGCGTTACTCATCGGTGATTATTGGAGCGTGAGCAGTCCCGGCTGGAACAGGCGGCTCTCCACGAACCACCACTTGGAGCGCGACAAGGCCGAGAGCCAGTGGCCGTGCGAGCCAGGCCGCGGCGGCGCGTCTGCAACCCAACCGCGCTCCGCCGTTGGCGCTCGTTCGTTGATACCAATCCCACAAAAGATATGATCAAGACACATTTACCCCTGCTCGCTTCGGCCGTCTTGCTGGCTGGCGGCTCCGCGCTCGCCGGAGCCGAAACCGGTTCACCCATCACCCACGAGGCGCTTTGGCTGCTCAAACAGGTGGGCGCGCCCGCGGCCTCGCCCGACGGCAAGTGGGTCATCGTGCCGGTGACGGAGCCGGCCTACGACGAAAAGGACGAGGTCAGCGATCTCTGGCTCGTGCCGGGCGACGGCAGCACGCCGCCGCGCCGGTTCACCACGGCCAGGAGCAGGGAATCGGCCCCGGCCTGGAGTCCTGACAGCCGGCAAGTCGCCTTCACCGCGAAGCGCGAGGGCGACGACGCGGCGCAGATTTACATCATCTCGATTGATGGCGGCGAGGCCCGTCGGCTCACGCAACTGGCGCTCGGGGCGCGCGCGCCATTATGGAGTCCCGACGGCCGGAGCATTGCCTTTCAAGCGCCCATGCACCGCGGCGCAACCAACGACGCGGACAACAAACGCCTCGCCGACGAACGCAAGCAGGCGAAGTCCAAGGTGCGCGCCTACGACAGCTTCCCGGTTCGTCGCTGGGACAAATGGTTCGATGACGTGCAGACGCGCTTGTTCGTGATGCCCGCCGACGGTTCTTCCGCCCCGCGCGACTTGCTCGGGGGCACTGCATTGCTGCAGCTCCCGGGCTTTCGCGGAGCGTCTGGCGAAGGCGCGGGTGAGGACCTGCAACCCGCGTGGGCGCCGGATTCACGGTCACTCGTCTTCACCGCGACAACCAATCTCGACGCCGCGGCCTACGCTGAAGTCTTGCATCAACTTTACGACGTCTCGGTGGCCGGCGGCGAACCGCGCGCGCTGACCAGCGGCGATGTCAGTCATCAACACGCCGCGTTCAGCCCGGACGGCAAACTGCTCGCGTTCACCACCAGCGCCGTGAAGGAGCATTACTACTCGATCAGCCGCCTGGGTGTCGCCGCGTGGCCCTGGGACGGCAACCCCCGCGCGGTCGCGCGAGCGTTCGACCGTTCGGTTGGAAGTTTCGCCTTTTCGGCGGACAGCCGGACGATTCACTTCACGGCCGAGGATGCGGGAAGGATTCGCGTCTGGTCCGTGCCGGCCGGCGGCGGAGAGGCGCGCCTGGCCCTGGACGCACCGCAGGGAGTCTGGCTCTCGATGAGCGTGCCCGGGCAGGCGGCCACGCCGCTGCTCTTCGCCAACTGGGAAGCCGCGCACAGCCCGGCAGAAACCCATCGCGTGGACCTTGCCACCGGCCAACGCACGCGGCTGACGAGCTTCAACGTCGAAGCCGTGGCGAAACTCGACCTGCCGCCATTGCGGGAGTTTTGGTTCACCAACAAGCTGGGCCGGGCGATTCACAGTTACCTCGCCCTGCCGCCAGCGTTCGACGAGGCGAAGCGATACCCGCTGCTGGTGCTCATGCATGGCGGCCACGCCAACATGTGGCGCGACGCGGTCACGCGCCGCTGGAATTATCACCTGCTGGCGCAGCCGGGCCATGTCGTGTTGCTGACGGATTACGTCGGCTCGACCGGTTACGGGCAACAGTTCACGCGCGACATCCTGGGCGATCCGTTGCGCGGTCCGGCGGACGACATCAACGCGGCGGCGGACGAGGCGATCCGGCGCTTCGCGTTCATTGACGGTTCGCGGCAGGCGGCGGCGGGCGCCAGTTACGGCGGACACTTGGCCAACTGGTTGCAAGCCACAACCACCCGCTACAAATGCCTGATCGGCCATGCCGGCCTGGCGAGCCTCTATTCGCAATGGGCTACCAGCGACGCCATTTATCATCGCGAGCGAATGATGGGCGGGCCGTTCTGGGAAAGCGCGGCGGCGTGGCTGGATCAAAGCCCCTCCACCTACGCGAGGAACTTTCAAACGCCGATGCTGCTGACCGTCGGTGAAAACGATTTCCGCGTGCCGCTCAACAATGTGCTGGAGATGTGGAGTCTCCTGCAGCGTCAGCGCGTGCCCAGCCGGCTGTTGGTCTGGCCGGACGAGAATCATTGGATTCTCAAAGGCGAAAACAGCCGGGTGTTCTATCGGGAAGTCCACCAGTGGCTGGATCGGTGGCTGGGAGCGCCGGCACCCTGACTCGGGCTGCGGTTGTGGGAATCTTCATCCGAAGTTCGGCCCGCGCGCCGCCGAACGGCGTAACGCCGGTTTTCCTGCCGGCACACTTGCCCCGTGGATTGAAACCCGTATTCGGCGCCGCGGGTTCTCGTCCGAATACTTCACGGTGCGGGCCGACTCGAAGGTCGGCAATACTGACAGACGTTTCCTGCCAACGTGCGTGCCGCAAGTTCAGCCGGATTCACTCTCGCCTGCCGGCTTGGTGGCGTTTATGGTGATTCCATGAATGTGCTGGCCGATCCGCATCAACCCAAGACGCTCTCCCGCCAAACCATCATGCAAATGCACCCTCACCGCCGGCTGTTCTTCAATTCAACACGGCTTCAACCGGCAACCGCGCTTCTCGGCACCCTCGTCGTATCTTGGCTGACGATGACCGCGTTCGCCGCCGAGAATCCCAACCGCATCCGGCCCTACGAAAAGAACCCCCGTTACTGGCAGTTCAAAGGCCAGCCCGTCCTGCTGCTGGGCGGGAGCAAGGATGACAACCTGTTCCAGATTCCCGACCTCAAGGCGCACCTCGATGAGATGAAGGCGGTGGGCGCGAACTACATCCGCAATACCATGAGCGACCGGAACGATCTCGGCTTTGAAGTGTATCCGTTCAAGCGGTTGCCCGACGGGAAATACGATCTCGAACAATGGAACGAGGAGTATTGGCGGCGCTTCGAGAACATGCTCCAGTGGACCGCGGAACGCGACATCATCGTGCAGATCGAGGTCTGGGACCGGTTCGATTATTCGACGAAGAACTGGCCGCCGCATCCGTACAACCCCAGGAACAATGTCAATTACACCGCCGAACAATCCGGTCTGGCGGCGGAGTATCCCGACCATCCCGGTCAAAACCGCCAGCCCTTCTTTTTCACCACGCCCAAGCAGCGCCACAACACTGTCGTCCTCGAGCATCAGCAGCGGTTTGTGGACAAGATGCTCTCCTACTCGCTCCAGCATGATCACGTGCTGTACTGCATGGACAACGAAACCTCCGGCGAGGAAGCCTGGGGCGCTTATTGGGCCGAATACATCAGGCAGCGCGCCCGCGAGGCCGGCAAACGGGTGTGCGTGACCGAAATGTGGGATGATTGGGATCTGAAGGCCGAGCGCCACAAGCGCACCTTCGATCATCCCGAGCGCTACGATTTCTGCGATGTCTCGCAAAACAACCAGAAGAAGGGCCAGGAGCACTGGGACAATTTCCAGTGGGTGCGGCAATACATCTCCAAGCAGCCCCGCCCCCTGAACACGGTGAAGACCTATGGCGCGGACGGTGGGCGCTTTGGGAACAACCGCGATGGTCTTGAGCGCTGGTGGCGCCACGTCATCGGGGGCGCGGCCTCGGCGCGGTTTCATCGGCCCGATTCCGGACTGGGCTTGTCCGCTCCGGCCATCGCGTCGCTCAAGGCCGCGCGCAAACTCGAGTCCCTGATCAAGCTCTGGCAGGTCGAACCCGCGAACCAGTTGTTGAGCGACCGCGAGAACAACGAAGCCTATCTCGCGGCCAGACCTGGCGAGGCTTACGCGCTTTATTTCACAGACGGCGGCGCGGTGGGTTTGGATCTGAAGACTGTCGTCGGAACCTTTGAAGTGCGCTGGCTAGACATCGCCACCGGCGAATGGGGCAAACGCGAGCAGATCAAAGGCGGCGGCATCATCACCCTCAACGCACCCGGCAAGGGACATTGGGTGGCGGCAATGCTGAAGACGCCATAGCAGTGTCGGTTCGGGGCGAATCACGTCAGCACCATCCTGGTTACCGTTGCCACAACAAATTGGTCGGCTGGCTGGCCGCGTCAGGCGAGTCGTTGCACGAGCGATTCGAGGGTCAGGAAGCGCACGGGTCGGCCTGAATATTCGCGGGTAAAGGCCGGGCGCGCGTCGGTGGTTACAACGAACAATTCATGCTTGGTGTAAACGCCCGCAAAAGCGGCCAGGTTGCTCGGGTCGAAATCGCGCGCCGACCATTTACATTCAATGGCCATCGGCGCTCGGCCGCGCGGTGTCCAGATGAAATCCACCTCGTGCCCCTGTTTGTCACGCCAGTAGCGCAGCGCCGGGGTTTGCAGATGAGCCAGGAGTTCGTTGAGAACGTAATGTTCCCAGAGCCGCCCAAGGTCGTCCGGTCGGAGGCTCGACCACCCGCGGAAGGCGCACACGAATCCCGTGTCAAACCCGTACACCTTGGGAGCGGCGATGATTTCGTTGCTGCGACGTGAACTGAACGGGCGCAATACCAGTGCCACGGCGGTGGCTTCGAGGACGGCCAGATAATTCATGATCGTCGAACGGCTCACCTCACACGGTCCGGCGAACTTGGTGGCCTCGAAGATGCCGCCGCTTTGGGCGAGCAGAAGTTCCAGGAAACGTTGGAACGATGCCCGGCGCTCCAACCGGAACAGTTCCAGAATGTCCTTGGTCCAATAAGCGTCCATCCATTCCTGAAAGTCACGCTCCGGCAAGGCGGCTGCCAGGAAGAACGGCGGCAGGCCTCCATGCAACAGCCGGTGGGGCAGGTCGCGGTTGCCAAAATCCTCCAGGTCCACGCTGATCATTGGCGTAAGCCATAGTTCGGCCTTGCGTCCCGCCAATGTGTCCCCGAACCGGCTGCTGGCGCCCAACGTGGAGGACGCGGTGGTCAGCACCCGCACGTCGGGGAAATGATCCGCCGCGATCTTTAGCAGTTCTGAAGGATTGGCCAGCCGATGAATCTCATCCAGCACGATCCGTTTACCGGCAAGACCGCGCAGGAACGATTCCGGATCCTCCATCGCCCGACGCACCCGGGGCAGTTCGCAGTCGAAGTACTCCACGTCCGGCAGGCATTGGGCTAGGGTGGTCTTGCCGGTCCGCCGGACGCCGCGCAGCCAGAGCACGGAGCGGCGTTGCCACGCCGTCTCGACCCGGCTCAACCAATAATGACGCTTTACCATACCCCGATGCGTTGGCGTTTGGTAATACTAAACGCAAATGTATTTGCGTTTGGTTAGCGCCGGGATTTCTCGCGAAAGGTCACCCCCCAGTTGGCAGCGACACCCATTTCGAACCATCTCTCGGCTGGCCAAGCCAATCGCGGCACAGCTCAAGGTGAAAGTTCCAGTCTCACGCGGAAGATCTTGCCGTCCGCCGTCAGCGGGGATTCGACATGCTCGACTTCGCCCCCGGTGCCGTTCGTGATGGCGGCCTCCGACCAGGCGGCATCCGCCAGTTCGCGGGTTTGCACGCGATAAAGGCGGCCGGTCACCGTGGCATAACGAAGCGCGAAACCGTCTGCCGCCGCGGCTGAGGCGCGCAAAAGGAAGTTCGAGCGGGGATCATTCGGGTCGGTGCCGGCCAGGTACTCGCCCAGATTGCTGAGGCCGTCGCCGTCCGCGTCCAGGGTGGCATCCTCTGGGTCCAACCGGTTCAGGCCGTTGGCCTCCTCCCAGACATCCGGCATGAGGTCGCCATCGTAGTCGGCCCGCTCGATGGCCGGTGCGTTGGCTTCAAACGCCCCAATGGTCGGCGGCGCCGCGTAACAGCGCTCGCGAAGGTCCGCCCGGACATTCGGCAATTTGCGGCCCCGACCCACGGCAGGACTGTTCGAGACGACCGCGAAGTCGCCCGCCGGGGCGTTCACGAAAAGAGGATTCAGCGCGTAAACACCGTTGGTTTCCGGCGATGGCAGGGAAGGTTGCGACTGATTCGGCTGGTTGAAGGCGTACCACAGATTGTTCGCAAAGCTGAACGAGGCGGCGTCGGTGTTCGCGCCGATGTTGACGTAGGTGCTGATTTGCGACCGATCAAAGTAAACCAGGTTGTTGATGAACTGATTATTGCCGCACGGCAGGAAAGTGTAGCCGCCGCTGGAAACCGTTTCCTGCAGGATGCGCATCAGCCAGCGAGTGGGCTGAATGAAGGTGTTGTTGGCCACGAGCGAATTCACCGTGCCGACATAGGCCACGGGCGTGTCCGAACCGCGAAACAGGTTGGCGATCACACGGATGTTCTTCGATTCAAAGTTCGGCGTCGTGGTCGAAAGTGGCGGTCGGAAAAACTCGAAGCCGGTCGAGCCGCCGATGTTGATGGCCCGCGCGCCGCCGTTGGTGAACGTGTTCCAGCGGATTTCGATGTCCTCGCTGCCGCCCTTGCACTGAATGGCATTGCTGCCCGCGTCGGTGAACCGGCAGCGCGCGATGAGTCCGCGATGGCAGCCCACATGATCAATGCCGCTGCCGCCCGCGCTCATGCGGGTGAACTCGCAGTCGAGCACGAAGTAATCGTACACCCCGGACAACTTGAGGCCGTCGTTGTTGCCGCCCGTGCCGATGTCATGAATGTGGAGATTGCGAAAGAGCACGTGCCGGGTGGAGTTGGTGTTGGCGTACTCCCCGCCGTCGTCGCAGTTGATGCCATTGGCGGTGGCGCCATTCACCTCGATGTTTTCAAGCACCACGTAACGCACGCGGGACAGTTGGATGGCCGTCGAACCGCCATTGATGACCGGTCGTGCCTGACCCGGCACGCCGCCGATCCAGATCGGCGCATTCGAGGTGCCAGTCAGATTTCCGATGGAAGTGCCGCCACTGTAAGTGCCCGGCAACATGCGAATGGCGTCGCCCGGCTGCACGCCCTGCAAGGCGCGGCTGATGGTCTGGTAGGGATTCGCCTGCGAACCGTTGCCGGTGGAGTTGTTGCCGGCCGGCGAGATGAAGATCTCTCGCACGGGCAGCTTGCCGTCGGCGAAGGTGCGGATGGGGTCACAGGATTCCGCGGCGACGACGGTGGCCAGCGCGAAGATCCAGAGCGCCGCACTGGTCGCGGTGGGTTTGAGAACTCTTTGCATGTTGCCAATGTGCGTCAGCCGCGGGAGAGATTCGAGACCAATTTACGCGAGGCGCAGCCCATTCAGCGGGCAAGTTGGCTGGTGTCCCCTCGGCGCTTGTCAATCGGAGACGACCCGTTACCGTACGCCCATAAAGATGAAATTTCAGCACCTGTTCCTGGTCGTCCTGGCCGGTTGCGTCCTGGCCGGTTGCGGCGATTCGAAATCCACAACCACCAGCGGCGATTCCGCGGCGGCACCCGCGCGACAAACCGCCGCTCCCGAGTCGGTGAAGGCCGCAGTTGACGCCGCGACGGCCACTGTGGCCGACCTGACGGCGCAATTCGCCAAGGCCGCCGGTACGGAGTCTGACAAGTTGCTCGGCTCGATCGGCGGAGAACTGTCCGCAAAGGTGAAGAGCCTGAGCGAAAGCCTTGGTGTGAACCACGCGGTCAAGAGCCAGCTCGACAGCACCCTGCAATCGCTCCTGACCGGTCAGGACGCCGCCGCGGTCAGCGCGGTATTTCAAGTGGCGCAAGCGGCGAACCTGACGCCGCAACAGCTCGGTCTGGCCAAGGAGGTGGGTAATCTCGCCTCCGCGTTTGTCGTGCAACGCAACTTCTCCGCGCTGGACGGCGCTCAGGGCGACGTGGCTACCATTGTGAACTCCTTGCGCAAAGGCGAAGTCGCCTCCGCCGTGCCCGCGATTCAGAAGATTTCGCAGAACGCCAATCTGACCGCACCGCAGAAACAACTCATCGGTTCATTGGCCGACAACTACGCGCCCGGATTGAAGAAGGCGGCCGACTCGCTGCAACAGGGCTTGAAGGGCATCCAGGGTTTGCCGGGAACCAAACCTTGACCATTGCCCGCCTGGGAGCAGTGGCACGAGGCGGTCCGCATTCGCGGAACCGCCGGTTCGCGGCTGGCGGACTGCCGCGACAACTCGTCGCATGAAAGGAAAGTGGTTCTTCGCTGTTTTCGGTGGAATGAAACCAAAGCAAGGAGCAACGCGGAGCGGACAGCGGTTCTCCCTCTCCCAGCGGGAGAGGGGCGGGGTGAGGGAGAGCACGTGGAAAATCCGGGGCGTAG
>WYBW01000022.1 GCA_011525685.1 Verrucomicrobiia bacterium
CGCGGGATTGTGGACCAGGCCAACAACGTCTTTGCCGATCCGTTGCTGGTGGGCATTGACCGCGACCAGAACCAGGCCCTCGACCCGCGCCCCCAACCCGGCAGCCCCGTCTTCGCCGGGTATCGCAACACGCCCGTGGATGGCTTTTTCATCACCGCCAACCACAAGGGTGCATTCAGTGACACTCTTTGGTTCGCCGACTGGACTGCGTTGATGGATAACGAGCACATCCGACCCACCGCCAAAGCTCTGGTGGCTTTGCAGCCCGCCACCAGCGTGACCCCCAATCCGGTGACGCTTACACCCACCACCGTCGGCGGGAATCTCGTCATCAGCATCCCGTCGCAAGCGGGCTTCACCTACACGCTGGAAGCCACGGGTTCGTTGAACCCCGTCGCCTGGGAAACCGCGACCGGCGTGACTCCGGCCAATCCGCAGCAGGGTAACGGTGGCGCGCTTACGTTCACGGTGCCCGTGACTGACGCGGTGAAACTCTTCCAAGTGAAGGCAAACTGAGTCTTGTTTGCCCGATCAAGCGGGGGAATCGGCAACGATTCCCCCGCTTCTCTTGGACGGCCAAGTTTGCCGGCGCGGATTCTCAACCGTTCGCATTCTTGGCGGAAAAGCGGACCACAATCCCGGTGCGCAGCCAAGCATGTCGCCCCCTTTTAACCGGAGCGTCTTTCGCCTGTAACCTCGTGTGCGGAGACTGGCGACAGCGAGCTTGTGAAAACGGTCTTGATCCTGACGGCGGGATTCGGTGACGGCCACAACGCTGCGGCGCGCAACCTTCGCGAGGCGTTGGAACTGTCGTCGCCTGAAGTCGAGGTCACCGTCGCCGATCTTTACGAGCGGAGCTACAAACGGCTCAATCACCTGGCCAGGAAGGCTTATCTGGGCGCGGTGCGTTACGCGCCCAAACTGTGGGCCGGGTTCTTCAAGCTGCTGGACCGCTCGCCCTGGCTGGCGGACGGCCGAGGACTGGCACGCTTACAGCAATCGCTAGCCGCGCTCATCGAGGAAGTCCGACCTGACTGCGTCGTGAGCACGTATCCCACCTACGCGCATTTGATCCACGGTCTGTTTCGTGATCACTGCGAGCGACCCTTCCGGTTGGTCACCATCATCACCGACGCGCGCTCCATCAATTCGGTCTGGCATCGCGCGCCGAGCGATCGGTTCGTGGTCTGCGACGATGCAACCGCTGGGGTGCTCCAGCGCGCCGGCATCGAGCGCGACTGCATTGCGCCGCTGGGTTTCCCCGTCAGTCCGTGGTTTGCGAAGGCTCCGCCCAACCCGCCCGCGCGCCCGCAACCCGGCCGCCGTTTGCGCGTCTTGTATGTCATCAACACCGGGAGGAAGAAGTGCGGCAAGGCCATTGATCGCCTCCTCGAAATTCCTGACGTGGAAATCACCGTGACGGTGGGACGCTATTCCGAGTTGAAAAAGAAGCTGGCCAAGCGCGCGCGGAAATTTGAAGGCCGGTTGCACCTGCTCGGCTGGACCAACCAGATGCCTCAGTTGCTCCTGTCCAGCCACGTCGTCATTGGCAAAGCCGGTGGCGCGGCAGTCCAGGAAGCCATCGCCGCCCGCTGCCCGATGATCATCAATCAGGTCATCCCCGGGCAGGAGGAAGGCAACGCCCGGCTACTCGAGGACTTGGGCGCGGGAGCAGTGGTGAACGGCAAGAAGGAAGCAGCCCGGTGGGTCAGGCAATTGGCCGAGGACGGCGGTGACTTGTGGAGCCAGTGGCGCGCCAGACTGGAAAAGATCAGCCGGCCCGATGCCGCCCTGCGCATTGCCCAACTGATTCTCGACGAATGCGATCGCGCCAATCACTGTTCGCGACCGGAGAAACTGCCTGCCTGCCCGGCGATCAACGGCGAAACTGGCGCGAGCGAGTCCGGCGCCAGGTTTCGTCCGCCGGCCCGGCTCAACCGCCGCACAGCCCAGCCTCTGTTGTGCGATTTCCACATCCACACCAATTACTCCGACGGCAAGCTCACCGTGTCCGAGGTGGTGGATTTTTATGGGGCGCGCGGTTTCGATTGCATCTGCATTACGGATCACTGGACGGACTCGCGGCGATTGATCGGCAAACTCTCGCGGCTCACGCCTTTCACGCTGAGTTACGACCAGATCGAAGAGTACTTCGAAGTCCTGGCGCGCGAAGCCCGGCGGGCGTGGCGGCGTTACGAGATGCTGGTGCTCACCGGGCTGGAATTCAACAAGGACGGACCGACCCGCAAGTCCACAGCCCATCTGCTCGGCCTGGACCTGCAATCGCCCATCAGCCCGCGCCTGGACTTGATGGAAACCATCCAACGCATCCATGCACAAGGCGGACTGGCGGTTGCGGCGCACCCGCACATCATGAAGTCGGACTGGGCGCGAGATTCGCTTTATCTTTGGGATCATCAGGAGGCTTTCGCGCCGGTGATCGATGCGTGGGAAATCGCCAATCGCAACAATCTCTTTACCCCCGTGAGCCTGCGCCGCCTGCCGTTTCTCGCCAACAGCGACTTCCACAAACCCAAGCACATCTACTCCTGGAAAACGCTGTTGCACTGCGAGAAGAACGCCGATGCCATCAAAAGCTGCATCCGCAAGAACGAAAAGGTTTCCATCACGCTTTACCGCCGCGAGGAGAAGCAGGCGACCGTCGCTGAGCGGCTGCATCAATGGGAGCAACCCCGGCTTCCGCTGGATCGCGGTTTCTCCACCGCCAAACGACTGGCGGTCTCCACAGCTCGATAGTCACCTCGCCCCATGTCGTCTGGGAAAGCTGTCAAACCGGCAATGGGTATTGCCAATGGGGGCACCAAGCGCAACTTTGACGGCAGCCAGAATTCAAGTCCGGAGGGGAGTGGGTTTCCAGATTCGCAAAGCGCCGCAAGGCCAGCAGCCCCGCAGCACGCAGCCCTTGCCTCTTTGCTAAATTATTGACAGCCGACCAACGGTCGGGTTAAGAGCAGTTCAACATCGCCACGATTTGAAAACGAAAACAGCCCACACCATCGGTGCGACGCCGGCGCGGCCGGCCGCGTTCACCTTGATCGAATTGCTGGTGGTGATTGCCATCATCGCCATTCTGGCCGCAATGCTCCTGCCGGCTCTCTCCAAAGCCAAGGCCAAGGCGCACCGGACGCAGTGCATGAGCAACATCAAGCAGCTCCAGCTCTGTTGGATCATGTACCCGGACGATAACAATGACTTCTGTCCGCCCAACAATCCGGGCGGGTATCCAGGCGGGCCGCCGGGCAGTGAAGCCTGGATTTACGGCGACGTGCGGGTGGACATCAGCCCCACCAACATCATGCAGGGAGTGCTCTACCGCTACAACAGCTCGATTGACATCTACGTCTGCCCCTCGGACCGATTCGCAATCGTGCGCGGCGCGAACCGCTGGCCGACGACGCGCAGCTATTCGATGGTCAACCACATGCCGCCGGTAAGCAAAAAGTTTTCCAGCATCACGGACCCGAAACCGTCCAAAGCCCTCGTGTTCATGGATGAGGACGACCGCCTGAACAATCCGTTCAACGGCATCAACGACGGCAACATCGGCTTGCGCAACTATCCCACGCAGGAATGGGGCGATTCACCGGGACGCCGCCATGAAAACGGCACCACCTCCTCCTTTGCCGACGGCCACGTCGAGTATTGGAAATGGCGATCCAGCCGGAAGTTTTTCTCACGCGGCTCGATCTTTCCCGATGAGCGCCCGGATTTGAACCGGATTCAACAGCACCTGCCAGGTTATCCGGCGCAGTAGCGGGTAACCGTTCCCAAGGTCTCCCTCTTCCTTGAGCAAAGGATAACGGCCCGCATTGACGTGTGCCTCAACTCGACCCGCCTTATTGCGGACGGCCTTTGGGCGTGAACTTGTGATTCGTCACGTCCGGCACCACCCGTACGGAAGTTGTGAACTTGAAAGCTTCCGGGTGGCCGGTCGGGAAGGTCAGTTCCACCAGAAACGCCGTCCAACCCTTGGCGGGCTTGTCCACTTTCCCCACATACACTCCCCCACCCTGCTCGTTGAGCAAGGCGCTCTGCCACTTCGGCCCGAAGGTGTCGAGCCGGAAATCGCGGGCGTTGGGATTCGTCGCCTGCCACAGCCGGACCTCGGACGGTTTATCCTTGGCCACCACCCGGATCGAACCATCCGGTTCGAGCGTCCAGGAGAATTGAGGCAACGGGCGGTCCTCGAGAATGGCGCGATAGCACGCCTGCAAGGTGAGGTAGGCGTCCGAGCCTCTCAAGGAGTGGTCGGCGTTGGGCACGTATCGGAGATACTTGGCCCCGGGCAGATCGTTAAAATAGAACTGCGATGAATCGGGCAGAAAGAACTGATCGCCGCAGGCGTTGATGATGAACTTGGGCATGGTGAAGCGATGACGATATTCGTAAGGGTCTTCGATCTTCATCAATGCCCGATACTCCGGTGTGCCATCCCAGTCCATGATGCGCATGGCCGTGTAATCGCCAATGGCCGGCGCCCAGAAACCGTAGGCCGCGTAGTGGTGTTGCATGGAGGGAATGACGTTGAGCACGTCTATCACGATGGGCACGATCGCAACGACCCGCTTGTCCACCGCGGCGGTCGCCCACGTGGTCCAGCCGCGCTTCGAGCCGCCGGCCACGATGAATCCGTCCACCTTGAGGTTGCCTCCTTCGGCGCTGCCGCAGAAAGCCGTCACCGTGTCCATGGCCCGCACGGCGGACTTGGTCATCGGCAGGCGCGCGGGCCACTTCGGGTCGCCCGTCCGCAGAAACTTGTCCCACGTGTAGGCGATCAACGAATCCTCTTTGCGCCCTTCCGTTTCTCCCGCGAAGACCAGCGGTTGGTTCGGGACCATTCTCAGTTCTGTCACGACCGATTTCGTGGCCATGGCAATCTGGATCAAATTGCCGTCGGCCCCGCGCGGTGGGTTGCCGCCGTTGGCACCGCCGCCGATGAACAGCAGGGACTTGGAGCTCGTCACCTCGTCGGGTTTGATGATGGTCATCCAATGCTTCCACAGCGGACGGTCCACCTCGTTGGTGGTGAGCCAGGATTGGGAAGTCATTTCCAGAATGAACGTGGTCTGCCCCGCACCCGTCACACGATTGACCAGGCGATAGCTGTAGTTCGAATCCGGCGCGGCCACGTATTCGTCCAAGGCGGTTCGTTCGTTCGCGGCCGCGGGCGCGGCGGAAGCCGCTCGAGGGTCAGACGCACTTTCCGGTTTGGTTTTGGAACAACCGGCGTAGAGCGAGGCGATCAGGCTTAACACCAGCAAACGCTGACAGGTGGGAATGACGTTCATCATAGATGGCAACAGGTTCTGCGGATGTATTCGGGCTTCAACAAGTTGCAGAGGGGTACCCGGTTTCGTCTCCAAGTCAAACGATTATTCCAAATCAACCGGTGGTGACGAGCCTCCGCCTTGGCCCGGAACTCTGTCCATCCACCTTAACTAGTTCCGCTTGGAATCCTCCGCTGTCGCCCGCTCATGATGTCCACGCATGGTTGACATTGCCGGCCTGAAAGCGTAAGCGAATCGGTGGATGTTTTGTCACTCACGAACCAACCACTCAAGCAAGCCATGAAAATGAAACTCCGTTTTCCCGTCGCTCTGACCGCGTTGGCGGTCGGGTTGCTCCCGCTCACGCCGGCTCACGGCCAGGAGAAAGGCCGGGCTTATTTCGACGCCGACATCGGCGGCACCATCATGCCCGATACCGATCTGAAGGACTTTTTCGGACCCGTAGCCTCTGGCAGCGAGGTGCAGTTCGACCCCGGCCTGCGCTTGGGCTTTCGGGGCGGCTACGGGGTGACGGATTGGTTTGCGGCGGAAATCGAGACCGGGGTGCTGGGCAATTCCATTCGCTCCATCTCCGGCGCCACGGAGGACGACGCCTCGCTCTCGAACATCCCGATCCTTTTCAACGCCCGCTTGCAACTGTCGCAGTTCGACAAACTGACACCTTACTTCGGGGTGGGCGTGGGTTGCTCGATTGCCGTCCTGGACGCGGATGACATTGTAATCGGCGGTGGACGGCTCACCGGGACCATGTCGGAAACGGTGTTCGCCTATCAGGGTTTCGCCGGTCTGCGGTATCGCATCAACGACAACATGGGCTTGAGCCTGGAATACCGCTACTTCGCCACCCTGGGACCGGAATGGGAAGCCGACGTGATCTATGGACCGGCGGGCTCG
This sequence comes from Verrucomicrobiia bacterium, assembly GCA_011525685.1. Classification (GTDB taxonomy): domain Bacteria; phylum Verrucomicrobiota; class Verrucomicrobiia; order Limisphaerales; family JADLHS01; genus WYBW01. Next base: position 6,204 of record WYBW01000022.1, read on the forward strand.
GATAGCATCGAGTTCGGGCGTATCCAGTATCATGTCCTGAGCGTGGCGTTTCAATTCAGGTTCTGATCCGCTCGCAACTCGACAAGGCACGGTCATCGCGGATACATTCCCCGCCGATGTCGCCTGCCAATCAACCGTTGGTCATCGCCGGAAGAATCTTCCGCTCCCGCCTGATCCTGGGCACGGGCAAGTTTTCTTCGCCCGAAGCCATGCGGGACGCGCTGGCGGTCAGCGGCGCGGAAATGGTCACGGTGGCGCTTCGCCGCGCGGACTTGACCGGACGCAAAGATCCCTTCGCCAACATCCTCGAGTATTTGGACCCTGAAAAATACCTCTTGCTGCCGAACACCAGCGGGGCGATGGACGCGGACGAGGCGGTGCGGTTGGCGCGGCTGGCCGCCGCCGCCGGCCTGCCCAAGTGGGTGAAGCTCGAGATTCATCCCGACCCGCGCTATTTACTCCCTGATCCGGTCGAGACGTTCCGGGCTGCGGAACGCCTGGTGCAGGAAGGATTCGTCGTGTTGCCTTACATCAATGCCGATCCGGTACTGGCCAAGCGCCTGCAGGATGCCGGCTGTGCCACCGTCATGCCGCTCGGTTCGCCCATCGGCTCGAACCGCGGCCTGCAAACGCGCGATCAACTCCGCATCATCCTTGAGCAGGCGACCGTGCCGGTGGTGGTGGATGCGGGTCTGGGCGCACCCAGTCACGCCGCCGAAGCCATGGAGCTTGGCGCCGACGCCGTGCTGGTCAATACCGCCATCGCGGTGAGCCATGACCCGAACCGCATGGCCGTGGCCTTCAAACAGGCGGTGGAAGCCGGGCGCGCCGCTTATGAAGCGGGCCTGGCGGCCGCCCAGGATACCGCCAGCGCCACAAGTCCGTTGACTGCATTCCTCGATTGAAACATCTGCCCTGCATTTCTCCATGAGCAAATCACTCTCCCGCAGAAGAGCGCGCCAAATTCTGGCGGCTGCCGCCGAAACCCATCTTCTGGTCGTGGGCGACGTCATGCTGGACCAATTCATTTGGGGCAGCGTGGCCCGCATCTCGCCGGAAGCGCCCGTGCCGGTGGTGGATTTCAACCGCGAAAGCTACATGCCCGGCGGTGCCGCCAACGTGGCCCGAAATCTCACAGCCCTGGAAATCAGCACCGACCTTTTCGGTGCCGTCGGCCGCGACGATGCCGCCAGTCATCTCAAGAGTTTGCTCAAATCGCAACATGTCGGTTGCCGCGGCCTGCTGGCCAGCGAGACCCGGCCCACCAGTCTCAAGACCCGCATCGTGGCGCATCAACAGCAGGTCGTCCGCATTGACCGTGAGAATCGCGACGGTCTGGATGCGCGCTTGACGAAAAGATTGGTCGGCTCAATCCGCGCCCAGATTCAGGAATCCGCCGCGGTCATTGTTGGAGACTATGGCAAGGGCGTCGTCACCCAGCCTTTGCTGGAGGAGCTCAAGGCGCTTTGCCGCCGCCACGGCGTCTGGCTCAGTTTGGACCCCAAACCCGTCCACCATCTCGATCTATCCGGCCTGTCACTCATCACCCCCAATCGCAAGGAGGCCTTTGAACTGGCAAAAGTCCCGGACGAGACGCGCAACCCCAACCCACTCGCCGACCCAAACCTCATGCAGGCCGCCGGAAGACTGCTGGAGGAGTTGCGGCCGGCGGTCTTGCTCATCACCCTCGGCGAACTCGGCATGTTGCTGTGCCAGCGCGGCCAGCCGCCCTTTCACATTCCCACCGTGGCTCAGGAAGTGTTCGACGTCTCCGGCGCGGGCGATACGGTGATTGCGACCTTCACCCTCGCCATCGCCGCCGGTGCGTCACCCATCGAGGCGGCGATCCTCTCCAACCATGCCGCCGGGATTGTCGTCGGCAAAATCGGCACGGCCACCGTGACTCCGGAAGAGTTGTTGGCCAGCTTCAAGCCGGCCTGACCCTCCCAAAGCAAACCATGCGCCCGGCCAAAGTCACCGCCGAAGTCATTCGCGCCATGAAGGGGCGCGGCGAGAAAATCGCCGCGCTCACGGCATACGACTTTCCCATGACGCGATTGTTGGACGAAGCCGGCATCCCTTTCATTCTCGTGGGCGATTCCCTCGGCATGGTGGTGCTCGGGTTTCCGGACACCACCCACGTCACTGTGCCCGACATGGAGCATCACCTTCGCGCGGTCGCGCGAGCCAAACCGCGCGCCCTGGTGGTGGCCGACCTGCCCTTCCGCAGTTACGAAAACGCGCCGGCGGCGGTGGAGAATGCCAGGCGACTGGTGACCGCCGGTGCCGAGGCCGTGAAAGCCGAAGGTGGCCGCGAGATCATCGAACAAGTCCGGGCCATTGTGTCAGCCGGGATCCCTTTCTGCGGCCACTTGGGCATGTTGCCTCAGCACGTCCTGGAGGAGGGCGGTTACCGCGTCAAAGGCCGGAGGGAAAGCGAGCACCAGGCGCTGCTGGCCGACGCGGATGCGCTGGTGAATGCTGGCGCATTTGCCGTCGTGCTGGAACTGGTCACGTCTCCGGTCGCCCGGGAAATCTCCCAGCGCATTCCGATCCCCACCATCGGCATCGGTTCCGGCCCTGACTGCGATGGGCAGATCCTCGTTACGCCCGACCTTCTGGGCATGTTGCCGTGGTTTAGCTTGAAGCACGTCAAGCCAAAGTTAAACGCCGCCGAACAAATGAGGGCCGTGATCACAGAGTGGAAGAAGTCTTTTTGAATCAGACGAAAAGCTCCGCCAACACGGCCCCTGCCGACCGACGGGCGCATCTCAGTTTATTGCAGGCAGGCATTGCTGGCGTAGCGCAGGTTTCCCCACCTGCGGTATCGCCGACTTCCAGTCGGCGGGCCCAGCCACGGCGTGGCAGGCCAGGAATTCGCCGCGTTTGCGGATTGGAAATCCGCGACCCGGCAGACTGGAAGTCTGCGCTACGGCATCGCCTCGGCGCCCCCTGCAAGAAAATAAGATGCGCCCGCGACCCACCGTCGTCTCACCCGGCGTTTCACCGCGGCAGCGCCGCACCGTGCGGCAACGCCGGCGGCGACTTGGGTGACAACGCGCGCTTCCGCATCCGGGCAAACACGGCGAGATTGAAGAAGTGCATTCCGCCCAACACCAGCAACACGAGGCCAATCTTCGTGCTCAAGGTCTCCAGCGCCTCCTGGGCATTGGCAGCCGCCGCGCCATACTTCAACGCCAGCGCCACGTAACCGATGTTGATGAGATAGAAGCCCACGACGAGCAAATGGTTTACCGAATCGGCGAGTTGTTCATTGCCCAAAAAGCTGTCCACCAGGAAAATCCGGCCATTGCGGTGCAACGTGCGCGCCACCCAAATCGTGAGCGCGATGCTGATGAGCAGGTAAACGACGTAAGTGATGATCAGCCAGTTCATAGATGTCCTTTCATTATTGCAGTGTTTTCTGCATTTACAGAATTATCGTATAACACTGGCTGGCTTTCCGCAAGTTCTATCTTCGATCTTCCCAAGCCCTTGAGCCGAAACTGGAAAAGCCTTTTGCCATCGCTCGTCTTTCCGGCTAAAACGCGGGCGTGCGCAAGCTGACCCATTTTGATTCCCGTGGCGAAGCCAGCATGGTGGACGTCTCCGCCAAGCCAGTTTTGTTGCGCGAAGCCGTGGCCATCGGCGAAATCCGGCTCCGTCCAGCCACTCTCAAAGCGATCGAATCGCGAACCCTGGCAAAAGGCAACGCATTCGCCTCCGCACGGCTGGCAGGCATTATGGCCGCCAAGAAAGCCGGTGAGCTGATTCCTCTCTGCCATCCCCTGCCCCTCACTCACTGCGAAGTGAATTTTTCGGTGCCAAGGACACGCGACCGCATCTTGATCACCGCCTCGGCCAAGGTGGCCGCCCAGACCGGCGTCGAAATGGAGGCATTGACCGCGGTAGCCGTCGCCGCACTTACTCTCTACGACATGTGCAAGGCCGTTGACAAAACCATGCGTATCACCGGAATCCGGTTGAAATCGAAAACCAAGTCGGTGGCGCTTCCGTAACCGGACACCAAGCGGGTGGGCGCTCCACTTTCCAGCTTTCCCGCGGACACCGGCAAAGGATAAATTCCGTCATGCAGATTCGAGCAGGCATCATTACGATTTCCGACCGCGCGGCGCGCGGACTTTACGATGATCTCGGCGGCCCCGCCCTCAAGCAGGCTGCGGCAGAACATGGCTGGCAGGTTGCGGCGGAATCTCTCGTCCCCGATGAGAAGCGCGACATTCAGAACGCGATTCGGGAAATGGTCCAGCAAGGATGTCATCTCATTCTCACCACCGGTGGGACAGGGGTGGCTCTGCGGGACGTCACGCCCGAGGCGGTGCGCGAACTAGCCTTGCGCGAATTGCCGGGTTTTGGCGAAGTCATGCGTGCCGAGTCCATGAAGATTACACGGAACGCGATCCTTTCGCGCAGCCTGGCGGTGGTCGTGGACCGGGCGCTGGTCATCTGTCTGCCAGGCAAACCCAGCGGGGCCGTGGAATGTCTGGGTTTTGTGGCAGGGGCAATTCCCCATTGTGTCGAGGTCTTGCAGGAAGCGCCGACAAGTTGTTGAAGCAGGATGAAGTTCTGGTTGGGCACATTCCTGTTGCTGGCGTTGGTTTCGAGCGGTTGCACTGGACGCTCCAAAGCCCAGGCGCAGGCCCGGGCCGCTTACGCCGCCGGCCAGCACCAGGTGTGGATGCGGACGCAGGATGCCCAACGCACCAGCATCCGGGTCCTGGGTAATGTTCGGTATCCTGAGATTGCCTGGGTGGAGGGACTGACTCTGGCGCAAGTCATTGTGGCGGCGGAGTGTCTGGACCGGCATAATCCGCGTCAAATCGTCGTCGTCCGGCAACGGGAGCGATTCCCCATCGAGACCAACGCCCTGTTGCGAGGCGAAGATGTTCCGCTGGAACCCGGTGATACAGTCGAGATTCATCCTTGATCGTGTGCTGCCGGGGAAGGAAACGTCCGCCTTCCGTAAACTCAGAACACCCCCTGCTTTTGGGAGCAACGGCCCGCAAACTTTCCTCGCTTCGCGCACGCCCCTCTGACTACCCTTGCCTTGCATGAGAGAATCAGAACCTCTCCAGCAGGTTGATCGCACTTACATTCGTTATCGGGGACGCAAGCTGTCGTATTTTGGAGGCTGCGATTACTACCGCCTTTCCAGTCATACCGCTGTGCTGGCCGCGGTGGAAGCAGGGCTGCGTCGCTTCGGATTGAACGTGGCGGCCTCGCGGCTTACTTCGGGCAACCACCGCCTCTACCTGGAACTGGAGAAGGCACTGGCGCAATTTTTCGGCGCGGAGGCGGCGCTGCTGGTCAGCGGCGGTTACGCCACCAACCTCGTCGTGGCACAGACCCTCGCCGGGCAGTTCTCGCATGCCTTGATTGACGAGCGATCCCACGGCTCCCAGCGCGATGCTTCACAGCTCCTCGACTGCCCAGTGGTTCAATTCAAACATCGCGATCTGCAGGATTTTGCGCGGGCCCTGCACCGGTGCGGACGCGGCACCCGTCCCATCGTGCTTACTGACGGGCTTTTCGCCCATGATGGATCGGTGGCCCCGTTGCGCGCTTATCTCAAACTGCTGCCGCGTGACGCTCTGATGATGGTGGACGATGCGCATGGTGGCGGCACGGTGGGCCGGTTCGGCCGCGGGAGCGTGGAATTTGAAGGTGTGAGCCGGTCGCGCGTCGTGCAGAACGTCACCTTGAGCAAGGCCCTGGGCGTTTATGGCGGCGCGGTCCTCTGCTCCCGGCAGTTGCGGGCTCGACTTGTGGAACGCAGCCGCATTTACAGCGGTGCCACGCCCATCCCCCTGCCGCTCGCCTGCGCGGCTCTTCAAGCCTTGAGAGTTTTGCGGACCGACCGGAAGCTCCGTCGCCGTCTGGAACAAAACGTTGCTTATGTGAAAGCGTCGCTGCGTGACGAAGGCTTCGCCCTGCCGGATCATCCTGGCCCGATCGTGGGCTTGCGGCTGCGACCGGCCTCGCGCGCGGCGAGTCTCAAACAATCACTGCTGGCCGCGGGGATTCTCCCGCCGTTTGGCAGTTACTCTGGACATGCAGGGGACGGTTGGTTTCGCTTTGCACTTTCCAGCGAACACAGCCGCGCTCAACTGGACAACTTGGTGCAAACGCTCCGGCCGTTTGCGGCATGGGATGCAACTCAGAGCACCGCCTCGTAAAGCTGGCGGAAGTCCGCTGCCGTGACCGACACCACATTGGTCTTGTGGCAGGGGTCATCCACCGCCTGGGCCACCAGCGCGTCGAGTTGGTCGGGTCTCACGCCACAGTCACGCAGCCGCTGGTTCAACCCGAGCTCGGCCAGCCAGTGAGCGAGAAACTGGACGGTCGCTTGATCGGCTTGCGCGTCGCGGCTCTTGACCACATCCAAACCGCAGGCTAGCCCGACGCGCCGATAAATTCCCGGTTTGCGCGCGGCGCAAAACTTCATGCCCGCCACCAGGCAAAGAGCGTTGGCCAGGCCATGGTGCATTCCACAGATCGTCGAAAGCGGGTGCGCGAGGGAGTGAACGACTCCCAAGTCCTTTTGAAACGCCACCGCACCCATCGCCGCCGCCACGAGCATCTTTCCTCGCGCGTCCAGATCGTTCCCATCCCGGAACGCGCGCGGCAAGGCTTCCAGAATCAGCCGGATTCCCTCCAGTGCGATGCCGTCGCACATGGGATGAAACACGGGACAAGTGAAGCTCTCAATGCAATGCGTCAGGGCGTCGGCGCCGGTGGCCGCGGTCAGCTTGGGTGGCAGGCCACGAGTCAACTCCGGATCGAGTATGACGAGGCGGGCAAGCAATTCCGGATGAAAGATCACCGCCTTGCGCCGCGTCGCCTCCAGCGTGATCACTGAACTCCGGCCGACTTCACTCCCCGTGCCCGCCGTGGTGGGCACCGCCACGAACGGAGCCAGCCCCGCCCAGTTCGGCTCTGAGTAAAAGTTCCCCAGCTTGAAACCCGGACGCTTGACGAGCAGGCGGGCCGCTTTGCCTACATCCAGCGCGCTGCCCCCACCAAAACCGATGACCGAGTCGCAGCCTTCCTGCAGAAAGAGCGCCGCGGACTCAATCACATCGCTTTCGATGGGATTGGGATGGACGTTGGAAAAAAGAAACCAAGTTTTGCCCTGACTGGTTTCACCGAGGACCCGGCGCAACCTCTGAAACGCCTCCGTCGCCAGCAACCCGGGATCCGTGACCACCAATGGTCGGCGGAGGCCGGCCGTCTCCAGCCAATTTCCGAGTTCGTGGATTGCGCCGACCCCAAACCAGGTTTTCGTTGGAAAGGAAAAAGTTGTGAAGCTCATATTTGCGAGTGTCCCGATCGGCTGTTTCGCACACACACCGGCGAGCCTGTGACTCACAGGCAGCGGGTGGCGGAGAATTGGTTGCGGGGGGTGGATTTGAACCACCGACCTCAAGGTTATGAGCCTTGCGAGCTACCAGGCTGCTCCACCCCGCGATCCGAAGGGCGGCGTGATGATGGCGAAGCGCCTCCAATCCGCAAGTGCTTTCTTGCATCCAACAGCCACCTGTCTCAAAAGCGAGCATCGCCAAACCAGCACTGAGTCTCGTCTTGGTGGCAACGGAAGTGGCATTGGTTATGCGAAATCAAGCAGATTTGAGCGGTCCAACGGGCCGGAGTTGGCTTCTCTCCTGCTCTCTTAGGTCCATCGTGTACGCTTTCGACCATCAGATCGCGACAGCCGAATGACGAAATTCTCCAGTTTGAGAGTGCGTCTGCTGGTGACGGTGTTTCTTGCCATCCTACCAGCCTGGGCGCTCATGTTTTTCTTTCCCCTGCCTTGGAAATGGTTCCTGGCGGGCCTGCTTCTCGGTCTGGCGGCGCTGGCCGCGGCCTGGTTCGGCGGAGAGCGTTTCGTGTTGCGTGAATTGCGCGTACTGACCGGCACCGCTCAACAACTTGCCAACGGGGATCTCAGTACCCGCACCAATCTTGGCGAGATGAAGGGCCAGTGGGGTCAACTGGCCCGCAGCTTCGACAAGATGGCGGAGTCGCTCGAGGCGCGCGCCCAGGAACACGAGGTATCCGAACGGGCTCTGATGAGTCGCGCCCAGCAGCAATCGGTGGTTGCCGCTCTCAGTCAGCTAGCCCTGAAAGGACGCGACCAGAATTTTTTGCTGCAACAGACGGTGTCGCTGATCTCCCAAACCCTGGACGTGGAGTTCTGCCGGATCATGGAACTGTCGCCGGATGGCGACCACCTCCTCCTGCGCGCGGGGGTCGGCTGGAAACCTGGTTGTGTCGGCAACGTAACCGTAAGTGCAAGTCCCGATTCGCAGTGTGGGTTCACGCTTGCCACCGGCGAACCATTGGTGGTGCAAGATCTGAATCAGGAAACTCGCTTTCAGGCCTCCCCACTGCTGCGCGATCATGGCGTGGTCAGCGGGGTCACCGTCACCATCTCCTCGCGCGACCGTCCTTTTGGCGTGCTGGGCGTCCACGCCCGGCAGGTGCGGGTTTTTTCGGGCGACGAAGTGAATTTTCTCGTGGCGGTGTCTGCGGCGCTGGCTTCGGCCATCGAGCGGGTCCGGGCCGAGGCCGAGCTGCAAAGGCTGGCGGCCTTTGCCCAGTTGAATCCTAATCCCGCCATGGAACTCACCTCCGACGCCACCATCAGTTATTTCAACGACGCCGCCCTCAAGCTCGCGCTTTCCGTCCAGCAAGACCATCCCCGGGGAATTCTTCCGGCGGATGTCCGCGAGATCATTGCCGACTGCCTCGCGGCGGGGTTCAGCCGGACGCACCTGGAAACGCAAGTCGCCGGTCACACGCTTTCGTGGGCTTTTCATCCGGTGGCCTCCAGCCGGGTCGTGCATTGTTATGTCGAGGACATCACCACCCGCTTGAGTCTGGAGGGGCAGCTTCGCCAGTCGCAAAAGATGGAATCCATAGGCCAGCTTGCTGCGGGCGTGGCGCATGATTTCAACAACATGCTCACCATTATTCAGGGACATGCGGGCATCCTCATGTCCAGACCCGGTCTGGCTCCAGACCAGCTCAAGTCCGCGCAGGCCATCCATTTCGCTTCGGAACGCGCCGCGGGCCTGACCCGTCAGTTGCTGATGTTCAGCCGCAAGAACGTGATGCAGAGCCAGCCGCTCGATCTGCGGGACATCGTCGGCACCCTCAGCAACATGCTCCGCCGGTTGCTGGGCGAAACGATTACGCTGGAATTCAATCCACCGCCAGCACTGCCAACCGTGGAGGCCGACCCCGGCATGATCGAGCAGATTCTCATGAACCTCTGTGTCAACGCCCGGGATGCCATGCCCGATGGCGGCAAACTCAACCTCAGCCTTGAGTGCGTCAACATCGGCGAGCACGAAGTTCGCACTCATCCCGACGCCCGACCCGGTCCGTTCGTCTGTTTGCGCGTCACTGACAACGGCTGCGGAATGGATGATTACACGCTTTCCCGAATCTTTGAACCGTTCTTCACGACCAAGGAAGTCGGCAAAGGCACCGGTCTGGGACTCGCCACGGTTTATGGAATCGTCAAACAACACGAGGGTTGGATCGAGGTTCACAGCGAAGTCGGCCAGGGGACCAGCTTCAATGTCTTCCTTCCTTCATGCGCCGAAGCCTTGGAAGACCCCACACCGGTCAGCAGTCCGACGGACTGCACTCGCGGTGGCAGCGAAACCATTCTTGTGGTCGAAGATGAACCTGTCCTGCGCGATCTCGCCCGGCTGATCTTGGAGGAGACCGGTTATCAGGTGTATGATGCCGGCAGTGGTCCCGAAGCGCTTGATTTATGGGACCGTCACCGGCAAGAGATTGACCTGCTCCTCACCGACATGGTCATGCCCGAAAAAGTGTCCGGCGTGCAGCTCGCCGAAAAACTCCTCGCCCAAAAGCCGACGCTTAAGATCATCTTTGCCAGTGGCTACACTGTGGACGACGTCAGCACCGCCTTCCTGCGCAAGCACAATCACGCCCGCTTCCTCCAGAAACCTTACGACCGCGCCAACCTTGTCGGTTCGGTCCGCGAAACCCTCGATGGGGTCATTGCGCCGTCCCTCGCGACCGCGCCGGACGCCGTAGTCGCATAAGCCGACCCGAGCCCGGCAATCCACCCACCGGCTATTCATTCATCGGCCACTCCCGCCGCCTCCGCCTTCAATCGCTGCCGTTCCGCCGCCTTGGCAAACGGATAGTAAACCAGCATCGCGATGACAATGGAGCAAACGCCCCAAATGGGCGCCCGCCAGTCTCCCCCCGTAACCAGATAATGACCAATCAACGGCGGCGTGGTCCAAGGCACGTTGACAAAAGGCTTGTTCAACAACCCCCACTGCATCAGCAAATAAGTGCCCGTGGTCAGGATCAAGGCGTTCAGGATATATGGCACCATGAAAATGGGGTTCAGCACGATCGGAAAACCGAAGAAGATGGGCTCGTTGATTTGGAAGACCTGTGTCGGCATGGAAAGCCGGCTGACTTTGCGATAGCCCGGTTCTTTGGAGTTCAACATGATCAAGGCGAGTGCGATGGTCGCACCTGTGCCGCCGACGTTGACGAAGATGGTGAAGAAGCCATACGCCGTGATGTAGGGCAGCGGCTGTCCCGTCGTCATGGCCTCGACGTTCGCCGCAAGGTATTGGAGGAAGATGGGGGCCACCAACGCGTCCACGGCGTTGTCGCCATTGATGCCCACCGACCAGAGCAGCGTCACCAAGAGCGCGTAAACACAAATGCCGGGTAAGGTGTTCAGCGCAAAGACCAGCGGACCAAACGCCGTCTGCACGATGTGATTGATGTCCACGCCCAGCACGAAACGGATCAACCAGAACACCAGCACGAGAAAAACCATCGGACTCAGGGAAAGAAAGGACTCATACACCACCGGCGGCACGTTTTCCGGCAGCTTGATGACGAAATTGCGGTCGGTGAAAAACTTCTGCACCCGCACGGTCACCAGCGCAATGATGATGGCGGTGAACAAGCCTTTGGAGCCGAGTCCGTCCATCAACAAGGTTTGATCCTCCAACTGAAGTTGAATCATCATGAACACCAGCGTGGCCATCGAGGCGCTGATGATGGCTTCCTGCTTGAGCCGTTTGCCCAGGTCATAACCGATCGCAAAGCACACGAACACACCCAGCAAACCGAACGTGGCCGTGACCGGCACCTCCAGCAACTTGAGATACGGGGCGACCCGCTCCTCCCACCCGCTCACCGGCAGGAACGCCACCACCATGAACAGCCCGCCAATGATCGTCAGCGGCACCACCGAAACCATTCCGGCGCGGATGGCGGACATGTAAGTGTTCTCGCTGACGGCGGTCAGCGCGGGGACAACGTGTTTGTTCAACAATCCGTGTGCTGGATTCACAATATCTCCGGTAAATGGGTTTTATACATTCTGATATTTGGGCGTCACGGGAGCAAAATCAGGATTTTCGGCTGCGCCCGCAAGCTTGGAGTCGTTGCGGCATCGAGATTTGACGGGCTTCCCGTTCTTTCCAGTTGGCCGCAAAGGGACAGATTGCGCCTGCCCAAATCCGGCAACCATGTCCTTGGCTTCTGATTCCCTGGCTTGCCGCTTGCGCGACTCCTCGCGGGGCTTAAACTGCGGTCATGCTCAAGCCACCGCACTTTCGCAAGCATGCGCTCTGGCTCATCGCCTCTTTCGTAGCTCTGTTGTTAACCCTTCCGACCACTTCCGCCACCGAAGTAACCAGTGGTCTCAAGATCCGTCGCTTTGAGCAGAATCCCATCATCCGTCCCGAAATGTTGCCCGGCAACGACGGAAACAACATCAACGGCCCATCGCTGATTCGCGTGCCGCCTTGGGTGGCATCGCCGCTCGGACGCTACTATCTCTACTTTGCTCACCACAACGGTAAGTATATCCGGCTCGCCTATGCCAACCGCCTGGAAGGCCCGTGGACAATTCATGCACCCGGCGTGCTGCACCTGACCAATACGCCCGCCTGCCGGGGGCACATTGCCTCCCCGGAGGTGCTCGTGGACGAAGCTCGGCGGGAGTTTCGCCTGTACTTTCACGGGCCGGCGCAAGCGGTGTCCGGGCAAAAGACGTTTGTCGCCACCGGCCCGGATGGTTTGCAGTTCACGCCCCGCGACGAAGTGCTCGGTTCGTTTTACTTCCGCGTCTTTCCGTTCCGCAACGAGTGGTATGCGCTGGCCAAGGGCGGAGTGTTGTATCGCTCGCGCAACGGCCTCGCGGGATTCGAGCGGGGTCACAATCCGTTTCCCGGCGGCGACCGGCGCACGGGCGACCTGAACGAGCCTGGCCCGCGGCATGTTGCGCTGTTGCCCGAGGCAGATGGGCTATGGGTCTATTACACCAATATCGGCGATGCGCCTGAACGAATTCTGCGCGCGCGAATGACATTGCAAACGGACTGGCGCGAATGGCGTGCGGTGAACCCCGAGGAGGTCATGCGGCCGGAACTGCCGTGGGAAGGCGCGAATCTACCGCTGAGAGCCTCCACCGCTGGCGCGGCACGTGGCCCGGAACACGCGCTGCGCGACCCGGCCATCTTTGTGGACGACGACGGCCGGACATATCTGCTTTACTCGGTGGCCGGCGAATCCGGCATCGCCATCGCCGAATTGATCAACCACAAATAATTTTCACATGCGTCGAATGACAACTGCTCCTGCGCTTCGCATGAAGCCTCCCATCCGTGGAAATCACCCGACCATTGTGGCGGGCTTTTTAGCGCTGCTTTTCCTGGGCACCACCGCGCTGCTCGCTCAAACCGGCCCGGACCTGATTATTGCCGATTTCGAAAGCCCGACCTACGGCGACTGGAGGACCACCGGCGAGGCGTTCGGTCCTGGACCAGCCCGCGGCACTTTGCCGGGTCAAATGGTCGTAAGCGGCTTCAAAGGCGAGCGTCTGGTCAATTCGTTTTACAATGGCGATGGCACCACCGGCACGCTCACCTCGCCGCCGTTCAAGATTGAACGCAAGTTCATCGGCTTCCTCATCGGCGGCGGCAAGAACGCCGAGCGAACCTGCATGAACCTGCTGATTGCCGGGCGCATCGTCCGCACCGCCACCGGCCCGAACGACAAACCCGGGGGCAGCGAGGAGCTCGCGCCGGAGTTTTGGGACGTCAGTGAATTCGCCGGTCAGGCCGCAGTGATTCAAATCGTGGATCGCGCCACTGGCGGCTGGGGACACATCAATGTTGATCACATCGTCCAGACCGACCGCAAGCCACCCGGTTGGCTCGCCAACGCGCAGCGCGACTTCAAGATCGAGAAACGCTATCTCAATCTCCCCATCAAAAATGGCGCAAATAAACGTAAAGTCACGACGATGGTTGACGGCCGGGCGCAAGTGAAGAACGACATCGAACTGGCCGATGGCGAACCGGAGTGGTGGGCGTTCATGGACGTGAGCGAGTGGCGCGGCCAGACCGTCACGCTTCAGGTGGACAAACTGCCCGAAGACTCGAAAGCGTTGAGCGCCGTCGAGCAAAGCGACACCATCAAGGGCGGAGAGAATCTCTATCGCGAGACCCTGCGGCCGCAGTTTCATTTTTCGTCGCGGCGAGGCTGGCTTAACGACCCCAACGGTCTGTCGTTCTACGACGGCGAGTATCATCTTTTCTACCAGCACAATCCCTATGGCTGGGGCTGGGGCAACATGCACTGGGGACACGCCGTCAGCCGGGACTTGGTGCATTGGCGTGAACTCGGCGATGTGCTCGCGCCCGATGATTTCGGCCCGATGTTCAGCGGCAGTGCCGTCGTGGATTGGCACAACACCAGCGGCTTGGGCAAGGATGGCCGGCCACCCCTCGTGCTGATCTACACTGCCGCCGGAGATCCGACCGTGCAATGCATTGCCTCCAGCACCGATGGGCGACACTTCACCAAGTATCCCGGCAACCCGGTGTTGAAGCAGATCACAGGCGGCAATCGCGACCCGAAGGTCATCTGGCATGAGCCAACCCGGCACTGGGTCATGGTGCTTTACGTCGCGCTGCCCGGAAACCAACACACCGTTCACTTCTTTACCTCGCCCAATCTCCGGCAGTGGACGCTGGCCAGCATCTTTGAAGGCGGAAAGGACCGGAATAACTTCCTGTATGAATGTCCGGACTTCTTCGAACTGCCCGTGGACGGCGATCGCGCGCGAATGAAATGGGTGCTGATCGGTGCGAACGACGAGCATGCCATCGGCAGCTTCGACGGGACGACCTTTACAGCCGAAGCGACCAAGCTGCCGGGCCAGCGCGGACGCACCTTCTATGCGGCGCAAACCTTCAGCGACGAACCGCAGGGTCGCCGCATCCAGATCGGTTGGCTGCGCGCGGATTCGCCGGGAATGCCGTTTAACCAGTGTATGAGCATTCCGCGTGAATTGCGCCTTGTCAGCACGGCGGACGGGCCGCGACTCGCTTCCCTGCCGGTCAAGGAACTGGAATCCCTGCGCACGAAATCTCACCGCGTGGCTCCGCCACCACTCCAGTCAGAAAGCACCAGCCCAATCCCAGACATCAAGGCCGAATTGATAGAGTTGCGCGCAGAGTTCGAGCCTGGCGACGCTGAGATCACCTTCAACCTTCGAGGCGCTAGAATCTCCTATCACGGGCGGCACCAAGAACTCGACGTGAATGGCGTCCGCGTCTCCGCCCCGCTGCTCGGCAATCGCCAGCGGATCATCGTTTACTCTGACCGCACGACGTTGGAAGCCTTCGCGAGCGACGGCTTGGTCGGCGTGCCCGTTGCCTTCGTGACCAGCGCCGACGATTTTTCATTGGGACTAAACTCACGCGACCCGGTGACGTTCCGCTCGCTGGAAGTGTATGAACTCAAATCAGCGTGGGCTGAATAGCCAGTCGCAGCCACATCATGCTTCTGGTTGCTACCGGTTCACCCGCCGCGCCATCCGATCCACTCTGACGCTTCCTGGCAATGTGATACTTTCCCAGCGAGAGTTTGCTTGCTATGGAAAAGTGGGATTCCCGCATCGCGGCGCGGTGAGCGTTTATTGATGCGCGCATGAACTAACGCCTTCACTCGTGAAAGATGTCCTCGAAGGTCGCGTGGCGAACAGATGATAGGAGCAAGGCAAGGAGCGGGCTGGTCCAAGACGCGGGGTTTGGACGCGGTCTGGAAAACTAAACTTGCGCACCGTGGTAGCCGAATTAAGCTCTATTTGGTCAGCGGCGGGGTAGCCAAGTGGTAAGGCAGGGCTCTGCAAAAGCCTCATTCGTCGGTTCGATTCCGACCTCCGCCTCCAACTTCAAGCTGCGTAATTGCAGCGAGTTGCAGCATCCAGAGGGGGCTAGTGCCAGTGAAAGTGCCAGTGAAATCAATACCGGAATACGACTCAACAACTACTCCGGTATTGCTTGGCAATCACTCGCGATGACGGGATTCGCAGCCCGTTTGGTGTAGCTGATACACCCAAAGCCGCGTTCAGTTTCATAGCTTCGGACAACAAGTCTGAACTTATGAAACGTCGTTTCATCCTCTACCGCCGCAAGCTCGGCGGCATGTTCTACATCGAGGACACGGAAACTCGAAAGCAAGAAAGCCTCGGCACAAAAAATCGCGCCGAAGCTACATCGCTGCTCAACGCCCGCAATGAATCCGTCCGCCAGCCGCAACTGAACCTTCAAATCGCCAAGGCATACCTGGCCGGAACAGATTCAGGTGTCTCGACCCGCACATGGCAACAAGCCCTTGATGCCATCGTCGAAACAAAGAACGGTTCGACGCAAGATCGCTGGCGGCGGGCGGCGAAAGAAACCGCGCTGGACCACATCCGTCATCGCGTGATTCTCGAAACGCAAGCCGAACATCTGCTGGCTTGCCTCAAGGCGGGCACCGTCAGCACGAATGTCCATCTGCGGAAGCTGCACAACTTCTGCCTTTCGATGAACTGGCTGCCGTGGCCGCTCATTCCGAAGCGCCTTTGGCCGGCGGTGCGTTTCAAGGAAAAGCGCGCGATTACCAGCGAAGAACATCAGCTCATCATTGCGAGGGAAAAGAATCCGGAGCGCCGCAGCTTCTACGAACTATGCTGGCATCTTGGCGGTTCACAAATGGACATCGCCAATCTCAAGGCGGAGGACATTGACTGGCCCAGCCAAACCATCGCCTACGCCCGGCAGAAGACCGGCAGCCTCGCGATGATTCATTTCGGCCCGGTCATCGAGGCAATTCTGCGCCGTCTGCCCGCAACGGGATATCTATTTCCGTATCTGCAATCGGTTCGGTCGGGTGACCGCGCAACGGAGTTCAAGCAACGATGCGAAGGATTGGGCATCAAGGGCGTGTCGCTGCATTCTTACCGCTACGCTTGGGCGGAGCGGGCGAAAATGTGCGGCTACCCGGAGCGGTTTGCACAGGAAGCACTCGGTCACAACAGCAAGGCCGTGCATCGCTCCTATTCGCGGAAGGCTAAGGTGAGGCTGCCCTCGCTGGAAAGCTACGAAAAACAAAGCATGGAAGGCCGCATCATTCCGTTGCCCCAACCCATGCCCAAGCCCGAAACCAATGGTCACTCGATTTCAGCATCCGGCTAATGCCCAGCGTCCGCAATCCGCGCTGTCAGCACGGATGCACAAAGGGCGCAGTAAAACAATCTCCAACTATTTTTCACCCTGTAAACATTGAATGAAAACGATGTCGAAACCGAAAATCAGACAAGCCGCCCCGCGCAAAATCAGCGTGGTTTTGTGTCAAGTGTCGGCGGCGACAGCGATTTTGTTCAATGTTTGCAGGGCTTCGACCGCTCGATTCTCAGTTCAACAAAAGTGCGCCTGATAAAATTGATGCGTCGTCGAATGAACAGGCGACGCACCAAGAAAGCAAATTATGGAAACAACAGAAATGACGGACGCACTCAAAAGCATCAACACGACTCCACACCTTTGCCGGAGTAAGGTCAAGCAAACCGCGCTAGAAATTGCTTCCGCGATCCGGCCCGCCAACAAATTCAGCCGGGTCGGCATGAGCTTCGTTGAGCGCATCGAAGCGAAAGTCCGTGCTGCCATCCGTGAGGAAGTCAGGATTCATCCCAGCAAAGGCAAGACACTATTGTGATTCGCCCACCCGACGTGATCGTTTCGCTCACGCGCGCCCGCTGGCCTTTTGCCTGCGGGCGTTGCGCTCTCGCCAGTAGTTGGCAATGGCATCACTGGCGCGGGCGAGCCATTTCTCGTCGTGGCGGAACTGCTCCAGCGTTTCAGTGGCGAAGAACTTGGTGCTGTTGCGGGCAGGATGGCCAAGCGGCTTCAGCAAGCCTGCCGACACGAGCATGGGAATCTCGTGCGGTTCAAAACCGAGAAACCACGCGGTCTGCGTCGCGTCGAGACGTGCGGGAAGAACCTTCCAACCGAGAAATTCTGTCTGCTGTGCGGTCACATTCATACCTAGTGCTCTGCCTGATGCGAGAATTGTTTCCGTTGTCGTGGCCTGCCGAGCGACGGCATGATTTGCCCGGCTCTCAATTCCTTGAGCGTCAGGCCGGGCAGGATGTCCGCGACTTCGACATGGAGCGCGTAGGCCAGAACGGGAATATAAACAGCCGGCACGGCCGCTCGTCCGGTTTCCCAATTTGCGATCATGTCGCGCGTAATCGGGGCATGAAAAGCGCGAAGCCAGACGTAAAGCTCTTCCTGAGAGCGCTGGCACTGGCGGCGAAGCTTGCGCACGCGCAATCCGATTTGCCTATGGATGGTCGGGTTCATACGTGGACTGCCGCCCGCCTCTTGGGCCGGGGCGAATGAGTTTGGGATTGTTTCTCGGAAGTCTTCTGCTCGCCTGTGTCGGGCGTCTCCGTATCCACCTGGCTCGGCGCTTGGTTTTTGGTGAGGTCGAGTTGTTCCTCAATCTCGTTTTGCCGCCGGCTTAATTGCTGGTAGCGCTCTTCTTTTTCAAACGTCGCGCCGACTTTGGCTTCAAGTTCCTTCGTGCGTTTGTGCGCATCGGCAATGTCCGTTTCCAATTTGCTCGCGCGTTCGTCGAAACCTTGGATGGTGGCTTCCAAGGAGCGGATCGTGCCCTGCGCCGTGTCCGTGACACGGGCGGCGTAACTGTTCCTGCCACGCACGACCACTTCGACGGTGTCGTTGAAGCTGGGCCGGAGGAACAAATCGAATCCCGCAAACCGACCGATGCGGATGTCATCGCCGAAGCGGTTCTTCATCTTCTCGGCCCGCCGTAAAATCAACTCGCCGGCGATGCCCCGGTTGTTGGTTTCCTGTCCGTCGAGTTCGATGATGAATTTATCGCCGGATGTGTCCTGGCGGATGGCGATGTCCTGCCGCAGATTGGCGAGGCGATGGGTAGATGTTTCCGCGTCCTCACGCGCGTGGCGGAGGTTGCCCCGGATGCGGTATTGCTCCTCCGCGTGGGCCGAGCGCAGCCGCGTGAGACGGATCAACTCCGCATCCACTTGGGCCTTTTCGATCACCAGCGGATTGCCGGAGGCGATGGCTTTGACCTCGGCGTAAGTCAGCGCGGCCGAGTCCAAGTCCTCCAACCGGCGAATCGTCATGTCGCCGCTCATGACTTGGGCGATGAACTTCGCCTTTGTTTCCAAGGTCTGCCACATATAGGCGTCGAACGATCCTTCGGTGACGTATCGGAATACCGAGACGACGGCGTTTTTGTTGCCTTGGCGGAGAATTCTGCCCTCGCGCTGCTCCACGTCCGCTGGGCGCCACGGCGCGTCCAGATGATGCAGCGCAATCAGCCGTTCCTGCACGTTTGTGCCCGAACCCATCTTCTGCGTGCTGCCGAACAGCACCCGCACCTTGCCCGAGCGCACATCGCGAAACAGGGCCAGTTTGGAAGCATCGGAGTCGTAATCCTGAATGAAGGCAATTTGGCTGGTTGGGATGCCCAGCCGTTCCAGCTTCTCGGCCATGTCGCGATAGACGGAGAAGCCCTTGTCCTTCGGTGTCGAGAGATCGCAAAACACGAGTTGTGCTGAACGCTCCGCGGTTGTTGCCTGCCAGATGCGGTGAATGGTTTCGACGGCTTGATTCACTTTGCCCTGCGGCTCATCGGGGGCGGCGGGTTTCATCAGCCGGAGATCCAGCGCTGCTTTGCGGCCTTCGGACGTGATCTTGAGCATGTTGTCCACGCTGGGATCAACGCGGCTGGTCTTTAGCCTCTCGGCGCGTTCGGCCAGCGATTGCACGAACTCTTTCAATTCTTCAGTGGCTGGCGCATTGCGGATGGTGGGTTTTTCGCCATCGAGCTTCGGGCGCGGCAGGTTGAGCATGGCCGCCGTCTGCACGTCAGCGGTCTGGCGGAACATCTGCATGAGTTCCGGCACATTGATGAACCGGGCGAACCGCGTGTTCAGCCGGTAGCCCGCACCGTCGGGCGAGAGTTCCATTGCCGTGACTGGCTCGCCGAAGGTTGCAGCCCACGAATCGAAATGATGCAGGTTGTGCTTCTTCAATTCGTCGGGCTGGAGATAACGCTGCATCGTGAACATCTCGGCCATGCTGTTCGCGATGGGCGTGCCGGTGGCGAAAACTACGCCGCCACCGGCGTTGAGCGATTGGACGTGGCGCACTTTCAGATACATGTCGAACGCCCGCTCGCTCGCCGTCTGCGGCAGACCCGCGACGCGCGTCATCTTCGTGACGTAGAATAGATTTTTGAAGTAGTGCGCCTCGTCCACGAAGATGCGGTCCACGCCGAGTTCTTCGAAGGTCAGCGTGTTATCCTTCTTGTGCTCGGCACTGAGCATCTGGAGTTTTGTCTCAAGCCGCTTCTTGGCCTTTTCAAGTTCCTTCACCAGCCGCCGGTTGGAACTGTCCGCGTGTTCCCGCCGGATCATTTCCAACTCATGGAGTTGCTCCTGAAAGAACCGCTCCTTGGTTTCGCGGGCGAGCGGAATGCGTTCAAAGCCCGAGTGCGTGACGATGACGGCATCCCAGTTGCCGGTGGCAATGCGGCTGAACAGCTTCTTCCGGTTCTGTGCCTCGAAGTCTTCCTTGCCCGCGACCAGAATGTTTGCGCCGGGATAAAGTGTCAGCAGTTCAGTCGAGAACTGGCCGAGCATGTGATTGGGCACGGCAAACAGCGGTTTGCGCGCGAGGCCGAGCCGCTTCAGTTCCATCGCGGCGGCGACCATTGTGAACGTCTTGCCCGCACCGACGACGTGGGCGAGCAGTGTGTTCGGCGTTTGCAGGACGCGCCAGACACCCGCCTTCTGGTGGCCGTGCAACTGAATCGCACCGCTCGCACCGGGCAGCGTCAGGTGGTCACCATTGTAGGTGCGGATGCGGGTATGATTGAACGTGTCGTTGTAGAGGCGGCAGAGCCGATCGCGCCGGGAATCGTCAGACCAAATCCACTCCTTGAACCGTTCTTTGATGCGCTCCTGCTTCTCCCGTGCGGCCTCGGTGGACTGCGCGTTGACGACGGGCTTGTCATCAATCGTGTCATAGACCGTTGGGGTGCGCAGGTTGAGCGCGTCCTCGATCAGTTCGAGAGCGGTGTAACGGTCGGTGCCCCAGTCGGTGGTGTTGGCCGTGGCAGCCCGCGCTTCCCAGTTGGCATTGATGTGCCACGCGCCGAGGGCATGGACGTGGTCGATCTCCACGCCGGACGGGATGTTGAGCAGTTTGTTGGCGAACTCCTGCACGTCCGTCGGCGGCAGCCATGATGCCCCAAGCCGCACGTCAATTTCGGTGGCTGCCAAATCGGCTGGCTGAACGGACTTCAATGCCTCGACGTTCTCGGCGAAGCGCGGGTCGGTCACGGCGGCAGCGTCAGCGACAGACAACTTCTCCCGCACGTTGCCGGACAGATATTGGTCATCCGTTTCCCATTCATTTGTCTGCGGATTGCGGAAGATGAGGCCCTTAAGATCCGGCAGAAATTCCTCGGCGGGTTTGTTCAGCAGCCCGGCCATGTGGTCGAGGTCCACGTGGCCGCGCTCGTTCAATGTGACCAGCAACGCCTCTTTCGGTGTGCCGGCGGAATCAACGGCCTGCCGGTGATGGATCGTGCGTTCCGTGAAGATGGCGGCTTTGGTCGCCCGCTTGGTTTCATCGTTGTAATGCTCCAACGAGAGCAGCAGAGGCAAATCCGGGTCGCCATCGAAGGCGCGCTGGTTGGCGCGGAGGTTGAGCGGGCCGAAGCGTCCGACAAACCGGTCGTAGGCTTGGTTGAGTTTCAGGCGGGCTGCGACGACGTGTTCTTCCGGGCTGCCGTCGACCTGTGACCGCAAACAATCGCGCACGGCATCGCGCACCGGGATCAAATGCCGGATGCGGGCACGGGTTTCAGCGGGCAGATCATTCAGCGGACGCAGGACATTTTCGTCCCGGATGCAGACCATCCCTTCATGCACGCAAAAGGCATTGGGTTTGATGAAATCCGGCGCCGGGATGACTTCGTCGAGGGCTGGCTCCGCGATACGATGGGCATGTGGCTCGTAGATGTTCTGGGGAAGTTTCTCCACTGCCTGAGCCAGCGCCTCGGCCAGATTGCCTCCATCCGATTCGAGGGTCGGTTCGTTGCCGCCATACATTCCGCTGCTGAGGCGCATCCGACCGAGCATCATCTCTGGCTGTTTGGCGAAGTATTCGTTGAGGACAAAGGCTTCGCCGAGGTCATTGGTGTAATTGTCCGTCTCTTTCCACGCCGGACCGGTGGGTGCTTCACCGGGCCGCAGCTTGCGCAGCATTACAATATCCGTGGTGACCTCCGTGCCGGCGTTGCGCTTGAACGCATCATTGGGCAGCCGGAGGGCACCGAGCAGTTCCGTGTCGGCGGAAAGCATTTCGCGGAGCGTGGAATTAAGTTTGTCCATCGTGCCCCGCGAGGTGACAAACATCACCAGCCCGCCGGGCCGGACCTTCTGCAGCGAGGCCGCGAAGAAATAGTCGTGGATGGGCAGCTTGAAGTTGTTCCAACGCGGGTCATGAACCGAGTAATCGCCGAAGGGGACGTTGGAGATGGCGAGGTCGTAAAATCCATCCGCGAGTTTGGTCTGCTCGAATGGTTGTGCGCGGATGTCCGCGTCGGGATACAACGCCTTAGCGATGCGGGCGGTCAGAGGATCAATCTCAATGCCGGTGATGGTCGAACGGCGCAGCATTTCCTCCGGCATCAAACCGACGAAGTGACCGATGCCGCAAGCCGGTTCCAGCACGCGTCCACCTTTGAAGCCGAAGCGTTCGGCGGCACGATACATGGCGTTGATGATCGTGGGTGAAGTGTAATGGGCGTTAAGTGTGGTGGCGCGGGCGGAACGGTGTTCTTCGTCAGAGAGAAATTCGGCAAGCTGTTGCTGTTCCCGACGCCAGGCGGCGTTGTCCACGTCGAACACCTGCGGTAATGCACCCCAACCAACATATTTGACGAGCGTTGCCTTTTCCTCGTTGGAGGCCGGACGTTCCTCGGCATCCAGAATTCGCAGCGTCTGGATCGCGGCGAGGTTGGATTGAAACTTGTGCTTTGCACCGCCGTCGCCGAGCCGGGCGGCTTCGGTGATGCGGTAACTGTTCAGGTTCCGGGGCGGTTCTTCCTGATGATGGCGGTGGTGGCCGTTGGTTTTGCGGGCTATTCTTCCGGCGGGAGCAGGATGTATTTCTCCCGCACCATCTCCCACGCTTGGTCGTGGGCCTGCTGTGCCGTTGATCCCGTTTGTATCAACTGGGTGCGCAGCGTCGCCATTTCGTCCTTCGTCTTTTCCTCCGCCTCCAGAAGCATCTGGTGCAGGCGACCCGTTCGCTCCAGTTCGCGCACCATCTTCGGTCGGTGTTCGCGCCAGTGTTTCTCGGCCATCCGTCCGTATTGGGTCAATGGAGTCATGGGCAGTCCTTCGCGTTGAGAAAAGGTCCAGTTGCTGATCGGATGGTAGCTGGTTACGGCGGAGGGCCATGATTGTTTTTGAAAGTTTTTTACGGACAACCTCATGGCCGGAATAGCTCGTCGATATCTACATTGAATGCTTGGGCAATGAAGCAACAGTGTTTGTCGGTGGCCACGCTGCGGCGCAGCTCGATGTTCGCGAGAATGTCCCGCGTGATGTTGCATTGCAGGATCTGAAGCTTTGCCACCAGCATGTCCTGCGTCCACCCCCGCTGGTAACGCAGCCTGGCGATCTTCCTACCGACAAGATTGGCATCGTGCGCCATAATTTCTGGTGTCCTTGATACATCTCTTTTTGCCGGGTGATGCGTAGCTGCTACACGAAGCAATTGTTATCCATGATGGTTGGCAAATCCGTGAGGTTGGTGCATGAAGCTGGGCATGACAGTTCAGAGGGTGGTTCAGGAACGAATCCTTTCATCTGGCAGTGCGGAATCCCCCAATGGAACGGATCAAGAATCGGAAAGGGCCGCACACCGCGGCCGTGATTTCGAGCCAATGAATGCTCGCACCAAAAGCGAGCTCAACTGCGCCCGTTTTTCTGGTCTTCGATTTCCTTGTGCAGCCAGGCGCGGGCATAAGCCCACCAGCGTTTGGCCGTTGGCGCTGAAACACCAAGAATCTCGGCGGCCTCGTCAATGGTGAGTCCGGTGAAGTAACGCAACTTGACCAGTTCCGCCTTTTGTTTGTCCTGCGCGGCGAACCGCTCCAACGCCGCGTTCACGGCCAGCAGGTCATCGTCCATCACATCCACAGCGATCTCGATTTCCTGAACATCCAGCCGCTGCTGTCCGCCGCCGTGGCGCAGTGCGCGTTTGCGTCGGGCGTTGTCGATCAGGATGCGGCGCA
Source organism: Verrucomicrobiia bacterium (assembly GCA_011525685.1). Classification (GTDB taxonomy): domain Bacteria; phylum Verrucomicrobiota; class Verrucomicrobiia; order Limisphaerales; family JADLHS01; genus WYBW01. Next base: position 29,943 of record WYBW01000022.1, read on the forward strand.
TCGCCTCGGCTGCCGCCCCGAAAAAATGCGGCCGTCCGTTCCATGCCTGACTTTCCTGGCCGCCGAGTCGCAGCCACGCTTCATGAACCAGCGCGGTGGGCTGCAGCGTCTGGCCGGGAGCTTCTTGCGCCATCTTTAACGCTGCCAGCCGGCGCAACTCGTCGTAAACCAACGGGAGCAGTTCTTTGGCAGCTTGGGCATTTCCGTTTTGAATGGCGGAAAGAATACGCGTGACTTCGCCTGCGTTGGATTCAGAACCACTCACGGATTGCTTCCGCCTTTCCCTGATTTACCTTCGAGTGCCAGCACATTGGTCAGGTCGCCACATGAAGCGATCACAGACGGATGGTCGTCACCAAAAAGTGTCCGCCGGATATCAATAACCCGGCGGAGGCTGGCTTCGGATTCGCTCAATTTCCCTTCATCACACAGCACGAGGGCCAGATGGTTGAGGGTGGTGGCCAGGTTTGGATGGGCGTCGCCCAAGAACTTGCCCTGTATCGCTGCTGACTGCTGCAACAAACCTTCCGCCTCGGCCAGCTTGTTTTCGTCCCGTCGGATGAGGGCGAGGTTGCTGAGGGATTCGGCGATGGCGGGATTTTCTTCGCCAAATAGATTTTTGCGCATGGCGAGCGCCTCGGACTCCAGATGCCCGGCTTCGACCAGATTTTTCCCGTCGCGCATCAGCACCGCCAGATGGTGGAGGGAGGCGGCCAGTTCGGGATGCTCCGGGCCGAGCAGTTTGCGGCGTTGCGCCAGCGCTTCGCGGAGCAGTTTTTCCCCTTCAACGGTGTTGCCTTGAGCGGCCAGGATCAAGCCAAGATTGTTGATGGCGGTGGCGACGGAAGGATACTCCGGGCCGAAAATTTTCGTCTGCATTGCGAGTGACAGGCGCCCGAGGGTTTCAGCTTCGTCCAGCTTGCCCTCCTCACGCAATACGAAGGCCAGGTTGTCCATCGTGATGGCCAGTCCGGGCTGGTTGTCGCCCAGCAGCTTTTTCTGAATGTCGATTGATTCGCGGAGGCATCGCTCGGCTTCGGTGGGTTTGCCTTCGGCGTCCAGTGCGAGGGCAAGATTGTTCAGCGAAGTGGCCACGGCCAGATGGTCATGACCGAACAATTTCAGGTCCATCGCCAGCGCTTCGCGATGAAGCCTTTCGGCTTCGGCCAGCCTGCCTTCGCTGCGCAGCACCAGCGCCAGATTATTAAGTGATTCGGCGACTTTGGCGTGTTCGTTGCCATGATGTTTGCGACGCAGTTCGAGCGCTTCGCGTTGCAACGCCTCGGCTTCGGGGAGCTTGCCCTGATCGCGCAGCACCAGCGCCAGATCGTTGAGGGAAACGGCCACGTCGCGGTGTTTGGCACCGCGCGCGAGCTCCTGCAACGATCGCGCGTTGCGATGCAGTTGCTCGGCCTTGCCGGACTGGCCGAGGGCGCGATAGACCTCACCGAGCGTGTTGCAGATTTCGGCCTGCACTTCCGGCTGATCCTTCAAATCGTTCGTCACGCGCGCAAGGGTTTTATCGAGAATCTCGCGCAACAGTGTCGTGTCGCGTCCTAGCGCGACGCCCGGCCCGACGCCTTTGAGCATGTCTTCCAGGAAGAGCGCCACCTGCTGGCTGCGCTGCGCCTCCCGGTCGGCGTCGCGTCGCGCAGCTTGTTCGCGGAAGAACAACCAGGTGGAAACCACCAGGCCGGCAACAATTGCGGTGGCCACCGCGGTGCTGGCGGTGAAAACCACCCGGTTGCGTCGGACGAGCTTTTGAAATCGATAGAGCGCGGTGGGTGGTCGGGCGACGACCGGCTCATTATTCAAAAAGTGTTCGATATCCCCGGCAAAACTGCTCGCGGTTTCGTAGCGGCGCGTGCGGTTCTTTTCGAGCGACTTCATCACGATCCAATCCAGATCGCCCCGGATGAGGTGGATGAGTTTTTGCGTCGCCGCCTGGCGCTGACGCGCGATGGTGGTGAGGTCCGCATCCAGCATCGTGCTCAGGCGGGTCGAGGGCCGCGGCGGTTCAATTTCGCGGATGGCCCGGCGCATCGCATCCAGCCCGATCTGCATGAGTTCCTTGGGATCAAATGGTGTGCGGCTGGTCAGCAGTTCGTAGAGCAGCACGCCGAGCGAATAGATGTCGCTGCGCGTGTCAATGTCCTGCCCGCTGATCTCCGCCTGTTCGGGGCTCATGTAAGCGGGCGTGCCGATGAACTGATCGAACTCCGTGAACACGGTCTTGTCCGTCAGAGGCCGGCCCGTCGCCTTGGCGATGCCGAAATCAATCACCTTCGGCACCGGCTCACCGTCGTGCTGCGTGATGAGGATGTTTGACGGTTTGATGTCCCGGTGGATGATTCCCTTTTGGTGGGCGTGTTGAATGGCCTGGCACACCTCCTTGAAGAGCTTCAGGCGTTCGTTGGTGGACAGATTATTCTGGTCGCAATACTCGGTGATCTTGGTGCCGCGCACCAGTTCCATCACAAAGAAGGGCCGTCCGGTTTCCGTCGCGCCCGCGTCAAAAACTTTCGCAATGTTCGGGTGATCCATGAGCGCCAGCGCCTGCCGCTCGGCCTCGAAGCGGGCGATGACGTTCTTGGTGTCCATGCCCAGCTTGATCACCTTGAGCGCGACGCGACGGCGCACGGGCTGCTCCTGCTCGGCCATGAAAACGGAGCCGCAGCCGCCCTCGCCAATGAGCTGGAGGATTTTGTAATTTCCGATTTTATCGCCCGGCTTTTCACCCGGTGGCAAGCTGCGGACGATGGGGGCCTTCGGCGCTGGGGCGACAGCAGGTGTTTCGAGCGGGCCGTCATCCTTTTCGTGAAAGCGAATCAAGTCGCGAATCCGCTCCATCAGCGGGATGTCGCCCGCACACGCGGCCTGGAGATACGCCTCCCGCTGCTCCGGCGACAGCTGTAGCGCGCCATCGAAGATGGCCTCTTCGCGTGGATGCGGTTCAGTCATGAAATGTCCAGATCGCGTTTGGTTAAATTGTTTCGCTGATTTTCACGGCCCCAATCTCACGCGATAGAATGTTGCGCTGTTCGTCGCCCCGTTGGGGTGGATATAGTTCGTGGTGCCCTCGGCCGAGCCGGGCACGACAATCGGCAGGCTCAAATCGTGGAATGTGCCGCTGCCCAAATTGCCATTGGTCTGCACGACATAGCTGTGACCGCCGACGGTCGTCCAATCCACGCGGATGCTGTTGCCGTTGGTTTTCACCAGGCTCGTCATTTGGAACGAGGACGAGGGACTCAGCGGATCGGTTCCGCCCAGCGCTTCGGCGGCATTGCTCTGGCCATCCCCGTCAGCGTCCAAACCGGGACTGAGTTGAGGCGCACGGTTGGTGATGAGGATGCCGCCCGGTTGTTTAATGAAATGGCCGTAGGAATTGGTCAGAATCAAATTATCCACCACCAGGGTGGCGCCCGCGCCCAGGGTGAACGTGCCGTTGCGCACGTCCAGATTGGCCGTATGCGTCGCGTTGGTCACATAGAGCGTGCCACCGCTCAAGAGGACATTGCCCCGCGCGCCGTTGACCCCGTCCCCATTCCCCAGAAGCATCTGGCTGGTGATGGTCACCACGCTGCTGCTGGCCGCCTGCGTGAACGTTCCGAGTTTGCCGGCACTGTAACCGACATACATCGAGTTTAGCTGGCCCCGGACATTGAAGGCGTAGGCTGGAATCGACACGTCCGAGTCGCTGCCATCAGCGATGGTCAGGGAGGTGCCACTGCCATCCAGATCGCCGCCTTCCCAGAGAATCCAATTGGAATGGAGTCCTTGCCCCGGTCCCGTGCCATAACCCAGCACGGTCACATAGCCGCCGATGAAATGAAAACCGCCCGAACCCAGCCCGTTGGTTGAGCCGAGCGTGATTCTCCGGAAGGTGTGGTTGCCGCCAGCAATGGTGAGCAGGCCATTGCCGGATGAACCGATTTGTGTCAGGCCGTTTGTAGAGATGAAGGAGCCGCCATTGAAGGTGATGGAACTGGTGGCTACGAGCGAACTGCTGACCACAGTGAGGTTGGACTGGACGTTGAGGAGGGCGTTGGTTTCCAGCGTCAGGAGACCGAGGCCGCCGGCGGTGCTGCCGAGATTAAGAGCGGTGACGCTGATGGTGGCGTTGGCGATGGAGGCGATGCCCGTGCCTGCGCCGTTGGTCGTGCCGTCGTTGCCCAGGCCGAGCGTGGCGTTGGTGAGGATGAGCGTGCCACCTGAAAGGGCGAGGGTGTTGGTTACTCCGGCGGTCGTGCCGATGAGAAAATTATTGAGGGTGGTGACGCTGCCGCCGTTGGTGAGGATGAGGTTGTCGGTGGCGAAGACACCCGCGCCCAGACTTAGCGAACCGCCGTTCATGATGGTCGTGGCGGTGTGCGTGGCGTTGGTAACGTGGAGCGCGCCGCCGGTAACGGAGATGCTGGCACTGGCGAAAGAATTACTACGGGCAGTCAGCGACGATGAGATCCAAGTGGTGCCGCCGGTGATGTTGAGCACGCCGTTTGCGGTGTTGGTTTCTCCAATCGAAACCACCGGCACAGTGAGCGTGCCTTTGGCCACATTCACCGTGCCTGTTCCTTGCACAATGTGGAGTTCAGGCATCGAGACTTGGGCTCCATCAATGGAAAATGTTCCGCTGGAACTCGGGGCGGCGAGACCCAGGAAAGTTTTTCCGAGGGTTATGGCCACGTTGGACTGCACGATTAAAGAGGCTGCTCCCGAAACGCCGATGGCGGTGGCTCCGAGTCGGACGTTGGCATTGGAGATGGTCAGGTTGCCGGTTCCGTTTACACCCAGATTAATCAAGGGGCTATCCGGGCCGGAATAAGTATTGGTGGCGACCCAGGTCCCGCCTTTGATGGACATGTTGCCAACGGCAAGCGCAGTTCCCCCCATCGTGAGCCCGTAGCCAAACACGTTGGAACAGTTCTCAAAAGTGGCCGTGCCGTTGAAAAGATAGCCGACATAAAAGTTATGTGGCGTAAAAGTGCAATTGGACATGCTCAGGCTGCCCGTCCCACCGCCACCAAAAATATTACCGCCGACTGTCGTATACATGGCGTGCGACGTGTCTAGGGTTGAGTTGACGGCCCGCACCGCGCCATCAAACTCTACTTCACTGCCCAAATCGTTGGTGGTGGGAGTTGTTCCATTGTCCACCTTGAGTGCGGAGTTGGAGATGGTCAGCGCGCCGCCAGGGCGGACGTTGAGGTTTGAAATCACATGCAATGGTGTGCTGGTTCCGGCGCTGTTCAGGAAGAGCGTATTGGTGTAGGAACCCGCCGGCGCACTGATGGTGAGATCGGCCACGGTCATGGTGTTTGAGAAACTCGACGAGGTAGTGGCATCAATGGTGACCGTTATCGGGGCGGTCGGGGCGGAATTGGTGATGTAGCTGGCATTGGTGGCAGCCGGCGCGCCGAGCGACCAATTGGATGGATCTTCCCATTTGCCGGAGGAGGTGTTGGTATAAACATTGCCTGCGGCGAGTGCCGACAGGTTGAAAAGCAAAGCCGCCAGTGCGATGCAAGCCGTGAGCTTCAGAGAATGGAAAACGTGGCTTTTCACAAGCCAACCCTTCGCGCCTTTAGGACCGCAAACACCTTGATATAAACTGAATTTCCGCTTTGGCCTTATCTTGGTTCCGACAAATTTTTTCATACCATCTGACAGTGCGAGATTCAATGTGAATGTGTATCACCTGCGCAAACTTTTTTTGGTGATCCAACTGTGAGCCGGATTTCGCATGATTTGATAATGTGAAAAACTGAGATAAACTCGCCGAGATTTCAGAGCCTTGTGCGCGAGGCGGGCCGGCGGTTACAACAGTTCCAGCGCGCGTTTTGAATCAGACAATCGGGAGCCATGAACAGCGGGAAGAAAAGCGGGTTCACCTTGATGGAATTGCTGGTGGTGATTGCCATCATCGCGATTTTGGCGGCACTGCTGCTACCCTCGCTGTCCAAGGCGAAAAGTCGCACCCAGTCCATCGCCTGCTTGAACAACCTCCGGCAACTTTCCGCCTGCTGGCATCTTTATGCCGGCGATAACAACGATCGGCTGGTGCCCAACAACAACATCGCCGGCGGCGCACCGGGGCCTTCCTGGTGCCAGGGCACGGGCATTTTGGAGACGGACACGACGCTCGTCGAATCCGGCCTGCTCTTCAGCTACAACCGTTCGACAGCCTTGTATCGTTGTCCCGCCGACGTTTCGACGGTGGTCAGCTTGAGCGGCACCCGGCTTTCACAACTGCGCAACCGCAGTTACAACTTGAGCCAGTCGGTCAACGGCGATCCCACTGCCTGGTTGGCGGCGCACATTCCGAGTTTTGGCAGACTTTCCCAGATCATCGGGCCATCCCCTTCGCAATGTCTGGTCTTCATTGACGAAAACGAGGAGACGATGCTGGACACGCATTTTGGAATGCCGACGGCAAACTATGGCAACGCCAACGAATGGTGGGACATGCCCTCGAACCGGCATGATCAGGGAGCCAATCTGTCGTTTGCCGACAGCCACGTGGAGCGCTGGCGCTGGTCGGTGCCGAAGATTGCCCAAAGCAATCCGATGCCGGTCACAACCGCAGACCGCCCTGATTACGACCGGGTGCGCGCGATCCTCCGGCAAAAACTTTAATCGTTGGTTCCTACTCGGTGGCCTTGGCGGAAGCATGTTCCTGAACAAGCCTGTGATGCGCGAGAATTGGTAAAAAAATCACGGAAGCCTGCTTTCGCGGCAGGCTTCCGTGTGCGATCCAAGTGTATCTGAAAGGCAGGTTTCAAACTCCGACGCCTTCCGGCTTCTGCTGGTGCTGGCCTTGCGACCGGGCCACAGCGCGGCGCGTGGTGCGGGCAAGCTGCGCGATGACGTTGTCCTTCTGGTCGTCGGGCAAATCCTTCACCAGGGTTTCATAGGCGCGCTTGAGCGCCGGGTTGGCGTCAATCTTCTTCATGACGCCATCGCGGATGCGCTGCTGGCGGTCGAGTTCGCGCACCTCATTGAGAACGAGGCTGCGCTCCAGCCGTTCGCGGGGCATGGCCTGGACGTAAGCCCAATACTTCGGGTTCTCCTTGATGTAGGCATCAATCTTGGCATCCACCTGCGGATTGGTCCGGAAGGTGGGCGTATCAGACGGGGCGGCATCGCCGCTGGCGCTCGTGGGCGCGGGTTTTGTTTTGGTGCTCATAACGGATTCGATTTGTTTGTTGCTGTTGCGCGGCATTTGCCGTGTTCACCGGCGGGCGGCATGAGATCGCCGCCCGCTGGCAAAGTGTCTTCATGGTTTCGGTTGGGCCGGCAGTTCCGGCGAGAACGTGGGTGTGTCGTTCGTGGTGGACGCGGGAGAGGCGGAAAGCTTCCGCAGTTCGCGGTCAAATTCAGCGACCCGCAGTTCGTTGGTCGCGAGCCGGAGATTCAGCAGTGCGTTGTTGCGCGCGACGTGCATCAACTCGCCGAGAACCGCCTGCAACTCGCCGTGGGATTGTGCGAGATTTGCCGCCTCCTGCATCACGCGCGCGGTGACTTCCCGCTGGCGATTCATCTCAGCAATCACGGCATCGTTGGTGGGGGCCGGCGTGTAGGCGGAGTCCGGCGGCGGATTCAAGGCGATGGTCGCGGGGCCAGCGTTTGGATGGAGATTCCAATGCGCTACCGCCTCTACGCGATACACCGGGTGCTGTTCGTGCATTGTCTCCGGGTGATTTGGGTCAACGTAGCGGCCGACGTGGTAGGCGTTCACCACTTCGCCATACCGGACGGCCTCGGTGGGTTCGACTGCCGGCGGCGCTGCGGGGCGAACAACCACCTGTGGGCGTGACGCACACGAGGCGACGAGCAGGAGCGGGATGAGGGCGAGAAGATATTTCATGATTCGAATCACGGGGTTGAGTTTGGATTGGCGGCACCGGAGGCGTCTGCCGGAGCCAGGTTGGCGGGATCTCCACCGGCGAAGGGTTTTGCTGAGCCACCGAGGGTGGCTTCACTGCGGTCAATCGTCTGCAGGACGTAGAGATAAAATTGCTTTCCGCTCGGCACGCGGACATAGAACCCGTCCTTCTGGATCGCGTCGTAAATGCGCTGGGCATAGATCGAGAGAACTTTCTGCGCGCCTTGGAACGGCGCGTTGTTCAGCGAACGGCTGTCCACCGTGCCGAAGACGGTTTGCTCTTTTTCGGTGAGCGCGTTCGCGGCGCCGGACAGGAACGTCGCGGCGAACAATTTGATGTCCGCCAGATTGTCGGACTTGAGGATGCGCCCGCGCAGACCGGCGCTGCCGTCCGTAATGCCCCAGCCTTCCTGGTCGCCGGAAAACTCCCGGTCGAGAGCAATGGCTTTCAATCGAAGCTCCTCGCCCCCTTGCCAGACGAATGTCCAGTTATTGCCGCTGGCGATGCGCTCGCGATGTCGGTCGGTCTGCGCGGTGCCATGAACCTCGGTCCCGGCGGGGATCACCAGCTTGCCACCGTGATAAATGTTCTCAGTGACGAGGCCGACGATGGGCGTCTGCATCGAAGCCGAGTCCACGGTGATGACGGTTTCACACGCAATGAGCCGCCCATACGGTGCGTAAATGGAGCCAAGTGCTTTGGGCTCGGGAACTCCGGCGCTGGCATCGGCGACCAGACTGATCGGGGCGAGCAGTTGGGTTGGCGAGGTATCCTGTTTTGGCTTTTCAACCACCGTCCTTGCGGGGGCGTTGTTGGTAACGACTACTGGTTTTGGCTCTGGCTTGGGCGCGGGTGGACGAAACGGTTGCATCGGTCGCTCGATGCTTTGCACGACCTGGGGCTTGTCGGTGGCGTTGGTGGTCAAACGCGTGACACGAACATTGTCTTCGTCCGATTTGGATCGGTCACGAAGCGCACTGAACAAGAGTAGGCCGCCGCCAAAGATGAGGCAGAACGCAACCAACTTGCCCGTCCGCGTCTTGAGAAAGTTCAGCAGGTCGCGAGGCTTCATGGTTTCACCTCGGTGGCTGAAGTGGGTTGGACGTTCGTGCTGGCTGATGAAGCCGCTGGAAGTGGTGCCAGCCGCGTGACCAACACGGTGAACTCATTTTTCAGCGAGAGTTCGTTCCGTCCGCCATCCGGTGTGCCGGTGATGGCGAAATAGCATGAGCATGCCGATTGCGCGGGCAACACACCTGGAGCGTCACTGATGGACTGGTAATAGAGCCGGTTGCCCACGCGCACGCAGAAGCTCTCCGGCAGGTAGCGGATGACCCGTTCCGACTTGTTCCGGAGCGTGACGTGAAAAACAAGGGTGTCCTCCGGATTGAAGCGGAACACTTCCTCGATGCGGATTTCGTAGTCGTTGAAGTCGCTGACCTGCGGTTGGTCGCCAAACGTCCGGGCTTCAGCGCCGGTCACGGCGTCGGGTTGTTGCTGCTTTAGCAACGGAAATGCCTTCGCCTTGTCCAGCAGCGCGAGCAATCGCGTCGGTGTGACTTGCGGCGCCGGCTGCACCGCTTCGGCCGTGGAGCGGTCCTCCAAGTTGAGCGCCAGCACCGGCGTATCGCTTTCAATCAACTCGAACACATAGGTGCGCTTGTTCCAACGGAGGTTGAGGTTTGTGGCTGCCTTTCGCGCGAGCGCGCGGACGGACACAAACGATGAACCCTTCGTGTGCGCGAGTTGGAATTGTCCCGGCGTCTTGCCATCGGCGGTCACGCCCACGGCGTCAATCGCGGCAATGGGGCCGGGCAGGCTGATGGTGGTGACGCGGTTCGTCGCGACGGGCACGGTGACGACGGTTCGCTCGTCGAGCACGACGCGCTGAACGGCTTCGGGTGGTTCCGCGAGCGCGGCGGTTGCGGCCAGTAGGAGGATGCTAATTGCTGATTTCATATTTGAAGTCGCCGACGGCGGTGGGAAAGCGGCCGTTGGCCGCCATGTTGGGGTTGCGGAGCAGGCGCAGGCTCAACTTGAAGTTGAATGCCTCGGTGAACGCCTTCTCCTGAAAGATGCCGGTGCGGATAACCTGGCCTGAGACGGTGACGAGAACTTCGCTTTCCCGTGTGGCCAGAATATCAATCTTCGCAATCTCGGGTTTCTGGTGGAGTTGCTTGGCGCGAAACTCCACGGCTTCGCGCGTGCGATGATCCTGGGCTTTTTGCAGAGCAGGTTTGAGAAACATCTGGCGCAGTAATTCCGGGTGGTCGAAATCCTTCGGGTTGCGCTCCAGTAAAGTGATCGCCGCGAGTTCAGCTTGTTGCGCGTGCAAATCCTTCGCTTCCGAGAACTGGAGCAGCGGGCTGATGTAATACGTCTGCGCCGGATCAATGATGACCACGCGTTCGCGCTGTTTGAATTGTTCGATGATGTGATAGCGGTCGAGTGCGGCGAGCACGCTCACGACGACAGCGACGAAGAACCAGAACCACGGCAGCCGGTCGCGCTGGGCGAACAGTTGCGTTGGATCGAATTTCTTCCGGGCCAGGCGCGTTGTGGCCGCGCCGGTGCCGGTAGATGTTTCGCGAGGTTGAGTATCGGTGGTTTCCATGATGTCAGTAGTAGTGGCCTTTGGTTTTGGCGATGAGTTCGCGGACGGATTTGTCGCCGGTGATGTCGTCACCGGGACGGCCACGGGCGGAGCGCGGGGGCAGGCCGGAACCGGCGATGATGATGGCACCTGCGCTGCCATGTCCGGCGGCGCTGGACAGCGTGCTGAGAATGCCCGCGAGCCCGGCGGTGCCAGCGGTCACGGCGGGGGAGCCAATGGGCGCGGCCACGGCGGCACCACCCGCTGTCGTGGCGGCGGTTTGCAGGAAGCTGCTGAACGCACCGGCGATAAGCTGGCCGCCCGCGAGTTCACCGGCGGTGAACACTTTCTGGATGACCAGTGGCGCCGCCACCGTGCTGAACACGATCCAGAACGCGACGACGGCGACGCCGACGGTCGCTTGCAGGGAATAGATTGTGGCGGTCGGGTCAATGAACCGCGTGGACGGATCGGTCATGAAATCGAGAATGCCCTGGGTGATGAGCGCGGCGACGGCCCAGCCGAGCGGCCAGAGCAACACGCCAACGATGTTCGTCAAATAGCGCGTGCCGATGGAACGCAGCGGGCGGATGGCCATCATCCCGATGAGCAGGGGCGACAGCGCGTAGCCCGTGAACAGGATGAATTTCTGGATGATGTAGGCCCAGAAGATCAGCAGCGAAGCAAACTGCCCGACGAGCCAGAGGATGCCAGACACCAGCACCTCGACGGTGAAGGCGTTCAAGTCACCCAAGATGTCCCACCACGAATGATCAGTGCCGGTATCGCGCCGGATGACGAGCAACTGGTTGTATTGGTCCTGCACATTCGACGGGTCCACGCCGAGACCATCGAGGATGGAGGTCTGCACGAGTTGCTGCACCTGATTGCCCCATTGCGGCAGCATCACCAGCAACGCCGTCAGCACGAACAGGCGCACCAGGTGCAGCATGAGCGACTTCCCGGTAAACCCGTGCTGAACGAAAAGGATCGTCCCGACGATGAACAACATGAAAGCAACAATGCGCAGCAGTTCGTGCAGCTCCGCGCACTTCTGGAGGAACGTGGGGAAGAGTTGCTCAAAGGGTGCCATAGACGGGACGATTTGAGTGTTGGCCTACTGGACCCGGAACGCGGTGGGCGCGTTCATCAGCCGAAACGTCTGCCCGTATTTCTGCGTGGCCTCGGTGAACTCAGCGTGTTGTTGTTCCCTTTTCGCCTCCGTCTGGCGCTGCGCGTCATTTCGATTCGCGATGTCCTGAACCAAAGCCGCCGTCGTCGCCTGATTGATTTCGTAGTCGGTATTGTTCAACGCCGCCGACAGGCCGGTGAGGACGCCCTGCAATTTCTGCACCTCGGCGTCGGTGGTCGCCGCCTTGAGTTGCTGCGTCGTGGTGGCGATTTCATCCTTCAACGCTACGCGGCGCGCGGCGGCATTCGTCGAAACCGCGAGATAGTTGTCGGTCGTCTGTTGCACGGCGGCGACCGGCTTGTAGGGATCAGTCGGGCGCGTGATGGTCTGGCCGTTCGGCGTGCTGAACGTCGTGCCGATGCCCGCGAACAGCCCGTTGCCATCGTAGGTCATGGCATCCGTGGTATTGATGGTGGCTTCCAGCGTGAGCAACGTCTGGCCGAGTTCGGTTTGCCGCAGATCGCCGATGAGCGGCTGAACGGTGGGGAGCAGGATGGCCTTGGGATCGCCGAACAGGCTTTCGTAGTGCTTGAACTCATCGAGCTGCGCGGTGAGCGTGTTGATCTGCTGCACCTGGTTGTTGATCATCTCGACGAACTTGGCGATCTCCTGCGCCGTCTGGAGGGTGATGGTGGCATTGACCGTCGGATCGAAGACGGTGAAGGCCCGGGCCGAAGTCGCGAGACACGCGACCGTGAGTATGAGTGCGATGTGTTTCTTCATGGTGTGTTTCCTTTCGTTACTCCTCGATACGGAGCAATTTTGTTGAGGGCTGGAACATTACCCCGTCAATTCGCTGTTCGGGCAACTTCACGGGGTAAAGGCGGACATTGGAGACCTGGTTGCGCCGCTGTTGCTGCATCGCGACGTAGAGCCAGTATTGTTGCTTCACGGCGTCGCTCTTGCCCTTGTCGTAACCGGCGGCGTAAGCCTTCTCTGATTGCTTTTTCGCGGCGTAGTGGAGTCCTTCGCTCAAGATGACTCCACCCGCCGCGCCAGCGGCGGTGGCGAGAGGATCGCCGCCGGAAAGTTCGTGGCCGAGATATGCGCCGCCCGCGCCGAGCGCGGTATCGCTGATGGGACGGGTGGCGGCGCAACCGGCGAACAAGCCGACGAGGAGCGAGGCAAACAGGATGTTTGATGCGTATGCTTTCAGTGTGTGTTTCATAAGCGTTAATGGGGGTTGGATTCTCTTTCCGTCTGGCGATTGGCGTGATGGATGATGCCCTCGACGATGCTCTTGCTCTGGCGAAGCTCGCGGGCGCGACGGTCGAAATGTTCGCCGCTCGACGAGCTGCAATAGAGCATTTCCGCTGACGAGACGTTGTGGACCGTGCCGCACATATTCCGAGTGGCGTCGGTGTGCAGGTAAGTGAATGGCGAATACTTCTGGCCAGTCTGGTGGTCGGGCAGCGGGTAGTTCATAATCGCGTGCTGCGTCACTTCGGGCAGCGCGATGTCTTTGCCCATGTCGTCGAGGTCGGCGCGGTCGTTCTGCCGCATGATGAAGAACTGGCGCGAGTTGCCGAACACGGCCGAGCGGATGCGCGACTGTTTGAAGCGCGCATACTGCTGCACGATGGAAATGTTCCAGCAATTGAACTTGCGAAGCTGCGCGTAGGACTCCTGGACAATTTCCTGTCCGCCAGGGATGTCGAGAAAGCGGGCGACTTCCTCATAGACGTTCCGCTTCCGAATCGCGCGCGGCAACGTCATGATGTGCTTGCGGGCGTGGTTCGTGATGAGAAAACCTGCGGCGGCTTTCAATTCCTTCGCGGACTCCGGGATGTAGCCCAGCTCGAAATGCGCGATCTTTCCGGTGAGGGAAAGATTGCTCGTGCCGTCGAACAGGCAGCCGTAGTTACCATCGCGACACCACGGAAGGATGAGCGTTGCAATTTCCATGATTTGGTCGCGCTCCGCGCCCATCGGGTCGAGCATCATCAACTCTTGCAGCATCCGGTGTGTCGGGAATTCCTCGGGCGCGAAGTGCGCGAAGGCCAAGTTGCGGACTTCCTTGCTGGTCTTGGGTTCTTTGAGGAACTTCAACGCGGCGGCTTCGTCGAACAGGCGCTGATAGCTCTCGGCCTCGTCGGGGTGGCTCGCCTTCCAGTCGCGGAAGTCCGCAAAAGTTTCAAGCGTGGTTGCGCCGGGCGGCATCCGCTCGGCACGGAATTGCTGCAACGCCAGCGCGTGACGCGCGATGTCGAGCAACTGGTCGTGGCGCTTCTTCTGCCAGTCCTGAAACGCATCTTCGTAAAGCAGATTGAGGTATTTGGCGATCTGCGCCTGCCGGAGCATCTGTTTGTCCTCCTGCGCCGAAGTTCCAATCATCCGCGCCACGAGCGCGGTCGCCGCTGACAAATGATCCGGCGTGAGCGGCAGTCCTTTTGTGTCGAGGTAATTGATGGTCAGGTCGCCATCCGGGTGGATGATGATGGGCCGCGCGCCCTCCTCGACCGTCGCGGTGTAAATGCCGTAGCTCAAACCTTCCTCAATGATGACGGTGTAACCGAAGTAACCTTCGGTCTGCGTCAGGAGGTCGCAGACGGTGACAGACTTTCCTGCTCCCGACATGCCGAGCAACACGGCATGCTGCGGCGATTTGTTGTCGGTCGAGCCAGAGAAAGTTTCGATACCGACGAGGTTGTTGGCCGGGCCGTCATAAATCGCCTCCGCGCCGGCCAGATGGCCGGTGAACGTGCTTATGACCGGCAGCATGTCGGCGAGAAAACGGTGTTCCGAGTAAAGCTTGCGGTGTTCGTAACGTCCCCATGTCCAGCCCGGCCACGTTTGGAAAAATATATTCTTCGATGTGCTCGGCAGATTGCTCTCGAAATACTGTGCCGCGTTCATGGAGTTAATCGCGTTCTTGATCGCGCCCGCCTTGGCGTTCAGGCCGTCGCGGGTTTTGTCCCAAACACGGATCGCGAACATCGCGTGAAACGGAATCGTCTGTCCCTGCATGAGCGCATGAATCTTCTTCTGCTTCTTCTCCATCACGGTCAGCAGCGAGATTTTCTTTTCACTCGCGTAGTCGCCCGCGATGCGGTCGTGCTCCTTTTCCTCCTTGTTGATTTCCTGGGTGATGGGGAGCGGGTCAACATTCACCGTGATGGTGTAGTCCAGGAGGCGGAGATTGGTGAGGCGCTGGATGATTCCTGGATAAGTTGTGCGCGGCCAGCGAGTGAGAACGATGAGCGAATGATAATGTCCGTCGAGGAAGAAACCGAAATCACTTTGGCCGCTGCCCTCGCTGTGCCAGCAATTCTCCTGAATCGAAAGTTCCGAAGCGAAGCCGTCTGCCGGGTCGTAATCAAATCGGTCGTTGAGCGACGGATTGAGAAACCGTTTGTAGTGGCGGAAATGGTCGAGGTCGGACATGGGCAGGATTCGCGCCCCGCCCGAACCGAAGATTTCCAGCAACAGCCGGTGGACGTGCTCGAACTCGGTTTCGAGCTGATCGAGCAACGTGCTGTAATAATTGCGGCGCGCGGCAACCGATTGGAAAGCCTTCGGCACGTTCTCCAACGAGCGCGAGATGTAAAAGATGACACGTTGCCGCCGAAGTTTGCGTTCGGACATGGCCTGCCAGTAGCGCGAAAATCGTTCGTTGCGAGCGCGCTTCGTCCAGACGTTGGAAAACTTCTCCGTCTCCTGTTGGTAGCGCAGTAATTCCCCCCTGTAATCGGAATCGCAGAAGTATTGCACTTGCAGCCGTTGGTGTTCGTGGAGAGACGCCAGCAGGAGACAGAGTTGATCCTGGAAGTCATTCAGGTCGGCGACGGGGCTGTTCGTGAGGTCCGGTGCTTCAAAGATGAAACCTTTCGACACGTAGCCGCCTCGCCGGAGATGATTGAACACAATCAAATCGCGGCAGAAAAATCCGTTGGGAATCGGTTCGGGCATAGGTCAGACGCGCTGGGAATGGTGCTGCCGCCGTTTGCAATCGTCCGTCACTTGGGCGATGCGGTTCAGGTCGTCAACGAGTTGGTGAACCGACCGGGCGTTCTTGGGCTCGGTGAGAGCGATGTAGGATTCGGCGATGTGCGCCAGAGCGCGTTCCATGTGCGCGCGTGACGTGCAGCCGAAGCCGTGTGTGTGCATCCCGGCACGCAGGGCGGATTCGGCGGCCTTCAATTGGCCGAGCAAGCCTTGCAACTGACTTTCAATGGCATTGTGTTCGTTGGCACTCATCGTTGGTCCTCCAATAGCGGATGGCGGAAGCTGCGTGTGGCCTGAACCTCCGGGGCAAAACCGCTCCCGGAAGTCCAATACTCGAAGATGTCGCGGTCGTAGCCGGGTGGCTTCCCCTGTCGCAGTCCGAAGATGTAGGCGAGGCAGAGCGCCACCGGCACGAGCGCGATGCCAAACGAAGTCAGCAGCGACGAATTGAGCATGACGAGAAAGACGAAGAACACCGTGATGCCCGCACCGACACCGCCCACGAGCCACCAGAACAAACCACCCTCCAAGCCCCATGTCCGGCCTTTGGAGTCGGAGGCGGCGTTGGTGTCGGTGAGGCGAAGGTCTGTTTTCATAGTGGCTCGGGGCGGTAGGTGGCGGGATGGGTGGCTTGTTCTTGCCGGCGAGATCAGAAGTTGCCGACGCCGACGCTGCTGTTCGCGTCAAGGCCGAAGATTTTGTAGAATGCAAAGATGACCGCCGGTGCAGCCGCGATGATCGCGCCACCGATGATGGACATCTTGCCCTGGTCAACGTCGCCGCGCCGGATGGCAAAGCCGCCGTAAATGACGCACGAAATGCCGAGGACAAAACCAAACATCATAATCACGGCGAGGCTGTTGCTGATGCCGGTCTTGAGTTCGGTGGAGTTGAACGCCTGTCCGAAGGCAGAGACGGTATTGAGGGCCAGGATAACGGCAATCGTGAGGAGCGACGGCAGCCGGGAGCGAACTTTGGTTGCGATTTTCTTTGTGAGCTTCATAGCGTTGATGTTTTTGTTTTTCTTTCCGTCAGCGGCTTTTCCGCCGAACACGCGGTCACAATCTCACAAGCGCGGGGAGCGAAGATGTATGTGATACACAAAATGCGACGAAGTCCTTGCTATGGGTAAGGGATGGACAAAACAACAGACTCAACGAAGCTCACCAAACTCCACGAACTAACCTCACTGTTGCCGCGCGAAATCCGCGGCCAGTCCCACGCATTGCCGCGAATTACTTCTGCGGTGCGGCGCGGCGAACTCGGACTCACCAAGCCCGGACGCCCGCGCGGGAGTTTTCTCTTGCTCGGTCCAACAGGCGTCGGGAAAACAGAATCAGTCGTGGTGACAACGAATCAAATCTTCGGCGCAGGAAAACTGTTTCGCTTCGACATGAGCGAATTTCAGAATCAGGAAGCGCTGGGCCTGCTGCTTGGGGCGCGGCTTGGGGAAGTCGGCTATCTCGGTGGCGTGCGGGATCGCGCGGCGGAAGGCTCGCTGCTCTTTGACGAAGCGGAGAAGGCGCATCCGCGCGTGCTGGACATCTTGCTGCAACTGCTTGACGCGGCGCGGATCACTGTCGCGACCGGGCAAACGCTCGACTTTAGCGGCTATTACATTTGGCTCACGTCAAACATCGGTTCGGCGGAATTGATGAGCCTGCAACACTCGAACGATACGACGCTGGAGCGGCACGTCCTCACGCGGGCACAACAAACTCTGCGCCCAGAAATCTTCGCGCGCGTCAATGAGAAGCTCGTGTTTCACCGCTTGAGCTACGAACACCAGTTGGAGATTGCGGAGAAATTCCTATCGCGTGAAATCGAGTTCCTCGCCGCGCGCGGTCACAAACTGGAACTGGACAAGACAGCGCTGCCGTTTCTCGTGCGGAAAGGATTTCACCCGAAACTCGGCGCTCGTCCGATGCGCGACGCCGTGGAAAAACTCGTCGGCGACGCGGTCAGCGAATGTCTGCTCGATGGTCGCCCGGCGTGTGGCGTTCTCGCGCAATGCGAGTTGCGCGACTGCCTGACGATTCTCTGAATCACGCGAGCGAAAGATACAAATGGCGCTCACCAATATCCACGTCGGGCTGCACCGCGCCGAGCTTGCGTGTCCGCAGTTGCGCGCAAACTTTGCGAATGGTTCTTCGCTTCGCCGCGCTCTTGGGAAGTTGAACGAGCAGGCAATCCGCGAATTGATCGCGGGTTTTATTGCGGTAGATGTCGGGCACGATCACTTCGACCGCGCCAGCTTCGTAGAGTGCCCCGACAAATTTGGCGGCGTCACTTTCGCGTTTGAATCGTCCGAGCGAGCGAGCGGTTTTGTCGTCGGTTTTCTTCACCAGCCACTTTCGCGCTTCGCGTTGATTACCCTTCTCCAAGAGCGAATCCACAAAGACGCGGTGGATGTGAAGCGGCTTCACGATGGGCTTTGCGGGCTTGCCGCGAAATTTCGGCAGGGCTTTGAACTTCGCCGCCACCTCGCGATACTTCTCGGCACTGACTACGTGACCGACGAGGTAATACCGCTCCGAAAGCAAAGTCCCGTCGCGCAGCCAGATTCGGTTGCGCCCGGAAAACTCGCCGCCGATAGACCAGATTTCCATCTGGAGTTTGCCGTTGTCGTGCCACTCGCGTTGGAGTCCCGTGCCTTGGAACATGACGTATTCGCCGAGCCGCCGGCCCGACTCGTTCCATTTGCGGCAGACGCCGTCGAGCAAACCGTTTTTGAAGGGTTCTTCCGAAGCGCGCTTGCCGTTCTTGTGCCAGGCCCGGACAACACCGTGCCTGCGACCATTGCGCACGGGCACTCGCTCTCGAAGCTGACCGTTACGATAATATGTTTTTTGGATGGTGGCGCTCACGACTCGCACATCCGCTGCTGCTTTGCTCCCCACCTTCCGCCGCCATTCAACACCCGCCGATCTGAAAAGCCAACCGAATGTTGTTCACCGTTGGGAATAAACAGAAGGGGCGCGAACTCAACGCGCCCCCACGAGAGGCACTGCGAAGCGCCTTTGAGAGAAACACGCCAAGCCGCGCCCGATTGGGCGCGTGCTTCGGCGGCTCTCTCGTCCTCTAAAAATTCGCAGTTTTCTCGTGGGACTTGGCCGTTGCGACGCAAAGGTTATGGATTTGCCGTTATGTCATACAGTGCTGCAAATACGATTGCAGAGGTAATATCTACCAAGTTTCAGCGTGCCCTGCAACCTTCCTGCGCGAGCCGTCCAACCTCCCGTCGCCCAGCGACAATTCCCCGCGATGAAAACCTAGAGGCAAAACCCCGGCGGCGGCGGAAAGCTCAAGGAGGAACGGAAGCCACGACCCGTAGTATCCTTGAACTTTCCGACGACGCCTTAAAATCCCCGGTGGTTTTCATCGCTGTCACGGCGACCAGCCGAATGGCTCGCCAAGGGAATCGCCATCCGCTAAAAATCAGCGAGCGCCGACAACCCGCATGAGCAAACCGAGCTACAAACTAAAGACCGGCAAACCGACTCAGCACAAGCCCTCTGAATATGAGAAGGTCTTGTCCGGGGTGGTCGAACTGTTGGATGCCGCCCGGCGCGCATCCGCCCGCGTGGTCAATTCGCTGATGACGGCAACGTATTGGGAAATCGGTCGGCGGATTGTGGAGCACGAGCAGGCAGGCAAAGAACGCGCCGCCTACGGCGCAGAACTGCTCATTCTCCTTTCGGCAGACCTCACGAAGCGGTTCGGTCGAGGATTCAGCGTGGACAATTTGGAACGCGCCCGGAAATTTTTCCTCACTTTTACCTCCGCCAAGAAATCCGCAACGACGTTGCGGATTTCCGCCCCCGCTGGCCTCACGCCAATTTCCGCAACGGCGTTGCGGAAATCTGATGGTGGCGAAATGATCGAATGGCTGCGCGACATCGCGGCCCGGTTTCCTCTGCCGTGGTCGCACTACACCCGGCTGTTGCGGCTGCGGTCAACCTTTGCGGTTGAGTTTTACCACACTGAGGCCGTTCGTGGCGGCTGGACGGTGAAGCAACTCGAACGGCAGATGAACTCGCAGTTTTACGAACGCACCGCGTTGTCGCGGAACAAAGCCGGGATGCTGGTCAAAGGGCAGCGCCGATTGCCCGAAGACAAAGTTTCCGCCGATGAGGAAATTCGGAGTCCGTTCCTTTTGGAATTTCTCGGCTTGAAAGACGAATACTCCGAGAGCGATTTGGAAGAAGCGCTCATTCTGCATCTCGAAAAGTTTCTGTTGGAGTTGGGCAACGACTTTGCCTTCGTCGGACGGCAAAGGCGTCTGCGGATCGGCCACGAATGGTTTCGGGTGGACTTGCTGCTATTCCATCGGCGACTGCGCTGCCTCGTCATCATTGACCTCAAAATCGGGGCGTTGGTTCACGGCGACATTGGGCAGATGAATCTTTACTGCAACTACGCCCGCGCCCACTGGACGCAACCGGACGAGCATCCGCCTGTGGGACTCATTCTTTGCACACAAAAGGATGAAGCGTTGGCACGTTACGCCCTGGACGGATTGCACAACAAGCTGTTGGTGCGCGAATATCTCACCACACTCCCGGCAGAATCGGAACTGGCGCGTGAAGTTTCTCGCGCTCGCGAAGTTCTCGTGCGTCAGGTCGAAGCACGCCGGATGGCCCGGAGAAAATAACCGCTCCGTATTGAGTCATGTTCTCGAAAGCAAAATGAAAGCCTTATCGGACAACTCAAATCTTCCGAGTAATTTCACGGCGCTTCGGTTTGTTTGCGGATGCTTCGGTATAGGGGAGAAAGAACTGGCAGAAACCTTGGAGCGAATGCGTCGAATCACGAAGAATCCAAACGAGCATTTCCCCAAGAAATTGTCACGCGAGCTGCTCGCGCGGGCAGAAAACGGAAAAGGCCGATGGCAGGAAGCCCTGTCAACGATTCACCGTGAGGCACTGTATGACCGGATGCGCAGGGAGAATGGCGACCCGCTGTTCTCATTCACTGGCAAATTCTCTCAGGAGACGACCTTTACCCTGTTGACGCTTTACGAACGGCTGCTTCCCAAACTCAATTGTAGCGATGTCCCGCTGGCTCAGACGATCTGGTTGCTGGTTGAAAATGTCTTTGCACCCACTGTGTTCATCAAAATGATTGAAGAATGGCGGCTTGGGTTGGGCACGGAATGGTTGGGCGAGAGTTGCTGGTATTTGCCCGCGAAATCGGATGGTGGAATTCAGAAACCAGTTTCGCGCGTCTTGGACTGCTGGCTGCGGGTTTCGGGATTCCGCACGGCTTACGGCGTCAGCCAGAGTCTGACTCGCGGGAAGCCCGACAAATCTGTTCTCGATGAGCAGACCGAAAAGCGCTGGAAGACTTGGAAGAAAAGTGTTGAAAGGTGGCGCAATGGCAAGTCAGTGCAGTCGGTTCAAAAACTGCATCGGCTGGTTGAAACATTTGCCAAAAATGTGGCCTGGCTGGATGAGCCGGATGGCTGGAAAGCGCGCTTCACTCTGGCATTTGCCGCGCAAAACCTGTGCGAAGCAATGGATGAGACTTTTGAATCCGCTTCCAAGCAGCCTTCGCTGGCTCTCGCGGGAATGCTTCGGCGTATCGCCGACGAGCACATTGTATGTGATGATGGCAAACGCCTCGCCGACCCGCATACTTTTTATGCGACTCGGCTGATTCAACGCCAAATGCGAGCGAACGGAGAATGGGACAAGATGGTCGGTCAGATTCCAAAATCAGCAGGTCGCACTTTCCCTCCTGAAGCGTCGGACGACGAGATCGCGCGATATAGAGATGCGATAAGCTGGCGAATGAATTCAGGGAACTGGCTTCTTGAGCACCTTGAACAAAAGGCTGTCGCTGCGGGACGATTGAAACCGGACGGCGCTTGTTGTGCCGATTACGTCGCATTGGATTCATACATATTTGATCTTGGCGTGTCGGAGTTGAACAAGCTCCTCGATTCCAAACGAAAAGAGGCCGGCAAGCGATAGCTCACCGGCCTGTAACTTCGGTTCTATTGTCGCTCTCGGCGCGGGCTTGCCGTCAGTCATCGGGATGCCCGTCGTAGCCGCGACTTTGCCAATACGCGTCGTGTTCGTCGTTCAACTGCCTTGAACGATTGTCCAAATCGTCTTGTGATGGTTGAGACATGCTGCTCACCTCCTTTCAGAATCGGTCTGGTGGTTATGCGTTCGTGATCCGAGGAATACTCGCCTTCGTTGTCGGATTCAGAAGATGCTCGATTTGCTTTCGTTTCATAATGTTCTTTGATCTGCTGGTTGATTCCACCTGGACTCAATCTCCCCCACAGGATAATTGGAGGAAGGTGAAGTGATAGGGACACGGGCGTCACATGGCCCAGGAGAAATATCTGTTGCCGTTATGCTTCGGTCTGCGGTCGGCGAGCGGGGAAAGTGGAGCGGAGGGCGGAGGGTAGCGCCTAGCGAATCGCAGCCGTAGCGAAACGTCCCGCCGCCGAGCCGCAGACGGAAGCCCGCCGCTCTTGCGGCCCTGCACCCTGCAAGCTCGTGACGAGCGCGCGGGCTTGCGCAGCGGAGCGGGCGTCGTCGAGAGGGGGACGGGGCGACGGGCAGCCCGTGCAGGCGAAGCAAACCGCGCGTTGGTCACGGCGAGGCTCTGTTGGTCTAAAGTGCAAGCTTTGCGGTTTAACCCACAGTATGTAGCCTCCGAAATCACGATGCTGGTTGAAAGCGGTCGGATTCGGTTTGTATTCGATAGCTACGATGCGTTTTGCATTTTCAATAATTTTAGTTCTTGGTTTAGTCGGCTGCTCGACCGAACAACGAGGCGACATCATTGACGTGCGTGAGTTTCCGTCTCCAGATGGCCGTTACGTTTGCGCGGTGTTTGGGGAGATTTTCTACAACACGACTGGTTACCCTCGGCACATTTGCCTGCGCCATACAGGTGAGAAACTTGGATACCCCGGTAATGTGTATCTCGTGCCAGTTGGCGACGACGTAGTGGTGTCCTGGACATCACCCACTAATCTTTCAGTCAGGTTGAAGTTTGAAACCCGACGGGCAATTCCCGCTTCGACAAATGTCGCCGGTGTCGCGGTTACATTTTCCGAGACGACAAAATAGACCATTTCTTGATCCGTTCTCAGCTTCGGTCTGCGGGCGGCGAGCGGGGAAAGTGGAGCGGCGAGCGGAGAGGAGCGTCTAGCGAATCGCAGCCGGAGCGCAACGTCCCGCCGCCGAGCCGCAGACGGAAGCCCGCCGCGCCTGCGGCCCTGCACCATGCAAGCTCGTGACGAGCGCGCGGTTTGCGGAGTGGAACGGGCGTCGTCGAGAGGGGAGGGGGCGACGGGCAGCCCGTGCAGCGAAGCAAACCGCGCGTTGGTCACGGCGTCAGCGTCGCGTCCATTCTTGCCAGCGTTCTTTTCCGGCAAAGACGGGCAGAGAATCGGTCACGGGTTCGTCATGAGTGAGAATGAAGTCCCGCCCGAATAATTCATCGGCCTGCGCCTTGATCAGCGGATAAGGCGGTGGTTCGGATTCCTCCCCGTAGAGAAAAAAGCCGATGAGTTTTCCACCGTGACGAATCAACTGGCGCATCCGCGCCGCGTAGTCCGGCCACAACTTTGGTGGGAGCGCGCACAGGAACGTGCGCTCGTAAACCACATCGAAAGAAGATTCGTTAAGGGAGTGCTGAAAGAAATCTCCGCACACAACCAACTCGCCAAGCGGTCCAAGAAGCTTTTTGGCGCGATCCACCGCGACGGGAGAAAAATCAATTGCGGCGATTGACCAGCCCGCCGCGTGAAACGCCGCTACTTCGTAGGCCGAACCGCAGCCGGGAATCAGTGCGTGTCCCGGCTTAGTCCGCAAAAGATAGGTCTTTAGTTTATCCGGGACATCGTGGCAATCCCACGGCATCCTTCCTTCGGTGAAGCGGGCATCCCAAAACTGTGGTTGTGACGAATCAGTTGCACTGTCTATGTTCATCGCTTGAAGCAACAGGATGTCTCGTTCTCAAGTCCGAAGCAATCGCAACGCATTGGCGATGACAACGAGCGTCGCGCCTGTGTCCGCGAGAATCGCCAGCCAGAGACTTGCGTGGCCGGAGAGCGCGAGCAGGAGGAAGATGGCTTTCACAATCAACGCGAAGGCGATGTTCGTTTGGATGATGCGGACGGTGCGTCGGCCAAGCTGGACAGCTTCGGCAACCTTGCTCAAATCGTCCTGCATGAGCGCGATGTCCGCCGTCTCAATCGCCGTGTCCGTGCCCGCGCCGCCCATTGCGATACCGATGCTGGCGGCCGCCATTGCGGGCGCGTCATTTACACCGTCGCCGATCATGCCGACGTGCTTGTGCTGGGCGAGCAGTTCGCGGACTCGCTCAATCTTCTGGTCCGGCAGCAAATCGCCTTTCGCTTCATCAATGCCGACCTGTTTGGAAATCGCGTCCACCGTCCGTTGATTGTCGCCGCTCAACATGACGACTTTTTCGACTCCGGCGGCGTGAAGGGCTTTAATGGCTTCGGCGGCATTGGGGCGAACCGTGTCGGCGATCGCGAGGATGCCCAACACTTCGCCTTGGCAGTCTTCGTGCGGTTTGTGGCCGACGATGACCACGGACATCGCCTGGGCTTCCAGTTCGCCCAGTTTCTTTTCAAGTTCATCCGAGCAGACAGCGGATTCGTGCGCGAAACGGTGATTGCCGACGAAATACAAATGTCCGTCAATTTGCGCCTCCGCGCCCCGTCCGGTTTTGGACTGATAATTCTCGCTGCGCGGGAATTGAATCTTCTTATCCTCCGCATACTTCACGACGGCCTGCGCAAGGGGGTGTTCCGAGTGGGTGTCAATCGCGGCGGCGACGCGCAGGATTTCTTCTTCGGATTTGCCGTTCCACGGAATCACCTGCTGGACGCGGGGTTTTCCTTCGGTGATCGTGCCGGTCTTGTCCACGGCTAGGGCTTTCAATCTCCCGATTTCTTCGAGAAACACGCCGCCTTTGATGAGCACGCCGCGCCGCGCCATTGCGGTCAGTCCAGAAACAATTGAAACCGGCGTGGAAATAACCAGCGCGCACGGACAGGCGATGACAAGCAACACGAGCGCGCGATATGTCCACTCCATCCATGCGCCATTAAAAAGCAATGGGCCAGACAACAGGACGAGAATGGCGACGACGAAAACCGTCGGTGTATAAACCTTTGCGAAACGATCCACGAAGCGTTGCGAAGGCGCTTTCTGTCCCTGTGCTTCACCGACGAGTTTGATGATTTTTGCCAGCGTGGTGTCCGTGTGGGATTTGGTGACCTTCACTTCAAGCGAGCCTTCGCCGTTGATTGTTCCGGCAAACACGGTGTCGCCCGACTTCTTTTCCACCGGCATGGACTCTCCGGTGATGGGCGCTTGGTTGATGGCTGACTCGCCAGAAGTAACAGCCCCGTCCAGCGGCACGCGCGCTCCCGATTTGATGACGAGGGTTTCATCCACTTTGACTTCTTCCACCCGGACTTCCTGAACCTGGTCGCCGCGTTTCACGAGCGCGGTGTCGGGCGTAAGTTCCAGCAGCGATTGAATGGCACGCCGGGCGCGGGCCACGCTGAAACCTTCCAGCAATTCAGACAGGGCAAACAGAAACACGACTGCCGCGCCTTCGGTCCATTCACCAATGGCTGCCGCGCCGATGACGGCCACGCTCATCAGCACATTCATATCGAGCGAGAAATGGCGGAGCGCGCGAAGGGCCTTTGGGAAAATCAACCAGCCTCCGGCAACGATGGCGATGGTTGCGGCCACGGCTTTCCCATACGGCGGGAAAAGATTCTGCCATTGGAACAGAAAGGAGATGCCCGCGCAGATGCCGGAGACAATTACGGAGGCGAGTTGCACCCGGCGCGAACCGTCGCTGTGTTCGTCGTCGGCTTCATCGTCACTCTGCAGTGAAGCCTTGAGCCCGGCTGTGCCGATGGCTTGAATCAATCGTTCCGGCGTGACGCGCTTGTCGTGCCCAATCGTTGCTGTGCCCGCCATGAGGTTGACTCTGATTTCGTCAATTCCCTCGATCGGTTTGAGCATGCGCTCAATCGCGGCGATTTCATCCGGGCAATCCATCCCGGCTACCTTGAGGATGGTTCGCGCGCCGGAATGCACTTCGCGATTCATGCCAGATTTGTTTTCCGCCGCCCGGGCATGGGAGTTACACCCGCAATGTTTGCAGTCTTCACTCATGATTGGTCAGCGCGCCCGCGCGTTGGGGTTCGGGTATTGAAACGGGAGCGGCGGGCGAATTCGTTTGCGCCCGCTGATGTCGGCGATGTGGTTTCGTCAAACGCGGATAGGCGTAGAAAACGAAATACGCCCCCCAAGTTATGAGCATGAGCAGAATCACGCCAACCAGTATCAGCCGGTTCTTGCGCTTCTCTTTGCGAAGCCTCTCGGCCTCTTTGGCAGCGCGCTCTGCTTGTTTGGCGGCAGCTTGCGGTAACTTCCATCGGCTCATGAGGCGCGGACATTTTCAACCTGACATTGGGTTTCTGAGAAAATGGACCGGCTACTGGTGCGTGTCCCGTTCCCCCGTGCGAATCTTCACGGTTTCCTCGACGGGAATCACAAAGATGCGACCATCGCCGGGGTTGCCGGTGTGGGCGGCCTTTTGAATGGCTTGAACGACCGATTCCACCAACTCATCCGTCACCATGATTTCGAGTTTGGTTTTCACCACTTGATCGAAACTCCCGCGTTCCACGGAGAGACCGTGCGCAGGCGAGATGGTGACGGCAGGCAAGCCTTTGATCTCGCGTAAGGCTTCGACGACGGCCTCCAGCTTGAACGGTTTGATAATGGCTTTGATTTCTTTCATGGATTCTCCTTTTTCTGGTTAAACCTCCACTTCGGTGCGCTCCCTGCGGCGGAACGTCGTATAAAGCGTGGGCAGCACGAGCAGTGTCAGGAGCGTGTTGCTAACGATGCCCCCAATGACAACCGTTGCCAGAGGCCGTTGCACCTCTGCCCCGACGCCGGTGTTGATCGCCATTGGGATAAATCCCACAGCGGCGACCAACGCTGTCATGAGCACGGGCCGGAGTCGGACCTGGCAGCCTTCACGCACCGCCTCCTCCAACGGCGCTCCGGCGGCAAGCCGCTGTTTGATGAAGGTGACGAGAACCAGCCCGTTGAGGATCGCGACGCCGCTTAACGCGATGAAGCCGATGCCAGCGCTGACGGTGAGGGGCATCCACCGCAAGGCCAACGCCGCGACTCCGCCCACCGCGCCCAGCGGAATGCCCGTGGCAACGATGAACACGTCTCGCACCGATCCGAGGCTCATGTAGAGCAGGATGAAAATCAACCCGAGTGCCATCGGGACGATAATCATGAGGCGGCGGTTGGCCCGTTCCATGTTCTCGAACTGACCGCCCCATTCGACGGTGTAGCCTTCGGGCAGCTTGACCTGCCCGGCGATCTTCTTTTTCGCCTCGTCCACGAAGCTGGCGACGTCGCGCCCGCGCGTGTTGCATTGCACGGTGATTCGCCGCCGACTCCATTCGCGTTGAATCGTGGATGGTCCTTCGGTTTGCGTGAGCCGCGTTACCTGATCCATTCGCACGACCGGTCCGGCGACGGTGGGAATCAACGTCGCGGCCAGAACCTCCGGGTCGGTTCGCTGTGCGTCGGGCAAGCGCACCGCCAAAGGAAACCGACGCTGGCCTTCGCGAATCTCTCCGACTTTCCGGCCGCCGACCGCCTCGACCATGTTTAACACGTCACGGGTCGGCATCCCGTAGCGAGCGATGGCATCCGCGTCCACTTTCACCTGCAACACAGGCTGCCCGGAGATTTGTTCGCCGGAGATTTCGCCCGCCCCGCGAATGTCTTTGAGCACTTTCTGAACTTCGTCTGAAAGTTGCCGCAGCGTTTCAAGGTCGTCGCCGTAAATCTTGATGCCGATGTCGGAGCGAATGCCGGCAATCATTTCGTTCAACCGCATTTCGATGGGCTGAGTCAGCACGGCGTTAATGCCGGGAGTGTCCTTCACCACTTTTTCGATTTGGGCGGCGAGTTGCTGCTGCGTGCGCGCCCGCTTCCATTGTTCGCGCGGTTTGAGCGTCAAGAAAATGTCGGTCAACTCGATGCCCATCGGGTCGGTCGCGACTTCGGCTGTGCCGAGCCGACTCCACGCCCGCTCGACTTCGTTTGGGAAATTCTCCAGAATGAGTCGTTCCAGACGTGTGTTTGATGCCGCCGCCTCATCCACATAAACCCCGGCGAGACGGATGACGTTCACGACGAGAGTGCCTTCGCTCAACTTGGGCAGGAACTCTCCACCCATGCGCAGAGCGATAACCAGCGCGATGGCGACCAGCACCACCGCACCGACCAGTGTGCCCCGGCGGAATCGGAACGCGAGATTCAGGACGGGCGTGTAAAGCCGATGGGCCAGTCGCACGATCCACGGTTCTTCTTCCTTGATGCTCTTGGGCAACGCCATGCTCGCCAGCACCGGCACGACGGTCAGCGAAAGAATCAGCGAGCCGAGCAACGCGAATATCATCGTCAGCGCCATCGGGCGGAACAGTTTTCCTTCGATGCCTTCCAGCGTGAGAATGGGCAGGAAGACGATCATGATGATGCCCACTCCGAATGCCACGGGACGCGCCACCTCCAACGATGCGCTGACGAGGGTTTTCTCGCGCTCCTGTCCGCTCAACGGTCGGCCCAGCTTGTGTTGGTCATGGGCGAGGCGACGAATGCTGTTCTCGACCATCACCACCGCGCCGTCCACGATGATGCCAAAGTCAATCGCTCCGAGACTGAGCAGGCTGGCAGCGATACCAGCCTGAAGCATCAAATCTCCCGCGAAGAGCATCGAGAGCGGAATCGCCAGAGCGACGATGAGTCCGGCCCGCAGGTTGCCGAGGAAAAGGAACAGAATAACGATGACCAACAGCGCGCCCGCCAACAAATTGTGCTCCACCGTGCGAATGACCTTGTCCACGAGGTCGGTGCGCTCGTAAAGAATCTCCACGCGCACATCCTCCGGCAGTGACTTCTGAACTTCGGCCAGTCGCGCCGCCAGATTCCGGGTCACGACATGGCTGTTCTCGCCCATCAGCATGAAGCCCAGCCCCAGCACCCGCTCGCCCTTGCCGTCTGCTGACACCGCGCCTCGTCGGATTTCGTGGTCAATCTGAACGCGCCCGACATCATGCACGCGGACGGGCGTGCCGTCGTGCGTGGCCACAACGATGTTTCCGATTTCCTTGATGGTTGTGGTCAGGCCGAGGCCATGCACGAGCATCGCATCGCCGCTCACGACCACCTGGCCGCCGCCGACGTTGCGGTTGTTCGCTTCCAACGCCTCGAAAACATCCTGGAACGTGAGGCCATACTTGATGATTCGTTCCGGTTCGACGACGACGTGAAACTGCTTCTCGAAACCGCCCCAGGAGTTCACTTCCGCGACGCCGGGGACTTTACGCAACTCCGGCTTGATGACCCAATCGTGCAGCTCGCGCAGTTCGGTGAGCGTGCGGTTGGTGTTGTCGGTGGTGACGAGATAGTGAAAGACTTCGCCCAGCCCGGTCGCAATCGGCCCAAGCTGCGGGCGGGCGATGCCCTCGGGCAGCTCGACGCCCGACAGCCGTTCACTCACAAGCTGGCGCGCGAGATAGATGCCCGTGGAATCGGCGAAGGTGGCGACGACTTGTGAAAAGCCGAACTTCGACACCGAGCGGACGTTCTGGAGGCCCGGCAGCCCGCTGATCGCCAATTCCACCGACAGCGTAATCTGCTGCTCGATCTCCAACGGGTTTAGTGAGGGAGCGACGGTGTTGATTTGCACCTGCACCGGCGTCGTGTCCGGGAACGCATCAATGGGGAGACGGCTCATGGCCGCGATTCCCAAACCCACGAGCACCGCCGAGAGCAGGCAAATGAGCAGCCGGTTACGCAACGAGAATTGAATGATCGAGTTCAGCATGGGAAAGAAATGACGCCGTGGTTAATCAACGCATCCAGCGCCGAGGCGGGAGATGAGGAATTGAGATTTGAGCGCGAAACTGCCGGCGATGACGACTTGCTCGTCCGGCTTCAGCCCGGCGACAATTTCGACTCGACCGTCGCGTTTCCCGCCGAGTTGGACCGGTCGCGCCTCAAAAATGTCCGCGCTGGATTTGACGAAGACCACGGTTGTTCCCGATACGTTTTGCAATGCCGCTTGCGGAACGACGACCGCACGGTCCGCACTGCTCGTGAGAATGCGCGCCCGTGCGAACATCTGGGCCTTGAGTTTCCCATCCGCATTGCTGACTTCCACCCGTCCGCGAGCCATGCGGGTGCGGTCATCCACTTTGGCCGACAACCAAGTCAATGTTCCGGTGAAGGTCTGTCCCGGCAACGATTCGACGCTCAGTTCCACCTTTTGCCCGACTTGAACTTTTGCCAGGAGCGATTCAGGAATGTTCACCATCGCCCAAAGCGCGGTGGTATCCGCCAATGTGAACAGTGGCTTGCCCATTTCCACCATCGCGCCTTGAACCGCCGTGCGTTCCACGATTTCGCCAGCAAACGGTGCGCGAAGTTCCAGAACTCCCGGTGTGCCCTTCTGCTCGGCTAGTGCCTGAATCTGCTGCTCGTCGAATCCCAGCACCATCAACTGTTGCTGCGCCTGCTGCACAGCGGCCATCGCGGACTGGTGGGCGGCTTCCGCTTCCTGAAGGTCCTTCTCGGACGAAATGCGTTGGGTGCGTAAGTTGCGCTCGCGCTCCAGGGTCTTGTCGCGAAGCCGGTCCTCAGCCAATGCTTTGACATACGCGCTCTGCGCTTCCCCGATGGCGACGGACGTGACGCGGGCCAAGAGGTCGCCCTGTTTGACGCGGTTGCCCAAGTCCACTTCAACGCTCTTAACGATTCCACCAACGAGCGGAGTGATTTGCGCGAGCTTGTTTTGGTTGAACGTCAGTTCGGCAAAAGCCTCGATGCCCTGCGTCATTGTATCCACGCCCGGCGTGCTGACGACGACGCCTGCCTTGCCAGCGGACTCCGCCGAAGGCAACCGAACTTTGAGTCCCTGGCCGGGTTGCTTCTGACTCAACAGGTCTGGATGACAAATGCCGCATTCCTGTTCCGGCACGCCATGCTCTTTGCACATCAACGCCGCCGCAGTCGGCTTGGCGTCGCTCTCCGTTGAAGCGCCGGGTTTCGCCTCGCCTGGAGCGGCGTTCTTTTTCAACTCCGGGTGACAGAGGAAGCATTCGTCCTCATAGAGCGAGTGCTCCTTGCAGTAGAGGCGGCTCTTGTCTTGCGCATCAGGGTGGCACTCCCAGCAACGGTCTTCGTAGCGGTTGTGCTCTTTGCACCAGAGTCGGCCCTTCTCGCGAAGCTCGGGATGGCAAATGAAGCAATCCGCGTCCGGTGCGCCATGCTTGCAGACCCCCGCCTTCCCCACAGCTTTCGCCTCCGCCTTTTCGGTGTCAGCTTTTGCCGATGGGGGAGATTCCTTGTGCTCATTGGAACAACCACAAGGCACGACTGTCATTACCGCGAGCAAGAGCGCGTTTAACGTATTCCTAAACAATGGTTTCATAGGTCACTTCGCCTTATCGGCTGGCTTTTTCTTGAGTTCGGGATGGCAGATGAAGCACTCGTCTTCGTAGAGTGAGTGCTCCTTGCAGAACAGGCGCTTCTTGTCCTGGGCCTCGGGGTGACAGACCCAGCAACGGTCTTCGTAGCGTTCATGCTCCTTGCACCAGAGGCGACCTTTCTCCCGCAGTTTCGGATCGCAAATGAAGCATTGGTCCTTCGCGATTTTATGCGGCTTGCATACCTCCGCTTTGGCGTCGGGCTTCTTCTTGTCGCCATCCTTGTCCTGGGCGACGAGTGTTTGGGTGACCGCGAATGCGAGCAGCATTACGAAGAACAGCGATGCGTAGTTTTGACGAACGGTTTTCATTATTGTGGTGTGTTTCATGTGGTTTAGCGGTTGGGCGTGGAATTGGTTTTCGGAGGATAGTAGTCATGCACCGTCGGTGAAGTTCCCTTGTGTCCCTGATAGTTCGGCTTCTCGGACGTGGCACAGCCGGCCAGAACGAAGATCGTTGCGCCAACAGCGAAGCCGAGCATGATTTTAGTGATGAGTTTCATGTTTCCTTTCTCTGTGATGGTTGATTCTTGTTAAGTTTGTCGTCAGAGCCGTCTTTCCAAACGACTTTGGTGGCAAATTTCTTTCCGAAAAGAGGCGAGCGGTAGTAAACGGTAACCGCTTGGCCGGTTTTCGGCAGCGCAGCGTCCGCAAATTTCCCATTCTGCAAGAAATTCGTTTGCCTCGTCCATACGACTTCGAGCGGTTCAGCATCCTTTCCGCACCGCAATGTCATCGTGCGGGAACTGCGCTCAATGGTCTGAACGACGCACTGGCGTTCGCGTGCTCGCGGCGGACGCGCCTGGCTTTCAAGCGGCGCGAGTCCGAGAATCATGCTCAACGCGAACAACCAGAGGCTTGGATTAGTCGGAATCAGTCGTCTCTTCGTGTGCATGGCATTTCCTTTCATTCTGGTTTCTTTGGAGTCGGGTTTTTGTTGGCTTCGCTCGGAACGGTGGCCAGCAATGCTTCGAGTTCCGCTTGAGCGATGTTCAGTTCCAGCAATTTCTGCTGGTAGGCCAGCCGGGCTTCGGCCGTCGTGCGCTGCGTGTCCAGCAGGTCAATGAAACCAAACTTTCCCTGCTCAAAACCTCCGCGCACCAACTCCAGCGCTTTCTCGGCTTTGGGCAGGATGCGTTCGCGATAGCTGGTGACTTGTTCGACCGCAGCCCGAAACCGCTGGCTGGCCGTCCTCCATTCGCGCAGCAATCGCTGTTCGATCCCCGTGAGTTCGGCCTCCGCGATGGAAACATTGGCGCGAGCCTCCTGCTTTTTGCCTTTCGCGCGGTCAAACAGTGGTATGGGCAAGGAAAAGTGGAGTTCCACAATGGATTCGTCGGTTTCGCCGAGGCGTCCGCCAGCCACACCAACTTTGACATCGGGATACGGCTCAAGCCGCGCCCGGCGCAGCTCCAACTCGGCGCGGTCGCGTGCGGTGCGCGCTCCGACCGAGCTTGGGTGCTGGGCGAGCCATCGCTCCGGCCCTTGGTCCAGCAAGGCCACATTCGCGGATTCGGCGAGCGTTCCCGTCAATCGCGTGGACTGCAACTCCGGCTGGCCCAACAGCGTGGCGAAACCTTGCCGCGCCGCGACCACTTCGCGCCGAAAGCCGACGAGGTCCGTTCGCACTTGTTCCAACTGAATCTCCGCGCGCAACTGTTCCTGGTCGGAAGTCGCGCCCGCCTCGACCCGTTTGCGCGCGGTATCGGCGGATGACTCGGCAACCTTCACAAGATCGCCCGCCGCCTCCACGAGCCGCTCGGCGGCCAGCACTTGAAAGAACGCCGCCTTGACATCGCGCACCAGTTCTACGCGACGCAACGCCAGTTCCGCCTCGCTCAGTTGCACGCCAGCGCCGCCAATTTTGCGGTCCAACGATTTTTTTCCGGGAAACGGCAACGACTGCGCCACGCCAATCGTTTGCTTGGCGTCGGGAAAGCCTCTGCCGTTGTTCACCTGCCATTCTTCGGCGGTGAGTTCCAACTCCGGGTTGGTCCAGAGTTTGGCCTGGTAAGCCCGTCCAGCAGCGGCTTCCACGCGACTGCCGGAAGCGCGCAGTTCCGGATTCTGCGCGAGGGCAATTTGAATGGCTGCGTCCAGCGTGATGGCATTCGTCAGCGGCGGCGCACCTTCGGCCCGCACCCACACGACCCCAAATCCAAGCGTGATCAACACGATCAACTTCCAAAAAACATTTCGACTCATAAACATTCTCAAACCGAATCAACCAAATGGGAAAACAAACGCGGTGTGCGGACACACCACGACTAGGAAGGCCGTCCCGTGATACGGGACGAATCAGGAAGCGAGGGAGGGAGCACGCGCAGGAAGCGCCGTGCGATGAACAAATTGGAAGGTATGAACCAGTTCGGGCGGGGCAACGCTCCACTCAATTAGGCCGCCGGACTTGAGCGAGAGCCGCTCATCGCAAGCATCGGTGGCGAACAGTGGAGCAAGCTCGATAGCTAGAGCTTCAGGCGCGATGACACGAATATCGGCGGCTTGAAGACCGCCCGACGTCACCCAATCGCAGACGCGTGAATCGGCGTGTCCACCGGATTCGGAGTCGGAAGGACAGCCCGCGCTGGCGTGGCTGCCAGTTTCGTGAAAAAATCCGGTCTTCGCCAACTGACAATGCGCTGCGCAGGCAAACCAATTCACCAGCAGCGTCAACGTCAGCAATGTTTTCAGGCCACGCACCGGCATATTGATACTGGTTCTCAAGGATCGGTTCAACTTTTATTTGAGCGCTTACACTTTTTCGCCTTTTCGTGCCCCGCCCCGTCTCAATGATCGCAGATGCACGCATACTCGGCGCGCTTGCATTCGCCGCAGGTGTGCATGTCCAGTTTGAAACGGAGGTTCACCGGCTTGGCTTCGGCGGTCTGCTTGAATTGCACGACGACGTTGTAGCCTTCGCCATCGGGCAGCTTGGTCTTGCTGACGAGCGAGTCGCCCTTCTTCTCGAACTGAAGCGTCTCCTTGCCGCTCTTGGCGTCGGCGATGGCCGTCACAGTTTGCGTGGTGGCGGCGACCGGCTTCATGTCGTGGTTGTAGAAGTTGATGGTGACGGTGCGGTCCTTCTCGACCACGAACTCGGCGTGCGGCTCGGTCTTGTCGAGCAGGCGTCCGCCCTTGGGCGTGGCTTTGTGTTCGTGTTTGTCGGCGGCGTTGACGGTGAGTAACCCGACGCACAGGGCGGCGGCCAGTGTGAGGATACGGAGGTGTGTTTTCATGTTTCTATGGTTATGCGGACGGCGCGGGCGTAGCGTCGGGAGATGGTCCGCCTTCACCCGAAGGGGATTCCGCAGGCGCGTCGTCCGCAGATTGTTTTCGTCTTTCCAGCCACTCGTAGAGCGTGGGGAGCAGAACGAGCGTGAGGAACGTGGAACTCAGGATGCCACCGATGACGACGGTGGCGAGCGGGCGCTGGACTTCCGCGCCCGCGCCGCTGGCAATCGCCATTGGGACGAAACCGAGCGAAGCCACGAGCGCTGTCATCAGCACCGGGCGCAAGCGCGTCATCGCGCCTTCGCGGACGCAATCGGTCAGGCTGTGTGTGTGGCCTTGTTCCCGCAGCAGGTTGAAATAGGAAATCATCATCAAGCCGTTGAGCACGGCGACGCCGGAGAGCGCGATGAATCCGACGCCCGCCGAGATGCTGAATGGCAGATCGCGCAGCCACAGCGCGAACACGCCGCCGGTCACGGCGAGCGGGATGCCCGTATAGACGAGCAACGTCTGCCGCAGACTGCCCAGCGCCATGAACACGAGCACGAAGATGAGTCCGAGCGCGACCGGCACAACGATGGCCAGCCGGGCGCGGGCTTCCTGCAAGTTCTTGAACTGTCCGCCGAACTCGATGGTGTAGCCGTCGGGCAGTTCGATCTGCTCGGCGACCTTCTTCTGCGCTTCGAGGACGAAGCTCTCCACGTCGCGTCCGCGCAGGTTCACCATGATGGCGGCGCGGCGCTGGCTGTATTCGCGCGCGATGGCGGCGACCTGTTCGACCACTTTGAAATCGGCGACTTGGCCAAGCGTTAGCAGACCGCCGTCGTCCACGCGCACGGGCAGGCGCTTGAGATCGTCAATCTTCTCGCGCAACTCCTCGCTCAAGCGGACCACGATGTCGAAGCGCCGGTTGCCCTCGATGAGCTTGCCGACTTCCTGCCCGGCCAGCGCGGTGTTCACCACGCGGTTCAATTCGGCGGCGTGCAGGTTGTATTTGCTCATGGCCTCGCGCTTGGGGACGATTTCCAGCAATGGCGATTTGCCGAGCGCATCAAATTCCACGTCTGCCGCGCCGGGAATCTTTTCCAGAATCTCCCGTGTCTCGCTGGCGACTTTCTCAATCACCGCGAAGTCCTCACCAAACACTTTTACCGCGATGTCGGCGCGCGTGCCTTCAAGGATTTCGTTGAAGCGCATCTCAATGGGCTGGCTAAACAGGTGGCCTTCGCCGGGGACGGCCTTGCCGAGTTCCTCGGTCATCAACGCGGCGAGGGCTTCCTTGCCGATTGGCGAGCCGCCCACCTTGCGCCATTTGTCGAGCGGCTTGAACATGATGTAAGTGTCCGCCACGTTGACGCCCATCGGGTCGCTCGCGATTTCGGCCGTGCCAAGCCGGCTGAAGACGTAATCCACCTCCGGGAATTTCTCCAGGAGCAGCTTCTCGCCGCGCTTTTGCATGTCCACGCTGGCGTCAATGCCGATGCTCGTGGTTCGGATCATGTGCGTGGCGAACGAGCCTTCATCGAGCTGCGGGACGAACTCCGCGCCCAACCGGCTGAACACGAGCGCGGCCAGGGCGAGCAGCGCGACCGCCGCGCCGGTGACGGGCCAACGGGCGCGGAAGGAGAAGTTCAAGACCGGCGCGTAGAGCTTCTTGGCGAACTTCACGAGGAAGGAATCCTTCTCGCTGATGTTACCGCCCAGCAGATACGAGCAGAGCGCCGGCATGAGCGAGAGCGCCAGCGCCAGCGCACCGACGAGCGCGAAGATGACGGTGATCGCCATCGGCTTGAACATCTTCCCCTCGATGCCGGTGAGAGCGAGGATCGGGAAATAGACCACTGTGATGATGACCACGCCGAAGAACATCGGGCTGGCGACTTCCTTCGCGGCCACGAGAACTTCGTGAGCGCGCTCGTTCGCGGTGAGACGGCGCTTGAGTTTGTGCTGCCGTTCCGCGAGATGGCGGATGATGTTTTCGACCATCACGACCGCGCCATCAATGATGAGTCCGAAATCAATCGCACCGAGGCTCATCAAATTGCCGCTCACCTTGCCCTGCACCATGCCGGTCATGGCGAAAAGCAATGAAAGCGGAATGGCGAGCGCGACGATGAGTGCCGCGCGCCAGTTTCCGAGCATGACGAGCAACACAACGACGACGAGAATCGCGCCCTCAAACAAGCTCGTCTCGACCGTGCGGATGGTGCGGTCCACGAGCACGGTGCGGTCATAGACGGGGATGATCGTCACGCCGGAGGGCAGCTTGGGCTGAAGCTCCTTGAGCTTGGCGTCCACCCGTTTGGCGACAAGCCGGCTGTTCTCGCCAGCGAGCATGAGGGCCGAACCCAGCACAGCCTCCTCGCCATTGTAAGTGGCCGTGCCCGTGCGAACGGCCTTGCCAATGCCAACCTCGGCAACGTCCTTGACCCGCAGCGGGGTGGCGCGTGCGCCGAATTTCAATGGCAGGTTCGCGATTTCGTCGGCCGTTTGCACACGCCCTGCCGCGCGCACCACGACCGTTTCGCCGCCGAGTTGAATGGCGCTGCCGCCCGCGTTCTCGACGTTCTCGCCGATGGCGTCGGCGATTTCGCTGAACGACATGCCCACGCTCTTGAGCTTGTCGGGATTGGGCTGAATGATGATCTGCTTCTCGTAGCCGCCCTGCGAGTTGACTTCCGCCAGGCCGGGCGTCGAGCGGAGTCGCGGCTTGATGACGTAATCGTGGATGAGCTTGAGTTCCATCAACTGCGCCTCGCGCGTGGGCGGCATGTTGGTCGCGCCCTTTTCGTATTCGACCACGTAGTAGTAAATTTCGCCGAGACCGGTGCTGATGGGCGCGAGCTTGGGCGTGAGGCCTGGCGGTAGTTCATCAATCACCGTCTGCAAGCGTTCGCTGACGAGTTGGCGCGACCGGTAGATGTCCGTGCCGTCCTCGAAGATGAGGTTCACCTGCGAGAGTCCGAACTTGGAGAGCGAGCGCAACTCGGTGAGGCCGGGGATGCCCGCCATCTCGTTCTCGATGGGGAAGGTGACGAGCTTCTCAATTTCCTCCGGCGCAAGCGCGGGAACGGAGGTGTTGACCTGCACCTGGATGTTGGTGATGTCCGGGACGGCGTCAATCGGCAGCCGCAACGCGGACCAAACACCGATGCCGACCAGGACGAGCGTCGCGAGCAGCACGAACACACGCTGGCGGACGGAAAATTCAAGGAGGCGATTAAGCATATCAGTGGGAAATTAGTGCGAATGACCGCCGCCTTTGGTGGCGCGGAGTTCTATGAGATAAAAAGTTTCGACCGGCTTGCTGACGACTGAATCGCCAGCCAGCAAACCGTCGGTGATTTCCAAGAGGCCACTGGCTTCTGAACCGACTTTGACCGCCGTGCGGAAATAGGCGTCGCCGTTGACCACATAAACAAATGTTCCTTCCGAAGTCCGCAGCAGCGCGGAGCGGGGAATCACCGTAACGACATCTTCGCGTGGCAGGGTGACGATGGCGGAAAGAAACTCGCCCGGCTTCATCTTCTCCGTCGCGTTGGTCACGCCGACGATGACTTCGGATTCGCCCAGGGTCTGCGCCTTTTCCACCGCGAGAACGACACCGGCCAGCGATTCATTGGAGCGCGTTTGAATTTGAACCGGTTGGCCCGTGCGGAGCGCCGCAGCATTGTCCAAAGTCACAAACCCCGAACCATGAACGTCGCAACCCGCATGGTCATCGTCACGGATGGCATGGTGATGCTTTTCCCCGAACACCTGCATATTGAAGCGAATTTGTGACGGGAGCTTTTGCTCCATCACCTCGGTGACCTCGACGCCGAGAATTTTACGCGTCTCGTCGGTGACGATGACGCCTTTGCCCGCCATGAACGATGCGCCAGAGGGAGACTCCGCGCCGTGTCCGTGGCCGTCGTCTTTGCTTTCCGCTTTTTCCGCGCCATGATCATGTCCGTCACCTTCCTTGTGGGCGTCACTCTCCTTGCGACCGCAGCCAACGAACAACGAGGTCGTGACAACCAATGCGGGAATCAACGCCATCCAGCGGTGACGAGTCATTTCTTTTCCTCCGTCGCGGTGCTCGCCAGTGGCGGAGTCAGGCCGGTGAGCAGTTCGATTTGCGCTGCTGCTTCCAATGCTTCCCTTTTCGTGTCGAGCAGACCTTCGACGGCTTCGAGGTATTGCTTCTGCAATTCGACAAACGTGGCAATCGGCACTGCTCCCAAGCGGTAATGCCGGTCAGCGAGTTCGGCGGCTTCCTTGAAATGTTGCACCGAGTCGGGTCGCCACTTCGTCATGTCGCGCAACTTGGCCTCGTAGGTCAGCGCGGCTTGCGTCGCCAGCCGTTCGGCCTCTCGTTGCGTGACGTAGAAGGAGGTCTCGGCCTGCGTCTGTCGCGCTTTCGCCGCGTCAATGATCCCTGTGTTCCGATTCCACAACGGCAAGGGAAGTGAAACACTGACGCCGATGATTTGCTCGCGGTCGCCGCCGACTTTTTCCTCAGAGAGTGCCGGCCCGACCGAGATGGCCGGGTAACGCTCGTTTTTCGCGAGATCAACCCGGAAGCCCTGTTGTGCGAGTTCAACCGCGCGCAAACGCACCTCGTAGCTGTTGGTGCGGGCGCGGGCGACGAGGCTCTCAACATTCTCCACCCGGCGGAACGCTAGTTGTGCCTTGCCTACTGACAGTCGCGTCTCGGTCGCGACACCGCGCAGTTGATTAAGCTCAAGCAGCGCAGATTGCGCAGCAAGGGTCGCCTCGCTCGCCTTGCGTTGCGCGTTCAACTCTGTCGCTTCGATGACGCGGGTTTCGAGCAACGGAGTCAGCCCCGCCGGATCACGTTGCACCAGCACTTCGCGCAATGCCTTGAAGCGTTCGGCAACCTCGCCCGACGCTGCCGCCTTCTCCTGGGCGGCGAACAGTCCATAGCCCAAGGTGCGAACGCGCGCGGTCAGCGCAAGCTTGAATCGTTCGTAGCCAAGCGTGGCCAGTTCAATGTCGCGGTTGGCGATGGCCTTGCGTAATCCAATTCGCCCCGGCCACTCGAACGGTTGCACGATGGACGCCGACCACGCGACCCCTTCGGCGGAAAGCCCGCCGCCCGTCACACGCTTCTGGCCTACGCCGCCGCTGAGTTCGGGATTGGCCCATGCCCCGGCGGTTTTGCGTCCGCCCTTGGCGGCGGCGATTTCCGCTTCATAGAATTTGAGTTCAGGATTCTTCTCCAACGCCTCGGCGACCAGCGCGTCCAATGTCAAAGAGACGGTGGCGCTGGCAGCAGAGTTGGTTGGGGACGCTTCCTGCGCTCGCCCAAGGGGAAGGCTCAAACTAAAGGCAAGTGCTGCCACAGCGGATTGGCGACACAAAATGACGACGAATGGTTGCTTCATAATTTTCTAAACGGACATGGCCCAAACTGACAAACTAAACCGAGTTGAACGACAAATGGACAAAACGTGGGCGCGAAAAAGCGCCTGATACGAATGGGAAAAGTCCGCAGCGGAAGCCGGGACTAATTATGAAGCGAGCGAAGGAGCACGGGCAGGAAGGGCCGTGCGCGAACTAAACTGCCAAGATGTGGTTAACCCTGGTGGAGCGGCGGTCAAGATGCCGATGCAAACTTCAGCGGGTAAAGTGGTCACCAAATCCAACAGTGGCGTGGACGTGATCGGCTGCAAGTCCGGCAACGGGAGCGTCACCCGAAATTGCGCGGTTCTGTATTCGGATTTCTCGACCGAACAGCAGCCAGCATCAGCAGGTTTCTCTGAACTTTGTTCACCGTGGCAATTGCTGTCCGTCAGACAGGCGAGGAATTCAAAGCCAGGAACGGATTCCAGACGGCAATGCGAGGTCATCGGCAGCCAGGCAAAGGCCGCCAACACGAATAGTATGTTCTTTAATGACCGCACGACAATAATTGATAGCGGAACGGCACTATCTGTTCAAACAAAAACATTCCGTCCACAACACAACATCGCCGAAATCCAGCACTTCTTGAGCCGAATTCAACCAACCTGCCTTCATGTTGTGTTTTTATAGTCGGGCATTTCGCAATCTAAGCGCATTGGTGATGACTGAAACCGAACTCAAGCTCATGGCCGCGCCCGCAATGATGGGACTCAACAACACGCCGAAGAACGGGTAGAGCAAACCTGCCGCGACGGGAATTCCCAGCGCGTTATAGATGAATGCAAAGAAAAGGTTCTGGCGAATGTTGCCCATCATGGCGCGGCCAAGTTTGATCGCGCGCACGATGCCGCGCAGGTCGCCTTTCACCAGCGTCACCCCGGCGCTTTCCATTGCGATGTCCGTGCCCGTGCCCATCGCAATGCCGACATCGGCGGCGGCGAGCGCGGGCGCGTCATTGATGCCGTCGCCAGCCATGCCGACGGTGCGGCCCGCTGCCTTGAGCGTTTTTACTTTCTCATGTTTGTCGTTCGGGGTGACGCCCGCTTGAAAGTCAGTGATGCCCAGTTTGCGGGCGACGGCTTCGGCGGTGCGCGGATTGTCGCCGGTGAGCATGAGGACGTTCACGCCGAGTTCGCGCAATTCAGCGAGCGCCTGCGAAGTCATGGCTTTCACCGGGTCGGCCACGGTCAGAACTCCGGCGGCGCGGCCATCAATGGCGACGAAGATCGCGGTCGCACCTTCGGCCTGGCGGGGAGCGGCGAGCGTTTCGAGTGCCGCGATGTCGGTCACTCCGTTCTCGCGCAGGAAGTCGGGTTTGCCAACCAGCACGCGGCGTCCGGTCACAGTGCCCGCCACGCCGCCCGCGGTCGTGGACTGAAAATCCTTCGCGGCTTCGAGCGGAAGTTTTTGCTCGTTCGCGGCAACAACAACGGCGTGCGCCAGTGGATGTTCGCTGCCCTGTTCGAGCGAGGCGGTGAGGCGCAGCAATTCCTTCTCGTCAAGCCCGCCGACTGGCAACACCTGCGCCAGCTTCGGCTTGCCCTCGGTGAGCGTGCCGGTCTTGTCCACGGCGAGGGTGTTGAGTTGGGCGAGTTTTTCGATGGCTTCGGCGTTGCGAATGAGCACACCGATTTGCGCGCCGCGACCGATGCCAACCATCACGCTCATGGGCGTGGCGAGTCCGAGGGCGCACGGACACGCGATGATCAGAACGGCGACGGCATTTGTGATGGCAAAGGCGAGTCGCGGCTCTGGCCCAAAAATGAACCACGCAACAAAAGTGAGCGCGGCAATCGCCAGCACGGTCGGAACAAACCAACCAGCTACCTTGTCCGCCAACGCCTGAATCGGTGCGCGGCTGCGTTGCGCCTGTGCGACCAGATTCACAATTTGCGCGAGCATCGTTTCGCTGCCGACGCGCTCGGCCTTCATCACGATGCCGCCGGTGGTGTTCACCGTGCCGCCGGAAACTTTTGCGCCAATGGCCTTTTCCACTGGCAGCGGTTCGCCGGTGAGCATGGATTCATCCACGGATGTGCGGCCTTCCACAACTTCGCCGTCCACAGGAATTTTCTCGCCGGGACGCACGCGCAGCCGGTCGCCCGGATGCACGGCATCCAGCGGCACGTCTTCGTCGCCTTGCGGCGTGACGCGGCGGGCGGTTTTCGGCGCGAGGCCGAGCAACGCTTTGATCGCGCCGCTGGTGCGCTGGCGGGCGCGCAATTCCAACACCTGTCCGAGCAACACGAGCACGGTGATGACGGCAGCCGCCTCGAAGTAGATCGCTGGCCTCCCGCTGTGACCCGCTGCGGGCGGAAATGCCTGGGGAAAGAACATTGCCACGACACTGAAGGCGTAAGCCGCGCCGACACCGAGCGCGATGAGCGTGAACATGTTCAAACTGCGGTTCACCAGTGAGCGCACGCCGCGCACGAAGAAAGGCCAGCCCGCCCACAAAACGACCGGCGTGCTGAGAAGAAATTGACCCCAACGCGACGCTTCGCCGTTCAGCCATGAGGCATGACTCCACGCGGGAATGAGATGCGCCATCGCCACGATGAACACCGGCAAGGTCAACGCCGTGCCGATCCAGAACCGGCGGCTCATGTTCCGCAACTCGGAGTTGTCTTCCTCCGCATCGCTCTCGGCGGCGGCGGTTTTTGGTTCGAGTGCCATGCCGCACTTGGGGCAATCGCCGGGATGGTCCTGCTCGATCTCCGGGTGCATCGGGCAGGTGTAGATGGTTTTCGCGGTCGGCTTCCACGCGGGATTGCGTTCCAGCGCCATGCCGCATTTCGGACAATCGCCAGGCTTGTCCGACTCCACGCCGGGACACATTGGGCAAAAGTATTTAGCGGCGGCGGAAGGCGTCACCGCTGCGTGTTCGTGAGCGTGATGAGAATGGTCTTGGTGCGCGTGCGTGTGTGTGCCGGTGCTTGGCTTGCCGCCACAACGGGAATGTTCCTCCGCCCTGTGCTCGTGTTCGTGGCTGCCGTGGTCGGCATGTTCGCTTTTGCCGCCGCAACAATCGCCATCCGTTTTGGCGGGTGCGACTTGCGAAAGGAATTTCTTCCGGCAGTGCTCGCTGCAAAAATAAAATGTCTCTCCGTCGCGTTTGGCGTGCAGGGCCGTCGCTTCGTTCACTGTCATTCCACAGATTGGATCAATCTTCATAGTTTTGATTTCGTTCGTCGCTCAAGGGGCGCTCATTCGCTTCCCTTCACCCATGCAAACGCAGACCGGTTAAAACTCTTACACTTTAACTGAAATCGGGCGGAATACGCCATTTTAGTGCTTGGGTTGCCTGCGCGCCGACAACGGAATAGTCTGTGTGCATGGCCAAAGCCGACGAAGCGCTGATTGCGAACCTGAATGCGTTCATAGGGTTCGCCCGCGCGCGTGTCGGCGACCCGGAGCTTGCCGCCGATCTGGTGCAGGACAGTTTGCTCAAGGCGCTCAAGTCCGCCGACAAACCGGCTGACAACGAGGGCGCGGTGGTGTGGTTCTATCGCATCCTCCGCCACTCGATCATTGATCTTTACCGGCGACGCGATGTTCGCGAGCGCGCGCTGAAGCGTCTGGAATCGGAGTTGGCGGAGAACCCCTCGACGGAAGACACGCGCTTGATTTGCCAGTGCTTCAAGAGCCTCTTGCTGGCGCTGCCGGAGCAATACCGGACGCTGCTGCAACGAATTGACCTTGAGGGGACATCCGCAGAGGAAGTTGCCGCCGCGCTCGGAATCAGCGAGAACAATTTACACGTCCGGTTGCATCGCGCGCGAAAGCAGTTGCGCGAAAGGCTCGAAGACACCTGCCGGGTTTGCAGCAAGCACGGCTGTCTTGACTGTTCTTGCGACAGCGGGACAGCGAACTAAAGAAGCGCCACCTCCGACGCATCAATGGTTGGAGATTGACCTTGCGCCCCTTTTGGGAAAGGAGTCCCATATCCACCGAAAGGAATCCCCGCTATGCACAGCAACTCGAAAGCGCAGCTTGAGGCGCTCAAAAATCAAGCGATGCTGTTTCCTGCGGGATCGCAGCGCCGTCTGGCGTTTTTCAACGGCCTCGGCCCGATTCACTTCGCGTGGCACACTAATGCGCGAAGCCACGGATTCCTCCTGTTCCATTGGGAGGTCATCAAACAGTTGAAGGCCGTTGGCGCTCCGGCGGAGTTTGGCGGCGTGACGGCCTTTAGGGCGTCGGACCTGGCCAACTTCGGCGCACCTTACAACGTGAGCGTCACAGTGCCCAAGGGTGACGTGGCTGCGCTTCGCAACTTTTCCAGCGCGATTGAGCAATGGCACAACAACAGCCACATGCAGATTCAGATGGCGACCGGATTGAACATGATGAACCCAATGACGAACATCTACCTGCGCGAGTTCTGGCGGTTGCATTACTTCATCAACGCAAAGTTCGAGACGAAGTTGCGGAGCTATCGGCAATCGAGCAGCCAGTCCATCCCGACGGTCATAGCCGGCATCGAGGCGAACGCGCACAGTTCCGTGACGAGAATTTGACTGGTCCGTTCCAGGCCCTTGTCATTTCTTCGCTTGTTTCAGAGCGCGATAACTCTCGATCTTTG
The DNA here is from genome assembly GCA_011525685.1 of Verrucomicrobiia bacterium. Taxonomy (GTDB): domain Bacteria; phylum Verrucomicrobiota; class Verrucomicrobiia; order Limisphaerales; family JADLHS01; genus WYBW01. Next base: position 74,387 of record WYBW01000022.1, read on the forward strand.
CCAGTCGCGCCATGTGCGGTCCGGGGTCTTTTTCAAACGCCTCCATGCAAAGCGGGCAGCACAGGTTCACCATGATTCCGCGATGATTGACTTTGGCGAAACCGCCGCCGTGCTCGACGTTTTTGCCGCACACCACGCAGGCTTCCACGTTGTTTTGATAACCGATTGTGTCTTCTATGCTCATAGGTTCGCGGCGGCCGTTATTTGAGCGCAGCCACTTTCGCGAGTTCCACTTCATGTTCCTTTTTCTCGATCTCGACGAAAATCTCACTCAGTTCCGCCCAGGTTTTTTTCTTCGGCTTCGGGCCTTTGATCCATTCCACCTGGCGACCCCGCCAGAGGGAATAGATGGCAGGAACGATTTCAAGCGTCAGGATGGTTGAGGTCACGAGTCCGCCGATCATCGGCGCAGCGATGCGCTGGATGGCTTCGGCACCAGCACCATGTGCCCACAAAGCTGGGACAAGGCCAAAAGTAATCATGCACACGGTCATCAGCTTGGGACGGACACGCTGCACCGCGCCATAAGTAATCGCTTCAAACAGGTCGTGCTGGGTTTTCATCTTGCCCGCCTTCTGGTAGGCGTGGAACGCCTCGTCGAGGTAGATGATCATCACGGTGCCCGTTTGCGCCGCGAGGCCAGAGAGCGCGATGATGCCGACCCACACCGCGATGCTCAGATTGTAATTCATGATCCAGAGAAACCAGATGCTGCCGGTCATGGCGAACGGAATGGACAACAGGATGATAAACGTCTCGGGGATGCTCTTGAAGTTCATGTAGAGCAAAACGAAAATCAGCGCCAGCGTGATGGGGATGACCACCTTGAGACGCTCTTTAACGCGGAGCATATATTCATATTGCCCGGTCCACTCAATGCGGTAGCCCGCTGGCAACAGGCCGGCTTTCTCGATTTTCTCCGCCACGGCTTTTTTGGCGTCGGCCACGTAGCCGCCGATGTCGCGGCCTGTCATATCCACATAGACCCAGCCGGTCAGGGAGCCGTTCTCGTTCTTGATGAGCGGCGGGCCAATGGTGGTCTTGAACTCCACCAGTTGACCGAGCGGGATTTGTGCGATTTGCTGCCCGCGCACTGGAGCGCTCGTTGCGGCCATCGTTTCGGAATCTCCGCTGCCGGCATCGGGACTCATACCGCCCTGTGACATGGGCACCAATACGCGCTTTAACTTGTCCACATCGTCACGCAATTCCCGGCTGTAGCGGACGTTGATCGTGTAGCGTTCGCGTCCCTCAATGGTGCGGTCAATGGCCATGCCGCCGATGGCGTTCTCTACCAGCATCAACACGTCCTCCACGTTCAGCCCATAGCGGGCAATTTCCTGACGGTTGGGAGTGATGTCGAGATACAAGCCGCCGGTGGTGCGTTCCGAATAGACGCTGCGCGTGCCGGGCACCTGGCGCATGACCGATTCCAAATGTTCGCCGAGCTTGCCAATGACGGTGAGGTCCGAGCCGAAAATCTTGATGCCGATGGGAGTGCGGACCCCAGTGGAAAGCATGTCAATGCGCGCCTTGATCGGCATGGTCCACGCGTTGACCTGCCCGGGAATCTGCAAGGCCTCGTCCATTTCCTGCACGAGTTCATCCCAAGTGATAGGGCGAATCTCCGGCCAAATCTTGCCCAATCCTTTTCTGATCCATTCCGGCGTCCAGCTTGAATACCACCGCTTTTGCGAGACTTTGCGCCACTCCTTCTCCGGCTTGAGTTGCACCACGCTTTCAAACATTTCCAGTGGCGCGGGGTCGGTGGCGGTTTCCGCGCGACCGGCTTTGCCGTGAACGCTGATGACTTCGGGAAACTGCTTGATGATGCGATCCTGAATTTGCATGAGCCGCGTCGCCTCGGTGATGGAGACGGTGGGCAGCGTGGTGGGCATGTAGAGAATCGTGCCCTCATTATTGGGCGGCATAAACTCGGTGCCCAGTTTCTTGAAGATAGGAACAGATGACACGACTGCCACGAGTGCAATCGCAATGGAAAGGACGCGCCGGGTCATCAGCGCACTGACCCACGGGTAATACAGCCGGTGAATGAAACGGCTGATGGGATGCTTGTGCTCGGGAATTACCTTCGCGCCGGTCATGAGCACGATGAGCGCCGGGCCGATGGTGATGGAGAGGAATGCGGCCCAAGCCATCGTGAAAGTCTTGGTGAAGGCCAGCGGCTTGAACAAACGGCCTTCTTGGGCTTCCAGCGTGAACACCGGCATGAAGCTGACCGTAATGACGAGCAACGCGAAGAACAGCGGTTTGCCCAGTTGTTTACAGGCCATGATGATGATTTCCTGGCGCTGCCTCCGGTTCAATCCTGGGGGTGCATGTTCTAGTTTCTTGTGGACGTTTTCCACCATGACCACGGCTTCGTCCGTGATTACGCCGATGGAAATCGCGATGCCGGCCAGGGACATGATGTTGGCGGTAAGCCCCATGAAATACATTGGGATGAAGGCCAGTGCCACGGCGATGGGCAGCGTGACAATGGCCCGTGCCGCACCGCCGAAGTCGAGCAGGAAGACGATGATCACAATCGCCACGATGATGGATTCCTCGATGATCGTTCGCGTAAGGGTTTGAATCGCCCGGTTGATCAAATCGGAGCGGTCGTAGGTGGTGACGATTTCCACTCCGGGCGGGAGCGAGGATTTGACGTCGGCCAACTTGGCTTTGATCCGGTCAATGACTTGAAGAACGTTCTGCCCGTAACGCACCACCACGATGCCACCCACCGTTTCGCCCTCGCCATTCAGGTCCGCTGCGCCGCGCCGCATTTCCGGCCCGAGTTGAATGTTTTGCGCCACGTCGCGCAACAAGACGGGATTGCCCTTCGCATCGTTGCCCACCACGACGAGCCGCAAGTCGTCGAGCGACTTGATGTAGCCGTGCCCGCGCACGAGATAGGTCGTGCCAAATCGCTCCATCTCGCGTCCGCCCACATCGTTGTTGGAACTGCGGATGGCGGAAACGACTTTGGTGATCGGGACGTTGTAGGCGAGCAGTTTGTTGGGATCAATTTCAACCTGATACTGTTTCTGGAAGCCACCAAAGGTCGCCACTTCCGCGACGCCTTCCACGCTTTGAATCCAATAGCGCAAGTGCCAGTCCTGGAAGGAACGGAGTTGGGCCAGATCGTTCGTGCCCGATTTGTCCACCAGCGCGTATTGAAACCCCCAACCCACGCCCGTCGCATCAGGGCCGAGGGTGGGCGTCACGCCAGTCGGCAGTGATCCGGTCAGCGCCTGCATGTATTCCAACACCCGGGAGCGCGCCCAGTAGATGTCCGTGCCGTCCTTAAACACAACATAGACGAACGAATAACCGAAGAAGGAATAGCCGCGCACGACGCGCACGTTGGGCGCGCTGATGAGTTTGGTGACGATGGGGTAAGTGATCTGATCTTCAACTAGGTTTGGGCTGCGCCCTTCCCACTGCGTAAAGATAATGACCTGCGCATCGGACAAATCAGGCAGCGCGTCCAGTGGCGTGTTGCGCATGCAGTAGATGCCGCCCGCCAACAGCGCGCCAATCAGCATGAAGACCGTGAACTTGTTACGGGCGCTCCATTCAATGATCCGTTCAATCAGCGCGTCCTTGTGCGGCGCGTGGTCGGGGGTTGGCTCAGGTGTGTTCATTGGAGTGTCAGACATTCGTGTTCTCCCGCTTTCAATGTTGGTGTCCCCCGGCTGCGCCCATGCCAGAGATGGACGCCTTGAGCTGACTTTCGGAATCCACCAGGAACAGTGCCCGTATGACGACCTTTTCCCCGGCACTCAGGCCGCCGAGCACCTCGTAGTAATCATCGGTTTTGGAACCGATCTTGAGTTCGCGTGGTTCCAGATGTTCATCGGCTCGTTGCACGAAAGCGACAAAGCGCACGCCGGTGTCTATGACGGCACTGGCCGGCACCGTCAGCACCTCGCCAAAGGATGCGTTCAATTCCACGTTGCCCCACATTTGCGGTCGCAGTTCAGATTTTGGATTGTCCACCTCCAGCCGAATCTCCGCGCGGCGAGTCAAGGGATCAATGTGCGGGTAGATGAACGTGATTGTGCTCTCGTAGTCTTTGTTGCCCAAATACGGCAATACGACCCGGGCCTTTTGGTCCACTTTGATCAGTGGCAACTCAAATTCATACACGTAGGCCCGCAGCCAGAGATGCGACAGGTCGGCAATCTCGTAGAGTGTTTCACCCGCCATGAACGCCTTGCCCGCCACGGCAGTTTTGGCTACGACATGCCCGGACACCGGGGAGCGCAGCAACAGTTCGTCGGTTGGCTGGCCGCTTTGTTCGATGGCGCGGACTTCCTGGTCACCGATTTGCCAGAGTGCCAACTTTCGCCGCGCGGATTCGAGCAGCCGCCGGGCCGAGTCGTATTGCGGGTCGGCGGTGTTGCTCTTTAACTTCTCGAAGCCTTGAAAAGCCAGCAAGTATTCAGTCCCGGCGGAAAACAACTCCGGGCTGTAAACCGTAAGCAATGGATCACCCTTTTCAACTTTTTGACCGGTAAAATTGACTTTGAGTTCGCGCACCCAACCACCAAAACGCGGGGCGATTCTGGCCAGCCGTGTTTCATCATGCTCGAACGTGGCCGTGGTGCGAATCAATCGCGACAGGTCGCGTTTCTCCACAATTCCGGTGGTCAGCCCAATCAATTGCTGCTTGTCCGGCGACAGCGAAATGGCAATGCGCCCTGGGACGGGCGCGGCGGATGCGGCTGGCGCGTGACCTTCGTGACCGGCGGGTGACTCTTTCTTCTCGACCAGTTTCATGCCGCACTTGGGGCAGTCCCCCGGTTTGTCCTGCACATGTTCCGCCCCCATCGGGCAATAGAACTGGCCGGGTTTGACCTGCGCAATCTTGTCGTCCGGTGCCGGGGCGGCAGGTTTGGCGGTGGCTTTGTCGTCCTTGATGGGGACGAGTTTCATATTGCAGATGGGGCAGTCGCCCGGTTTGTCGCTCACGTAAGTGGGGTGCATCGGGCAGTGATACTTCTGCGCGGCGTTGGCGGAATCGGATTTCTTGCAGCCGACGAATACCAACCCGAGTGCCAGGACGAGCAGCGGGATTACGAAGAGTTTTTTCGCGATCATAAAGTTTTACTTTGAAGGAATCGCCGGGGACGAAGCCGTCTCAGCAGCAGCGCCACAACCGGCGTGAGCTGGGGGCGTGTCAATGGGCGGATGTCCGGGCGGCAGGGTTAATTTGGTGGGGTTCGGCTTTGGGCAGCAACCGTGCGGCCGTTCGGGTGCTGCCAGTTCGGGTGCTCCACATCCGGCATGGGCGTTTGCGCCTTTATCGTCAGAAGCGACGGTCAGCGCCATGCCGCACTTCGGGCAACTCCCTGGTTTGTGACTCAAAACTTCAGGGTGCATGGGGCAGGTGTATTGCGCGCCCGCGATGGTTTTTGCGCGCACATTTTGAAGGCGGGTGGGCACATCGAAGTAAAGGCCCGCCGTCGCGCCGACAAATATCGTCAACAGAAGGATGCCGAGAAACAGCCGGAGGTTTTTCGTGAAGAAGTTCATGATTGATTTGGTTCGTTGTTACATTCCGCCTCGACTCTTTTTGTTCATCGAAGGCTGCGCGCTCTTTGGGGTGTTGCTGCTCACACTGCCGCCCATCGCCGCGCCCGTCGGGGGCATTCCACGGACAATCAACGACAGTTCCGCCAAAACCACTTCGCGTTGCGCGGCAACTTCCACCTTGTCCAACTGGAATCCGAGCAAGGTGCGTTCGGCGTCAATCACGTTGATGAACTCCAGCCGGCCCGACAGGTAACCGGCCCGTGCGACCTCCAGCGACTGGTGCGCCTTGGGCACAAGCTGGTCATTCAAGACCCCAAAATTACGTGTGGCCTCACGATAGAGATACATCCGCTCGGTCACGTCCACCGCCAGTTTGATCTGCTCGTCGGACAAGCGCGCCTGCACGGAACGTTTGGTGGCCTGTGCTTCGGCGATTTGCGCCGCGATTTTGTCGCGCCAGATCGGCAGCGACACCGTCCCCAGCGGGCGATACATCGTGGGATTCATTTTCACGTCCGCCATCAAGCCGAGGCTGAAGTCCGGCAAGCGCGACCGTTTGGCCAGAGTGATCGCGGCTTCGGCGGCGCGCACGTCAGCCGCCATCGCTTTGAGTTGGGTGTTTTGCGCCAGGGCCGCTTCAAACACTTGATCACCGGAAAGGTCCAGCGCGGTGGACTCAAACCGGTTGGGCATCGGCGGTTCAGGGTCAGTCCCGCCCAGGCCGAGCGCGGCCTTGAACTGCGCCATGAGCGCGCTGCGTGAATCTTCGAGATTGGCGATTTCCGTCTTGAGGCTGTCCTGTTCGATTTGGACGCGCAGCACGTCCTGCAACGTGGCTTTGCCGACTTCGTTTTGGGCGCGGGCGGATTTTTCCAAGTCGCTCAACAATTGCAGTGTCTCGCGATCAACGCGGAGTTTTTCCGCCAGGAAATAAAGCTGGTAGTAAGCGCGCTTCACATCGAACGCGCTCGTGAGCACCGCTGATTGAAAAGCGAAATATCTGGATTGGCCTTCCGCCGAGGCGATCTCCGCGCCAACGCGCAATTTGTCCGGCCACGGAATTGTTCCCATCAGACCGGGCATGACGGACGTGACGATGTTTTGAATGTCCATCTGGAACGTCAACTGCGGATCGGGCAGCGAGCGCGCTTGCGTGATGCGCTCGATGGACGCGAGCCAATCGTAATAAGCCACCTCCACCTTGGGCTGGTTGAGCATCGCGAACGCCAGGTAGTTGCTCAGACCAGAATCCGCGGTCAATTCCGGCAACGCAGGCTTGTCACCTTGCGGGCGATAAGCCTTGGCCGCTTCCTCCGCCTGGCGGCGGGCTGCTTTCTCTCCCTTCGTCGGAATGCCTTTGCAACCCGCCAAAAGCCCGCCAGCGAGCACTAGGCCGACTGCGCCGGTGAGCCAGCGTCGGCGGGAGTTGTGGAATTTCTTTTCTGGATTCATGTATCGAGTTTTAGCCGATCAACTTCAGGATAACCAGTCGAACCTCGACTAATGACACGAGCCTTGATGAGCCGAGTGATCCGTGCCGCCGCCGTCGGATGAAGCACAGCCGGTCAAAAGAACCGCACCGGCCAGTGCGATCACGAGGGCGATGAGAGCGAAATTGAATTTGGAGACGTTTGAGTTCGGTTTCATGGTCATCTTCAAGTTTCTATCGTTGCTCTATTACCATTGCGACTCCGCCCCCATGATTTGGGGCAGCGGAGTCGCGCAATTTTCCGCTTGGTGGACGGGAGCTTTTCCGCTCCTCACACTAATTACGTCATCCGAAGCAAAATCCCTCCATGTATTTCGCTGGCCTGCTCAATGAACAGGAGCATAGGGCACGGTGACATAGACGTGATGCGCCACGTATTGGCCCGTTGCAAAATGAATCTGTGTCGCGGATGCAAGGTGGTAATGAACGCGAACCGACTTTCCCGTTTCAATGTCCTCGGGGTGGATTGGTATTCCGTTCTTCCAGAATTTGGTGCTTCTGTCCCACGCGAAGACGACAGGCCCGCCCGGCTTCAACGGCTGCAAAGTGAGGCTATGGTTCATGAGGTCCACGGTCTGAATAGTTCCATTGAAACTCAACCCGTGGACCGGCCCGGAGTAGTTGCGGTGACTGGCGCAGCCGGACCAGAGCAAACCGGACATGACAAGACACAATCCAGCGACCAGCAGACTTTTTGGTGTGATCTTCATTTCCTACTCCTGTTGGCTTCGCTCAAACGCACTTCATACAACAACCAGCCGACCACTCTCGCGGCGGTAATACACCTTGACGGATTGCCCCACGCGGAGTGCGTCGGGAGAAGCGTTGCGCCAGCCAACGCGAAAGCGTGTGTAGTTCTTCCAGCCGAATACGCGGTTCGTCGTGCTCTTGGGTTCAACCAGAACGAGAGTGTGGTTTGTCGGGTCAATGCTCTGAATTGCTCCGCGCGCCGGATGCTGAAGCGGCGGGCGGGCCTGGCTCTCGAACGAGGCAAACATCACGCCGAGAAAAATCAACCCGGTAAACAGATTCAGCGCTCGTGTTTTCATTCCGGCCTCCCGTTTCCGTAGCTCAATGCTGCATCAACAGCGTCGCACCCCTCACCGGTTCGCTGCGACCCACATTAACCGAATGGCTTCCTGGAGGAATCGTGGCGCAGGACGTGGTGATCACCGCGAGCAACACGGCGAGTGCCGCCGCCTGACAGGCTTTGATGGCGCGCGGTGATCGGTTTGCGATTCCAGCATTCATTGAGGTTTCATCGCCTGGGTGTCTCCCGGCGCGGGAATCGGGCGGGCGGCTGCCGCGCAGATCGCCCGCACGAGCGGCGCAACGAACAGCAACCAGAGGATTACGATGAGCCAGATTCCCATAACCGGGTCGTGTGTTTGGTGATGATGCAGGCCGCGTTACTTCAACGGAGCGACTTCCACTTCCTTCTTCTCCATGCCCTTGGTCGCAACCGTGCTGCCTTTCGTCGTGTTGCAGCAGGCGAGGTTCTCCGCTCCGCAACTGGTGCATTTGTGGGTGGCAACTGATTGTTTCGCTTTGCCATGTCCAACGATGTTCCAGTCCGTGCCGCAACCTTCGCATAGATGGCGGACGATGGTGACGTAGGGTTTGTTAGCGCCGCGCGCTGTCCAATCCTTCGTCTTGAGAACCTCGTCCTTGCACTTCGGACAAGCCATCTGTGGCACTTCGGCAACGACGGAGTTGGTCGAATGGTTTCGCCGATACTCGTCGAGCTGCTGCCGCAGTCTCGGTGACGCCGTGATGCCATCATCGCCGGTGGCTTTGTATTGGGCTTGCGCCGTGATGGCGAACAATGACAGGGCGATGCCTGCCAGTGCTGCGATCAGGATGTAGTTTGTTCTTTTCATGCTTTTACCTTTCTTTGTTTGTTGGTTTGGTTGTGGTTCGCCCTTCTACCCGATTCAAAGCGCTATTTGCCGGTCCAGACCGTGACCGACGGCGTTGCGTTGTTTGGGGCGTGCAGTTCAACCAGCTTGGCCGCACCGCCCTTGGCTGTCGCAGTTTCCCCACTGTTTCGAGCCGGCGTGCTGGGTATCCAGACGGTGACTGACGGGGTGGCGTTGTTCGGCGCGTGCAGTTCAATCACCTTTGGGATCAACTTTGCCGCGCCGCCTTTGTCCGTCGAGGTTTCGGCGGCGACAATTCCCGCGCTCGTCAGGAGCAGGGCTGCTGCGATTGTGAGCCGGGCCACCGCCGTGATTCGATTCGTTTTCATATTCGTGGTCTTTCGTCGTGAGTTCATTCCGCCTCTACTTGAGCGGCGCGACCTCGATGGTTTCCGTCGCAGGCTTGTAACCCCGCGCGAGCCACGGAAACTGTTCAATGGCCCTCGGGCTGGCCGCGTAAGCGCGGTTCTTGAGCACCCGGGCAACCTCACTGTTCGGGGACGCGGCGGTGGTCGCCGGTTTCACGGTGTTGACGCGGGCCAACTGCGGGAACTGCTCCAACATGCGCGGGCTGGCGGCCAGCGAGCGGTTGTTCCTGATGTTGGCTGGAACGCTGTCGAAGCGTGTGATTGATGCCGTCGTTGCCGACGACTGACGTGTCAGCCAGGGGAACTGCTCCTTCGCACGCGGACTGGCGGCGATGGCGCGGTTGGACAAGTCCGAGACCGAGAAGTTCGCGGCCTGGATGGTTGCGGTTGCAGTGAGGAGGGCAGCGGTGACCGCTCCCAGCAGAAGTGTTTGCGTCGTTTTCATAGTAAGTGTTTGCTGTTGCTGTTTGCTATTTCCGGCGATGTCTTTGCCGTTCTCTCTTTAATACGTCCGTCGAGTTGAAATCCCCTTTGCCATTCCTTGCCATTCGTCGAACATTTGTTGCTCACTGCGGCGCAATCGGGGAACGGGATGAAATCATCTCCGCAAATTGAGGGGGCGTGCAGCGGCGTTAACTCACTGCAATCAATGACACCTTCTCCCCTTGCGGGCCGCGCGCAGTGCCCAGCGCGTGGGAATCAAGTGTCGGAAGGCCATCAACAAGGAACAGGTAACGATGGTGTCCGTGATGGAGCGGAATCTGGATCGTCCAACCGCCGTCGGGCTGGCGTTGCATCGGATGCGAAGTGTGATTCCAGTCGTTGCAATCTCCCATCAAGAATACGGCTCTGGCTTGGGCGGATTGATGGAAAAAGCTGACTGGTTTCCTCATCCGCTTCGCCGAGTAGCAGTTTGTTGGGAAGGATGAACCCGATGAGCGCCGAGATGTTTCGGCTTCCACGAAATCAATTTCCACCGTTGCGTAGTTTGCTTGCATAACTCTACCCATGATTACGCCGCTCACGACCGCCGCCCTTTCTGAAGTAACGGGCGCTCGATACTGAACGAAGGGAAACTGGACCAATGATTGGCTTCAACGGCGGGAGATTTCTTCCACCATCGCCGTCCAGGTGGAGAGTTCGCGCGACCCTGCGAAACGACGACGCAAATTGCCCTGCGCATCAATCAGCGCGTAGGTCGGAACTTCTTGCACGTTGAAGCGGAAGACGAGAGAGCCACTTGCGTCCAACAGCACCGGATGATTGATGCTCATTCGCGTGACCAACTCCTTGAGCGCGGGCTTGGTCGCCACACCGTTGCCGTGGGAGTCAGCAGCATGCGCGTGATTGTGCTGATGCTCGTGTCCACCGCCGTGCGCCTCACCGCCGCAGTCGTCTTGCGGACCGACGGCTGGGTCAAACGCGATGGCGATGACCGTCAGCCGCCGGGATTCCTGTTCCTGCAATTGCGTGAGCGTTGCCACATCATCGAAGCTCGCAGCACTGCCGATTTTCCAAAAGCAAAGCAGAACCGCCTTGCCCCGAAATTCGGAGAGATGGATCAATCTTCCGTCCGAATCTTCGAGAGCAGATTCTTTGGCGAGCAGCTTGCCTGGAAAGATACGCGGCGGCGGGGACGGCTGCGGAAATTCCGCTCGATGCAGCGTCCACCATTCGCGCCACTCTTGCGCGCCGCGACGGATCGCGTCGAGATTGAACGGCAGGAGCGGGGCTTCGTCTGAGCGTGTGAATTTCGGGAGCGCGTGGCTCGAATGGATTCCGAAATCCAACCCGGTTGTCTTGCGCAACAACAAGGCCGCTTGCACGGTCACACGCGGGTCGGGATCATCGAGCAGATGAATCGCCAGCGGCACATCGTTGGAACTGGCAACACGCTGAAGTTGCTGGAGGGCGAGCACGCGCACGGCCGGGTCGGCATCGTTCAACTGCTGCCGGAGCAACATCATTGAGTTCGCGCTCCTGGCTTCTGCCAAAATGTTCAACGCCGGTTCGCGCACATTCAAATCGGGATCGTGCGCTGCTTCATTCACGATTGCTTCCATTGCGCCGACCAGCGCCGGTTCTGTGTGAAGGCGCGTCTTGAGGTGTTCCATGACAAACTGCCGCGCGGTTAGATTGCCACTTCGCCACATTCGCTCCAATGTCCGCGCTCGGTCTGATGTTCCCTCGACCAGTTCTGATAGCACCGCACTGGACGGCGCATCGGAGCGCAGAGCCAGGTTTATGACCATTTCGTGTCGGACGGGTTGCCAGCAGAGGGCGACGACCAAGGAGAAAAGCGTGAAGCCAATCAAGCACCATCGGTCGCGCGGGCCAATCTTCGACGACCATTGCCGCGAGGACTCCGCAGTGTTAGCAGGCGCGGTCGAAACAGTTCTTTTGGCTAGTGGCTCTGGCATATTTCCATACCGATCCGAGCTGATAAGTCGGCGAGGCGCGGCCCATGAAACGGTATGCTATTGCGGGCCGCGCGCTTCGCCTTGTTTTTGTCTCACCTTATCGGCATCACTTCCTTTCCATTGGTTCGCTGTTGCGTTTCAGACCGGTCCAAAATCAAGGGCGTTCTTGTCATTCGTTCAGCCCCCAATGAGCCACGCCCACGTCCTGTTGCACCAGGCGGATGACATCCACGTCTTCGCCGACGAATCGTGGCAGTTCGGGCGCGCTCGGTTGCGAGTGGCCGGACAAGTAGTAATTCACAAAGCAGGACAATCCGCTGACACGCGCCGTCTCGCGCAGGTCGCGCTCCACGAGTGTTTGTGACGGGATTGTCCCCGCGATCAAGGGCAGCAGGAGCACCAGCGCGCCATCGGGCTGAGTGCGGCGCGTGAGCCAGTGGCAGAACCACTTTTGAACCCGCCGCGGCAGCACCTGCGGATTGCTCGGGCAACAAAAGATAATATCTGCTTCAGCAGCCAAGCCCACAGCGCGCTCGAATCGTCCCCCTTCTGCCAGCATGTCAAAACGCCACCAGAAATCCCGGAATTCAAATTGGTCAGTCAGCCTGCGCATTACGTCGAGATATAGTTCTTTAGCGGCGCGAAGCGCATCGTCACCATCGTAAGCCAGCGCCACGGTGATTGGTGAATCGTCCTTGGGTTTGCAGGTCGCGGCGATGGATTTCGGAAGCATCATTATTTTGTTACGCGCCAGCCGGACGAATCCCTCGCTGGCGCGGTCAATCAATTCAAATGCCCTGCCACAATCCTATCAGTCCGCCCATACGGAATAGACCAGTTGCTTCCCCCAAAACCCTTTGGCCTGCGAGGATGCACTCCCGTGGGCGACACTTATCAACGCCACACTGAACATGGCCGTCGCAAGAAGCTCGGAGCAACAGGGGGCGAGCACGCAATATTGGGTTAACTTTTGACAAGAGATGGTCAAGGGACATGTGGGGCGTTGCGCGTATTAAACGCGACGACGCCAGCGGGTCGTGCCCATCAGGGCCACCTCCCCGTCTCCCTGAAGACCCGCTGGCGCGTTCTTTTCCTCGGACGAAAGTGGGAACTTAAAACTTAGGCAACAGGCGAATTCGCCATTCATCCATCAAACCCGCCTATTGCGGACACGGGAGGATGCGTGCTCAAAACTTGTAAACGACATCCAGCGTCAGCGAAACGGCGTCCCGTTTGTCACCCGTGCCGAACATGCGCTGTCCGGTCAAGCTGTGATCCCAACGCAGCTCACCGCGTGTGACGACATTCTTCCAGAGCGAATAATCCACGGTGAATGTTTCGCCCAGAAGTGCCACATCGTGCGTTCCATCAACGGGCACGCCCAAAGCGCCGGCCGAACCGGTCGCATATTCCAAGCGGTTCGCGAACTTCAATTTATCCGTCGCTTGATAGAGCAAATAGACATCCGCGGCGTTTTCGTGCGAACCGTCAAAGAGTCCGTTGGCACGATAGTCGTCCGAGATTCCGATACTGAGATTCTTGATCGGCGTCGGAATCGTGATGCCTCCATACCAGTTGACCGGATTCATTCTTCCTGATGCGCCGGTGACGAGGAACGACATGTTCACGACTGTTCCTTTGAGGAAACCGAAGCTTTCGGGAGCGGTCAGCGTGAGCAAGCCGGTGTAGGACTTCTTCGATTCCGTTGTCGAACCTCGGGAGTTGATTGCATTGGAGAAAACTCCGTTGTCCGTGACTCCGATTGCAGCACTGACGCTGTCGTTGAATTTATAGGTCGTCAACAGGCCGGTGTGGATGATCGGCTCAAGGAAGAAGCCCCAGGACCGGCTGTAATTCGGATTCAAATGAGATTCCGAAATCTCGTAGCCCAATAACTCGGTCCAGACGCCGAGACGGAAATCCAGGCCGTTGCCAATGGGCGCGCGCAATGCGACGTTCGCTTCTTTGATGGCGAAATCGGAAGACGTGAAGGATGAACTGGAGGCGAGAGCGACGGCGTCAGGTCCGAGGAACGTCTGAACTCGATAGCCTGCGGCCCATCTGCTCTCATCCAGCGGCTTTTCGAGAGTCAAGCCGACGACATTGAGATTGAAACCGTCCTGCTTGTTTGGTCCGTCGTAAGAACGGCCATACAGGTTGTTGCCGCTGCCAAACGCCCAAGTGGCCGAAGTATCCACAAATCCACTGAGGGTTGTGGAGGAAACGGCGGTCAACACCGGGTTCAGTGGAGCTTCTTCCGCGTGCAAACAAGAGGCGATGCCGATGATTCCAGCGGCCGTCAAAGCCGCCATTCTTAGATTGAGATGAGTGACTTGTTTCATAGGATTCATTTTCTGTCCGGCACACGAATCCCGTCTCAAGCCACCAACACGCGGAGGCCGACTAACTTTTTTTAACTGCGTTTGTTTCTTTTTTCTCCCAAGTGCCTGTTGGGAGCGTTCAAGGCGTATTTAGCAGCATCCTTGCCGACACGTCGGCGGCAATCGGGCGGATTACACCGTTACTCGGTAAACACGAGAGATTGTAACGCGGAGTTTTTTACACGCATTTGACAGCTCATGTGTGGCGCGATTCCGAGCACTCGCCCATTGCGCAGCATGAGCAAATGCCCACATAACAAGAGAGGGTGAGCTTCGGTCAAAAAAGGGTAACCAGGATACGATTTTTGAATTGAGCAGCCATCCACGGCTGTCGTTGAGCCGCGCGGACAAGTTGCGCTGAGTCAGCGCGTCGAATCGTCACCAGAAACCCCGGATTCAAATTCGATGGTCAAACTCTGGACAACGGCGAGACGCACTTTCCTCGCCGCCCGAAAGGCCGCGCTTTAATCGAAAGCCAACGCCACAGCATGAGGTGAATAACGCCTTGGTTTGCACGCCGCTGCGATTGATTTTGACAGCATCATATTTTGTTGCGCGACAGTCGTGCGAATCCCTCCCACCCGATCAATTGTTGAGCAGACTGTGAATAACGATGAACGCACCTAGCAGCAGCAGGCCCGTTGCGAGCACTCGCGCGAGCCAGACACCGGAAAGCCGGGCGGCCAGCCAAGTGCCCGGCCAAAGGCCGATCATTCCGCCCAGCGTGAACAGACTCGTCGTTTCCAGTGACACACGCTGGCCCGCGAGAACATGCGCGCCCGTGGCCGCGGCGCTCACCAGCGCCACGCTGAACATGGCGGTCGCGATGGCGCGGTGAATTTCCAACCGGCCAATCAAAATCAGTCCGGGAACGAGAATGAATCCGCCGCCCACGCCAAGCAGTCCCGAAAGCACGCCTGTGCCGAAACCCAGCATCGCCAGCCGCCAGAGCTGATGCGTCGTTGTGCCGCTGCCCGGAGACGGCGCACTGGACGTTTGACTCCACAAGCGCAACGCGACGGTCAATACCAGCGCGGCAAACACCAGCAGCAGCCAGCGTTCGGGCAGATGCTGGCCAATCATCGCGCCGATGGGTGCGCCCGCTACACCGCCCAAGGCAAGCTGCCAGCCAAGGCGATTATCAATCCGGCCCGTTCGAGAGGTTTGAAACGCCCGCACCCCCGCCATCGCGCCGACGGCAATCATCGAAGTGCAAACCGCCGCGTGCGGGCGAAGATGCAGGGCATACACCAGCAGCGGCACGGCGAGCGTCGAACCGCCATTGCCGGTCAGCCCAAACAGCACTCCCACGATCAGACCAAGAATCAATGTCATGGCGACTCATGCGGTCGAGATTTTTGTCGCTCAAGTGATGGAAAACAGATGCAAACCTTCAACCGGATCGCCGCGCGGCGTCCTCGTGCCGATGAGCGCGGCCAGTTGGTCCGAGTTTACCGGCTTTTCGAGGAACGCCTTTGCGCCATAGATGCGCGCAGTCTCGCGGCGCTCCGCAGTGCTGGTGGCACTCATCAAAATGACCGGCAGTTCCGGCCAGCGGAGGCGGATGAACTGGAGCAAATCGAAACCATTGATCACCGGCATTTCGACATCGCTGATGACCGTTTCAACCGGCTGCGCCGCGAGCTGGTGGATGGCTTCCTCGCCATTGAAAGCGACGACGACTTCGTATCCCAGGCGGCGCATCAGACCTTCGACCCAGCGCGCCGTAAGTGGATTGTCGTCCACGACGAGAACCAGTTTCGTTTCTGCATCCATATCCGTAGATACGCCAGCATGGCCGCCAACCCTTTCGCCGTCTGCGAAACGCTTCACAACGCCTTGTCCCCCTCCGCGCCGGAGCGAATGTTGACGGCCCGCTCGACAGGCAGAATGAAGATGCGTCCGTCGCCTTTGTCACCGGTGTAAAAAGGTTCGCGCAACACGCGCACGAAGCGATCCACGTCAGCATCGGCGCAGACAATCTCGACTTTGGCGATGTTGGAGTATTTCTCCCAATACTGTTTGAACATCTTCAAACGGAATTGTTCGGCGTCAGCCAGCGCGCCGAGGGCGATGACGTGCGACACGGCCACGTCACTCGCCCCTTCCTCGGTCAAACGTCCCAGCACATGCTCCAGGAAATGTTCGTTCACATAGGCTTTGATCTCTTTCATAAAGCGAAGCGCTGAAATGCGCGCCGTCGGCTTGTGCTGGCCGTCAGTGCGCGTGCCCGGAGTGGTCCGCGTGCTCTTGCGGTGGCGTTCCGGCTGTCGCGACTTTCACCAACTGCCCGCAGCGCAGCATGGCTTTGCCCATGTAGGGATTGCTCACTGTCGTTCCGGTTTGCAACCAGCCGGCTTTGGCCATCGGGCAATACACCTGCCGGTAGGCGCTGGACACCGCCAAGTCTTTCGCGGTGAATTGAATGAGCGATTGGCTCAACGGCTTGAACGCCTCGCGCGCGGCGGCGATGTCCTTCGCTTTGGCCACGGCCTCCGCTTGCGTGCCGATTTTTTCCGGGAACGTGTTCGCCTTGTCCTCCTTCACGGATTTGGCGATGGCCTGCGCGCTTGCGGCCACGCCCTCAAGCGAATCACCCGCCAGCGCGGTTTGAATCTGGACGTAACCATCGAACACCGCCGCGACGGGCTGCGGCAACTTGCTGGTGGTGGTGGCCGCCGCGTCGTGGGATTCGTGCCCGGACATCTGGCAGCCCGGCATGGCGGCTGGCGCTTCGCTGCCGCAACAACCGCCCGCAAATGCAGGCGCGGCGATGAATCCGGCGACAAGGATGGTGAGGAGGAGTGTTTGCTTCTTCATGTTTTGATTTCGATTTTGTTTTTGCTTTGAGGTTTGAAGGGACGGATGGAAATCCAGTCGGGCGACTCGCGAAGAAAGCGCCCGAAGTCCGCGCGCAACAATTTACGCGCGTGATACAGACGGGACTCGACCGCTTTGGCGGAACAATGCAGCCGGCCGCCAATTTCATTTTGCGATAGCTCTTCGTAGGCGAACAAGTGCAGCGCCTCGCGCAGCAACGGTGGCAATGCGGCAAAAGATTCCTCCAAGCTCCGCATCGTTTCCTCGCGATCCAAACCGGCATCCGGGGCGGGTGTGGGTGCGAATAACGCCTTGGATTGCAGTTCCTTCTCGGTCAGTTCATCGAGCGGGACAAATTCCGGCTGGCGCGCGCGGTGGCGAAGCCGGTTGCGCGCCAGATTTAGCGCGATGGTGTAAAGCCAGGTGCTGAACCGAGCCCGCAAATCGAACCGATGCCGGTGGCGATACACTCGCACAAAGGTTTCGTCCACCACGTCCGCCGCCTCGGTCCAATCCTGCAACATCCGCGCGATGACTCCCCGCAAATGAAGCGCGTGACGACTCATCAGCCGTGTCATCGCGGCATCCTCCTCCCGGCACAAGCAGGCCATGTCCGCCGCGTCTTGACGGGCAATTGCTTCGTGGCCGTTGACCCGCTCGCACGATGGCGAACCATAACTCCTTCGGGTGGGAAGAACGCCGCCGAGGCCGTTGCGCGAAGCGTGGTCGCTGCGAGCCAGCGGGCGGCTGATTCGCTCTGCCGGCCAATGGGTTTCATGGCCGTTCCGACCATTGCCCCCGTCTTGCGGCAGCGCTGATTTCCCATTGTGTTCCAAACTGCGCGCGGTCGCATCGGTGGATGTGGCAATTGCAAACATGAAATCGCCCCGCTTCGGGCACGGATGCTGAATCAGCCAACAGTAATCACTCCGTTCACTCCGCCGTGTGGATTCGGAGCGGTTTCCTTGGCGCGCGGATCGTCCTGCCAAACACCATCAACCACCAGGCGATATTCGTAGCGGCCCGGCGGCAGCGTCAGTTCTTTCACCCAACGACCGTCACCGAGAGCAACCATTGGCGTCGCGCCCGGCTGCCAGTCGTTGAACGAACCGGCAAGGCACACGGTCCTGGCCTCGTTGCTCTGAAACTCAAACCGGCAGGTGCGCTTGCCGGAAGCGGATGTCGTTGCTGGATTCTTGCTTTTTCTGGCCATGCGGATTCCTTTCTCGCTTGCCGGCGAAGATTTCCCCGCATGATAGGAACTTGAAATCCGGTGCTGGACCAGTCGCGCGGAGGAATGTTCACGAGCGTTTTCATAAATGTCGTCGAACCTTCATACGCCGCAGAAGCGCGTTTCCCTCGGCAAAGCGTGAATCATCGCGCCGCCCTTTTGTTTTGCGCGATCCGGCGTGGCGGGCTATTCCGCCAAAAGCAGCGCGAGGCTGCCACGGAGTTGCTGGCGTGCCTTGTAGATGCGAACCTCGACCGCTTTGGCAGAACAGCCAATAATTTCACCGATCTCCGCGTGGGATTTCTCCTCGTATTCGGCCAACACCAGCGGGATGCGCCATTTGTCGGGGAGCGCGGCCACGGCACGGCGAACAGTCTCCGCCCGTTCCTCAGCTTGGGTGGCTTCGCTGGGAGACGGTCTGTGTTCGGTCAGCGATTCACTAAAGGTGTTGCCCGTGGCGTCGTTTTCCGCGTCGAGCGAAACCTGCTGATGGCGTCCGCGCCAGCGGTAACGGTCGCGCACCAGATTGCTGGCGATGGCGTAGAGCCAGGTGGAGAATCTTTTGTCCGTGTCAAACTTCGTCCGGTTTTGATAAACGCGGACGAAAGTCTCTTGCGCCAAGTCAGCCGCATCCTCCTCGTTTTGCAACGAACGCACCAAATACTGGAAAATCTTTTCCGCGTGACGTTCCATCAAATCGTTCAACGCCGCGCCATGCCCTGATGCCAACCGCGCCATGTCGAGGCGATCTTGCTCGTCGGCATCGGCGGGTTTTGCGGGAGAGCAACCTGCCTCGGCCTGCACTGGCAAGTTGTGCAGGGCGGGATGCGTAGTTGGTTGCTGCGAGAACATGGCTTCAATTCCTTTACGCTGCTCCGCATCGGGGCGGGCGAACGGACTCATGCCGTCGCGCCGCGCCCCGGCGGAGAAAAACGCGTTATTTCTTCTCCATACCCTTCGTTGGCTTTGCGTCCTTGGTGGTCGCACAGCAGAACGCGGAGTCATCGCCACACGCCTTGCAACTATGCTTGAGTTCGGTGATGTCACCTTTGGCATGGCCGGTGACGGTGATGGTGGAATTACATCCGGCACACGCGTGCGTGCCGATCAACTCCTTGGGCTGGCCGCCTTCCATCAGAAGCTGCGCACCCTTCACGCCCTGCTTTACGCGGGTGACCCACACGGTTTTGCACTTGCTGCACACCATCGCCATCGTGTCGTCATCCTTGAGCGCCGTCGCGTCCTTGGTGGTCTTCACTTCCTTGAGCAGCATGAGCTGGTGCTCGCCGCCCTTCATGGGCTTCATCTCCTCTTTCTTCTCTTGCGCCTGGACTGTTCCGGGCAGCCAAGTTGCGAGTGCCAAGGCGAAAGCCACGCCGAGGCCGAGGATCGTTTTGGAGACTGATTTGTTTGTTTTCATGTTTTGTTCCTGTTGGTTTTTGTTTGTTGTTCGTTTCGGGGCGAGCCTGCGAGTTGCAGGCTCAAAGAGTTTCATCAGGCGCTGCGTCTGCCTTCATCGCTTCGTGGATGATGGCAATCAACTTCTCCGGGCCGTCTTGCTTGGATGCGAAACCGGACGCGCCCGCCGCGCGGGCCAGACGTTCAGTGCGGCGCACGTCGAACATCGTCGTGGCTACGATGGGAAGCGCCGGAGTTTGCGCGTGGAGCGCCTTTATCAAATCAAGACCGCTGGAAGATTTGAGTTGAATGTCCGTCAGGACGAGATCGGGCTGGAGCGATTCGATGGCTGTGATGGCCTCCTGCACATCCGCCGCCTCGCCGCAGACGGTCAAATCAGTTTCGCGTTCCAGCGCGCTGATGATGCTCTGCCGCATCAACGGGTGGTCTTCGATGACAAAAATCCGGCGTTTCAAACTCTGCGCCCGGCGTTGAACTTTTGCTGCGTTCACGAGAGCAGATTACGGCGGGGCGGAGGAACTGCCCATTGGGACGCTGGTAACGCGTTGGTAGGGCCGCAGGCGGATGGGGATAAAGGAATTCCTTATTGCGAAAGACGAGGCCGCAGGCTCGTAATATAACACGGCTTGACTTCGCTCTGCGTCGGCGCTGTTCGTTACGCGGAAGTCTGTCCCTGCGATGAAACCCATCGGATGGCGAAACGCTGGAACTCCGGCGTGGTCTTGAAGCCGAGCTTTTCTTTGATGTGCATCCGATGCACGTCCACGGTCTTGGGGCTGAGATGCAGCCTTTGCGCGATTTCATCCGTGCTCCAGCCTTCGCCAAAAAGCCGCATCACTTCCATTTCGCGGTCGCTCAATTTGGTTTCCGGCCCGTCGCCAACCTTGCCGGATGGCGCGGCCACGGATTCCAGAATCTTTGCGGACACGCGCGGACTCACGGCGATTTGCCCGCTCAACACGGTGCGGATGGCGTTCGCAAGTTGCTCGTCCGAACCCGCACCTTTCATCACGTAACCGCGTCCGCCGGCCCGCAAGACGCGCGCGGCGTAAAGCGATTCGTCCTGCATGGACATGGCGAGCACCGGCAATCCGGGATGGACCGCTTGAATGTCTTTGAGAAGTTCCAAGCCGTCCTTGTCCGGCAAAGTCATGTCCATGAGCACAAGATCGGGCTTCAGTTTCGGGATGGCTTCCATCGCCTCGCGCGCTGTGCCGGCTTCGCCGCAGACCATCAAGTCTTGTTCGCGGCTCAAGAGATCGGCCTGACCGCGTCGCATCAGTGGATGGTCGTCCACGAGCAGAATCTTTTTGAACTGTGGCGCTGGTTGGGTTCGATTTCGTTTTGCCATAGTTTTGGTTATTGAGATGGTTTTGTTCCCTCGACATCTGATTTTTCGACGGCGGACTTGGGCACGGAACAAATCACCTCGACGCCCGTGCCGGGTTGCGACTGCACGTTGAACCTTCCGCCAATCAATCTGGCCCGCTGTTCCATCGTGCGCAGACCAAGCCCGTGAGAATCCTGCTGCGGTGAGAATCCGACGCCGTTGTCGCGCACGCGCAACTCTACGCGGTCGGCCTGCTGGCTCAATTGAATCTCAATCCGAGTGGCGCGACCGTGTTTGAGCGCATTATGCACGGCCTCCTGCGCGATGCGGTAGAGGTGGCTGGCCACGTTCTGGTCATGCACCAAAACTGTGTCAGCCGAAAACTCGGAGGCGATGCCGTAACTGGCGGAGACACGTTCGGACAAACTGTCCAACGCTTGAACCAAGCCATCGGGCTGCGGCGGGACGGCGTAGAGTTCGTGGGACAGGTTGCGGGCCTGGGTGATGGCGGTGGCGAGTTCTTTGGAGAGTTGACCGGCAATATCAGCTTGGGGTGAGTTTGCCGATTCCAAATCGCGTTGCAGACCGTTCATTAAGAAAAGCAGCCCGCCGAGTTGCTGGCCCAGCCCGTCATGCAGTTCGCGCGCGATTCGTCCACGTTCGCGTTCGGTCGCCGCCGAGAGTGCTTGCTCAAGCTGCCGGCGCTCGGTTTCGCTTTGGCATAGGGCTTCTTCCGCCCGCTTGCGCTCAGTGATGTCGGCGCGGATGGCGATGTATTGACGAGGTTTGCCCTGTTCGTTGAGGAACGGAACGATGGTGGTGTCCACCCAATAGAATGTCCCATCCTTGGCCTTGTTTTTAATCTCGCCCTTCCAAACGTGGCCGTGCGCGATGGTGTGCCACAAATCGCGCATGAACTCCTTGGGATGATGGCCGGAATTGATGATGCGGTGGTCTTGCCCCAAGAGTTCCTCGCTCGAATACTTCGAGATCGCACAGAACTTGTCATTGACGTAGGTGATCTTTCCCTGTGGGTCGGTGATGGCAACGATGGCGTGCTCGTCGAGCGCGGCTTTTAGTTCGGCCACTTCACGATAGCGCTCGTCACTTGGTATTGATTGGGAACTGCTCATTGGATTCCCCTGTTTGCCTTGCTCGGCGGTAGTGGCTCGCCTTTTCCCGACAAAATGCAGGTCATCAGCAGGCCGCTGCCGATGACATACAGCATGGAAATGACGACGATGAACGAGTTCATGATTTCATTCAGACTCACTCCTTCGCCACGTCCAGCGTGAAGCGGGCAAACTTGGACACGCCGCCGATTTGGACCTGGGCGTAGAGGCGCATCAGGCCGGGCTGTTCGGGTTCGATGTGAAACTCCAGACTGCCTGCGCCCCGGTCAGAGTCCGCCTTTGGCTCTGCGCCCATCGGATGAATGTGAACGATGGACTTATAGTCCTCGCCAAATCCCACGAGATGCGCGTAGGTGGCCATGATGGGTTCAAGCTGGGTGAAGATTTTTCCGTCCGGTGACGTGATGCGGAGTTTGCCCTGCGCGGCGGCGCCGACTTTGAGTTTGGCCTTGTTGAATACGATTTCATATTTCAGCCCCTCGACTTCATCCTGCATTTTTACCGCGCGTTCGGAGATGGACCCGCCTTGGGTCGGCGCGGCGATGTCGGCGATGGTGTATTCCTGCTCCTGGCTGGCGGCGGGCAACAAATCCGCCCAGGCGCGATACGAACCGGGCTTGAGCGGTGTGAAGCTGAAGGCGTATTCGCCCGGTGTGGCGGTCGGCACAGGATGCTCGTGATGATAGTCCGTCAAACTCTGGTCGTTGATCAGCAGATGAATTTTCTTCGTGTGGGCTTCCTCCAAGTCGCTCATCAACACGGGCGAGCCGTCCTTTTTCGTGAGCCGCAGAATCGCGTCAGCTTTTTGCCCGACTTGTAATGGCGATTGGGTTTTGATGACAGCCTTGATCGTCGGCTCGGTCGCGTGGCCGTGGCCCACGGCTTTGAGGGCCATGCCACACTTGGGACATTTGCCGGGCTTGTCGGACTCGCTGCCTTCGCATTTCATCGGGCAAATGTATTTGGCGGCTGCAGCACCGTGTTCATGGCCGGTCTTTTCGGCAGTGGCATGATCATGACCAGGCGCTTCACCGGCGCTGTGTTCGTGTTCGCTGCGATTGCAGGCGGTGAAGGCCAGCGCAATCGCCAGCAGGGAAACGGAGAGGAACAGTGTTTTCTTCATGGATGGTCTTTTTGTTCTTGGCGCGGCGGCTGGCGGCGCAAGTGTCACCAGTCGTTCGCGCATGATTGGGTTTTGGTTCGTTTGCGCTTAATGCCGATGGGGATTGCGATGCGACACGACACGGAAATTCTGCATCATGCCGCTGTCTTCGTGTTCGAGGTTGTGGCAGTGGTGGACGTAGTCGCCCTGGTAATCGTCAAAGCGGACCAGCACACGGACGGTTTCTCCGGGCGCGAGCAGCACCGTGTCTTTCCAGCCCGTGTCCTCGGGCGGCAGCATGTCCATGCCGTGCCGTTCGAGCACTTGCATCAATGCGCCATGCGGGTGCATGGGATGAAACTCGTCGGAGTTGTTGATGTATTCCCACACTTCGAGTTCGCCAAACGGCACGGTGAAATCGTTTCGGTTGATGTCGAACAACGCGCCGTTAATGAGGTGCATCATCCCGTCCACGGTGATGACGAACTGGCGCGTCGTCCGCACATCGGCGGGATTGTAAGGGTGGAAGTGCGCCAGTCGTTGCGGGATCGTGCTGTGTTCCCGGGCCTCGCGGTCCACATGGAAGGTGAGCAATTCCATTTCCGCTCCTTGCGGCGGCATTTCCATTTCACCGTCCATGCCGGCGGTGGTCATTCCGCCGCCGTGACCGCCGCCCTCGAACGGATGACTCATGAGCGTGAGGCTGTCACCGATCTTGAGTGAACTGAAGTCCACAAGGATTTCCGCGCGCTGGCCGGGCGCGAGCATGATGGTGGTGACTTCAACCGGCGCTGGCAGAAGACCGGCGTCGTTGGCAATCAACAGATACGGGCGTTCGTCCGGGAAGCCGACGCGGAAGACGCGGGCGTTCGATCCATTGAGCAAGCGCAGCCGGTAAAGGCCACGATCCACCGAGAGCCAAGGTTGCGGCGTGTTGTTGACGAACACGGCATCGCCAAGAAAACCGGTCATGGCGTCCATTTCTTCCGGTTCGTAGGCGAGATTCGTTTCGCCATGCGTGCGTTTGTCCTGAAACAGCAACGGCACATCGTGGTCACCGCCGGGCAAGCGCAAGCGACGCTCGGCGGGGTCTTCGACGATGAAGAAGCCAGCGAGGCCGAGGTAGGCTTGCTTGGCCGTGAGTCCATCGGTGTGCGCGTGATACCAATACGTGCCTGCTGGCTGACGAATTGGAAAGTCCACCTCGTAACTGTGACCGGGCGCAACTGCATCACGAGGGTTGCCGTCCATGCTGGCGGGCGAAATGATGCCGTGCCAGTGCAACACGAGGTTTTCGGAGAGTTGATTGCGGACGTGCGCATGGAAACGCTGGCCGCGCCGCACGCGGATGGTGGGCGCGGGCACAGAGCCGTTGATGGCAAGCAATGGCGTGGAAACCCCGGGCCAGACTTCGATTCCGGCGGGAGCGGCCACGAGCGGGCTGCCATTCCAGTCCGGCGGAAAACGCACCGGGAAACCGGGGCGCGCGGATTGCGCATACAAGGTGGTTTTGAGCAATGGCGCGGCGGCGAGCGCCGCCGTCGCCGTGATGGACCGCCCGAGAAACGAGCGGCGATTCATGGGATTGGTCTTCATAGTTTGGTTTGGTGGTTTGGGTTTGCTTCGTTTTGGTGGCGGGCTGGCGGCGTGAACACGCCAGCCCGCGCCTCAAGAGTTTTTCAGTGGCTATGCGTGTGCGATGGGGCTGGCTGGCTGGAATTGTCTTCCATGCTGGCGCAACCGGTTAGCACGACGCCGACCGTCAACATCGTCAAGAGAAGCAGTGCGATTTTGATTTTCATGGTTTGAATGGGAACAACGCGGTTCGTGCGGGGACTTCGCGCTCAGTGTTTGTGCTCGTCTTTTGTTTGGGCTTTGATGCCAAATTGCGTCTCCAGGACTTTTATCAGTCCGTCGAGCTTCTTCAGGTTAGCATCGGTCTTGGCCTGATCGTTGGCGTCGCCGGAGGCGTCGAGGTCTTCGGCGAGTTTGGCGATATTCTTAACCGTGCCTTGGACCTGTGTCTTTTTGTCAGCCGGCGCTTTTGCCGGGAGCGCATTGGCAAGGTCGCGGATGGCGAAGGCCAGGTGATGCACATCCGCCAGCTTCTTGCTTTTTACCGTTTCCGCCAGATGGGCGTGGTGCTCGTGGATTTCCTTGAAGATGCCTTCCACCGTGTCGGGGATTTTTGCCTTTGCTCCCTTTTCCTCGTGCTTCTCACCTTCCTTGTGATCGTGTTGGGCGAACGTCTTCTGCGCGCCGAACAAACCGATGGCAGCGCAAAGCCCCATCGCCAGTAGTGTTTTCGTTTTCATAGCTCTTTCGTTTTGCTCTTGTTGTTGCTCCCCGAACTCCGTCGTAACACCGGGTTTCGCCGACAGGGCGATGGCATTTTGGCGTTCAAGTTTGGGGAAATCTTTTTGGTTCAAATCAAGGGTTGGTGTGGCGCTCAAGTTCATCTGCGGGGCGAGACGCATTCATAATCTCCTCAATGGCGTTATGGAGCGGAGTGAGGTCCGGTGATTTCCACAGAATGTGATCCACACCAATTGCTCGGAATTGAGCCTCCATATCGGCGGAAAACTGCGTGGCAAAGACCATGATCTTTCCGGAATAGCCCGTCTTGCGCAGCGTCGTGAGCCACTCCAAGCCTGTGAGTTCAGGCATTACCTGATCGGTGAGTATCAAATCATAAGCACCTGGCTGGTCCAACACCCGGGTGAGCGCTTCCAAGCCGTTTGCTGCGGTTTCGACCTGATACCCTTTTTGGGTCAAATACCACGTAATGAGGATGGACACTATTCGATCATCCTCGGCGTGGAGAATGCGCCCACGCGGAATCGGGACTGCATCTGCATTGTTCGTCGCGGCTGTCATCGTTCGGTGCGGGTTTGTCAGCTTGTAACAATCAACACGGAGTTGTGACCTCCATGCGGATTGGGAACTTGCTCCGGCGCGGACGGGTCGCAGACCCAAACGCCGTCCACCACGAGCAGGTATTCGTAGCGCCCAGGTGGCAGTGCCAATTCTTTGACCCATCGGTCATGGCTCATGTGAAGCATCGGCATCGCTGAAGGATGCCAGTCATTGAATGAACCAGCGATGCAGACGCCCCGGGCTTGACCATTGTGGAACTCGATTCGCACCGGGTGCGTCTGGTTTTTTCTTAATGTCATAATTTTCCTTTCGTGTTTCCTTCCTCAATACCTGCCGTTTCAATTGCGGATGCGTGGACTGCATGTTGGGGGATATTTTTCGCACCACTGTCTGGCAACGCCGGAATGGCATCCAACGGGTCGGCTTGATCGCGCTGGATGTATTTCTCGGCGGCCTTGCGGCCGAACTTGTAAAACACGGCAGGCGTTACAGCCATGTCCAGAAGCGTCGAGCTGATGAGTCCGCCGAGAATGACAACGGCGACGGGATACAGAATCTCTTTGCCCGGCTGGCCTGCCGCGAGCACGAGCGGAATGAGCGCGAGGCCCGCGACGGCGGCGGTCATGGTCACGGGCACGAGCCGTTCGAGCGAGCCGCGCACGATCATGTGCTCGTCGAATTTTTCGCCCTCGTGCTCCATCAGGTGAATGTAGTGGGAAATCATCATGATGGTGTTACGCGAGGCGATGCCCGCGAGCGTGATAAGGCCGACGAGCGTGGCGATGGAAACTTTGCCGACCATGAAGTAGGTCAGCGCGAGTCCGCCGATGAAGGCGAGCGGGATGTTCAGCAGGATTTGCCCGACGATCATCGTGGAGCGGAAGTGCGAGTAGAGCACCAGGAACATCGTTGCCAGTGTGACGATGGAAAGAATGCCGATGAGCCGCGTGGCCTCCTGCTGACTTTGGAACTGGCCTTCGTAACTGATGAAGAAGCCGGTCGGCAGGTGAACCTGCTCGTTGATCTTCTTTTGAATTTCAGTGACGACCGCACCGAGGTCGCGCCCGGAGACGTTCGCTTGAACCACAATGCGGCGCTGGACGTTTTCGCGATTGATGATGTTCGGGCCTTTGCTCTCGCGCACGTCAGCCAGCAGCGCCAGCGGGACTTTCTGGCCGTTGGCCGTATCCACGAGCATTTGGCGCATGTCTTCAACATGGTTGCGCGACGCTTCGTCGTAGCGGACAAACACGTCGTAAGTCTTCTGGCCGTCGAGCACCTGGGCGACCGTGCGGCCATTGAGCGCGGTCTCAAGCAACTCGTTGAGTTCGCCCACTTGAATGCCGTAGAGCTTGGCTTTATCGCGGTCAGGCTGGATGCGAACTTGCGGCATCAACACCTGTTTCTCGATCTGCAAGTCCACGATGCCGTCAACGGTTTTCATCTGGCCCTCGACCTCGGCGGCGGCGGCGCGCAACGCTTCGAGGTTCTCACCAAAAATCTTCACGGCGATCTGTGCGCGCACGCCGGAGAGCAGGTGGTCGAGCCGGTGCGAAATCGGCTGGCCGACGCTGAAGACCACGCCGGGGATTTGGCTGAGTTGGGCGCGGACGTCGTCCAGGATTTGCTCGCGGGTGCGTTTGGACTTGCGGAAGTCCACGTCAATTTCGGTGTAGTGGACGCCCTCGGCGTGTTCATCCAGTTCCGCGCGCCCGGTGCGGCGTCCGGTGGAGATGACCTCGGGGACGGTGAGCAGCAGCTTCTCCGCGATTTCGCCGATGCGGTTGGATTGTTTGAGCGACGTGCCGGGCGCGGAGAGCACGTTGATGGTGGCCGTGCCTTCGTTGAACTCGGGCAGAAATTCCTTGCCCATCATCGGGTAAAGCGCGAACGAGCCGATCACCAGCACCAGCGCGATGCCCATCACCCACCACGGATGGCGCAGCGTGTATTTCAAAATTACCGCGCGGTCGAAGGCTTTCAGTCGCCGCACGATCCAGCCGTCGGCCTCGTGCTCCATGCGTTTCATGCGCGGCAACAGATAGGAACAGAGTGCGGGAATCACCGTCAGCGAAACAACGAACGACGCAATCATTGCCACGATGGTCGCCACGCCGATGGGTGCGAACAACCGGCCTTCAATGCCGCCCAACCCGAACAACGGGATGAACACGAGAATGATGAGCAGTGTGGCAAAGAGAATGGAGTTCCGCACTTCCGCCGAAGCGTTGGCGATGACGCGCAGAACCGGCTTCGGCTGCGCGGCGTGGCGGTTCTCGCGCAGTCGGCGGAAGACGTTTTCCACATCTACAATCGCGTCGTCCACCACCATGCCGATGGCCACGGCCAGTCCGCCGAGCGTCATGGTGTTGATGGTGATGCCCGCCCACTTGAAATAGAGAATGGTCACGACGAACGAAAGCGGGATGGCCGTGAGCGTGATGAGTGTGGTGCGGAAGTTCAGCAGAAACAAAAACAGGATGATGACCACCATGATCGCACCGTCGCGAATGGCCTCCTCGACGTTGCTGATGGCGGCGTCAATGAAGCTGGCCTGCTTGAACAGCGGCGTGATCTTGATGTCGGCGGGCAACCCTTTTTGGATTTCGGCCAGCGCCCGCTCGACTTCTGCGGTGAGTTTGATGGTGTCCATGCCGGGCTGTTTCTGAACGGACACGATGACTGCGGACGCGCCGTTGACGCCGGCGTCGCCGCGCATGACCCGTTTGTCGAATTTCACCTCGGCCACGTCCTTGAGCAGAATGGGCACGCCTTGGCGCGATTCGACGACGGTGCTGGCGATGTCTTCGATAGCGATGCTGCGTCCGACGTTGCGGATGAGCGCCTCTTGATTCGCGCCTTCGAGGAATCCACCGGCGGTGTTGACCTGCGACTTCTCCGCGGCATCAGTGACCTGCTGGAGCGTGATGCCGAAGGCGGCCAGCTTCTCCGGCGAAGCCAGCACCTGGTATTGTTTCACGCCGCCGCCAATCGGGATGACTTGCGACACCCCCGGAATGGTTAGCAGGCGCGGGCGCACCGTCCAATCGGCGATGGTGCGCACGTCCATCGGCTCGGTCTTGCCGCCCTCGCTCGACAGGCCGATCAACATGATTTCGCCCATGATGGAGGAAATCGGCCCCATTACCGGGCTGACGCCCTTGGGCAATTTTTCGGCGGCAAGTTGCAAGCGCTCCTGCACGAGTTGTCGCGCGCGGTAGATGTCCATGCCCCAATCGAATTCAACGTAAAGAATCGAAAGCCCGATGCCGGAGTTGGAGCGCACACGCTTGACGCCCGGCGCTCCGTTCAACGCGGTTTCCAACGGCAGAGTCACGAGCGTCTCGACTTCTTCGGGCGCGAGGCCGGCCGCTTCAGTGAGAATGTTGACGGTCGGGCGGTTCAAGTCCGGGAACACGTCCACCGGCAGTTTGAGCGCCACAAATGCGCCGTAAGCCAGCACGAGGATGCTGGCCGCTACGATGAACAGGCGGTTGCGCAACGAAAATTCAATGAGGCGATTAAGCATGGCGCGTCCTGTTCACTTGGAAACGGGCTCTGCCGGTGGTTTGGTGGCAGTGGTCGGAGCGGCTGGCGCAGTCGCGGTGGACGCGCGTTTTTTCAGCAGCAGGGCAATCAAGTTCGCCACCAGCAGCACGCCCAGCGCGAGGCCCATCCACAGCAATGGCGAAGCCGCCGCGCTCGCGTGCTCGTGGCCGGCGGTGTTTGGTTCATCATGGGTTGCAACGGGTGCGTTTGTTCCGCCCGCCTCGGCGGGCTTCGCCTCTGGTTTGCTCGGGGTGACGTATTGCAGTTGGTAGTTGCCGAGCGTGACGACTTTGTCGCTGGGAAACACTCCTTCGATCACTTCAGCGTAGCGGTCATCCTTCATCCCGATCACGACCGGCTTTTTTTCGTAAACGAGTTCGTCCGTATCCGATTGCACAAAGACGAATAGGTTGCCCGCCTCCCCTAGCACCGCGCTCAATGGCACTGTGACCACCGAGTCCGCCTCGGCAGTCACGATATTCAATCGCGCCCGCATATTCGGACGCAACGTGAGGCCGGGATTCTTGATGCGCACCCACACCTTGAGCGTGCGCGTTTCGGCATCGAGCGTGCCGCTCAACAAATCCACCGTTCCGGTGAACTCGTTCGTGGGATACGATTCCACCGAGACGCGAACCTTCTGACCCGTCTTAACCGCCGCGATTTGTCCCTCGAAAATCCGTCCTTCGGCATAGACCTCCGACAGGTCCACGATTTCCATCAGGTGTTTGTTCGGCTCAACCGAGTCACCTTGCACGGCGTGGCGGTCAATGACGACGCCCGCAATGGGCGCGGCGTATTGCACGCGCGGCGGCGGATCGCCGAGTTGCAGGCTTTCCACTTCCACGACGACCTGACCTTTCCTCACCGACTCGCCATCGCTGACTTTCACGTCAACGACGCGACCGGCGATGCGGCTGCTGACGGCAGCGGAATGATTGGGGATAATTTCGATCTGGCCGAAGACCAGCACAGTTTTGTCGAGCGTGCGTAACTGCGCTTCCTCGACCACAAGCGCGAGGTTTTTCCTGGCTTCAGCGGTAATGGCAATCGGGCCAGAGGTAGGGGTTTCGCCGCCTTCACCGGGAGCTTTGTCGTGGCCTTCGTGCGGGAGTGCGGCAGGCACGAAAGCCAGCAGCGCGGCGAGTGTCGCGGATAGTTTCAAATGGTGTGGCTTCATAATCTTTTCAGTCGGGAATTTCATTTCACGGGCAGGGTTGCGGCGGTCGCCGTCTCCCATTCGGTCTTGGCGCGGACAAAGTCGGCGAGTGCTTCGAGGTAGGACTGACGCAATTCGGTCAACTGCTGCTGCGCTTGAATGACGGCGGTGATGCTGACGAGACCGTCCGCATAACCCTTTTGCAGCAATGTGATGTTTTCCTCCGCGAGCTTGATGGACTCCTCGCGATACTGGCGCAGGATGCCAAGCAACCGGCGCATCTGGTTCTCCGCCGTCTGCGCCTCGGTGGCGATGCGCAAATCAAGCGCCCTCAATTCGGCTTCGGCGCGCTGCTGCGTGGCTTGCGCTTCGGTGATTCGACCCTGATTGCGATTCCAGAATGGCAGCGGAATCGAGACCCCCACGCCGAGGAAGTTGTCGGTCTTCGTCCCGATGGGCGCGTCGTTGCCCACCGAACGGCTGTAATCAAAGCCCACCGTCCAGTCTTCCCACTTCTCGGCCTTCGCCAGTTTGATTTCCGCTCCCGCGCGGTCTATGCCAAGCGCGGCCAACTGACGGTCGGGGCGACGGGCAATTGTCTGACGCGAAATCTCTGCAACGGAATTGGTGTCAAACTGCGCGCTGGTCGCACCCGACATCTCCAACGGCGTTTGCGGCTCGCGTCCAAGCAGACGGTTCAGCGCCGTCGCGGCGATTTCCTGCTGATTGAGCAACGCGGCCTGCGCCAGCGTTAGCTTCTGCAATTCCAGTTTCGCCAGATTCACATCAGCGGCGGAAACCTCGGCCACTTTTAATCGCTTCTCCGATACCTCGATGACTTTTTGGATGACGCCCTGAATCTCCTCATTCGCCTTGAGCTTCTCCCGCGTGACGAGCAGTTCGCGACTGAAACCCAACACTTCACCAGCAAGTAACCGCTCCTGGTTGCGCACCTCGGCCAGTGCCATTGCCACGTCCACACGGGCGACAGCCTTGGCTTTTGTCAGGCGTCCGGTGATGGGAAAGCGTTGCTTGAAACCAGTCGCAAAATCGTATTCGCCCTCGTTGGCAAACGCGCGGTCGTTCTTTCCGCCAAGTTCAAACTCCGGATTGGGCCACAACCCGGCCTGCTTGAGCCGCCCTTCGGCCTGTCGGATGGCAAAGCGCGCGGCGACGAGGTCGCGGTTTTCCGCCAGCGCCATTGCCACGGCGCTCTCCGGCGTGAGATTGGTCGCCAGCGGCTCGGCGACTGCGCTGAACCCGGTCAACAGAACCACTGAATAAATTGAAAATCGTTTGAACATAATTCGTCATCTGCAATTGGATTTCGGAAACAATCTGCCTGTGACAAGACAGAGTAATTCCCTGACACAACGAACAGGGAACGGAGAGGAACTTGAATCAGACCCGTGCGACGGCGCGCAGTGGATTCAAGTTAAACGAGGGGCGGAGCGTGACTGCGGAACGCCGGACCAAGGCACACTTCGGGCGTGAACACCCATTCCCGATCCGGCGGTTGGCGCGAAATTGGGGCTTCTGGCTGAACGAAAGTCAGCGCCTGGGCCAGCCAAAGCAAATTGAACGAGAGCAGCTTCCCAAAATCAGGCTTGGTAAGGACAGTCTGTTGGGCTGACGGGACGACGGCTGCGAGCGAAGCGCAGCAGGAATGTTCGTCGCCACCATTCTTGTCCGAATCGTGCGAGTGATGATCGGCATCGGCGGATGCGGGAGCAGCGTCGTGCTCATGTTGGGCCGCACCGTCTGAATGGTGTTCAGCGTGACCGATCAAGGACTCGACGGAGCAAAAGCCCGACCCGGCAATCCAAACCAATAGCGACACCACCGCACAGAGGCGAAAGGCCAGCGATGATTTACGTTGTCGCGAATGGGTCATGCACAATTGAAATCTCCCGCAGATTATTGCATTTGATGCACACCGTCAACGATACTGCTCACTTCTTTGCCTTCTGCTCTGCCGCATCAATCTTTTTCAAATAGCCGGCGGCATCCTTGTTAAAGTTCTTGAGGCAGCTTTTGCAGCAAAACTTGATTTCCCGATTCTGGTAGGTGTGGACATAGGGGTCGCCCATGCCGCCAAGTTTTTCCCCCGATACGATGCAAGTGGTCAACGGGTAAGGCTTCGCCTTATCAGTCGTCTTGGCATCGCCCGCCACGCCAGTGAGCGGTGCGGCAAGAAACGTGGTGGCAAAGAGTGCGACAAAGACGTTTTTCATAGATTTCATGGCTGTTTGCTTATGTTTAGATCAAACCAATGCAGGTATTACTCCGCCCCCCTTCAAAACCCTCAAATTATTTTCGCGACGCCTTAACCCGTTCAAATCAGACATCCAAGTGGACTGAAGATTCAATTTGACGAGGCAGGCGCGCTCCGCGTCTCATCTTGAGGGATAACCCGTATGGAAACCTCTGCCTTGGTTGAACTGATTGCTCGCTACAAAGCCGATCCCGAATCGGTCTATAACACTTGGTTCATCAACGGTGCAGAGCGCATGAAGGCGTTTCGCGCGATTCGACGCGGCGTGAAGGACACGGTGGATGCCATCGCCGCCGGAACATTTGGTAATGACTTCAAAGGCTCACCTCTGGAGTTTGTTCTCACAGCCATCACCGAGCAAAAACAGGTATTCGAGGGCGCGGCGCATCCGTTTTACTGGAAACCAAAGCTGCGGATTCCCGACATCTACGAAAATCAGATCAACAAGCAGAAGTTCGGCGCATTCCTGCAAGCCTGCCTCACCGCGACCCGCGAAGATCAAGTGCTTGCCGAAATGAGCCGCCTCGGCGCGGCGCAAATCAAAGGACTCGGTCCGGCGGCTGCCAGCATCATTTACTTTTTACACCCGACACTCGTGCCGCCGTTCAACACGGCAATGGTGAATGGCTTCAACGCGCTGTTCGCCGACAAGAAAAAACTCGGTTCGTGGGAAAGCTACCTCGCGATGCGGGAGGTCATCGTTCGCGCGAACGACCAAGTGCGCGATCACCTTTCCAAAGACCTCGGGGCGTTCGCCGGGCTGTTATTTGAGATTGGCAGCGGACGGCTCGTCATCGCGGGCAATGCCGAGAACGTGTTGCAGGATGCGAAGGAGAAAGCCGAGAAAGTTGCCCGCGCTCGTCACAAGAAAGTCCTGGAGGAACAAGAGCAGGAGTCCGAGCACACGCAGATGCAGCACTTGCTCATCAAAATCGGGCGGGCGTTGAAATACAACGTGCATGTTGCCCGCAACGACCGGCATCGCACCTGTCACGGCGAAAACTTTGCAATGCTCACCGTGCCGCAACTGCCGCCGCAGAACTGGTCGGCGGAAGTAATGGACACCGTGACGTTGATTGACGTGATCTGGCTCAAGCCCGGCAACGGCGAAATTGTCAGCGCGTTTGAAATCGAGAAAAGCACGTCCATCTATTCCGGAATCCTGCGGCTCGAAGATTTGGCGCGCTCAATCCCGAACGGCGCGTGCCCGCTTTACCTCGTCGCGCCGAACAGTAGGGAGACGGAAGTCATGGCCCAACTGGCTCGTCCCGCCTTCCGCTCCGACCTCGAAAACATTTCACTCGCGTTTCTTCCGTTCAAAGAACTCGCCGAACATTGCGACGCGCTCTGCAAATTTGGCGACGACCATACGATCTTGCAGAAGATCGCTCGCCGCCTGAATGTCTCCATCCCACAGCCGCAAGCGGTCGGTTAAGCCGCGTTCAATCCATCGCATGATCAGCGCTGCCGCGCGGAGTTTCGTCAAGATTCATCATCTGGTCGCGCAAACAGGTTTTTTCTCGCACCCAAGCCAGATAGCGCCGGCCTTGTTCGGGCGACATCGTGCGGCTCACCTCGAAGAAGTGTTTTAGCATCTCGGTCTGACACTCGGCCCGCATTTTGGCGCGTTCGGCCAGCGCACTTTCGACGGCGGGCGTCACAGCGGAAGATTTGGCGAGCAGTTGTTCCAACTCCGCGTTCATCGCTTTGATCCGCTGGCAACGTTCCCGGCATTCCGGCAGATAGGCTTCGTGAAGTTGAACAGCGCGACTG
This sequence comes from Verrucomicrobiia bacterium, assembly GCA_011525685.1. Classification (GTDB taxonomy): domain Bacteria; phylum Verrucomicrobiota; class Verrucomicrobiia; order Limisphaerales; family JADLHS01; genus WYBW01. Next base: position 109,176 of record WYBW01000022.1, read on the forward strand.
AACTCCGTTTCGCTTAATTTGAATTCCTGTTTGAGCCATACGAGTTCGGGTTGGCGACCTTGCAGCCAGCTTCGCGGCGCGGTCGTCCCTGCCAGATAGAGGCAGTAATAGGAAGCGACGGCTGCCATCACACCCAGGCCAAGGATCATGAATCCGCGCCGCATAAATCACCGGGCTGTTTGATACGGATCAATCGATTGCACGTAGCGTGAACTCAGCTCGCTGCTCACGCGCGCTTTTTCCTGCCGGGCTTGCGCCCAACCCGCGCCCGCGCCGATGACGAGAAGAATCGCCACGTAGGAGACGGCCAATGCCGGACGCGGCAGCCAGGCGTCAATCCATCGGTTGAAAGCGGTCCACCAAGCCGCGAAGCCGGAGGGTTCTTGCTCCAATCGCGCGATGCGACGCCACACGCCTTCCTGAAAGCGTGGTGGGAGCGCGACGGCGACTTTGCATTCGCGCAACAAGGCGCTCAATCCTGCGTCCTGTTCAAATTGTGCTTCGGCGTTCATGATTTGATTTGGCGGGCGACGAGCTTGAATCGCGCCCGCCCGCCTGGCGATTACAGGTTCTGGCGTGCTCTCACTTCAACGGCGCGATTTGGTAAGCGCCTTTCTTCTCGTCGAGGAACTGACGAAGCTTCGGCGAGGCCGTGATGCCATCGTCGCCCGTCGCGCGATAACCAACCTTGGCGACAACCGCACCCGGCGTGCTCCACACACCCCGGCTGCCGTCAATGATCTGGCGCAGTTTCGGCGACGCGGTGATGCCGTCCGCTCCCGTGGCGCGATACCCAACCGAAACCACTTCGGTTGAAGGAGCGCCTTTCACCATCGGTTTGCCGCGCTCATTGAGGAACTGGCGCAGCTTCGGCGATGCGGCAATGCCATCATCACCCGCAGCGGTGTATTGGGCTTGGCTCTGGCTGGTCGAGGCGAGCAAAGCGACGGCGGCGGTCAGAATCAGAATCGAGTTCGTTTTCATAATGTTGCTTTTGTTGGGGTGCGCTTTGTTCGCACCGCTCGTTCTTCATTACGCCGCAGCCGAGGAAATCACTCGCCGGAAGGAAAAAGGCCGTCCCACTGCTCGCTTCACCAGTGGGACAGCCGTGAACGGTGATCCTGCGGTCAGCGCTTCTCGACGAGCGCCATGCCGCACTTGGGACAGTTGCCGGGCTTGTCCTGCACCACGTCGGGGTGCATGGAGCAAGTGTATTTCACGGTTTGTCCACCGCTTTGGGTGGACGATTTTTCCTTGCAGCCGCTCACCGCAATCGCGAGGGTCGCGAGGGCGACGACTGCCAATGATGCCGCTATCAGTTTCAATGTTTTCATAATTTGTGCTGTTGGGTGGATGGGTTGCGTTTGCGGAGCGTTTCAGGCGTAGCTTTCCAAAAGCCAGCCGAGATTTTCGCGCAACAGTTTTCGCGCGCGATAAATCCGGGTTTCCACCGCCTTTGGCGTGCAATCAAGGATTGCGCCAATCTCCGCATGGGAAAGCTCCTCGTATTCCGCAAGGATGAGCGGCGTGCGGAGTTCTTCGGGCAGTTGACCCACGGCCTGGCGAACCGCTTCCGCTCGCTCTGCCCCTTGCAGCGACTCGCTTGGCGTCGGGTTGTTTTCCGGCATGCTCTCCCGAAAGCTTTCACCCGTTGTTTCGTTCTCCGCGTCGAGCGATACCTGCGGATGGCGCGTGCGATAGCGGTAACGACTTTTCACCAGATTCGTGGCGATGACGTAAAGCCAGGTCGAAAACTTATGGCTCGCGTCAAATTTCGCGCGGTTCTGATAGATGCGGACGAAGGTTTCTTGCGCCAGATCAGCGGCATCCTCCTCGTTCTGCAAACTGCGGACTAGATAATGGAACAGTTTCTCGGCGTGCCTTCCCATGAGTTCGTTCAACGCCGCGTCGTGCCCGGCGACCAGCCGCGCCATATCCTTCTGGTCCGGGTCGTCAACCGAGGCGGGTGTCATGGCATGGCGGGCGGAGAGGCTGATTGCGTTCCGCCGGGCATCATCTTGCTCGGCTTCAAGGTTTCCTGTTGAACCCATTCGAGATAACGCCTGCCTTGCTCGGCGGGCATGGTCTGCGCGACCTTGTAGTAGTGATCGAGCATCGCGGTCTCACATTCGGCGCGAATCTCGGCGGCTTGAGCGAGCGCCTGTTTGATTTCCGGGGTGATGACATTGGTGGCGGCGAGCAGCCTTTTGATTTCGGCGTTCTTCGCATCAATGGCGCGGCACATCTCATCGCACTTGGGTGCGTAGGCATTGTGCAATTCCACCACGCGGGTCAACTGCGCGTCGGTGAGTTGAAACTCCATTTGCAGCCAGGCCAATTCCGGGCGGTTGCTTCGTTCCACGGAACGCTCCGCAACGGTCGTGCCGAAGTAGATGCAAGCGTAAGCGCACACCGCCAAGGCCAGCCCGCCCAAGATGATGAGCCACGAACGTTTCATTCAATTGCGCGACGCTTGATAGGGGTCAATGGACTGGACGTAGAGCGCACGCATCTTGGATTCGGTCTGCGTGGTCTTGTCCTGCGCTTGCAAGTAGCCCGCTCCCAAACCGACAAAGAGGAGCACGGCTACATACACGGTGGCAAATGCCGGACGACGAAACACCGTTTCAATCCAGCGGGCAACAACAATCAAAGTGCTCTGTGGTTTTTGTGCCTCGGCCCGGTCAATTTCTTTCCAGACCCGCTCTTGAAAACGCGCCGGCAAGGTCGCCTCCACCTTCCACTGCTTGAGAAGTTCGTGCAGCGACTTATCGTCTTCGGATGAGCTGTTCGATTTCATAGCCTGAACATGGCGACTGGCTCAAAGCCGCCGCTGTTAATACCAATTTTCTCATTCACTCTCTTTATTACGCCGTCCCGGATTGAATCCCTCAAGAATTGGGAAGCCGTGAAAAAGTCGGACGAATCGCGGTGGCATGCCACTATGAACACTCCCACTGGGTGGATTCGCTTTGACCGAGGGCAATGCAGGACTGTGCAACTCTCTTGTGGCGAAGGAAGATGGCGCAAGGGCCGCAGCAAATGAGGCCCAGGCATCGCTCCGGGCCTTCCTTGGAGGAGGGAACAGTTCATGCCGAAGGACATGAAAAAGCGGAAGGACAGTTGTCCTCCCGCTTGGCTATTTCAAAGCAGAAATCTACTTTTGCTCCATTCCCGGCGTCGGCGCCGCCTTGTCTTTTTTCATTACGCAGCAAAAGGCGTCCTCGCTGCCGCATTTCTTGCAGACATGGACGATTTTATCAGTTTTGGCCTTGCCGTGGCCTTCGGTGACGAACTTGTGCTCGCAACCGGGGCATTCATGGCGCATCACAGACTTGGCATCGGGCACCGCGCCCGTCTTGGCGGGCGTCGGGACGACCGTCATCCAACTGTCCTTGCACTTGGGACAGGACATGACAACGGTGTCGCCCGGCTCGACGGCTTCCGCGTCAGCGACGGTTTTAATGGGCTTAAGCTGAATCAGCTTGGTGGCACCGCCCTTGGCCGTGCCATCGGCTGCAAGAACTCCAATCGGCAGCCAGACTAGCGCGGCCAACGCAACTAAGGCGCAACAACGGATCATTTTGGTGGGGATTTGATTGATTCGTTTCATACTGTTTCCTCGTGTTTGATTTTATGCTCTTCTTGTCGGCCATGAACGACCGCTTCGCCATGTGTTTACCCCACCTTCCCTAATAAACCTAGCGTTTTTTTACTGAGCAGGTTATGTGAGCATGCCGCGGCAATACACCATGCGTTCCTTGCCACTGCTCTCATGCCGGCAAACGGTCATGTTGAACGACGCGATGCCGACATTGCTCTAACCAAGATTTGCCCCAAGGAAACGAAAGCGGGCGGCTGCTTGTTGAAATTCTACCGCCCGCAAACTCCCGTGTTGGGGAATACAACCGGCTGAGAACTTACTTCAGTGCCTTGTTCCGCTTCTCAATCAGAGGCGCGATCTGATACTCCCAGCCACGGAGATCGCGATGCGGGCTCTTGGATGCAGCACCGAGGTAATTGCCGCTGACCAGATTGACGTCCAGAACCGGACCAGAAGCAACCATGCTGTGCTGCGTGGTGAAGATCCTCGTGGCCGCGCCGGCATACCAGCCGCTGACCAGATTCGGCTCGTTATTGATGCCCTTTACATGGGTGATTTGGTTCGCTTGGGCGCGAGGTGACAGGAACACTTCAGCGGCCTGCACGCTGGAGGCGAGAGTGAAGATACCGGCAGCGGCGACTGCGAGGAGGATCATCTTTTTCATAGTTTTGTCTTTCTTCGTTTGCTGCGGCGTTTTGCCGCTGCTAATTCACATCCTTGAATACGCCGGTGGTCGAAAAATCCCTCAAGAATCTTCCAAGAGGAGGAACGCGAAGCGGGCGGGTCAACGCAACCCGCAGAAATGCAGCCTGAAATGGGAAACGATGGCCCGAAGACTTACCGAGCTTGGACGCGCTTTCCCAAGGTTACACGGCCAGCCTTTGCATCAATCGTGACGGTGGCAAACCGGGAAAGCAGGCCGTTGCCGAGCAGACCAGCTTCACCGGGAAAGATGGGCTTTTCGTGTAAGCCGGTCGGAACGTCGGAAAACTGATGCTCCCCGATGCCGACGGATGTTTTCGTTTGCGGAATGGAAATTTCAGCCAAGCCGATGGCCATCTGGTGCGTGCATTGGTCGGGCACATCCGAAGTCACCCATTGGAGGGGTGTCGCACAACCGGTGTCGAGGCGAACCCATTGGCGGTCGTGGCCGTTTACGCTGATCGGCACGCGCATCCCGCATGAGCGTAATTGGAGCGGCAAGGCTTCATCCGATTTCCGGGACTTCTCCGGTTTCAGCAGCCGGATCTTCTGCGCGTCGAAATCAATTTGCACCACGCGCCCGCGAAAGAAATCCGCACCGACCAAGCCGTCCACTGGTTGCTCACACGAACGGCTCAATTTTTCCAAATCCACCGCCAGATATTCGGTGGGCAAAGTTACGTCGCCCACTTTGGCGGATATCCATTGCTGCCAATAGCCGGTCATCTTCGTGTCCACACCGCGAACTGTGACCTGCCGGCCCAACTTCAGTCCGATGCGCTTGGCGGTGTTGAGATTGATGACGCTGACACCCGCGCCCGTGTCCACGAGGAAATTGAGCGGTTGTTCCGACTGCGTGATAGCGACTTTGATCCAGAGAAGCCCTTCACGATACTCAAACGGAAATTCGGTGGAAGTGGACGGGGTTGTCTCGCCGCGAGCAACGGCGACCTGAACGGCTAAAATGACGCACAACAACCAGCGCACGACTGGTGCTTCGCAAAATCAATGCCGACCGAATCCACGAACTCAAATGTCTCAAAACAAAGGGGTTTCTCAAACCCATACCCCACACGGAAGGCTCGTTGGCTGTCGCCTTTTGCACATACGGTCGAAGAATTGCCATTGCTCTTGCGCCCCTCTCTCGTTGGCTGAATCAGGTTTTGCCACAATGCTTCGGTCGGAGTTTGGCGGCCTAAAGCGGAAGGCGAAGCGGGCGGAACGAAATGAGTGAAGCCGCGTAGCCGGAGCGACGACGCCAAACCACCGACGGAAGTATCACGCTTTCGCGTTGCGTGTGGAAAGTTCCGCTCGTGACGAGCGCACGGTTTGTGAAGTGGCGCGGGCGTCGTCGAGAGGGGGACGGGGCGACGGGCAGCCCGTGCAGCGAAGCAAACCGCGCGTTGGTCACGGCGACATCTGACACCGGTGTTGAGCGATAATGCGGATTGTCGGCCACTCCTCCATCCGATAGCCTTCGGAGAACGCAGCGCTCGGAAACCCTGGCACATGGACATCTTTGAAGTTCACCGTCGAATTATGGACGATTATGCGAGTTACATTCGCAGTTTCGTCTCCATTTCCGACGACGAAATGCGCGCAAGGGTCGAGCAGCATCTTGATGAAGGCCGATTGTGGCCAGAGCCGTTGCTGACGTTCAATCCGTCGTTCGCCAAAGTCGGTCGCATTGAGGAACTCGTGTCTTCGGGTCTCCTCGCCGCGCCGTTGGGTGACGCTTTTCGCGGTTACGAACTTTTCGAGCACCAGTTGGAGGCAATCAAGCTCGGTGCAGCCGGGAATGATTTCGTTGTCACGTCGGGCACGGGTTCAGGGAAATCGCTCACCTACATCGCCGCCATTTTCGACCACCTGTTCAAGTCTGGAAACCCCATGCCGAACGGAGTGACGGCGGTGATCGTTTATCCCTTGAACGCGCTGGTGAATTCGCAAGAGGAAGAACTCCGGCGTTACGCTGAGAATTATCAGCAATCTCGCGGAGAGAAATTTCCTATTCGTTTCGGGAAATTCACCGGTCAAGAGGACAAGACCCGCCGTGAAGAACTGGAGGCTGAACCGCCCCATATCCTGCTCACGAACTACATGATGCTGGAGTTGCTGCTTACGCGTGGCGGGCAACGCACTTTGCGCGAGGCGATTTACGATCAGATTCGTTTTTTGGTTTTTGATGAACTGCACACGTATCGCGGGCGGCAAGGCGCGGATGTGGGTCTTCTCATCCGCCGAATTCGCGCGCGAGCAAAACATCCAGTTGTCTGCATCGGCACTTCCGCAACGATGATTTCAGTCGGCTCGATTGCGGAACAAAAGCAACAGGTGGCAAAGGTCGCTGAGCAACTTTTCGGAAAGCCGTTCAAACCCGAAGCCGTCGTTCGTGAAACGCTGATGGCGAAATTTCCCGGTGCTCCCAAACCTGATACGTTGAAATCGGCAGTCGCCTCGCCGGTGAACATGAATGCCCCGGAAGCAGCGTTGCTGGCGCACCCGACAGCAGCGTGGCTCGAAGCCTGCATTGCTTTGGCGGAGCGCGAGGGGCAACTGGTTCGCAACAAACCGTTGCGCTTTTCGGAGGTGGCGAGTTCGCTTGCCGAGCAAACCGGACATCCGCAATCGAAGTGTGAGCAACACTTGCGCGAAGTCATGCTCTGGCTGGGAGGAACGAACAAACGCCTGCTCGATGCCGGCAAGCGTTACACTCATCTTCCGTTCAAGCTTCATCAGTTTTTTTCTCAAACGGGAGCGATTTACGTTACGCTCGACCAGGGCGCGCAACGTCACATCACGTTACAGGCCGGCTACCACGTTCCGGGCGAGCCGGACCGACCCTTGTTTGCGGCGGTCTTCAGCCGTTACTCCGGCGAAACCCTGCTCTGCGTCTTGAAAGACCCGGCGGGTCGCAAGTTGATGCCTCGCGAATTTTATCCCTCGCAAGATGAGGAGGACGACGTAACACGGGGTTATCTCATTCCCAATGCCGATTTGTGGAATCCCGAAACTGACCTTGAACTCCTGCCTGACTCCTGGCTGGACGTAAGTTCCTCCGGGCAGGTTCGCGTTCAGAAGAAATACAAGGCCCGGATGCCTCAACGCATTTTCTACGATACGCATGGCAATTGCTCCGATGAACCACGAGACGGTTGGATGCAAGGTTGGTTCATGACCGCGCCATTGCTGTTCGATCCGACATCGGGCCTGATGCCTGACCGTCAGACTAAGGATTCCACAAAACTCAGTCAGCTTGGCACTGAAGGCCGCAGCACGGCGACGAGCATCTCCGCGTTCGCGATCCTCACCCGGATGGCGGAACACGGCTATCGCCTGCGCGACCAAAAGCTTCTCAGCTTCACGGACAATCGGCAGGATGCCGCGCTGCAAGCCGGTCACTTCAACGATTTCATGGATGTCGTCCGTCTCCGCTCGGCCATTCGCAAAGCCGTCGAAACTTCGGACGGCAAACAGCTTCGACTTACCACACTGGGTCAGGCCGTCCGCGTCGCGAGCGGACTGCAATTTGGCGATTACGCGACCGGTGGTTCAGACCTGCCGGAATTTCGGAAGCGCATTTACGAGGAAACGCTGGAGAGTTATTTCGCCTTTCGCTCGATTCACGACCTCCGCCGTGGCTGGCGCGTGGTGTTGCCAAATCTTGAACAATGCGCGCTGCTCGAAATTGACTACGACCATCTCGACGAGCTTGCCGCGATGGACAAGCTCTGGACGGATGTTCCGCTGTTCAACCAAATCAGCGCGAGCGACCGCTGCGCGTTGATCCGCGTTACCCTGGATTTCTTCCGGCACGAATTTGCGCTGCACAGCGAGTCCTATCTGACGGAAGCAAAGATCAAGGAACATGCGACGGCGTTCCGTGAACGGCTTCGCGCCCCGTGGCGGTATGAGGACGAAGACGACATCCCAACGCCCGCTTCAATCCGCACCGAGTCACTCACGCGATACAGCCGTCGCGAAACCCGGAGCATCGGGCCGCAGAGCGGCTATGGAAGGTTTCTGCGTCGGTTTGCCCAGGAGAAATTGAGCCGCACCCTGAAGGCATCTGACTATCAAGACTTCATTGAAAAGCTGCTGGCCGCGCTCGAAAATAAAGCCGGTTACTTGACGAGCCAGGAAGCGAAGAATCGTGAGGGCAAACCAACGCGGCTTTACCAACTGAAACTCACGGAAGTCATCTGGAAGCCGGGCGACGGCCAGACCGTTCGCGCCGACGCGGTGAAGCTTCGCGCTTACAAAAAGCTCGAACTTCGCCCGAATTTGTTTTTCCAAGGTGTCTATCGCCGCGACTACGGCGTCGGCAAGCTGCTGCTCGCAGCCGATCATACCGGGCAACTCAACTACAAGGACAAGCAGGATCGCGAAGACCGTTTTCGAGCGGAATGGAAAACGGACGATGGACGTGACGACGAAAGTGAAATCCGCCGCCGCTCCATTAGTTCGCTGTTCTGTTCGCCGACAATGGAATTGGGGATAGACATTGGTGGCTTGAGCGTTGTCCACATGCGGAATGCGCCGCCGAATCCGGCGAACTATGCGCAACGCAGCGGCCGTGCGGGTCGCAGTGGACAGCCCGCGCTCGTCTTCACTTTCTGCGGTTCACAGTCAAACCACGACCGCCATTACTTCAACAACCAACCTGATCTCGTGGCTGGGCAGGTTGTGCCCCCGCGCCTTGACTTGTTGAATGAAGAATTGCTGCGCACGCATCTGCACGCCATTTTTCTATCGGAGATTGGTTTGCCCGGCTTGAAGGATTCCGTTCCCGACCTGCTCGACCTGAATCAATCCGCGTTGCCGCTGCGCGAGGATGTTGCCGGGGCGTTGAACTTGAGTCCGGCGGAAGCCGCCCGCGTGCGCAGCGCATTTGAGCGGGCGATTGCCGACTTCCGCCACAAACTCACCGGCGAATCAGCCGCCTGGTTCTCGGCAGGCTGGATTGATGCGGAACTCGGGAGTCTCAAGGAGCGGCTCGATGAGTCGCTCGAACGCTGGCGCATCCTTTACCGCAGCGCGCAAGCACAACTCACCTTGGCGTCGCAGAAAATTAACAGCGGTCTGTATCCCGCGAGCAGTCCCGAATTCAAAGACGCGCAACTCGAACAACGACTTGCCCAGCGCCAGCTTGACCTGCTCCGCAACGAAACGACTGTTGGTCAGTTGTCCGAATTCTACGTCTATCGCTATCTTGCCGCTGAAGGTTTTCTGCCCGGCTACAATTTCACCCGCCTGCCGCTCCGCGTCATGTTGCCGGGCAGTGACGCCAGCGTGGAATTTATTTCCCGCCCACGCCACATTGCGTTGCGCGAGTTCGGGCCGAACAACGTCATTTACCACAAGGGGCAGAAATACGAGATCACCCAACTGCTCGGCGACCCTCCCGGCAATCGCTTCGAGAACGCGGTGGTGAGTCTCAAGCCCGGTTATTTCCTGCGCGGGGACGACGGCAAGCGCGACCGCTGCCCGTTCTCCGGCGAGGATCTGACGAGTCAGGCGAACAAGGAACATCTTCATTACCTGCTGCAACTCGGCGAAACCCGCGCGACGCAGCGCTCACGAATTACCTGTGAGGAGGAGGAGCGTGTCACCAAGGGTTACGACATCAGCACCTACTTCACCCTCGATGACCTGACGCAGCTGGGGGCGACGGGTTTGGTGAAGGCCAGTGGCGAAGTTTTGCTTCGGTTGCGTTACCTGCCGACTGCACGGCTCGTTTGGGTGAATCGGAAATGGCGGATTGCCCGCGAGGACAAGAATGGTTTCGCGATTGATGTGAAAACCGGCGCGTTTGTCAGCGACCGCCGCCGCGCGGAACTCACCGACAAGGGCGAGACCACCGACCACATTCGCGACGTGATGTTCTACACGACCAACATTGCCGACGCGCTTTACGTCGAGCCTGTGCCGGCGCTTGGCCTGGATGAAGACGGCGTGCTCACGCTTCAGTTCGCGCTCAAGCGTGCGATGGAGCGAGTCTTCCAGGTCGAACCCGCCGAACTCGGCGTCACCGCGATTGGCGACCCCGCGCATCCGAACATTCTCTATTACGAAGCTGCCGAAGGAACGCTCGGCATCTTGAGCCAGTTGGCAGAACAAACCGGCCCGTGGCGGCGCGTTGTCGAGGAAGCCATCAAGGTCTGTCAGTTTGACGCCGATCCCTCATTGAGTCCGGCCTCCTATGACAATCTGCTCGATTACTACAATCAGCGTCATCATCCGCGCCTTGACCGCTGGCTCATCAAAGCCGCGCTCGAAAAGCTCGCCGCGTGTTCTTTTGAATCCGTGAAAAGTCCGCCCTACGCGGACTATGAGGACCACTATCAGCGTCTCTCCCGGCAGATTGACCCGACTTCCTCTACCGAACGGAAGTTTCTCGATCATCTCCACACGGAAGGTCTGCGCCTGCCGGATGCCGCTCAAAAAACCTTTGACGGCATTTACGTCCAGCCCGATTTCTTTTACGAACCGAACGTGTGGGTCTTCTGCGACGGCACGCCGCACGATGATCCCACAGTCCGCGCCGACGATGAGGCAAAGCGTCAGGCCATCATCAACGCCGGGGGCGAGGTCATCGTCTGGTATTACCGCGACGAACTCGGCACATTTGTCAAAAAGCGCGGCGACATTTTCCGAAAGGTTCGCGAATAGAATTCCCTGAATGCCCTCGACCCTCAAATCTCCCGGTCGTCTCGTCAGCTTGCGCGGACGCGAATGGGTTGTGCTGCCGCCTGACGACCCGGATGTCCTGCTACTCAAACCGCTCGGCGGTTCGGACGAGGAAATTACCGGCATCTATCAGCCCCTTGGCTTTGCCGAAGATGAGCCAACCGAAGCAATTTTTCCGAATCCCAAAAAGGAAGACCTCGGCGCATTTTCATCCGCGCGTCTGTTGCTCGAATCCTCGCGTCTCGCTTTCCGCAATGGCGCTGGCCCGTTCCGCAGCCTGGCGAAACTGTCTTTCCGCCCGCGCGCCTACCAGATAGTTCCCCTCATCATGGCCTTGCGGCACGAGCCGGTTCGTTTGCTCGTGGCTGACGACGTAGGCGTCGGCAAAACGATTGAAGCCTTGCTGGTCGTCCGCGAACTCCTCGAACGCCGGGTCATCAAGCGTTTCGCCGTGCTCTGCCTGCCGCATTTGTGCGACCAGTGGCAGGAGGAAATCCGCGCCAAGATTGGCATCGAAGCGGTGGTCATCCGTTCCAACACCCAGGCCCGTCTTGACCGCGAGATTCACGGTGATGCCAGTGTGTTCCAACACTTCCCGTTTCAAGTGTTGAGCATTGATTACATCAAGAGCGACACGCGCCGCGATGTGTTCGTGAGTCAATGCCCGGAACTCGTCATCGTGGATGAGGCGCACACTTGCGCCCGTCCGAGTGGCGCAAGTCCCGGCCAACAGCAACGCCATGACCTCCTCCGGCGAATTGCCGAGAAGGATGAACAACACCTCGTGCTGCTCACGGCCACGCCGCACAGCGGCAAGCCGGATGAGTTTCAATCGCTCCTTGGTTTGATCCACCGCGACTTCGCCGCGCTTGATCTTCCATCCGCAGGCGCGGAAATGCGAAAGCGACTGGCGAAGCATTTCATTCAGCGACGCCGTGGCGATGTTTTGAAATGGATGGGCGAAGATACCCCTTTCGCCAAGCGCGAGGCCGGGGAGATTTCCTACGAACTTGGGCCGTCCTACGCCGTGTTCTTTGACCAGGTGTTGGACTTCGCGCGGAAAATCGTGTCCGCACAATCCGGCCCTGAGCGCGAGCAGCGCGTCCACTACTGGACGGCTCTCGGCCTGTTGCGTGGCATCATGTCCAGTCCGGCGGCAGGGGTGGAGATGCTGCGAAATCGCTTGGAAGCTCCCGCAGTGGAAGCTGAGGGCGGCGAGTTGAAGCAGAATCCAGTTCACGATTCATCGGATGGTTTCCTGCTGGATGTGACACCAAGTCAGAGCGTCGGCCAGGTAGCCTGGAGCGACCCGGAGAAACGCCAGCTTGCAAACTTCGCGCGCCAGCTTGAATCCCTCTCCGGTGCAAAGCACGACGGCAAGCTCGAAGCCGCTACCAAGACGCTCGCGGAATGGCTGCGCGACGGCTTGCAGCCCGTCGTCTTCTGTCGCTATCTCGCCACGGCGCGCTACGTCGGCGAACAGCTACGGTCAGTGCTCGCGTCGAAGTTCAAGGATTTGAAGATCGAGGTGGTGACGAGCGAAGACCCCGACGATGTTCGTCGCCAACGCGTCACCGATCTCGGCAAAGCCTCGCGTCGCATCCTTGTCGCGACGGACTGCCTTTCGGAAGGCATCAACCTGCAAGATTCATTTACCGCCGTCCTGCATTACGATCTGCCGTGGAATCCCAATCGCCTCGAACAGCGCGAAGGCCGCGTTGACCGTTTCGGCCAGACGGCGGAGCAAGTGAAAGCTTACCTGCTGTTTGGTCGCGACAATCCCGTGGACGGGCTCGTCCTCGGCGTCATTCTGGAAAAGGTCCGTCAGATTCGTCGTGACCGGGGTATCACCGTTCCGTTCCCCGAAGACAGCAGCACTGTGCTGGACACGGTGGCGAAAGCACTCCTGTTCAATCCCGACCGCTGCGTCAAAGCCCGTTCTGACAAAAACCAACTCAAGCTCGAACTCGACGATTTCGTGGAAGCCCGCGAAGCTGAAATCCGCATCACCCACAAAATTGAGGAAGCCGCGAAACGCGAGGAGGAGACACGCTCCATCTTTGCGCATCACGCCATAAAAGCCGACGAACTTGAAGTTGATTTGCGCGAAGCAGATGCCGCCATTGGCGACGTGGCTGCCGTCGAACGCTTCGTCACCGGCACGTTGACCGAACTGCTCGGCGCACAAATCGACCGGACGAAATCGGATTGGCGGTTGCACACCGGCAATCTCCCCGCCTCCCTCCGCGCGCATCTGCCCGATGAGGCTGTTCTCGACGTGAGTTTCCGCTCACCCACGCCCAAGAAACACCTTTACCTCGGACGCAATCATCCGTTCGTCGAGGCGCTTTGCCAATACGTGATGGCGCACGCGCTGAGTCGGCAGGCGCGCACGGGTGAGGTTCACGCCGCCCGCGCCGCCGTCATGCGCTCGAAGGAAGTGTCCGCCAAAACCACGTTGTTGCTGTTCCGCTGTCGCAACGTCATCGGTGAAAGGAATGGCCCGGCCCGCATCGTCGCGGAAGAAATGCTGGTGTGGGGTTATCGCGGCTCGCCCAACGATGGGAACTTCCTCCCCAACGACGAGGCCGTTGCCCTCCTGCACCAGGCCCGGCCCGCCGGTGACATCACGACCCAATCGCGCGAAAATTTTTTCGAGAACGAACTGAAACTGATCCGCCAGCTTCGCCCGCAATTCGACGCCGTGGCCGAGGAACGGAACAAGCATCTGGTCGAGGCCCACGAACGTTTCAGCAAATTCTTCCGCGCGGGCCGTTACGAAGTCGTCTATCCCGTGCTGCCGATGGATGTTCTCGGCCTCTACATCTTGCTGCCTGAATCTCAGAAATTCTGATGCCATGTCCAACAAGCTTGCTTTGACCAAATCCACGCCGCAGCCAGCCGGGCTTTTGACGGATGTGCGCGAGTTGATTCTCTCCGCGCGTCAATCCGTGTCGCGCGGCGTGAATGCCGCGCTGGTCATGCTCTACTGGCAGGTCGGCCAGCGGCTGCGCACTGAAGTTTTGAAGCAGGAACGCGCGGAATACGGCAAAGAGATTCTTTCGACACTGTCGAAAGAATTGGAGGCGGAATTTGGGCGTGGATTTTCCTGGCCGAATCTCTCGCGGATGATGGCCCTGGCGGAAGCATTTCCCGACCGCCGGATTGTTGCGACATTGTCGAAAGCATTGGGTTGGTCGCATTTCGTCGAATTGCTTCCGCTCAAGAAACACTTGCAGCGCGACTTCTACGCGGAGATGTGCCGCATCGAGCGGTGGAGCGTGCGGACCTTGCGAAAAAAGATTGGCGGGATGCTTTACGAGCGCACCGCCCTGTCGAAAAAGCCTGACAAGCTCGCAGAACTGGAACTTCAAAAGTTGCGTGACGAAGACAAGCTCACGCCCGACCTGATCTTCCGCGACCCTTACTTGCTCGATTTCCTTGGCCTCAAAGGCGCGTATTCGGAAAAGGACTTGGAGACGGCCATCCTGCGCGAACTCGAACAGTTCCTCGTCGAATTGGGCAGCGACTTTGCCTTCGTCGCCCGTCAGAAACGAATCGTCGTGGACGGCGAGGACTTTTATCTCGACCTCCTGTTCTACCATCGGCGGTTGCGGCGGCTCGTGGTCATTGACTTGAAACTGGAAAAGTTCGCGCCCAGCGATGTCGGGCAGATGGAATTCTACCTGCGCTGGCTAAAAAAGCACGAGATGCGGCCCGGTGAGAATGAACCGTTGGGATTGATTCTGTGCGCCGAGAAATCAGATGAGCGCATCGAGCTGTTTGAACTCGCGAAGCGCGGCATCCGCGTCGGGGAATATCTTACCGAGTTACCGCCCAAGAAACAGTTGGCTCAGAGACTTCATGACGCCGTTCAATTGGCTCGTGCCCGTCTCGGCGAAGGAGTCGAGTCCGCCAAAGGACTGCCCACGGAAAAGCCACGCCGCCGCAAGAAAGCATGACCTTCCCCTCCATCCGCATTGAAGGTGCGATTCTGTCCGGTGATCTTCTCGCCAAACTCGACAAAGGCGATTTCACCGGCCAGCGGCCTGTTGATTTCGGCTTCGATTCGCAGCCAAAGTTGAAGGAAGAAGTTGTCCGCGCCTGGACGGCGGCACAGGCGTTTTACACCGCGTTTCAACACAAGCTCGAAGGCGTGAAGGAAGGGAATGCCGCCACGTCCGAGACGCGCAATCAATGGATGATTCCGCTGCTCGGTTTGCTTGGATACGCCGAACTGGAATTCCAGTCCCAATCTGAACTCGTCGGCGACAAGCCGTTCCGCCTGTCGCACCAACTGCGAAGTCACGCCGGTTTCCGCGTTCACATTGTTGGTGCGCGCGAATCACTCGACAAGAAACCCACGACCGGCCCGCGCGTCAGTCCGCACGCGCACTTGCAGGAATATCTCAACCTCACGGAGCATCTTTACGGCCTCGTCACGAACGGAAAACTCCTGCGCCTGCTCCGCGACTCCACGCGGCTCATCAAGCTCTCCTACGTTGAGTTCGATCTCGACCGGATGTTCAGCGAAGAACTGTTCGCCGACTTCGCGGTTCTTTATCGGCTGCTGCACGTCACACGTCTGCCGCGCTCGCCGGAGAAGTCCGCCGAGTCGTTGCTCGAACGCTATCATCAGGACGCGCTCGAATCCGGCGCGCGCATCCGCGACGGTTTGAGCTTCGCGGTTGAGCAGGTCATTCAGGAACTTGGCTCGGGCTTCCTGGCGCGAAACGAAAGCCTCCAAACCGCTGTCGCCAGCAACTCCGTCAGCGCCCGCGAACTGCATCATGCGCTGCTCCGGTTGATTTACCGTCTGCTCCTGATGATGGTCGCGGAGGAACGCGGACTTCTGTTCACTGACGCTGCCACGCTGCGTCAACGAAAACTCTACCTCGACCATTACAGCATCAATCGCCTACGACGGCTCGCAGAGCGACGCGCGCTGGCGGATTCGACCAAGCACGATCTCTGGCGCGGACTGCGGAGCACGTTCCGACTTTTTGAAACTGACGGTCCTGGCGCACCGCTGGGACTGACCGGCCTGGGCGGGCAACTGTTCTCCGCGTCTGCCCTCGGCCCGCTGCAATCAGCCGAACTCGACAACGGCACGTTGCTCTCCGCGCTGGCCAAGCTCTCGCTCTTTCGCCAGCCGGACACCGGCCAGCTTTCGCGCGTGAACTACGGGGCGCTCGCCACGGAAGAATTTGGCTCGGTGTATGAGCGCCTGCTGGAACTCCATCCGGTCATCAATCCGGCCGTTGGAAATCTCCCGCCCACGTTCACTTTCAAGCAGGCCGCCGGCAATGAACGCAAGACGAGTGGCAGCTACTACACGCCTTCCAGCCTTGTCGAATGTCTGCTCGATTCTGCGCTCGATCCGGTGCTCGAAGACCGCCTCAAGAATTTCGCCAAGCTCGGCTACAAGTCCGCCGACGAAGCCGTGCTCGCGCTCAAGGTCTGCGACCCCGCTTGCGGCAGCGGCCATTTCCTCATCGCCGCCGCGCAACGCATTGCCCGCCGTCTCGCGTTGCTCCGCTCCAAAGGTGACGAGCCGAGCGTGAGCGAACTTCGCCACACTCTTCGCGAAGTCATCAGCCATTGCATCTACGGCGTGGACATCAACCCCATGTCCGTCGAGTTGTGCAAAGTCGGTCTCTGGCTCGAAGCGATGGAGGCGGGCAAACCGCTTTCCTTTCTCGACCATCACATCCGCTGCGGCAACAGCCTGCTCGGTGCGACGCCTGTGCTCATCGCCGAAGGCATTCCCGACGACGCCTTCACCCCCATCGAGGGCGACGACAAGAAAGCCTGTGCTGCGCTGAAGAAACTCAATGCCCGCGAACGTCGCGGCTTCGGCGAACTGTTCGTCCTGGAAGACAGCGCCACATCCGAGCGACTGCAACAGGCCGCCGTCGCCGTCGAAAACCTGCCCGACGATTCAGTCCGCGCCGTTGAGCAAAAGTCCGCTGCCTTCGAGCAACTCCAGCACAACTACGATTTTGAGAAGGCGACTGACATCGCCAATCTTTGGTGCGCCGCGTTCGTCATTCGCAAGCGAATGGCCGATGGCGAACAAATGGTTGTGCCCGCCGCACCACTCGCCGCGACTGAAGCAAAACCCGCCCCCACGCAAACCGGATTGTTCGGCGAGTCGTTTCAACAACCAGCCGGGAAATCCAAGTCGCCCGCGAAAACCACTGGCCAGCCTTCCGGTCTGGCTGAGGCCATCGGCATTACCAGCGGCCATCTCCGCGACTTTGCCAAAGGCGCGGCTCTGCCGGACGGCATGATGAAGGAAGCCCGGCAACTGGCCGGCCAATACCACTTTTTCCATTGGTATCTCGCGTTCCCGGAAGTTTTCAAGCGCGATGGCTTCGACGTGATTCTCGGCAACCCACCGTGGGAGCGAGTGAAGTTGCAGGAAAAGGAATGGTTCGCTGAACGGCGACCCAACATTGCCGATGCGCCGAACACTGCGGCGCGCAGAAAGCTCATCGAGAAGCTCGAAACCGAAGCACCTGCGCTGTTCGCTGAATTCCAGAATGCAATCCGGCAAGCGGACGGCGAAAGCCACCTGATGCGAAAGAGTGGACTCTTTCCGCTTTGCGGTCGTGGTGACATAAATGTTTACGCTGTGTTTGCAGAGCGGATGCGAAACGTGCTTCGCAGAGACGGCAGGTTTGGCGCGGTATTGCCGACAGGAATCGCAACAGACGACACGACCAAGTTCTACTTCCGAGACTTGCTGGAAAAAAAGTCTCTGATCTCCTTGTTCAGCTTCTTCGAGATAAGAGCCCATTTCCTCGATACAGACAGCCGAGGTCCGTTTTGTCTGCTTACGTGTGGAAGCTCCGATGCTCCGGTTGCCGAACGTATAGATTTCGTTTTTAGCGCCGACACTGTTGATGACCTTTCAAAACCGAGTAAACGATTCACGCTTACGGCTGAGGAGATCGCGCGGCTGAATCCAAATACTCATACCTGCCCAATTTTTCGCTCCCGGCGCGACGCCGATCTTACGAAAGCCATTTACAGTCGCCTGCCCATTCTCTTGCGAGAAGGATTGGAAGACGGGAATCCGTGGTCTGTCCACTTCATGGCGATGTTTCACATGTCTGGCGACTCCGATTTGTTCCGGACACGAGAACAACTTGAATCTGAAGGCTGGTTACAAGCCAGCGGCGGATATCGGAAGGACAATGAATTACGACTCGCGCTCTACGAGGCGAAACTGTTTCACCAGTTTGAGCATCGTTCGAGCGACTATGCCGACCAACCGGCAGGTTCGGAAAGTAATACGCTTCCTGAAATCCCGATTGAACGCCTCACGAGGCCTGACTACAGGCCATTCGCGCGCTATTGGGTGTCTCAAGTTGAAGTGGAAGCGAGATTACGCGACCGCTGGAATCCTCGCTGGCTTATCGGTTATCGGCGTATCGCGCGTGCAACCGACGAACGAACGATGATTGTGACGGTGCTTCCAGAGGCGGGTGCGGCTGACCCTGCAATGGTGCTCGTTCCTTCAGTTCCATACCCGTCAGACGTGATTGGCATCGTTGCGAACCTCAATGCGTTCGTTTGCGACTACTGCGTCCGTCAGAAACTTGGAGGCACTGACCTCCGAAATCACTATTTCCAACAGTTCGCAGTTCTGCCGCCCATAACATACGCACAGCCGTGCGCGTGGGGCGGCGGCGCGCAGACGCTCAAGGACTGGCTGTTGCCCCGCGTGTTGGAGCTGACCTACACCGCGTGGGACTTGGAGGCATTCGCGCAGGACTGCGGCTGGTCCGGTCCACCGTTCCGCTGGGACGAGGAGCGCCGCTTCCAACTCCGCTGCGAACTCGACGCCGCCTTCTTCCACCTCTACGGCCTGAACCGCGACGACACCGCCTACATCCTCGACACCTTCCCCATCGTGAAGCGGAAGGACGAAGAAAAGTTCGGCACATACCGCACCAAAGATCGCATCCTCGAACTTTACGACGCCCTGGCAGAATGTCAGCGCACCGCCAAGCCGTTCGTGAGTTCCCTGAATCCGCCACCAGCGGACGCGCGTTGTTGCCATCCGCCCAAGCAAACCGCCGCTGCCTCGGCTGGGCCTGACGAGGGTTCTCGCCTAGCCGGTCGTCAAACTGGGCAAACGCTTTCGACACCTGCGCGGCGTGCAGGCACGACGATTCCGACAACCCGCGAACGAATCGGTTCACCGGATTTGGAAGGCGCAGTGGTGCGCTTTGATTTTACCTTTCCATCAAAGCCTCGACCGCACATCGCAACGACGGCGGAACTATTCACGCTTTTGTTGCCGGCACTGGTTCAAGAAGCGGGCGGCCAACTCGACTACGAAGAATTTTTGGAAGCGATGTCATTTCTCGCGAATCCGCCAAAATTGCCTGCCACTTTGCCGCCGGACGCTGCATCCCAATTCGCCAAGTGGCGCACAACATTCCCGTCCAATTTGGTAGATGCCAACGCACTCAAAGCGGCGTTGCACGACCATATCGTGATGCGCAAGACGCTGGGCATCCTCTCCGATGGAAGCAATTTCGTCCTGTTCAAGGGTGCGCAGTGGGTGGACATGACATTGGATTGGCTGGTGTTCGACGCACGTCTGGCATTGGCGCACGCGGTAAAGACCCAGACGGCTGAACCAACCTGGACAAGAGCCGTCGCCGAACGCGACCTCAAAGCGTGGGCTGTTGCATAAAACCTCTTATGAAAACACCGGATTTGCCTTTCCCCTACAAGTTGCCACCCGCAACACGGCGATTGCCGCGACTGTGGGTAAAGGAAATTGCGGTGTATCGAGAATGGAAGCCCGAGGCACTACAGCGGCAAATATCCCTTCGACAAGGTTTGAACATCATCTGGGCCGAGCCGTCAGAAAAAGGCGCGGGTGGTCACGCTGCTGGAAAGACAACCTTTTGCCGATTCCTTCGCTATCTCCTCGGCGATTCGACTTTTGGCAACGACACGTTTCGTGATGCTTTTCGGAATAAATTTCCGAATGCTTGGGTAGCTGGCGAAGTGCATCTTGACGGCGAACCGTGGCTGGTCGCTCGGTTTGTTGGCGTGACGGGCAGTCCCCACTGGAGCGCACGGGGTGTAACGTTCGACAGGTTGTTCGACCAAGGTGTTGAAAGACTGACGTATGCGGATTTTACGAGAGAATTGCAAAAAGGGTTTGTTCAGCCATTACCCATCGAGATTTATCCTGGTTCTGGCAAGCCGGTAGAGTGGGCGCATCTGCTCGCTTGGTTAAGCCGCGATCAGGAAGCGCGCTACGACCATGTGCTTGATTGGCGTTCCGGCTTTGGTGGGGCTTCGTCGCTGGGTGATATTCATAACGCCGACCGAACACTTTTGATTCGCACAGTCTTGGGGTTGACTCAGCCCGGAGAATTGGAAGCCCGGCGCGAGCACATGCGAATTCTCCACGACAAAAGTGAATGCGAAGCGTTGATTCCCAAACTGAACTACGCCCGAGGCCGGGCCGAGAAGGAGTATCGTCGCGTAATGAAGGCGACGGAAGCAACAATCACGGAAAGCACGTTGACGGTTGAAAAGGACGGACTCGAAAAGGAGGAAACCCGAATTCTTGGTCTGATTCGCGAAATGCGTCAGAGAGACGGAGCTGGCGATTCGTTGCTCGACCAACGCGATAAGCTGGTTGCACAACTGTCCGATTTGGTAAACAAACGTGAGGAAAGTGAAGCAGACCACAAGAAGGCAAAGCTGGCACTGGATTTCCACGAAGGTCGTATCACACAGGAGGAATACCGCAAACAACTCGCTCAAATGCCGTTGCGAGCCGATCAGTGCAGCGTGCCGCTGGAGTTAGCCATCTTGCGCGGCTGCAAGCTAGCCGAGGCATCGCATTCAGATCGCTTTTCCGAGAAAGCGTTGGCCGAACTCAAAACCAACCAGGGTGCATTGCAGGCGCGGGTGTCCAGTCTTCAGGAACTGGTTGCTCGGCATAAACGAGAGCACGCTGAGGCATTGAAGCAAAAGCAAGGAGTTGAGAGGAAAATCACAAGCGCCCGGCAAAAGCACCAAGAGCGAATTGACGCATTTGAGGCCGACCTTGCTTTGGTGCGGAGAAAATTCGAGGCCACAACCACGCTGCTTACGCTTACCGAAGAATTGGAAACGGAACGGAAGAAGTCCGAACGCCTTCAAGGCGAGCAGCGAAAGTCAACCGACTACCAAGAGACGTTGCGGCAAAAGGCCACCGCGCGGCAGTCGGATTTCTCAGAGATTTTCAGTCTATTAGCCGGACGTGTTTTGGAGTCTGAAAATCGCGGAACAGTTCGCTTCCAAGCTGAGGACGTGAAGTTGGAACTCGATTACAGTGACCTCACCAGCACTGCCCTGACGACGTTGAAGATTCTCATGTTCGATTTGGCGGCATTACTGGCATCCGCCCGACAAAGCTCTCAACATCCAGGATTTCTACTTCATGACAGCCCCCGTGAAGCCGATCTGACCGCTGCAATTTATCGGCGTATTTTCGACATCCCCAAAGCCGAGGAAATCAATAACACAGAAGCGCCTGTTCAATACATCATCACAACAACCGAACCACCACCGGAACACCTCAATCAAATTCCGTGGCTGGCGCATCCGCCATTTTCCTCGACTGAAAAATCCCGGCGCTTTCTGGGAGAAAACATTTGAGACGCGCATGAAGACTGTTTCCGGCGCGTTCCAAA
Organism: Verrucomicrobiia bacterium; assembly: GCA_011525685.1. Classification (GTDB taxonomy): domain Bacteria; phylum Verrucomicrobiota; class Verrucomicrobiia; order Limisphaerales; family JADLHS01; genus WYBW01. Next base: position 130,890 of record WYBW01000022.1, read on the forward strand.
GTTTGTTGAAGCGCATCCAGCCAACGGGTGGGGAGACGCAGGCAGGTTAGGGCTTCGGGTGCGTGCCCTGCTTGAGCGGCATCTTCAAGATGCCGGGAAGTGTCTGGTCTTCCGGTTTGGCGAAGTCGTCCAAACCAAATTGGATGGTGCGCGGGTCATCGCGGAGACGGAATGAGCGGAAGACTCGATCCCACACGGAAAGCAACGACGAGTAGTTGGAATCCGTCTCCGGCTGCCAGCGGGAGTGATGAACTTTGTGCATCGCCGGCGTGACGATGAAACACCGAAGCAATTGGTCCAGTCTCCCCGGCAGGCCGATGTTTGCGTGGTGAAACTGGATGACGGCCAGCAAGGCGGTTTCGTAGAGGACGATTTCCCATACATGGATTCCGAGCAGCAGTATCAGCGGAATGCGCAGGACGTTTGAGAAAAGGATTTCGCCGATGTGGAAGCGGCTGGCGGTGGTCACGTCCATGTGCGTGTCGGAATGGTGCGCGCGATGGAATCGCCACAGAAACGGCAGGCGATGATTCAGCCGATGCCACCAATAGGTCCAGAAGTCCAACGCCAGCACTGCGGCGAGCGCGTGCCAGAGCGGCGGCACGCCGGTCCAGTTGAGCAAGCCAAAGCCGTTGTGCGCCGCCCAATTTGCGGTCGCGGCCCATAAGCCAACGAACAGGAGCGCGGTCATTCCGCTGTTCAATAGCGCGATGGCGACGTTGCGCAGTCCGTGCCGGGTGCGTTGCAGCGGATTGTTGCGGAACAAAGGCAGGAACGGCGTCAGCGTTTCCCACCACAGCAACAAAAACAGAAGGATAGGCCCGGTGGCCCAGCGCAGTGGTCGGGCGCGGGCCATTGCTTCGCTGCCGACCTCGCCAGGCTCGGAGCGCAGGGCGAACGGCAACAATCTGCCCCACTTGCTGTCATACGGATGAACTGCGTGGGCGGGTTGACCGTGTCGTTCCAACGCGCGGCCCTCGCTCGCCCAAACGAAGATCGAGCCTTCGAGATTGAAGACGTTGGTGTGTCCATCCTGCACGAGGCGTCGCACTGATTCCGCCGAGCGCCAGCCGATGGAGCAATACGCCACAATCGGTTTGCCGGAGGCAATCGCTTCGGGCGGAACTTGCCGCACGGCGTTGGGCAGATGGCTGACGATGAATTCGTCCTTGGTGCGCGTGTCGAGCAACACGGGTGTTGCGCGATTGGTGTCGGATAACCAGTCAGCCAACTGCGCTGTGGAAATGAATCGCACATCAGGAAAACGAGTTCGCACCGACCATTGCGCCAATTTCAAACCAGCCTGCCGCGGCATCACGCCAACCACGACCGCAAACGCGGCGAGCGCGAGGAATCCCGCGAACAGGATCACGAATCCGATTTGTCTTCGCGTCGGCATCGTTTAACTCCGCGCCGGAGAGCGGCGATAGAACCGCGCCAGCTTGTGGGGACAAACGCCAAGGTGAAACCCGGCGATCATCATTTTGTTGGTGAGCGTGGTTCTCACGACGCCCAAGCGTTTCCAGCGTCGTCCCGACGTGATGGCGGCAGCTTCGGCAGTGACCACGCGACCGAGTTTGCGCAGGCGTTGGTTCAACTCATAATCCTCCATGATCGGCAGGTCGGCAAAGCCGCCGAGTTCTTCGAACACCGCACGACGCAGAAATTGCGTCTGGTCGCCATAGGGATTCTGAAACCACCGCGAGCGCAAGTTGGTGGTCCATTCCACCAGCCAGCGACCGGGAAACCGTTCAGCGACGCGAAATCCAAATGAGCCAGCCGCGACTCCCGGCGCTTTAAGCGTGTCGGTCACAACGCGAGTCCAGTTGTCCGGCAACAGGGTGTCGGCGTGCAAAAAGAGAAGGACGTTGCCCGTGGCCTGCGCCGCGCCGGCGTTCATCTGCCGGGCGCGAGCAGGTTTCGAGTGAATCACCTTCGCGCCACGGTTCAGCGCGATTGCGCAAGTCTCATCCGCGCTGCCACCGTCCACGACGATGATTTCGTGGGGCGAACTTTTGCGCACGCATTCGAGTGTGGCGGCGATGTGCGCCGCTTCGTTCAACGCGGGGATGATGACGGAAATCCGGCTCAAGTCGTTGTCGTCCGATTCAGTGAGTCGCTTCCAACCGGCCAAGTCCTCCGGGCGGTCGAGGTCGTCGAGCGATTGGAGCAACGCGGGCTTGCGGTCATTGCGCGCGAGGATTTCCAGGGATTGAGCAAGAACGGTTTCCGTTCCCCATGCGATGCCTTGAAACAGTTCGGGCACGAGCCTGGTCAAGCCAATGAGGTAGTAACCGCCGTCGGTTGCCGGGCCGAACACCACCGGATTTGTATTCAGCGATTCAAACGCGGCAGCAAGGATCTCAGGCGTGAGCGACGGACAATCGCTCCCGATGATGACGGTTGCAGGTGAACCTTCGCGGAAGTTTTCCGCGAACGCGCCGGCCATGCGCTGCCCGAGATCGCCTTCACATTGCGGGCGGCAGAGCCAGCCGTCACCGAGCCAGTGCTGCATCTCATTGGCATCGTCACCGGCGAAGCGAATTTCCAGTTCGATACCCTGCGACTCGCACAGCGCGTGGGCGGTTCGGAGCGAGCGAAGCACCAGACGCCGATGCAACGCCGCCGCGCCCTCCGCTCCCAGCGCCGGGATGAGGCGGGTCTTCACCTTCCCGGCGACGGGAAAGCGCGCGAACAGAATCAATCTGCGTCGTTGCTCGGCCACGTCACCAGTTTAGCCAAAGGGAAACCGCGAATGAACCCCAATGAACACGAATCCATGAACGCCTCAGCTTGGATTGCGCCGGATGGGCGCAACATCGCTTCCCGCAAGCTCGCCCGGCTTTTGTGAGCATGGCCGCGCGCAAGTCCGTGCTCAGTGATGAATCAACACACATTCTTGAAATGTGAGAGCGCTCGGCGGACGTAATTATTCCCCCGCAAGTCAAAGCTGCGGCGGACAGGAGGCGCGCGATGGAAAAGCAAAAGTTAAGTCATCAGAAGGGCAGATGAGGCTTGTTCGAGGCTCGAATACTGATACGCTGCCGGCCTCTGTTGGCAATCCGCCGGGCATCCGCCCGGCGCTGATTCCCTGGTGTTTCTTCGCACGGCGACAGCCGGTCGCCGAATCCCTGACAAATCCGGGCTAAACCGCCCGGAGCGGAGTATTTGATTTTACCGAAGCAATATGAGTCGAACATTGAACTGGCAGACGATCAAACAGGAATGGTTTGGAAATGTGCGCGGCGATTTGCTCGCGGGTATCGTGGTGGCGCTGGCGCTCATTCCCGAGGCCATCGCTTTCTCGATCATCGCGGGTGTTGACCCGAAGGTGGGCTTGTATGCGTCGTTCTGCATCGCGGTGGTGATCGCGTTTGTCGGCGGGCGGCCCGGGATGATCTCCGCCGCCACGGGCGCGATGGCGTTGTTGATGGTGACGCTGGTGAAGGAACACGGCCTGCAATACCTGCTCGTGGCGACGCTGCTCACCGGCGTGCTGCAAATCATCGCGGGCGTGCTGCGCATCGGCAGTGTGATGCGGTTTGTCTCGCGCTCGGTGATGACCGGGTTCGTCAACGCGCTGGCAATTCTGATTTTCATGGCGCAGTTGCCCGAGTTCAAAGGCGCGGGCGTGACCGTCTATGCGATGGTCGCGGCGGGACTGGCGATCATTTACATCCTCCCGCGTTTCACCAAGGCCGTGCCGTCGCCACTGGTGACGATCATCGTGCTCACGGTGGTGTCCATCGTGTTCAAGCTGGACGTGCGGCATGTGGGTGACTTGGGCGAACTGCCGTCCTCATTGCCGGTGTTTCTCTGGCCGGATGTGCCGTGGAATCTGGAAACGCTCCGCATCGTCCTGCCCTATTCGCTCGGCCTCGCGGCGGTTGGGTTGCTCGAATCGCTGATGACGGCGCAAATCGTGGATGATCTCACCGACACGCCCAGCAACAAGAACCGCGAATGCACGGGGCAAGGCATCGCCAACATTGTCTCCGGCCTGTTCGGCGGCATGGCCGGTTGCGCGATGATCGGGCAATCTGTCATCAATGTGAAATCCGGCGGGCGCGGGCGGTTGTCGGCATTCACTGCTGGCGGGGTGTTGCTGGTGCTGCTCGTAGTGCTTGGGCCGTGGGTGAAACAGATTCCCATGCCCGCGCTCGTGTCCGTGATGATCATGGTGTCCATCGGCACGTTCTCGTGGGCGTCCTTCGGCAACCTGCGCGTGCATCCGAAGAGCACCAGCCTGGTGATGATTTCCACGGTCGTGGTCGTGGTCTGGACGCACAACCTCGCGCTTGGCGTGGCCGTGGGCGTCTTGTTAAGCGCGCTTTCCTTCGCGCGCAAGGTGGCGCAAATCATCCGCGTGCGCAGCGAACTCGACGAAGCCGCCGAAACGCGCACCTACACCGTGCAGGGACAGGTGTTCTTTGCCTCATCGCCGGAATTCCTCGCCGCGTTCGATTTCAAGGAAGCGGTCGCCAAGGTGCGGATTGACGTGAGCCACGCGCACTTCTGGGATTTGACCTCCGTGGGCGCGCTCGACAAGGTCGTGCTGAAGTTCCGGCGCGAAGGCGCGGAAGTGGAAATCATCGGCCTCAACGAAGCCAGCACCACCATCGTGGACAAGCTCGCCATCCACGATAAACCCGGCGCGCTGGAACGAATGCTGGAGCACTGAACCCTTCGACCGCATACTCTCATCATGCCAACGATTCTCGCCTGCACCGACGGCTCGACTTACGCGCCGAGTCTTTACCAACACACCGCCTGGGCCGCCCAACGTCTCGCCGCCGGCGTCGAAGTGCTCCACGTGCTCGATCATCATCGCGAACGCGCCCCCGGCGTGGACTTCAGCGGCAGCATCGGCATGGACGCCAGCGCGCATCTGACCGAGGAACTGGTCAAACTTGAAGAAACGCAAGGCCGCGTCCAGCGCCTCAAAGGCAAAGCCATTCTCGAAGACGCGAAACATCAGCTCACCGCCGCCGGCCTCACCATCATCACCATAACGCAACGCCACGGCACACTGGTCGAAACTTTGGAAGAACTTGAACCACGCTGCGATCTCGTGGCCGTTGGCAAACGCGGCACACACGCCGCCACCGCCAAGGAACATCTCGGCGCGAATCTCGAACGCGTCGTCCGCACCGCCGTGCGCCCCGTGCTGGTGACGCCGCCGCAGTTTCAGCCCATCGAAAAATTTCTCATCGCCTACGACGGCGGCCCAAGCGTGACCAAGGCAATTGAATTCGCGCTGACCAGCCCGTTGCTCAAAGGACTCGGCTGCCACCTGCTGCGCGCCGGCCACATTGACGACAAAGCGAAATGGTATCTGGAGGAAACGGCCACCAAATTACGGAACAGCGGTTACACCGTCACCACCCACGCCATTGACGGCGCACCGGAGAAAGTGATTGCCGAAGTGATCCAGCGCGAGCGCATCCAATTGCTCGTCATGGGCGCGTATGGCCATTCGCCGATCCGCGCGTTCATTCTCGGCAGCACCACCACGAACATGGTGCGCACCTGCCCCGTTCCCGTGCTCATGTTTCGTTGAAGAGATTCTACCGTATGGCCGACTCCGCGCACTTCACGCAAACCACCGCGTCCGGCTGCGCTTCGAGACGCTCGATTGCGATTGGCCCTTTGCAGCGGCGGCACTGGCCATACGTGCCATCCGCGACCGCTTTGAGCGCATTGCGCACCCGCAACAGGGACTGTTGCTGGCGCGCTTTCAAACCGAGCGCCATTTGCTGCGATTGAATGGCGTCCATGCGGGAGAGGCGTCCGATGGATGTGTCCAGCGTCACGGGTGCGGTGGCTTCGGCCTTCCCTTCCACCGCCGCGCTCAGTTCAACCTCCATTTCTTCAAGCTGCTTTTTGAAATGTTCGAGTTTACCTGAATCCATTTAGCGCCAGTTTATCATTGGGGCGTGAATGGCGCGAGTGATACCGATGGTCCGCCTCGCCGCAAATCGGAAGCTGACCTCACCGCTGCCAGGCGAGCCAGCGGTTCATCAGGTTTTTCACGAAGGGCGTCAGGCGCGTGCGATTGTAGAGGTCGCCGGTTTTGCGGATGGCTTCGGCTTGCGTCGGATACGGATGAATCGTCGCGCCGATGGTCTTGAGGCCGAGTTTGCCTTTCATCGCGAGCGTGAGTTCGCCGATTAAATCGCCGGCGTGAGCGGCAACCACCGTAGCGCCGAGGATTTCATCCGTGCCTTTGCGCACGTGGACGCGCACGAAACCTTCGGTCTCGCCGTCGAGAATCGCGCGGTCCACCTTGCTCAATTCCTGCGTGAAGGTGTCCACTTCGATGCCCTTCTCCTTGGCCTCCTTCTCGTAAAGGCCGACGTGCGCGATTTCCGGCGAGGTGTAGGTGCTCCACGGAATGATGAGTGAACTGGCTTTCGCGCGGCCCTTGAACAGCGCGTTCTGAATGACGATGCGCGCCATAAAATCCGCCGCGTGCGTGAACTGATACGGCGAACAAATGTCGCCACACGCGTAAATACGGGGGTTGGTCGTCTGCAACCGGTCGTTGACCTTCACGCCCTTTTTGTCGAACTCCACGCCGACAGTTTCGAGGCCGAGTCCCTCGACGTTGGGGGCACGCCCTACGGCAACCAGCAGTTGATCCACTTCCACGTCATAGCCCTTGCCGTGCGACTCCACTTGCAAGCGGACGCCGCCCGCACTCTTGGCAAGCTTGAGGTCTTTGCCGCAGCAGAGCAGTTTGACGCCATCGCGTTCCATCGCAGCTTTGACGATGGCTGCCGCGTCCTGGTCTTCACGCGGGAGAATGCCGTGAGTGGCTTCAATCAAAAACACTTCCGAGCCAAACCGCGCGAAGCTCTGCGCCATCTCGCAGCCAATCGGGCCTGCGCCGATGATGCCGAAGCGCTTGGGCAGTTCCGTAAGCGTGAACAGCGTTTCGTTGGTGAGAAACGGAACGTCTTTCAAACCGGGAATCGGCGGCGCGGCAGCCCGCGCACCGGTGGCGATGACAGCTTTGGCAAAACGCAGCGTCTGCCCGCCGACTTCGATGGTGTCCGGGCCGGTGAACTTGCCCGTGCCGAGGAACACGTCCACGCCGAGTTCGGTGAAGCGTTTGGCAGAGTCATGTGGGCTAATGTCCGCGCGGAGACGGCGCATCCGCTCCATGACTTTGCCGAAATCTATGGTCGTGCCATTGGGAACATTCACGCCGAATTCCGCCATATCGCGAACCCCGGCAGCTTTGCGAGCAGCACGGATGATGGCTTTGGATGGCACGCAACCGACGTTGAGGCAATCGCCGCCCATCAAGTGCTTTTCGATGAGCGCAACCTTTGCGCCGAGTCCCGCCGCACCTATGGCGGAAACCAGTCCCGCCGTGCCGCCGCCAATGACAACGAGGTTGTATCGCGGCGCGGGCGTGGGATTTTTCCAGTCCACCGGATGGACGTTGGCGACGAGTTTCTGATTATGCGCGTCCCACGGAAGGACGGGCGTTTGATTTTGTTCGCTCATTAAATTCCCTGTTGCCGTTGCTACGCAATTTTCTCGGCCAGTGCTCGTTTGGCGATGCGCGTAACAAACACGGTCACGATGACGGTGGCCAGCAGGCCAACGCCATAGAGCACCCACTCGCCGGTGGTGCGCGTCCGCTCGCCGGTGGCGGCTTTGGCCAGCGAGCCGAGATACACATACATCACCGTGCCGGGCATCATGCCAATCCACGAGGCGAGCACGTAATGGCTGAGTTTCACCCGCGTGAGGCCGAAGGCGTAATTCAACAGCGTGAAGGGAAACACCGGCGAGAGCCGCGTCAGCCCGACGATCTTCCAGCCCTCGTTCGCGACGGCTTTGTCTATCGCGGCAAATCGTTCGTTGCCTTCAATCTTCCGGGCTATGGCATTGCGGGCCAGGTAGCGCCCGACGAGAAAAGCGGCAGTCGCCCCGAGCGTTGAACCGATGGAGACATAAACCGAACCCCACGCTACGCCAAAAATTGCGCCAGCACCGAGCGTCAGCGCTGAACCGGGGATGAACAGCACGGTGGCAACGATGTAAAGTCCGATGAAGATGACTGCACCCCACGGCCCAAGTTGTGCAATCCAATCGAGTCCGTGTTTCAGCCGGTCCTGCAAATGTAATTCTTTGAAGCCGACAAACAGCACGATGGCGATAGCCGGATAGAGCAGCCATTTCCAGCTAAAGCCGGATTTGGTGGCGGACTTTTTGGGTCTGGTCACAGGAATGTTGTCAGTGTGTGTGGTCATCGTAAATTGGCCGGCCATCATTCGGTTTGTAGCAGCCGACGTGAGTCGGCTCTGACTTTCTGCGATTCAAATGGAGCGGACTCACGTCCGCTGCTACAGGGTTAACAGTGCGCGGCGTCATTTGCTTTATTCGTTAAGCGACCAGTCATAATCGGTGTAGCGGATTTTGAAACCGTCCGTGGCAGTCACCTTGCCCGGCCAGTAAGGTTTCAACGCGACGAGCACTGAGCCGGACTTCTTTTCAAAGTCGCTGCCATACCATTTGAAAATGGGCGAGAGATAAACGACGCGCTCAGATGCGGCGATCCGGTTCTTGGTGGATTCCGCGAGAAATTGTTTGGCCTGGTCCGCGAGTTGTTCTTCGAGCCGCACGCCAACGTAAGCCTCGCCGCGCAAGGGCGGACAGCCTTTCGCCGCGCACACGAGCACGAAGTGCAATCGTGGCTCGGCGTAGTCCACGCGCAGAATTTTGTGCTCCACCGTGTTCAAGTCCATTGTCTCTCCGAACAGCTTCACAACAGGTTGATCCCACGGGCCATCGAGAAAGCCGCCAATGTCCTTGATGCTCTTGAGCGGGTAATGGTCAATGATGAGTTTCAACGTGTAGGCGTTGTAGGCGTTGCTCAAGAAAGCGATTTGCTGCGGTTCGCTCCACTTCTTGAAGTCGGCCTTGCTGACGGCAGCAACCTGGACGAGATAACGATTCAAATCCTCGGGATGCGCCTTCAACCCGGCGTAGTCCACGCGGGCGTTCTTCACGCGCTGCTTGAGCACCGCATCGAACAGCGCGTGCGATTGGTCAAATTCAGCCGCGGCAGCGCGTGAGGCGAACAAGGCGAAGCCAAGCGCGAGTGCGCAAAGTGTCCGGGTGAAGTTTAGTCCTGTCATATTCAATAGATGGGAACGATTTGCGGGCCTGGATATTCCAATGCGGTGCGTCATTATTACACAGCGCACGACATCGCGTGCCCTTGGAATCGCGCCGCCCATCCGGGGTTGCGACAACTGATGGCGGTTGGCGACGGGGCTTGCAACCGGCGGCGGAGAAGGTCTTTCCCCCGCGACATCCGCGACATGATCGTGCCGATGGGCAAGTCCAGCACTTCCGCCATTTCCTTGTAGGACAGTTCCTCCAGATAGAACAGCGCCAGCGGCGCGCGATATTTTTCTTCCAACTGCTGAAGCGCGGCGACCACGAGCGAACCGTCGAGGGCTTCGGCGTGTTGGGGAGTAATCGTAGGCAGTTCCCATTCCGCCGCATCAACGGACATTTCAGGAAAGCGCGTGGCATGACGCCGCCGCCCAAGGAACTGCCGATAAAGCGTCGTGAACAACCAGCTTTTCACCTTGCGCGCGTCGCGGATGGCGTCGCCCTTGGTGAGCAGGACGCGGTAGGTATCCTGCGTCAAATCCGCCGCGTCACTTTCGCTGCCCGCCAGGCCGAAGGCGAATTTGTAGAGCGCTTCGTAGAACTGCTCGACGGCCCAATCATAATCCACTCCCGCCGCTGGTGCGGCTTCCGGCAGTAATGTCGTTATCTGATCGTTCACACCCCCACTTCGCGGCGAGGTGGGAATCCTTACAGGATTTCTGCATGGGCCGCTGGCGGAGGCCGGGCGGTCGTTGCCCCTGAAGGAGGTGAGCGATGGTGGGCGCATGTTAAGTCTGGCGGCGGAGTTGGGTTTCAAGCTCGGCAATCCGGGCCTTGAGTGGAGCAATCGCTTCCTCAACCTCGGCGGCGGTGTAGCGCGGCGTGATGTATTTCGGACAGTTCCAGTCGAACGACACGACTTCGATCAAAACCACACGCTCGACAATGCCATGCGTTTCCGGCTCGGCGAACTGCCCGACGAGTTCCGGGTGTTGCCGGGCGTCTTCAACGCGGGCGCGGCCAAGAATCTTGAGGCGCTCGCGCCGGGGATAGTCCATGAGAAACAGCGCGACGCGGTCGCTGGCGGCGAGATTGCCGGTGGAGAGCATCTGGCGATTCCCTTTGTAATCGGCGAAGGCCAGTTGCGTCGGGCTGACGACGCGCAGGAAGCCGGATTTTCCGCCGCGATGTTGAACGTAGGGCCAGCCGTTCTCGCTGACGGTCGCCATGTAGAAAGAATCCCGCGCTTCAATGAAGGCGCGCTCGTCGTTGGTTAGCGCGTCGCGTTCCGGCTGCGGCGGGATGTTCTGCGAACGCCCGAAGTAGTGCTGCTGGGCAGCGAGCACTTTGGGCGTGAAATAGGTTTCGAGATAGCGTCCGGCCATAGCGAATGGAGGGTTGAGAGTTGAGGGTTGATAGTCCGAACTGCCCCACGCCTTGTCCCTCTCCCCATTGGATGGGGAGAGGGTGGCTGATGGCCGGGTGAGGGGTTGATTGCGTTTAGAACACCAGCGTCTGCCAGCCTTCGGCGAGGTAGCGGCGGATGCTTGCGAGTCCGGGCGTGCCGGGCAGCGCGTGGTCCTTGATTTCGGGCAGGCCACACGCGGCAACTTCCTTCGTCGTGCCGAAGACGGCAGAGCAACCGCACGAAGCGCCAGTGATGACCGGACGCACGGCGTTGTAAAGGCCGTTGGCCGGGTGCGAGAGGTTGGTGAGTTCGGCGGGCCAGCGTGTGCCTGCGCCGGAGAAGATGACGTTGACTTCGTCGTTCTTGGCCTGGGCTTCGGCGGCGAGCGCGAGCGCGTTGAAAGCGCGACCGAGCGCTTCTTCGCCGTTCTTGGGATCGGAGGTGATGATGATGGCTAGTTTCATGTGTTTGCTTTTGTGTTTTTTGTTTGTGTTTTGGGACTACGAAAGGCTTGGTGGCTCAGGAGGCGGGATAGCGGTCGTTGATCACGACTTCACTGTCGGGCAGGCGCTCGCCGCGTGGCCATGCGGGTTGGGTGGGTTTACCGATGGCGACCATGAAGCTGATTGCGTGGTCGGCAGGGAGGCGGATCAACTTCGCGACGGCATCGGCATCGAAGCCCACCATCGGACAGGAATCGTAGCCGAGTCCTCGGGCGGCGAGCATGAGCGTCATGCCGGCAAAGCCCGTTGAACGCATGGCTTCATCACGGATGAGCTGCGGCTTGCCGTCGTAGAACGGCGTGAGCGCGGGGACGAGAACATCCTGCACTGCCTGCGGCGCGTGACTCCAATAGCGGGCGGGATTCTTCACGTGCGCCTTGAGGTCGGCGCAGAGGATGACGAGCAAGGAAGCATCGGTCACCTGCGCCTGATTCCAAGCGACGGCCCGAATCTGCTTCCGCAACTCCGGGTCGCGCACGAGCACGAAGCGGTAGTTCTGCATGTTGAAGGACGAGGGTGCGAGCTTGGCGAGTTCGATCAACCGCGCAATTTCAGCATCGGTCAGGCGATGGTTCGGGTCGTAATGTTTGACGGAGCGACGGGTTTCAATGGCTTCGATTGCGGTCATGATTGAATGAGTTCTTGGGACTGATTTGGTTCACAGGTCCAAGTCGGACAGACGCGGTTCGGCGGTGGGGCGCGAGCCTTGCGGCCAGCGGAATTTGCGGTCGGCCTCGGCGATGGGCTGGTCATTGATGCTGGCGAAGCGACGGGCCATGTAACCGTGCGCGTCGAACTCCCAGTTCTCATTGCCGTGGGCGCGATACCACTGGCCGGTGGCGTCGCGGAATTCATACTCGAAGCGCACGGCGATGCGATTGCCGGTGAAGGCCCAGAGCGTTTTCTTGAGGCGGTAGTCCAATTCACGCGCCCACTTGCGTTTGAGGAACGCGACGACTTCGGCCCGACCGCGCACGAACTCGGCGCGGTTGCGCCATTCGGTGTCCTCGGTGTAGGCGAGCGCGACTCGTTCGGGGTCGCGGCTGTTCCAGGCGTCCTCGGCCATCTGAACTTTTTGGCGCGCGGTTTCCTCGGTAAACGGCGGGAGTGGAGGACGGGCATTCATGGAAAAAAGTAGTTCGTGATTCGTGGTTCAGTGACCGCAACCGCACCCGGCAGTGGTGCAGGTCTCCCCCGCTGTCGCAATTGCGACCGGTTTCACGGCGGGAAAATCCACCACGGTGCGCGCGACGTGATTGGTGTAATTGGTGAAGATGTTCAGCGCGACGTTGGCAACAGTCTCGATAATCTCCGCGTTAGTTAAACCGGCGGTGCGCGCGGCTTGAAACTCCGCGTCGCTCAATTCCCCTCGTTGCACGACGAGACTTCGCGCGAGGTTCAGGATGGCGTTGACGCGCGCGTCACTTGCCGTGGCAAGCCGCGCGGCATTGATCTCGCGCTCTGTCAGGCCGACCTTCCCGCCCACGAACGTGTGCGCGCTCCGGCAGTATTCGCAGTCGTTGATCTCGGCGACGGCAAGAGCGATTTGCTCGCGCACCCTGGTGTTGAGCACGCCGCCGGCGAGTGCCTGGCCGAAATTCAGGAAGCCCTCAAAGGCGGCGGGTGAATTGGCGAACACCCGGTAGAGATTCGGCACAGCGCCGACCTTGGCCTGCACGGCGTCGAAAAGTTGTTTTGCCTTGCCCGTGGCTTGGGCGGGATCGAGTGGAGTAATGCGTTTCATGGTTTTCGTTTCGTATGTTGTTCTTGGTTCAATGCCGCATCATGCGGCGATGCACTCCCTATCACACGAGGCGTGCCAAACCATCTGAAGTGCCGGAACACACTAAAACATAGTCGTTTGTGTATTTGATAGTTGTCGTCAGGCAGCTACGAAGTGTCGTAGATTACGAAAGCTCGTTGCGATTGAATGCGAACTCTCGTAGTTTGCGCCCGTGAACTGCGCCAACCTCCCTCAAGTCATGGTTTCCATGGCGCAGAACCGTTCGCTCTCCGAGGTCCTCTGCGCCGTCGCCAAGGGCATCGCCCAATGCAATAACGTCGTCCTCGCGCGCATCTGGCTGATCGAGCCGGGCGACATCTGCGAGACGTGCCGCTTCCGCTCGGAATGCCCGGACCAGACGCGCTGTCTGCACCTTGTCGCGAGTGCTGGGAATCCGCGCGGCAAGACAGAGAATTACTCGCGTCTGAACGGCGCGTTTTGTCGCTTTCCACTCGGCATCCGCAAAATCGGGCGCGTGGGCAAGACCGGCGAGCCGTTGCTGCTCCCCGATTTGCGTGGCGATGAGGAATGGATAGCTGACCCCGATTGGATGAAGCGCGAAGGCGTGAAGACATTCGCCGCGCAGCCGCTCGTCTTTCGCGGCGAAGTGCTCGGCGTGCTCGCCATCTTTGACGCAGGCGTGCTCGGGCCATCCGACTTCGACTGGTTACGCGTCTTTGCCGACCACGCTGCGGTGAGCATCGCGAACGCGCGGGCCTTTGAGGAAATCGAATTCCTGAAAGCGCGTCTGGAGGAGGAGAACACTTACTTGCGTGAAGAAGTGACCTCCGCGTTGGGCGTTGGTGACATCATCGGCGGCAGCCCCGGTCTGCGGAAAGTGATGCAGCAAATCCAACTCGTCGCCGCCACCGAGGCCACAGTGCTGGTGACTGGAGAGAGCGGCACGGGCAAGGAGCTGGTCGCCCGCGCCATTCACGAGCACAGCCCGCGCAAGGATCGCGCGTTGATCAAAATAAACTGCGGCGCAGTGCCCGAAGCATTATTCGAGAGCGAATTCTTCGGCCATGTGAAGGGCTCTTTCACAGGTGCGCTCAAGGACAAGCCGGGCCGCTTTGAACTCGCTGATGGCGGCACGCTTTTTCTCGACGAGATCGGCGAAGTTCCCCTCGCGATGCAGGCGAAGTTGCTGCGCGTGTTGCAGGAGCAGGAAATCGAACGCGTCGGCGACACGCGCACCCGCAAGATCAGCGTTCGCATCATTGCCGCGACCAACCGCGACTTGAAGAAGGAAGTCGAAGCCAGCCGCTTCCGGCAGGACTTGTTCTACCGGTTGAGCGTCTTCCCGGTTGAAATTCCGCCCCTGCACGAGCGCCGCGACGACATTCCGTCATTGGCTGCTCATTTTGTGAAACAGAGCGCGCGTCGGATGAATCGCTCCGCGCCTCGCGTCACGCAAGCCGCAATGAATCAACTCGCCGCCCACGACTGGCCCGGCAACGTGCGGGAACTCCAAAACGCCGTCGAGCGAGCGGTGATTCTTTCCCAAGGCGGACCATTGCGCTTCGAGTTCGCACCTTCGCGGGACGAATCGCCCAAACTCGCAGCGCAGCCGACCGCCCCCGCCAAGCTTTTGACTCGTGACGAACTCAAACGCCACGAGCGCGAAAGCATCGCCATCGCATTGAAGGAGTGTGGCGGCAAAATCTTTGGCGTGGATGGTGCGGCCGAGTTGCTCGGCATGAAACCCACGACGCTTGCCTCACGCATCAAGGCGCTCGGCATCAAGCGAAGGGCGCGGGATTGACTCACGCCGCACCCACTCGCGTGCTTTCGCTCTCAAAATAAATTCACTGGGAGGCTTTACATGCGAACCTCATTCCCTATATTCACCCGTATGGGTGAATATGATGACAGGCTTGATGGCGTCTTCTCCGCGTTGGCGCATCCGGCCCGGCGGAAGATGCTTGAACTGCTGTCCGCCGGAGATCGGTGCGTCACCGAGCTGGCCGACAGTTTTCCCGGCGCGCTGAACGTCGTCTCCAAGCACGTCAAATACCTGGAAAGTGCCGGGCTGGTGAAGCGGCAGCGCCAGGGGCGTGTCCACCATTTGAAATTGCAGGCCGCTCCGCTGGCAGATGCCGCGGAATTCATCGAACGCTACCGCACACGATGGGAACGCCAGTTCGACCGACTGGGGAACTACCTGGACGAACTGCAAGGAAAGAAGACCCGAAATGCCAAATCCAAAACCAACACTTGAAGCAAGGCTCGTCCGACGTTTCGCAAGTCCGATTTCCTTGGTTTACCAAGTATGGACGCGGCCCGAACATCTGGAGCGATGGCTGTCGCCAGCCGATGATATTCGGATGCAAGTCGTGGAATTCGATTTTCGCGCGGGCGGCGACTATCACTTACGATACACGTGGGGCGACGAAGGCGTGTTTCCGGTGCGCGGGCGATTCCTCACGATTCAGCCGGAGAAGAGTCTGATCTTCTCGTGGTTGCCCCAGCCGCCCGATCCCGACGCGGGCAAGGAAACGATGGTTTCTGTCTGGTTTCGTCCCTGCCCGAATGGTGAAACCGAAGTCGAAGTGCGGCATACGCTCTTTCCTGATGAACCAATGCGAGCCCGTCATCAGGAGGGCTGGACTGGCACGCTGGACCGCCTTGGGAGGCTGTTGGCGTTGCCGGAATGGGCTCACTACAAGTTCAACAAACCCCAATGAAAGGACAACAACCCATGAGCAATACGGAAATTCTGAAGCGCTACTACGCGGCAATGGAGCAACACGACTGGACGACGAAGCGCAGTTTGATGTGCGACGACTTGCGATTTCGCGGCCCGCTAATGCAGGCCAACTCGGCGGACGAACTCCTCGCGAACGTCAAACAGTTCGACTGCGCCGTGCGATTTGAAGATGTGGAAATGATCGAGAAAGGCGATATGGTAATGTCGTTCTTCACGTTCAACATCTCGAAACCGTTCGAGGGTAAATTCCGCATGGCGGAACGGGTTCAGTTTCGGCAGGGCAAGGTGCAGTCGTCGGAATTGCTTTATGATGCGCGGGCGTTTCCCGAAATGAAGCCAGCCTGAATGGTTGCTGTATGGCTTACGACGAATCACTCGAACAGCGCGTCCGCCAGTTCTTCGACGCGAAGCGAATCAAGCACGAGGCGAAACGCATGATGGGCGGGCTGTGCTTCATGGTGAAAGGCAAGATGTGCGTGGGCGTCGAGAAAAACCGGCTGATGGCACGCATCGGCCCGGACGCTTATGACGACGCGCTCAAGCGAAAAGGATGTCGCCCGATGGATTTCACCGGACGCCCCATGCGTGGATTCGTTTTCGTGGAGCTTGACGGTCTGAAATCGGAAAAGGACCTGGCCTACTGGCTGGAACTGGCGCTGGCCTACAATCCGGTCGCGAAGAAATCGGCGAAGCGCAAAGCGTAGCTGCGGCGTTACTGCTGCCGCCACAAGCACGTCACTTCGCGCTGTCCGCGAGCGCCTTTTCCAACCGCGCCTTGGCTTCGGGTGAAAGGGAGTTTTCGGCAGCGTTCTTGTCTGGATCGGCGTAGCAGCCGAAGCCGCGCCGCAGCAGGTGGATTTGCTTTTCGTAACGGCGGCACAGGCCGCACATGCTCACGTGCAGCCGGATGGAGAGGCGTTTCCGCAAGGGCAACCGGCGGTCCATGCCTTGGGAGATCAGCTCGGAGATGTCCTTGCAGGACGGCATGACGCGCGCCATGAGCCGCATCAGCGCGTAATTGGCTTTTCGGAGAAGGTTCATCAGTTCGTTCTCCGCGTCATAGTTTCAACCAGTTCTGCTCAAGACAGAGTCGCAGTTGCATCCGGGCGCGATGGAGCAGCACCCAAAAGTTGGATGGACTGACGCCGAGGATCTCTTGAATCTGTTCCGAGTCCGTTGCCTCCATTTCGCGAAGCATAAACGCGTCTGCGTGACGTGGTGGCAGCTTGTCGAGGCACTGTTTCAGCGCGGCCATGAATTCTTTCTGTTCCATTTGCGCTCCGGCGTCCGCGCCCCAATCCGCCGGCCCGGTTTCGGGATCATGCTTCCACAGTCCAAGTTCATCGAAGCGACCTTCCAGCTCCGGCGGCAGCGCATCGGTCGCGTTGACCGTGCGCTCGCGGGCCAGACGCCGGAAGTGATCCATGATTTTGTGTTTGAGAATTCCGGTCAGCCAACTGCGCTCGGTGGATTGCCCGGAGAAGCGCTCCTTGCCTTGAAACGCCGCCAGCAACGTATCCTGCACCAGGTCTTCCGCCACGGTTTCGTTGCGGACACGGATGAGCGCGTAGCGAAAGAGGTAATTGCCGTGCTCCTCAACCCAGGTCTTCGGATCGGACAAGCGTGACGAAAGAGACGACGCGGCTTTTCTTGCCGTTTCTCGTGGCGACGTGGCCGCCGTCAGTTCTTCGCTCATCGCACGAAAGAATAGGACTACGGCATGAAACTGGAAAGCGGTTTCACGGGCGGCGATGGTTTGTGCAAATGTCGGCACTCACAGGTGAGAGACGCCAGTTCGCGAGATATTGCAGTCAAGTTGACGCTCTGCGCCGTCGCCCGTTGGCCTGGCTCGGTTGGTGGACAAGCCGGGGCAAGCCCATTCGACTTTCCGGCGCGTGAACAGGATCAGCTCCGCAAGGTTGCCACAGGCTTTGATTTCGTCGGATTCAATCAACAACTCCAGACCGTTGCCCCGCTCCACGAGCACGGCGGGCAGACGGATGTCCTTCTGTGGATACGCAGTGCGGAACTCCTGACGGTAGTAGAACACCAACGAACAACCGAGTGATTCGAGGAAGTGCTTCCACTCCCGGTGCATTCCCCGAACGCTGTATGTGTAGATGCAGAGCGAACACTCGTATGTTGCCGGCGAAAAAATCCGGTGTGCCGTCGCGGCAATGGCGTTGAACAGGCCATCGTCGGCGTTGTAAACGAAGACAAGCTTCGGCGGCGGATTCATGGGAAGCGATGGTGTGACGCGGATTTCAATATCCGCCTTCGAGTGCGGCGGTGCTCACTGCACCAGAATTTCGCAATTGCACGAGCCGAAGGGATTCGCCTGGCGACCGCAGGCGTTCGGGTCGTCCACCCAAAGCCCGTCCACGACGAAACGGTATTGATGCGGCCCGGGCGTGAGCGGCACGCGCACCCGCCAATGGCCGTTGGTTTCTCTCCGCAATGGGAGGCTGCCGGTTGCCCATTCATTGAAGTCGCCAGCCAGATGCACGCTTTTCGCGGTGGCCGACTCGAAGTGGAATTCGACTTCGCGCAGGCTTCGGACCGCTGATGGTTTGGTTGTTCGGTGATTGCGATGATTGTTTGCCATATAGAATGAGTGTTGCGGTTACGGTTTACGGTCGGCGCAGTTCGGAACAGCAAAAGCCCGTGCGTCTGACCTCAATTCTGAGAGAGATGATGGCGGGTGGATATTCCGGGAAAAGGTCAGTGACGGGGCGCACTCCACGGTCGGCAGCACAATCTGTAACCTTCATTTGACGAGCGGCGTCATGTATGTAAGCGGTTACATATATGAGCACGTCCCCGATTTCCACGCCGCCGGTCGAACTGGTCCGCCGCCTCGCCCGCACCTGGGAGGCATTGCAGCCGCTGATTGCACGTTCGCTGGTCGCCGAGGGCCTGGGCGCGCGTGTGCGGCCCGGCATGGGGCTGGTGCTGTTCGCGCTGTTCGAGGAGGACGGACGCTTGATTGGCGACATCGCGCGGCGCGGACATGTTTCCCACGTGGCGGCGCTTCAACTCGTCTCGCGCATGGAGGCGGAGGGGTTGGTGAAACGTCGCGATTGCGCCGAAGACGGTCGGGCCACGCGGGTCTGGCTCACACCGGCGGGGCGCGGGCTAGAAGCCAGGATGCAAGCGGCCAGCCGGCGCAATCGCGAGGTGCTGGTCAAACTCCTCGGTCTGGACGATGCGCTCACACTCAACAATCTCCTTGGCCGATTACTTGATGGGCTGGCCGCCGAAAACGCCGCTGCGAGCGGGGCAAGCTCCCGCGACAAATCGCCCGCAGGGCGCGATGCAAACACAAAGCGAAAGACTCGATCATGAAATCATTCTTCCACAGTCCCGCCAGGGCTCTCACAGCCACTGTCATTGCGATATTCACAATGGCCTTTGCCTGCCGGGCGCAAATCATGGCAGATGCGTGGGTCAAACCGCCCGTCACTGCCGAGCGATTACAGCAACGCACCTTCGACAGCGCGGCGGCGAAGGCGAAGGTCAGCTTTCTCATCTACACGCCCGCAGAATACGACACCGCGACGAACGCCCGCTTCCCCGTGCTTTATTGGCTGCACGGCGTTGGCGGCGGACAGCAAGGCGTGGCCGACATGGTGCGCCGCTTCGACGCCGCCATCCACGCGGGCAAGACGCCGCCCATGCTGGTCGTGTTCGTCAATGGCCTCACCGAAAGCATGTGGTGCGACTCGAAGGACGGCAAAGCTCCGGTGGAGACGGTGTTCATCAAGGAACTCATTCCGCAGGTTGACGCCAGTTTCCGCACCATTGCGGCCCGCGAAGGCCGGATCATCGAGGGCTTCAGCATGGGCGGGTTTGGCGCGGCCCGGCTCGGCTTCAAGTATCCCGAAACATTCGGCGCGGTCTCGATGCTGGCGGGGGCGTTGCACAACGAAACCACTCTCCAGCAGCGGCGCAGCTCCATCTTCAAAAACATTTTCAGTGGCGATGTGGAGTATTTCAAAGCCCAAAGCCCGTGGACGCTCGCGGAACAAAGCGTCGCCGGGAAAGCCAGGCTGAAAATCCGGCAGGTTGTCGGCGACCGCGATCAAACGCTCGCCTACAATCGCAACTTCGATGCGCACCTCACGCGGCTCGGCATCGCACACGAGTTCACCGTGCTTCCCGGCATCGGCCACACGCCGAATCCGCTCTATGACGCATTGGGCGAGGCGAACTGGAAGTTTTACCGCGAGGTCTTCGGCCAGGTGGAGCGCGGCGTTCACGCCGCTTCACCGTCGGAAGGAACAGACGCGCACCCCAACAATTCCGCGACCAATAACTTTGCTGCGTCGAAGCGGGCTGAAGCCCGCGCTCCGGGGGCGGCGCGGAATTCCGTCGCAGCCGTCCCCCGTTCGCGGGATGGCCGCCAGCGCCGGATGCAGCAGCGCGTCGAATCACAAGGCATTCAATCCGGCGATGGCGTGACGGACGCCGAGGTCTTCACGCTCGATGGCAAAGCCGTTCGTCTTTCGTCGCTGTGGCGCGACAAGCCGTTGGTATTGGTAACGGCGTCTTTGACCTGCCCGGTCTCGGTGCGGGAGTGTCCTTCGTTGGCGGAATTGAAAGCGAAGCACGACCCGCGCGCGAACTTCGCGGTGCTCTATGTCAAGGAAGCGCACCCGGCCGCATCCGACCAGCCCGTGCGCGCGCCGTCGCGGGACGGGGGCGCGGTGGCGAGCGGCGTGGGGGCGGCGACTCAACCCGCGACTCTCGCAGAGAGACTCAAGTTGGCGTCCGCGTTCGCCAGGAATTTCTCGGGTGACGCGCCCGTCTATGTCGCGGACATCGGTAATGAACTGGCGCAGCGCCTGGGCACTGGCCCGAACACCGGCCTGCTCATCCACACCAACGGCGTTCTCAAGTTGAAACAAGGCTGGTTCAAAGCTTCGGAAATGTCCGAAGCCGTGGGCAAGCTGCTCGGCGAACCAGCGCCGGCCAAATCTCGCATGCCATGAAATTCTCCATGACTTGGTTGATTGCGCTGGTAACATTCGCGGGCACGCTGCCACTCCTGGCCTTGAACGGCACGGTGCAACCGCTCACGTTCACCGGCCCGGTGCTCGGCAACACGGTTCGGTTTAGCCTTTACCTGCCGCCGGGATACGCCAGCCCCGGCAACACGAACCGTTACCCGGTCGTCTATCACCTGCACGGCATCGGTGGCTCGTCCGGCGGTCAGCAGACAAATCAAGTGCCGGCCAACCACGAACTCGCCGTAGCCGCCGGACTCATCGAGCCTTGCCTCATTGTGTTCCCTGATGGTTACAACAACAGCATGTGGGCCGACAGCGTCAGCATGGCCAAGCCCGCCGAGACGGACGTGATGCAGCAATTGATTCCCCATGTGGATGAGAACTATCGCACGCTCGGCACGCGCAGTCGGCGGGCGATCACCGGCTTCTCGATGGGCGGATTTGGCGCGGCGAAATTCGCGGCCAAGTTTCCCGACACGTTCGCCGCCTGCGTGATTTACGACGGCGCGTTGCACACCTGGACAACGCTCAATGCGAACCATCCCGACATCGTGGCGGAAATCTTCAACGGCAGCGAAGCCGCGTTCAACCAGTTCAGTCCGTGGACGTGGACGACAACGAACGCGATGCAACTGCGCGCCGAGATGCGCTTCCGGCAGGTGGTGGCCGCGCTCACGGTCTATGGCCGCCCGTGGCGCGATTTCGTGCGCGTCACCAATGCCATCGCCGAGCCATACATCGAAACCGGCCTGCCCCATTCCCTCGGGCCGATCCTCGACGCCGAGGGCACGAACTCGTGGCACTACCTCGCGCAAGCATTTGCTGCCGCGTCCGCCCCGCCGCTGACGCCGGTTGTGCTGCCGGGTGGAACGAACGTGTCGCTGACCTGGCCCAGCGTGCCAGACGAGCGTTTCGATGTGCGACGCGCCGCGTCGCTCGCCGCGCCCGTCGTGTGGCAAACGCTCGTCACCAACTGGCCCGCCAGCGCCACGACCACGACGGAATTCACCCACACCAACGCGCTGCTCGCGCCCACCGGCTTTTACCACATCGAAAGAAAACCATGAACACCTCCGCACACCTGCTGCTGATCGGCTTCCTCGCCGCCACAACTGCAACCATCCACGCTGCCGTGCCGCTCATCGGCGATGTGTCCGATCAGGTCATCGCGCAGAACACGAGCACGGCGACGAACTATTTCACCATCGGCGACGCGGAGACGACCTTCAGCGCGTTGGTCGTGTCGGCGAGTTCGTCCAATCCGACGCTCGTGCCGAACCTGGCGGCGAATCTCATTCTCGGTGGCACGACGGCGCAGCGCACAATCAAGGTCACACCCGCCGCCGGGCAAACCGGCGTGACGACCATCACGCTGACAGTGACGGATGGCGAGGCGCTCGCGGCCAGCAGCGCGTTCACGCTCACTGTCACGACGCCGAACACCGCGCCGACAATGAGCGGACTGCCGGGGTTTCAAATCGTCAGCCCCGGCCAGACGCCGCCAGCGGTGATTTTCACCGTGGGAGATGCAGAGACGGCGGCGGGTTCGTTGAATGTCGTGGCGAGTTCCTCGAACACGAACCTCGTGCCAAACGCAAATCTCGCGCTCGGGAACGCTGGCGCGAGCCGCACCGTGCAGGTGACGCCGGTCGCGGGGCAGCTTGGTTCGGCAGTCATCAAGCTGCGCGTGACTGATGCGCTCGGGGCGTTCGCGCAGAGTGAGTTCATCTTCACGGTGTTTGATTCCGCGTCGTCGAACAACTTCATCCGCCAGCCGCGCGGCCTCTATGTGCTCGACAGCGGCGGCGGCTCGCAGATCAACGGCGTCTCGATGCGCGATCAAAACGTCCGTGACAAGCCGTTCGTGGACGGTTACGTCCTGCGCACCGATTGGGCCGTGCTTGAGCCGACGGCGGGCGGGTTCGACTTCACGATCATCTCGAACATTTTCACCAAACTGCCCGCGAACCAGAAATTGTCGCTCATCGTCTCCGGGTTGCCCGCGTGGGTCGTCACGCTGCCGGGCATCACCACTTGGACCGGCGGCACGCCCGTTGTCACCAAGCCCCGCCCGTGGGACGACATCGCCCAGGAGCGGCTGCGCCTTTTCCTCGTTGCGCTGGGTAATCACCTCGTGGACGGCGTGCCGCTGCGCGACCACCCGCGCCTCGCCGCGCTCAACGTCGCCATCCCCGGCCTCTCCCACGGCATCCGCGATCCCGAAATCAAAATCCGCGACATCCCCGGCTACGCCCGCACGAACATGAACCTCGCCGTCCTGCGCCACCTTACCAACGTCACCGACAACTTCCCCGCCGTGCCACTCAACCTCGGCTTCTGGACTTACGTGGACCAGCAGGACGCCACCTTTGGCAACGTCACCCCTTGGGAGCAGCTCCGGCAGGAGATTCTCGCCGTCCACAACGGGGTCGCCCGCAAACGCATCGGCTTTTGGATGGAAAACCTCGCCGCGAATCGTCCCGCCGCCGACACCGATCCGTGGAGCGGATTGCCGAACACCTCGTTTGCCGCGCCGGAGTTTCTATCACAGAGCCAGGCGTTCATCGGCTATCAATCCCTCGGCTCATGGGCGAAACCGTTCAACGACGCGCACGTGGACAACGACCTCAACGGCTCGCCCGAGGACGGCATGGATTACGGCTTCAACATTTTTCAATGCCGCTACTTCGAGGTGTATCAGGCCGATGTGGACTTCGCGAGCTACGCGGCGGAGTTCCAGCGCTGGCATGATTTTCTTGCCGCGCTGCCCGCGCCACCGACGAGCCTTGAACTGCGGTTGCTCGCGCCGGAGTTGTTGCAGGCAAGCTTTCCCGCGCTGGCCGGCCACAGCTATCGGATCGAGTCTTCGACGAATCTCGCGAACTGGACGCAACTGGCCTCGTTGACGAACAGCTTTCCAACGAATGCCACGCTGCAAAGGCTGCTGCCAGCGACAAACAGCCATGAATTCCTGCGCCTGCGGTATTGATTCGGATGCGACGCGTCAACTGCGGTGGGTCGCAACCCAATACCAAACGCTGCTGGTGAGGAAATACAGGCCGATGGCTTCGACGAGCAAGATCAGCGCATAGAACCACAGGCGGTCGAACAATCCGTGCGGAATGATCAACAGTGCTTCGACCGCAGCCAGCAAGCCCAGCGAGTAAAAGGTGTAGTAGTAACCCTCGTAAAGGACCGCGCCGTTCAAGAAGAACAGCGTGACGTTGAGCATGATGAGCAAGCCGGTGAAGCGCGACAGGTTGCCGTGCAACACCGGATATTGCTCCGCGTATTTTCGGCACAGGATGCCGCAGGTGTTTCTGATGCGCTCCTTCGTTTTCATCGAACTTGTTGCGGCGGGCATTTCGCCCGCCGTCAGTGTGCGCCGCTGTTGCGTTGCCGCGCGAGGACAGGTTTGAGCAACGGCGACAAATCCGCCTGCACTCGCTTCGGCCAGGCAGGTGGCGGTGTCAGGATCGCCTGCGACAACGACGCGTGACACGAACACGTCTCCTCGTGCGCGATGCGTGGGATGGCGTGTGCGAGGATGGCTTTGGCCTGCTCGGCGTTGCGCCGGAGATTCTCGATCACCAAATCCACCGTCACGTGGGCTTCATCCGGTTTCCACGCGTCGTAATCCGTGACCATCGCCATCGTGGCATACGCGATCTCGGCTTCACGGGCGCATCGCGCTTCGCCCAGATTCGTCATGCCGATGACCGCGTGGCCCGCCTGGTGATTCAGGACGGATTCGGCCTGCGTGCTGAAGGCCGGCCCTTCCATGTTAACGTAAGTGCCTCCGTCGTGAATGCGGGCTTTCAGAGCACGCGCGCTCCGCATCAGCGTCCGTCGCAATTCGTCACAGACCGGATGAGCAAACGCGACGTGCGCCACGATGCCCCGACCAAAGAACGTGTGCTCGGCAGATTTCTTGGTGCGATCTACGAACTGATTCACGAACACGATGTCGCGGGGGCGATAGCGGGTTTGCAGCGAACCCACGGCGCTGACGCTGATGATCCATGCCACGCCGAGCTTTTTCAGCGCCCAGATGTTGGCGCGGTGATTCAACTCGCTGGGAAGCAGATGATGATTGCGTCCGTGGCGCGGCAGGAACACGACTTCGCGCCCGGCGATTTCGCCGAGCAGCAACTCGTCGGACGGATTGCCAAAAGGGGTCTTCACCTTGACCCACTCTTTTCGGGTCAGGGATTCAATTTGATAAAGCCCGCTCCCGCCGATGATGCCGATGCGCCTGGTGCTGCAATTGTTCATGGTTCGGTTTGCCGACATTCCAACAGAGATGGGAGTCATGGCCCGGGGAGTTTATTCCCACCCACCCCACACGTTTCGCCGTCACGGTCGAGGCCGCAGTTGCACCGCCACGGAGGTCAGGTTGGTGGTGGGCAACTGGCAGACGTAGTTTTCGCACACGTTGGCGGTTGTTTTGCCGTCCAGCGGTTTCACGTCCTGAATGAATTCAAGGCGCTGGCCGAGGAAAGCTTGGCCGCCTGCACCATCCGCGAGGAGAAGAATTTTGGCGGGGATGAAATGTTCGTGGACGACTCCGAGCATGGCGCGTGTGTCGGCGGCGTTGGGTTTGCCCGCGACGACGATTTGGACGAAGTGCTTCGTTAGGGTGGCGAGCACAGCGGCGGGCGGCGCCGCCACTTTGACCCCGGTGCGTTCGGCGGACTCCCATGTCCTTAGCAAAGTTCTGTCGGGGATCGTTTCAGCCGCAAGACAATCTTGGGCAAGTCTGTCAGCGCCTTCAAACCGTCCAGGTTACCCGTGATGCGAGCCTCTGACACGATTCCTTCCAGCAAGGCCCTCAGATACACGGCTTGAGCGTGCGGATCACAGGTTTCGATGACATCCTGGGCAATCGCGTCGCGGATGGCGGACTCAAAATAGTGGAGTTGGGCAGACTGCAGTTCACAAAGCTTCCGGCTGATGTTCGGTTCCCGTGTTCCCAGTTCGCAACCGAGGGAAAAGAACGGCGACCCCAGGACATACCCGACTTGCTCGCGCTTCTCGCGCTGCAAACGCTGGACCCATTCCAGAAAATTCGTGATGCGCTGGAGCGGGGCAACTAGCGGAGAAAAGTGAGTCTCATAAGCCGGTTGGCCAACCGTGTCCCAGAGATGCTGCAACGCCGCAACCGCGAGCGCGGACTTGGATTTGAAGAAATAGTAGAAGCTGCCCTTCCTGACGCTGGCGCGCTCGCAGATGTCGTCCAGGGTGATCGAATGATAGCTTTTCTCCCACAAAAGCTCGCTGGTGGCCCGCAGGAGAAGCTGTCGTGCATTACTGGTCCGTGCCATGGCGAAAAATCACGGACAGCAGGTGTAACCGCCATCGGGGCCTTGCCCCGCCGCCTTTGCGGGCTCAACCGCCATCCCGCGGATTGGATCACGGTGTGTGCTTTCGGTTCTGGTGTTTGTCGGTCGCATAAAACCTGCTGAGTCCATTTGGCTTCGCGAGATTTGGCGTTCCGAGTCAACTCACGGCGATGAGCGAAACCGGCCGGTCGCGGTCGTCACGCGCGACGCCGGTTGCCTTGGGGTCCAGCGTCGGCGTGCCGTCCACAATGAACAGGTAACGGTGATGACCGTGGGGCAGTTCCAAACTGGCCATCCAGCGGCCATCGGGTGTCTGCTTCATTGGAGTGGCTGCGAGGTCCCATCCATTAAAATCACCCACGAGCCTCACACTCTTGGCCTCCGGGGCCTCGCAGAAGAAGTTTACGTGGTGGCGAGTCCGTTTTGCGGAGTAACGTTCCGGCGGCGTGACGACCTTGGGTTCAGGGGAGACGGTGCGCAACTTTGCGAGGATCGCTTCCTTGCTGGCCGCCCCCACAACTTTGTCGAGCAGGTTTCCGGCGACGAAATAAAGCAGCGTGGGAACCGATTGAATTCCGTAACGCAGGCTCAGGTCGGGATGGTCGTCGGCGTTGACCTTGACCAGCTTTACGTTCCCGGCGCACTCAGCCGCGACTGCACCGAGCACTGAATCAAGCACGCGGCAGGGCTGGCTCCACGGCGCCCAGAACGCGACTAAAACCGGCTGGTTCGATTTCAGAACCTGCGACTCGAAATCTGCCTGGTTGACATCAACCGTAGGCGTTTTGTTTTGGTTTGTGTTCATATTCGGCTCTCAGACATGTTCATTCAGCTCATTGGTCCGGGGGTTCGTCGGGTTTGTCTGGACTGCTTGTGCGGCCACCACCTTCTAAACTCTCCTGGCGAGACAAGGTCTTCGTCGGGAACTGAAACAAACCCCGGAGGGCCATGCGCAGGTGGTGGTGCAGGTTTGGCCCCTTGAAGACAAAGCCGTCCGCTCCCGCAGCCTCTGCCAGCGTCTTGCACGCTGGCGTGTCATTGGATGTGATTATGATTACAAAGGGCGGATTCTGGACCTGTTTTATGCATCGAGTGGCGTCGATGCCGTTCATGCGCGGCATGCTGTAGTCCATCAAGACCAGTTCCGGCTTGAGATTGAGCGTCTGCCTGACTGCCTGGATGCCGTCGGTCACGCTGCCAACGAGTGTGAAGCAGCCTTCCGCCTCCAGAATCTGGGCGAGGATCCTCAGCATCAAGGGAGAGTCGTCGGCGATCAGCGCTCGGACTTCTCTCGTTTCACGGATGTCCTGAGCGGCGGTCTTTACGCCGGCGTCCCTTGCCTGCGGCAGAGGGTTCGCGGCGGCCAACCGCATCTTGCTCCGGATGGACTCGTTCGCTTGCATCGGAGGGGATCCGCTAGTCAAAAGAACCAAGTCAACCCGCCACTGAACAGGAATGAGTTGACACCGTGGTTGGGACGGTCGATGCCCGCATTGGACACGTGAAGATAGCGCGCCTGGAAAGTGAACGCCAAGTTTTGCCGCAAAGCCCAGTGAAAGCCGGCGCCAGCCTGGAGGTTAAACTCGAAGGTGGTGCTCAAATCTGGATACTTGATGTCCGTTGCCGTGACGCCCGCACCGGCGTCAAGGAACGGGGTCCAGCGCGCCCCGGGCAGAAAGTGATAGCGCACCACGGGAGTAAACCCCACCAAGCAGGCAACGTCGGGGTGATACTGGGCACCACCCCACAATTCGCCTGCAAATTCTACGTGGCGGAACAAGGGCCTTTCCGATTCCAGCAGTTTCCCGACGTGCAGCGTGGCGACGGCAAGGTCATGTGCTTTCGTGCTGCCCATCGCGCTTACGCCGAAGCCAGCGCCGAGGGTCAGGCCAATATTCCAATTCGTGGAGACGAATGAGGATCTCTCGCTTATGGCCGACCCCGGAGGCGCCACCTCATAGCTTGGATACGGCGGAGTGTTGGTGGAATCCTTCGCCAGGGTGGAGAAAGGTCCAAACGAGACCACAGGCGCAAGTATCAGCAAGCGATATACAGCTTGATTCCCCCAGCGCTGCGTAGAGGATGCCTCAAGGTGCTGCAGTTCTCTTGCGGTCTTTGAGCAGCCGCCCACCTCGGGCAATGCTTGTGTCGGGATTCTCATGCAGGACTAGAATGATCCTTTCTTCCGGCCAGGCGTAGGCTTGGGCGACGAGGTGCGTAAGCGCAGCAGCCAGCCGGCGCTTGCGCCGGAGAGCAAGCTGAGGGCCTTCGATGATTACAGTTGGCATGGCAAAATGACGGGAAACAAGGTGTCGTCTAAACTATGCGCGCGAGTCGCTCCGATGCCCCTCGCGCCTTGGCAGGATGCCTGTTCATTTTGGCAGGACGTCTTGAGCGCACGGAGGCTTTGCGCTCGTTCTCGCAGCCTCCAATCCCGAAGCGGGCGACATGCTCCGCCAGATTGTCGCGGCTCAACGTCGCCCGTTCACATTCGGGAAAGATGAGTGGGAGGGCGCTTTGGCTGGCGCAAAAGAACACACATTGGCTAAGCAGGCTCAACGCGGTCAGGCGAACCAGGTCGAGACTGACACTGGGGCCGAGCAATTGTTTGACGGCCGACTCAAGGAGGACCAAGTCCTTCCGCAATCCCATTCCAACGGGACCTTGTCTGCCCACAACCGGCTCTACCAATTCTCTCGCCGCGAGCTTGGCGACCCATTCGCCATCGCCGCTCAATCTTTCAAACAGAGACTTGACGATGGCGGAAAGCCTTTGGTCCGGTGTTATTTGAGACGTGAAGGCAGCAAGCGTCTCAGGTGGGATGGCCAGACGCCGGCAGGCTTCTTCGGCCACGGCCTCGTAGAGCCTCTGCTTGTCATGAAAGTAGTAGCAAACGGTGGCGATATAGACGTCCGCCTCGTCGCAGATTTCGCGAATATGCGTGCCCCGGAAGCCTTTCTCGGCGAACAGCCGGCAAGCCGCAGTCAAGATGTGCTGCTTGCTGTCAGGACTTCGATGGCGTGTTCTTGCTTTCATGGTCCATTTCCGTTGCCTTTGGCGAGTCCTCCCCAACACGCCGTTCTTTGTTCGCCTGCCTCCAGAGCCGCTGCTTGGCGCACTTCCACAAGTCCGCGCACGGTCCTCCCCGCCACAGGCAGGCGAGCGCCGCGATGCATACAACGCTGAATACAATTATCTTCCATTCCATAGCCGCGCCTTTCTCGGATAGGAGTTGTTGTCAATGGCATTGTTGCCTTGCATTTGCGAACCGTTGAGCCCGACTCCGACTGGAAAGCCGGACCGGACATGCGGTTCTCGCTCCACCCGGATGCACGCGGAGGAAAATCAGGTGCCGCCGTGGTTGAGGCTTTAAGAATTCACTGGGTCGTTTTGCCGTCGGCGGGTGGTTGGCGCACGCCGGCCTCAGCCTTGAGTTCGATCTCGGCCACCAACCAGTCGTCAAGGTCATGCCCGGAGGCACTGCCCCGGGTTTGAAAAATCTGGTAGGCGCGCAAGCGGATGTGTTCCTCCGAGATGAACGGTTCGGCTTTAATGTGCGTTCCTGGTTGGACGTCAGTCCCCTTGTTCTGGGGCGTTGTTTGTTGTGATTTCTGCTTCTTCATAACAATTCCTGTTTGTGGTTTCTGTTTGGATCGTTTGATCCCTTTCGTTCAATGGGGATGAAGCTTGGCCCAAAGCTGGACTGCGGTGAGCAGGCTAATGATGGCCACAGCGATGAAAAACAGCCAGATGGCGATAGTGTTGAGGTCTATGTGAGCGAACCGCTTTTGTTGATGTTTGGGTTTGGCCGTCCCCCCATTCTGCTGCAAATCCGCTGGCCCTGAGGTGCGGGTGATGGGGCAAGGCGAAGGCGTTGGGTCGCGTCCGCCGAAACCGCCGCCGGAGAGCTGCGTTTGGTCTGCTCTGGGGATGGCAGTGTGAACATGGCGTTTCATAGTTTACTCCTTTCGATCAGGTCAGGGATCAGTGCTTGCCGATGCCGGCCCCAATTTCGCGAGCGGTGTGGAAGCCGGTTCGGATTGCCAGCCACCGCCTAGCACCGCGTAGAGCCGGACCTGGCTGGTGAGTTGTTCCAAGCGCAGCAAGACGAGCACCTGCTGGGCGGCGAAAAGGGAGCGCTGCGCGTCCAGGACGCCGAGATAACTGTCAATGCCCCGCTCAAAACGGGAATTGGAGAGGCGATAGGTTTCCGATAGTCCGTTAACCAGAGATCGCTGCGCGGAAACCTGCTGGTCCACGGTGCCGCCAACGGCCAATGCGTCGGCTACTTCACGAAAGGCGCTTTGGATGGCCCTTTCATATTGGGCCACGGCGATTTCGCGTTGGACCTTGGCGGCCTTGGCGGCGGACCACGTGCGGGCGTCGAAAATGGGCATCACGATTTGGGGAGCGTAGCTCCAAGCGCCGGAACCCGACTTGAAAAGCCCCGAGAGGTCGCTGCTCGCCGTGCCAAGCGCGGCGGTCAGGGAAATGCGCGGGAAGAAAGCTGCGCGTGCGGCGCCGATGTCCGCATTGGCCGCCTTGAGCAGGGCTTCGGCCTGCACCACGTCGGGGCGGCGCAGAAGGACGTCTGAAGACACGCCCGCGCTAATCTCCGTAGGCGGAGTGAAGCCATTCAGGGTTTTGGGCAGCAAATCCCGCGGCACCGGGGAACCGAGCAACAGTTCCAAGGCATTCTCGTCCTTTGCCACCAGTTGGGTGTAAGTGGCGACATCTCTTCGGGCAACATCCAGCGGCGTTTGCGCGCGAAACACCTCCAACTCCGGCACCAGGCCGAGTTGGAAGCGGCGTGAGACCAAGTCATAGGCGGCCTGCTGTGATTTGAGCGTGGTTTCGGCCAGCGTCAGGTTCTCTTGGTCCGCAGCGAGGGCCAGATACGCCTGGGCCACCGAGGACACCAACAGGATCTGCGCGCTGCGGCGGGCTTGCTCCGTGGCCAGATACTCCTGCAAAGCGCGGTCTTTCAGGCTGCGGATGCGACCGAAGAAATCAATTTCCCACGAGGCCACGCCGAGATTCGCATCGTAGCGTTCGACGGTCTGGCGGCTGCCTTCATTGGAAAGGTCGGCTGGCAACCGCTGTTTGCTGCCGCTGCCGGTGGCGTCAATGGTCGGCAACAGTTCGGCGCGGGCGATGCCGTAGAATGCTCGCGCGCGTTCGACGTTCAGCGCGGCAATCCGCAGGTCGCGGTTGTTGGTCAACGCGGTGCCGATGAGCTGGCGCAGTGCTGGGTCGGTGAAGAAATTCTGCCAGCGCAAGTCAGGCGTCACGCTGCCATTGGTCGTTGTCGCTTCGGCATAAGCCGGGCCGGCTGGCCAGGCGGTGGGAACCGGCGCGGCGGGCCGGGTGTATTTCGGCGCCATGGTGCAGCCGGCCGCAAGGCTGGCCAGCACGGAGAGCAGCAGGAAAAAGTTCTTGTTCATGTCAGGGATTTCCGGTTGGGCTGGCGGCGTCGCCCAGGACGACGGCGGGTTGTGCGGCTCGTTTGCCGAACGCCTTTTCAATCACCACAAAGAAGAGCGGGGCAAAGATGGTTACCAGGAAGGTGGAAGTGACCACGCCACCCACGACGGCAATGCCGATGGCCCGTTGTGCGCCGGCACCGGCGCCCCCTGCCAGCGCGAGCGGGAGCACGCCGAAGCCAAACGCCAGCGAGGTCATGATGATGGGGCGCAAGCGCAGTTTGGCGCCTTCGAGCGTCGCTTCGATCAACCCCATGCCGTCTTCGACGCGGGCTTTGGCAAATTGCACAATCAGAATGGCGTTCTTGGTCGTCAGACCGAGCGTCGTCAACATGCCGATCTGGAAATAAACGTCATTGGGCAGCCTCATTAGACTGGTGGCGATGACCCCGCCGATGGCCCCGAGCGGCAGCGTCAGAAGAATGGAGATGGGAATGGGCCAGCTTTCGTAAAGGGCTGCCAGACAGAGGAAGATGACCAGCACCGAGAAGGCGTAGAGCGGAGCGGTTTGCGCGCCCGACTGCCGTTCCTGATACGAAAGGCCGGTCCAATCAAATCCGATTCCCTGCGGCAATTGTCGGACGAATCCTTCCATCGCGCGCATGGCTTCGCCGGAACTCCGGCCTGGGGCGGCTTCACCGAGAATGTTCAACGAGGGGAAGCCGTTGAAGCGTTCCAGCTTGGGTGAACCGGAACTCCAGTGCCCGGAGGCGAAGGACGAAAACGGCACCATCTTTCCGGCCTGGTTGCGCACATAGAGTTTCTCCAAATCACCGGGCAACATGCGGTAGGGAGCGTCGGCCTGGGCATAGACGCGTTTGACGCGCCCGCCTTGAATGAAGTCGTTGACATAGGCGCTGCCGAAGGCCGCAGAAATCGTGTTGTGAATTGAAGTGATGGGAACGCCCAAGGCGCCGGCTTTTTCCCAATCCACGTCCACGCGATACTCGGGCACGTCCTCAAAACCGTTGGGGCGGACCTTCGTCAGCGCCGGATCCGTGGCGGCCATGCCGAGCAGTTGGTTGCGGGCTTCCATCAGCTTCGCATGCCCCAATCCGCCGCGGTCCATCAACTGGAAGTCAAAACCCTTGGCCTGTCCAAGTTCGACCACGGCGGGCGGAGGGAAGGCAAAGACCATCGCGTTGCGGATTTGGGCGAACTGCCTCGTGGCTCGGCCGGCAACCGCGCTGACCTTCAGGTCCGAGCGATTGCGGAGTCCCCAGTCCTTGAGCCTGATGAAGGCCAAGCCGGAGTTCTGTCCACGGCCGGAAAAACTCGTGCCGGAAACCGTCAAGACCGCCTCGACCGCGTCCTTCTCCCGATCAAGGAAGTAGCTTCTGACGCCGTCCATCACCTCTTTGGTTTGTTCGAGGGTGGCGTTGGCTGGCAGCATCGTCATCACCATGAGCATGCCTTGATCTTCGTCTGGCAGGTAGGCGGTGGGCATCCTGCGGAACAGCAATCCCAACGCTCCCACAATCAGAATGAACACGACCACATAGCGAAGTCGCCGGGCCAGGGAATGACGCACGACCCTCAAATACCGGTCGCGAGCCCGGAAGAAGATCTGGTCAAACCAATGGAAGAAGGGCCGCAAAAACCGGACGCCGCCTTCCGCCGGTTCGTGTCCTTTGGGCACCGGCTTGAGCAGCGAGGCGCACAGCACCGGCGTCAGGACCAAGGCCACCACCACCGAGAGCAGCATCGAAGCGATGATGGTCACGGAAAACTGCCGGTAAATAACGCCGGTGGAGCCGGCGAAGAAGGCCATCGGCCCGAACACGGCGGAGAGCACCAAGCCAATGCCGATCAGAGCCGGGGTGATTTGGTCCATGGATTTGCGCGTCGCCTCGAACGGTGAGAGACCCTCCTCACTCATGATGCGTTCGACGTTTTCGACGACAACGATGGCATCGTCCACCAGCAACCCGATGGCGAGCACCATGGCGAACATGGTGAGCATGTTGATGGAGAAGCCGAACAGCCCCAGCACGCCGAACGTTCCCAGGATCACCACCGGGACAGCGATGGTCGGAATCAGGGTGGCGCGCATGTTCCCCATGAACAGATACATCACCAGAAACACCAGAAGGATGGCCTCAAAAAGGGTTTTGACCACTTCTTCGATGGCCACCTTCACGAAAGGCGTGGTGTCGTAGGGATAGACGACCCTCATGCCGCTTGGAAAATAGTGGCTCATCTCGTCCATTTTGGACCGCACATTATTCGCCGTTTCCAGTGCGTTCGCGCCCGCGGCCTGCCGGATGGCCAAAGCCGCGGCTGGCTTGCCATTGTAGAAGGCGTCGATGTCGTAGGTTTCCGTCCCCAGCTCCGTGCGGCCAATGTCCTTGATCCGGACAATGGAGCCGTCGGGGTTGGTTCGCAGGGGAATGCTGGCGAACTCTTCGGGCGTCTTGAGCAGACTTTGCACAATGATCGCGGCGTTGAGGCGCTGGCCTTCGGCCGCAGGTGCCCCGCCAAACTGGCCGGCGGAAACTTCCACATTGTAGGCCCGCAGGCCGGCCATGACCTCCTGCATGGTCATCCCGTATTCCGTCAGCTTGTCGGGATTCACCCAGACGCGCATCGCATACTGGCCGCCGAAGACCTGCACTTCTCCCACGCCCGGCACCCGTGAAAGCACCTTCTCCAGGGTGGACTGGGCGTAATCGCGCAGGTCGTTGCCGTCCATGCTGCTGTCCTCGGAAATCAAGCTGACGATCAAGAGGTAGTTCCGCGTGGATTTGCTCACCTTCACGCCTTGGCGCTGCACCACTTCCGGCAGGCTGGCCATGGCGAGTTGAAGCTTGTTTTGCACCTGCGCCCAAGCCAGATCCGGGTCCGTGCCGGGGGCGAAGGTTAGCTCCACGCGCGATGCGCCACTGGAATCGCTGGTTGCCGAAAGATAGAGCATCTTGTCGAAGCCCGTCATCTTCTGCTCGATGATCTGGGTGACACTGTTCTCGACCGTCTCCGCCGACGCCCCCGGATAGAACGACTCGATGGCGATGGAAGGCGGCGCAATGGGCGGATACTGCGAAACAGGCAGGAAATAAATCGCCAGTCCGCCAGCCACCATCAGGATGATGGCGATGACCCAGGCGAAGACGGGACGTTTCAGGAAGAATCTCGAGAGCATGGCGCGTTTTCGTTAGTTCGTCTTGGACGGTGTTTTGGGGGCACTCGCGGGCTTTTCCTCCGGCTTTGGACCGGCGATGAAGGGCACGGCTTTTACGGCCGCGCCTGGGCGGGCTTTTTGCATGCCTTCGGTGATGACCCGGTCACCCGGGGAAAGGCCGGCGCTGATAAGCCACTGATCACCGATGGTCCGGTCCAATTCGAGTTTCCGCTGTTCCACCTTGCCTGCCGCGTCCACGACCAGCGCCAGCGGGTTTCCCTTCGGGTCGCGGGCGACGGCCTGCTGGGGAACTAGGATTGCCTGCCGGTTGACGCCCTCTTTTACGACTGTCCGCACGAACATGCCTGGCAGCAAAACACCGTTTGGGTTCGGAAACACCATGCGCAAGATGACCGATGCTGTCGTGGGGTCCACCGACACATCGCGGAACTGGAGCGCCCCCTCCAGCGGATACTGCGAGCCGTCGGCGAGGATGAGTTGCACTTTGCTGTCGTTGGTTCCACCGCCTGTGAGCCGCCCTTCCTCCAACCGGCGCTGCAATCGCAGCAGTTCGGTGGTGGACTGCGGCACATCCACATAGATGGGGTCCAACTGCTGAATACTGGTGAGGGCGAGCGGCTGATAGGCGGTGACGATGGCCCCATCCGTCACCGCAGACTTGCCGATGCGACCGGAAATGGGCGAGACGACGCGGGTGTAACCCAAGTTAATCCGCGCCATTTCCACTTGCGCCTCGGCCTGTTTCAACGCGCCGTCCGCGTCGTCAAAATCCTGCTGGCTCACCGATTTGTCCGCGAGCGCCTCCTTGAATCGCGACGCGCGTGAACGCAGCGACGGCAGATTGGCCTCCGCGCTGTCCAGCGCCGCTTTGAACGGCGCCGAATCAATTTGATAAAGCGCCTCGCCGGCTTGCACGTCCGAACCTTCCTCGAACAGCCGTTTCTGAATGAGGCCGTTCACCTGCGGACGAATCTCCGCAATGCGATACGGCGAAGTGCGGCCGGGCAATTCGGTGGTCAGCGCGACTGGACGCGGCGCAACCGTGATCGTGGCCACTTCCGGCGGAGGCACCGACGGCGCCGTGGGTTGACGGTTGCAGGCGGTCAGCAGCAAACCGCAAAGCAAGGCTGCCCACACGGTTGTGGTGTTTGCCGGATTGACTGGGCAACCGGAGATGCAGTGTTTCAGTCGAGTCATAGGATTGAAGGGAGGCGTTTTCAAAACGGTGGAATTCATTGCGGGTGATTCATGGACTGCTCGGAAACCGGGAGCGGCCCGTAACCGAGCCGGTCGGGACTTCGCGAGGGAGCCGGAACTTGAGATAGAGCGGGTGCGCTACAAGGATCTATTACTGTCCCCTTGGCCAACTCGATGTGATGATGCCGTTTTGGCGATCCGGAATGAGGGCTGAGACAGCTGTGATTGGAGTCGGGCGGTTCAAACAGGGCCAAGTCGTATTTTCGGGCGCGCGAGCGCGCCAACATTTCTTTGGCAGGATGAATCCAGCCAACTTCGGGATACCTCTTCTCCAAATCCTGCGGCGGCACACTGAGGGTGACCATACCTTCCGAGAAGCTCCGGAAGGCAAAGCCCGCCTGCACGGGCAAGGGAGGTTCGCGCAGCAACCGCGTCAGTTCGTCGTCATTGAGACCATCGCCGATGCTGGCGCGGATGGCTTTGATTTCCGCCAGAAGCTCAGGATCGGCTTCCGATTCGAATTTCCATGTGGTGTTCATCGGTGGGAAACAGCCTCCAGTTTGGCCAGGATCGCCTCTTTGCTGGCCGTGCCGACGGTTCGGCCGCGAAGCACCCCGTCCGCGAAGTAAAGCAACGTGGGAACGGATTCGACATCGTAGGCCAGACTGAAATCTGGATTATCGTCCGCATTGATTCGGACTACTTTCACGCGCCCGCTCACCTCCTTGAGGATCTCATCCAAGACCCGGCACGGACGACTCCACGGAGCCGAGAAGACAACGATGACCGGTTGCTTTGCCCTCAACACCTCCAACTCGAAGTTGGAGTCGCCGACTTCAATGATCTCTGGATGATTCGAGGTTTCGTTCATGGAATCACGCTTTTGCTCGTTCTCCCCATGACCTTGCAAGGGCCATGCCAGCTCGATGAAAAGCACTCAATATGTTGCTCACAAGCATAATAGGTAGTTTCGCGTTGCCGGATGGCAGGCGTCGAGATTTTGACCGTGCGAAAAATCGTCGCCGAAGGATTGGACAATGATTGCGGATGCGTGCAAAACTACGTTGCTGTGGATACCATCAGCGAAAACCGTTTTGACCCGAATCACGCGGCGCAGGTCCTCCTCGACATTGCTCACGAGCAATCGCTGGAAACGCTGCTGCAAAGGCTCGTTCACCGCGCCCTCGATCGGCCCGATGTTGTCTGCGCCCAAGTCTGGTTGATTGACAAGGGCGACCTCTGCTCGGCCTGTCCGCGCCGACTCGACTGCTCTGATCAGTCCCGCTGCCTCCACCTGACTGCCAGTAAGGGCGTGTCGCGCTCCGGCCCGCCGCCGGATGTTTTCCGAGGCGATAATCTCAATGTCCGAATGCCTTTGGACTTTGGACTTCTTGGGAAGGTGGTTCAAACCCGGCAGCAAATAGCCGTGAACGACTCGGACGGCGAACTGGTGAAGGCTACTGGCTTTGAATGGTTGGAAACCGAGCCGGTTCAGGGTTTCGCCGCAACCCCGATTATTTTCAAGAGCGAGGTTTTGGGCGTCATCGTGGCGTTTACCCGCGACGACCTGCCCGAAGAATCGCGGCCTTGGGGACGCATCTTCGCTGATCATCTCGGCGCCGCCATCGCCAACGCCCGCGCCTTTGAAGAAATTCAACGGCTCAAAGCCCAACTTGAATTGCAGAATGCCTATCTGCAGGAGGAAGTGGTGGAAGCGCGGGCCTTTGGCGACCTCGTCGGCCAAAGCGCGGCGCTCAAACAAATCATCAGCCAGATTGACCTCGTCGCGGCGACGGAAGCTTCGGTGCTCATCCTTGGCGAGACCGGGACCGGGAAAGAACTGGTTGCCCGGGAAATCCATCGCCGCAGCCAGCGCAAAAACGGCCCGCTGGTTCGGGTCAACTGCGCTTCCATCCCGAAGGACTTGTTCGAAAGCGAATTCTTCGGCCACCTTAAAGGCGCCTTCACCGGAGCCGTCAAGGATCGTGCCGGACGGTTCCAAACCGCCGAGGGCGGGACGTTGTTTCTGGATGAAATCGGCGAGGTGCCGCCGGAAACGCAGGGCAAGCTCCTGCGCGTTTTGCAGGAAAAACGGTATGAGCGCGTGGGGGATGATCGGACGCGGCAAGCCGACGTCCGCATCATCGCGGCCACTAATCGAGACTTGAAAGCGAATGTGAGGGCTGGTCGGTTTCGGGAAGACCTGTTCTACCGGCTACACGTATTCCCGATTCACGTTCCCCCCTTGCGAGAGCGAACAGATGACATTCCCCTGCTGGCCAAACACTTTGTCGAGCTGTCGGCAAAGGAATTGCGCTGCAAGCAACCCCGCCTCACGCGGGCGGCCGTCACCAGTCTGCAAAGCTACGCCTGGCCAGGGAACATCCGGGAATTGCGCAACGTTCTCGAACGCGCCGTCATCCTGGCGCGGGGCGGCCCGCTGCATTTCGATCTACCAGGCGGCGATTCGGTCATCCCGACGACGCAAATGCATCGCCTGTGCCGCGAGGACGCCGGCACTTCGGAGGTTCTTACCGAAGCCGAAATGCAGCAGCGCGAGCGTGCCAACCTGCTGGCCGCCCTCGAAAAGACCGGCTGGAAAATCCGGGGAGCCGACGGTGCCGCCGAACTGATCGGGCTGAAACCCACCACGCTCCTTTCGCGAATGAAGCGCATGGGACTTCAGCGCTCAGACTAGTTGCCGCTCTCCCGCATCGCCCCGACGCTGGAGAGGGTTGAACCACATAAGGCACGAGCGCGGTGAGGCCCATGCGAAACAGCCGGGCAGGCGGCACGTCGCCTCGCAGAATCGCATCGCCGTGATTGATGGTGACGAGAACTGCCCCGACGACGACGGCGTATTTGAGCGCGCGCTTGACCACCGAGGGCTGCAATGCGAGCCGGAGCGTTTGTTTCATTCAGCGTCCTGCCGCCTGCGCCGCCTTTAGAATCTCTTTGGGTTCAAGGCGCACCTTGTAGTCAGGATTGACGTGGGCGAAGCGAATCTTGCCACTCGTGTCTGCCACGAACACCGCCGGGTGCGGCAGGATGTGGTGGTCGCGGCCCGAGGCGGCGTCCAGGTTGATGCCGTAGCCCTTGTATTTTTCGACGGTCGCGTCGTCCACCTTGAATGCGATGCCAAACGCCTTCGCTGCGGCGGCATCACTGTCGGAGAGCAGACGATAGTGGAGCTTCTCGCGGTCGGGCGTCGCCTTCAGCTTGCTCGGCTGGTCCATGCTGATGGCGAGCAATTGCGCGCCGGCTTTGTTCAGGTCTTCTTCAATCCCCGCGAGCGACTGCAAATGCCGGTTGCAGAACGGACACCAGCCGCCACGATAAAAAATCAGCACGGTTGGTTTCTCTGAAACGAGTTTCTTCAGGCTGACTTCCATGTCGTCCTCGGTGCGCAGCTTCACGTCGGGAATGGCGTCGCCAACCTTCAGCGTGGTGGTGTTGGTCTGGGCCTGCGCGAGCGCCGTGCCGAGCAGGAGAATGGAAAGGATTCGTGTCATCATAAGGTGAGTGTGAGCGATTGAATGGTTTGGGTTGCGGTCATGAAACAATTCTAGCGCAAGGAGCGGCTGATTCCAGACTGTGTTTCGGCTGCGCGACATCGGTGCAATCGTTTGGCGTGGGCGTGGGGCGGGCGGCAGCCAGCAACAACGACATCACGAACAGTGTTGTGACGACGAGATAGATAGCTGTTCCGAGCAGAATCATATTTCTTCCACTTCAACCTGCATATCCGATTGAACGCCGTAATCAGCGCGCACAACACCCTCCTGCTGATTGAATCGGCGGACACTTGAACGAACCATAGGAACAGAACACGCAACAATCGCCGGGCTTGGGCCGAAGCGTGGCATGGCATTTCGGGCACTCGAAGAAATAGACGCAAGCATTCGTCGGCATTGCCTCCGCTTGTTGGTGGCCGCAGTGCGGACAGGTGATTGTGGACATCAACTCCACTTGCCGCTCGCGCGACCCGTCCTGCCGCGCCGCAAGGACATTCCCAACAACGGCAACCGCCAGTCCTGCCAACCCCAAATAAACGAGTGCGACCTGATAACTGGCGTAGAAAGCAAAGAAAATGACAGCGGCGCTGGCCAAGCCAACGCCCAACGGCCACGTGCGCCGATGCCGGCGAAACGCAAACGCGCCGCCAACCACAGAAATTGCAGCGAACGATTGGATCGCATAATCCATGTATCCGCGCCACGACTGCAACGCGCCCAATCCAAGCGCCGCCCCGATGGCCGCCAACAAAGGGAAACAGCACGGTGCGGCTGCGGCGGCGAGAATCGCACCCGCCGCCCCCAGCCTGTCCAGCGTGAATAGTGCCCTCGAAAGTTTCACATCAAATGGTTTCGTTCTTCACCGCCCCCGTGCAACTGCTGCCGCAACCGGCGGTGCAGGCCAGACAGTGAATGCCGGTTTGGATTTCCCAATTCTCAAGGCTCGTCGGTGTCACGTCCCAGAGGAACAACGGCTTGCCGTTGCGCACCTGCATCTTGAGCATCTGGTTGAAATCGCAATCGAACACCTCGCCCATCATACCGATGCTGATGGTGCTCCGGCACATCAAGCCTTCCACCGTCGCTGGATTGAAGTTGTTGGCGAGCAATTCAAGGTATTCGTCCCACTGTCCATGTTGGCGCAAGTCTTCCGCGAATCGCGCAATGGGCTGGTTCGTGATCACGAACAGTTTGTTGAACACGATGCCGAATTCGAGGCGCAGCGCGTTCTTGTAATCCACCTCAAGTTCGGCCTGCGGCCCGGGCAGCTTCGCGCCCAGCGGATTGAACACCAGATTCAGCGGCAGCTTTGTGCCGTAACCGACCGCGTTCAGCTTCTTGAGCGCCGAAATGCTTTTTTCAAAAACGCCCTCACCGCGCTGCGCGTTCACGTTCTCCGCCGAATAACACGGCAGCGAGGCTACGACCTCGACTTCATGCTTCGCCAGATACTCCGGCAGCCAGGCGAACGCCTGCGTCTCAATGATGGTGAGGTTGTTCCGGTCAATGACGTGGCAACCCGCCTCTCGCGCCGTCTCGACGAAGTAACGGAAATGCTCACTCAGCTCCGGCGCGCCGCCCGTGATGTCCACGATGGGCGGGCGATGCTCGCGAATCCATTCCCCCACGCGCTGGGCGATGTTGGCCGGCATCATCTCGGTGCGCCACGGCGCGGCGTCCACGTGGCAATGGCGGCAGGTCTGGTTGCACTTGCGCCCGACGTTGATCTGGAGCGTTTGCAGTCGGGCACGTCGAAGGCTCAATCCGTGGCTGGCAAGTTTTTCTTCAAAGCGATTCATGATGCGATGGAATAACGTAAAACAAAATAGACCGTCCCGGCCAACAACGCTGCGCATGGCAGCGTGATGACCCACGAGGCCAGCACGCCCAGCACGGGCTTCCATTTGGTCTGGCCGGTGACGATGCCCATTCCTAGCAGTGACCCGACGCTGACGTGCGTGGTGCTCACGGGCAGACCGTGGAAGCTGGCAGTCGTGACCAATGCCGCTGTGGACAGGTTTGCCGCGAAACCCTGGCCCGGATTCATGCCGGTGATTTTGTGGCTCATCGTTTCCGCCACGCGACGGGCGTTCAGCAGCCCGCCGATGCCGATGGCGATGGCGGCGGCAAAAAGTCCCCAGCGAATATCGAGTGCCGAGGCCACGAGCAGCAGCCCGGCAATTTTCGGCGTGTCGTTCAAGCCGCGCGCAAAGCTCACCGCACCGGCACTCAGGAAATGAAGTGAGTCGAGCAAGCGGCCTGCGTTCATGCCGAACACCGTGCCAGTGTAACGCTGCGTGCATGTTTGTGGCTGATCCACCGTCACTGTCAGAGCGGGCAACGGCTGCGCGGCAAAAGTCCCGTTCGGTTGCGGAATGGGCAAGGTCAGTTGCTCAACGCCGGCGCAAACACACATTTCCTTCGTGATGCCGAGCCGCAAGCGGGCGAAGCGGAAGGCAACGTAAACCAAACCGCCAGTCGCGACGGCCAGCAAGGGACTCACGAGCAGGGGCATGACGAATGTCTTTCCGAGCAAGGCAAAATTCACCGCGCCAGCCGAGGAGGCCAACCCTGCGCCGACGAGTGCCCCGGTCAATCCGTGCGTGGTGGAAATCGGGAAACCCAGCAGCGTGGCAAGGATAACCGTTGCGCCCGCGCCGCAAGCGACCGCCAGCACGAATTGCGGTGAAGCCACGAGATCATCCGGCACAAGACCCTTGCCAGAAAACTTTTTGATCAGCGCCTGCGCCAGAAACAGCGCCGTCACGCTGCCAGCGAACGTGGCTACGGTCGCCCACGAAATGGCTGTGCGATAGCCGCAGGTGCGACTGCCAAACAGACTGGCGACGCCTTTGAAGTTGTCGTTCGCGCCGTTCGAGTAGGCGAGAAAACAGACGGCGAGGAAAATCAGCGTGGCAAGCATTAGCAGCATCCTCCATTGCCGCCATCGCAGCACTTCGCCGCTTCCGTGGTGGCGTTGTATTCCATGCCTTTGGTTTCGCGCGGGTGGCGAAGCTTGCCGTGGGCGCAGTCATAGGGTTTGGCTTCCTC
Organism: Verrucomicrobiia bacterium; assembly: GCA_011525685.1. Taxonomy (GTDB): domain Bacteria; phylum Verrucomicrobiota; class Verrucomicrobiia; order Limisphaerales; family JADLHS01; genus WYBW01. Next base: position 173,168 of record WYBW01000022.1, read on the forward strand.
CGGCTTCACCGGCACGCGCGGTTCGATGAACTCGAAGAATTCAGCATACGGCGGTTTCTGGTAGAGTTGGAAGGTCTTGTCGCACACGGCCACGCGGTCGCCGCGTCGGAGACGATGGCCGTCGTCGTCCAGCACTTCGCGGAACGGACCGCGATAGACCACGGCCTGATTGAACTCGAAACACTCGCCCTGTTTCCCTTTGAATGCTTCCACGGTGACGGAGCGGAACTCAATGCCTTGCACGGTCTGCCAGGGCTGCGCGTCGCGCTTGAGCAGTCGGATGCCGTAGAACCCCGCGTCCTCGAAGGCTTTCAGGAACAAATCCTCGCGCAGCGCGCCACTGATGCAACCGCTCCATAACGTCGGGTCTTGTTGCATCGCGTCGGGCACGTCTTCGTCGCTCACGATGTCGGAAATGACGGCGCGCCCGCCCTTGCGGAGCACCCGGAAGATTTCCTGGAACAACTGCCGTTTGTCCTGCGGCTCGACCAGGTTGAGCACGCAATTGGAGACGACCACGTCCACGGACTCGGTTTCCACGAGCGGGTGCGTAAGGCGCAATTCCGTCGCGAGTTCGTTCGCGGCGAGAAAGGACGCCGCGCTCGTAATCGGACGGCGGATCAATTCAGCATCCAGCCTTTCAAGATCAAGGCCGAGGTCCTGGATGCGGCCTTTGCGGAACTCGACGTTGGCGTAGCCGAGCCGCTCGGCCACGATGGGCGCGTTGCGGCGCGCGACTTCGAGCATGTCGTCCGTCATGTCCACACCGATGACGTGGCCCTTTGCGCCGACGACTTGTGCGGCAATGAAACAGATTTTTCCCGTGCCGCTGCCGAGATCGAGCACGGTCTCGCCGGACTTCACAAATTTCGATGGATCGCCACAGCCGTAGTCTTTCTCGATCACTTCCTGCGGGATGATCTTGAGCAGGTCTTTGTTGTATTCCACCGGACAGCAGAGTGCAGCCTCGGGTGCTCTCGCGGCGGCAGCGTAGCGTTGCTTCGTGGCGGCTTCGGGACGAAGTGTGTTTGCGTTGGTCATACTCAAAGCAGTTTCATCAGGTCAGTCTGGCTGGCTTCCTTGCTGGCCATCACATAAGTCTTGCCGCCGCGACTCCAACTGGCGGTGGCCACGTTGCCGACCTGCTTGAAGACTGGCGATTCCGTGGGCGCATCCTTGAAGGTGGCGCTGTCCACCACGAGCAGATGGGCAACCTGCTTGTTCTCCAACTCGAAGCAAATCAGCGAAACTTTGTGGCCGTTCCAATCAAGCAAGCGGCAGCCGAGGCTGGGTCGGCCTTCCAATCCAGCGGGCAGCACGAGATCGCCGTGCGATTCCTTCTGCGCCAGCCAGTGGCGCACTTTCGCCACGTCACGCGACATGAGATCAAGCCGGTCGAGTTTGTTGCCGGCAAATTCGGCCATCTTGTTGCGGTAAGCAGCAAACTGCGCCTGATCCGCAGGCTTGAACCACAACACGCCGAGAGTCACGAGCAACGCCAGACACGCCGCGGCGGCGAGTTGCCACGCGGGCATCTTCCACCAAGCAACCGGGCGAACAATCTTCCGCTGGGCGAGCAACTGCGACTTCAAATGCGCTGGCGGCGTGATGGACGCCTTGACCTTGGCGCTGATGCGGGAATCCAGCGCCTGCTCGTTCGCGAACCACCGCGCCAGTTCTGGATCGCGCTGCGCCTGCTCCAACGCCTCGCGGAATCGCGGATCGTTCGCGTCCTGCCCGCCGGGGCGATACGCTTGCAGGATCAATTTGGCTTCTTCGTTGTTCATAGACTTACGGGGCTGAATTCGACTTGCGTTCAAAAGGTAAAATCTTGTTCTCGCGCTCGACACCGATGGCGCGGGCGACCAATCGTTCGCGCAGCAACCCTTTCGCGCGCGACAGCCGCGACATCACCGTGCCGATGGGCACGTCGAGGATTTCCGCAATCTCCTCGTAAGAGTGGTCGTTCATGTAAAACAGCATGACGGGCGTGCGGTAATGCTCCTCCAGTTCGAGCAATGCGTCGCGGATGGCATCATCGCGCAACACGTCCACATGCTCCGGCGTGATGACGGGCAATTCGCCTTCGACACTGCTGATCTCGAAATGCGGCAGGCGTGCGCGCCGGTCCTTCCAGCCGAGGAACACCCGGTAAAGCGTCGTGAACAGCCAGGATTTGACCTTGGACGGATCGCGCAACTGGCTGCCCTTGGTGAGCAGGCGGCAATACGTTTCCTGCGTCAGCTCGCAGGCATCGTCCTCGTTTCCCGCGAGGCTGAAGCCAAAGGCATAAAGGGCATCGTAATAGGTCGCCACGGCGTTCTCGTAATCCGCTTCGTTCACAACAATAGGAAAGAGGGGGAATGGGGTTTATTCCAGATTTGTTTGGGCGGGCGCGGCTCGTAGCGTCAGGCATCCGTGCCTGACGTAGAGGGCAGGCATCCCTGCCGCCCGGACAAAACGCCCGTATTGTCCGCGACTCACGAAAAATTCAAGCGGCCTGGCAGTGCGTCAGTTTTTCCGCCGGGCTGGAAGCTCCGGCTCTACGGCAGGCAGGGATGCCCGCCGCTACAGCGGAGTCAGGATTCAAACAATGCCTTTACTTGTCGCCAACGCGTGCGTGCTGCTATTCTCGCGCGGCAATCAGCCAAAGGTATGCACTGGATTGGAATGGTCGGAATGGAAAACGCCGTCTTAGCTTGGGCGGATCGCTTTCGAGTTGCCGTCCATCTACGCCAGCCGCGCCTGCTGTCGGGGCAGGTCAACCTCAAGGAAAACTGAGCCATGAATCTAAGCGACCCGCTGCAAGACGCTCTCAAGAAGCTCGAAACGCCCCATCTTCCACAGCAGGGAATTGACTCGTTTTTGAATGAAGCCCTCAAGAAAGCACATTCAGCAGGGAATTTCGCAGCTCTCTCTGGCGACCTTGGCAAGCACATCGCGGCGATGACATCCGCTGCCGATTGGAGTCGGCGGTTGTTGCGGTCGTTCGAGCCGCCAAAGAGTCCTTTTCAGAAGATCATTGATGAAGCAGCCAGAGCGGCAGCGGTCTATCGCAATCTCGGCTCGCTCACAGACACCATTGCAAAGGCAGCGGCTTCGATGCGGACAACCGCAGACTTTCACCAAGAAATGCTGCGCTCTGTTCAACTACCAAAAAGTTCGATTCAGTTAGCCATTGATGCCGCTCAAAAGGCAGCGTTGCAGTTCAATCTCCACAATCTCGAACACATCCGCGAGCAAACCGACGCTGTTTCGAGGCTGGCGAAAATGTATTCATCACCGGCATTCGGTGGAATATCGCAAGCGATTCAGCAAGCAATGTCTGCCAGTCAACTGTGGCAATCGTCCCGGGTCACTGACTTTGCCAGCCGGATACTTCGAGAATCCGACTTCAGAGACGCATTCATGAAGCAGCTCGAATCTGAGCCCCTCGTGGAAGTGCAGCCTGAAGCTGCGCAATTTTCCACTCAGCAAGTCTTAGATACTGTGGAACGTGGTCTTGAAGAATCGGGAATTCTTCAACCGACGGAAAATGTGGAGGCGGCAGTTGGCAGCATGTTCTCATGGTGGGCCAAGCTGCCGCCCGACCTTCGAACCCTCACCATTGCGCTTGTCGTAGCGATTCTTAGCTTGGTGATTGAATATGGGGTTTTCGTGAAGGACCAGCCGACCTCACAACTACCTGCAAAACAGCGGGTGCAAATCGTTCAAAAAATTACTAACAACATCTTCGTCAATGTTGGCGTCCGCCAGGAAGAACGACGCCAGTTTCGCGTTGTCACGAAGGATGAACTTCCCGCGTTCCGTTCCAATCGGCGTAACTCGGCCAAGATCGGAAGTCTCACCGCAGGACAGGTTGTTACTGTGAAGTTTCAAAAGAGAAACTGGACGCAAATCGAATGGAAAGACGCCGGAAGTCAGGAAATGCTGACGGGGTGGGTTTTCACCCGATACCTGAAAAAGATTTAGGACATGAATCCCGCCGACCTCCAAAAGCATATCGCTTGGCTTCAGCACGAAGACATCCGCGCCTTCTTGGCGTGCGATGACGTGCCGAGCCCGTGGTTTCCTGCTTATCGCTACATGAAGTCTGCGAACCAAAACATCTCGTGGTATTCAGCGCTTGTTCCACTTGCCTCAATTCCGAAGTTATTAAAAAGGACGGGAGATTGGGATTTGCGGTTGGGTGACGGAGGGCCAGCGATCTGGAGTGGCTACGCCGATGGTAAGCAAAAATCGACTTACGTTTCGCTCGGCACAGAGAATGGCGTTGAACCGCTCGTGCTCCATCGCGCGTTTCACGGGATGCGCGGTGGGTTCTTGGAGTTGACCCAAGAGTTTCGGCTTTACAACAACCTGTATCCCGAACCAGCGAAGAAGCGGTTTCTTCTGATTGATGACAATGGAGACGAATCTGAAGCGGCACGTTTTGGCGAGGACTTCTTCGAGATTCGGACTGATTTGGTGTTGAACTTTTGCGCCATCAAGCAGATGGCTCTTGGCATCTACGTGGACAGCTTCAGATACTCCAATGGCACGCTTGCTGAATTGGGCTTGGAGGATACGCGGAATCACTACGATGGCGCACGGCATGGATGCTACCTCGCCGTCATTCCCGAAGATCCGGTCTTCAAGAATGAGTTTGAGACTTCAGGAAGCATACACGGGAAGAAGTATGTGTTGCCCGGATCTATGCCTGAAGAGAAGGATCGGTCCACAGAGGAATACCAGGAGTTCATAATCGATACAGACGCCGCTGGAAAGCCAATCCGCCACACATGCAACCCAGAGAAACTCTTTGATACTTTCGGAAAAAATCCGGCCGCCGCACATGAACTCACGCCTGTCTTTTTTCGGGCGGAAGTGCTCGCAAAGTATTACGCCGACCCAACCAAGTTCTCAGTTGAAGACGGTTACCTGCGTTGCCGTGGATTATGGGGATTACACATGGACAACGACCATATTGATTGCGTCGTTGTTTTCCTATGCGACTTGGGCCGCGACCTTTCAGCCGCAGAGCGGAACTATTGGCTAAGCTTTAACATCCCGCCGGACGGGAGAAAGATCAGCGAGACAGCATATCGGCGTGGATTTCTTGCAGAGTTTACCGACCCGCAGAAACCGGACCTCGTCTTTAAGCACGAATACAACTACTTCAATCGCACCTTTTACGAATCCAGCGCATGGCATTTCTTCCTGCCACTTCATGATGATGACGAACATTTTTTAACCACTCTCCGGCTTCTCTGGAAGGACAGCCAAGCGGAGTTTGATTCGCAGCTCATTGCGCTAACGAAACTCCTGGTGGATTCGTTGAACGAGAAGGCAATCGCTAAAGGATTGACCACTTTGGAAAAGGACGACAAAGGTATCACGAAGTTGGAGAAGTTTTTCAAGGAGCGCGGTGCGGCTGGCTATGAGCCACACATCAAGTTCCTTCGAGTCCTGCAAGATTTGCGGTCGAAATCCGCCGCCCACCGGAAAGGGAGCAGCTATGAAGACCTCATTGCGGACCTTCAGATGGCTGACGAAGGACAACAGAAAGTATTTGCGGCACTCCTTGTGGCGGGAAGCGAGTTCATTCGTTTTCTCAAAGCCTTGTTGACTCCGAAGGAAACCGACTGATTCGCGATACCCCACGCCCACACCGAAGACTAGCTTGCCGAACAACCTGCCATCGGGTTGTTCATGAAGATTGGCGGCGGCCAGTGTCCGGAAACTGCAAGTCGCATCAGGCGGCATTTCAGCGGGTTTGAATGTCGCGATCCGCGCTGGTGGTCTGCACCATCGGCAGACTTTGCGATGCTTCCGCAATCATCGCCTCGAACACCGCGAGATTGCGTGCGCCGATGAAGCGCCGGCGCACGTTGCCTTGCGGGTCCACGATCACGGTCGTCGGGAGTTCGCCGCCGTTGTAGCGTCCGCCGACTTCGTTGCGCTCATCAAGCAGGACGGGATAGTTGATGTTCCGGGCCTTGGCGGTGCGGGCCACTTTTTCGCGCACGCGCTTCAATGCGGCGGCGGTGGCCTCGTGGTCATCGTGGTCGCCTTCGCTGTGTTTCTGTTCCTCCACCGCTGCGTGGCCGCCGATGTGGCCGTGGCTGTCAGGGACGTAATCCAAAGACACGCCGAGAATGACGAGTTTGTCGTTGTGCTTCTTCTGCAAGGCTACGAGCGCGGGCATCTCGCCCACGCAGGCGGAACACCATGTCGTCCAAAAGTTGATCAAGACGACCTTGCCCCGGTAATCCGAGAGACGAACGGGCTTACCTTCCAGCGTGCGAAGTTGGAAATCCGCCGCCGGCACGGGAGAGCGCGCGGCGTAAGCTTGGTTCGGGACTTCAAGTTTCACCGACGGAAACTCGCTTCGATGTTCCGCCCACCAGGCTTTGGCGTTCTCGGCGGCGGCTTTGGTTTTGGCGATGCCCTCGGCCTGAAATTCCTGCAAGCCGCTGGTTTTGTTTTCCACCTGCGCGGTGTCGGCCAATTTCACGCCAAACTTTTCGCCGCTCCAATTCTCCAGCAACTTCACGCTGAGCCCGAGCACGGCGATGTCGGGATCGTCCAGCAACGCGGCGACGAAGGGAACGCCCACCGAAGGCGCGGCATACTTGAGATGATTCAGGCCCAGCAGCCGCACCTGCTGATCCGGGTCTTTGAGTTGTTCGGCGGCGAGCGCGAGCGCGGCGGGATGATTGCGCTCGCGCAGGATGCCCAGCGCGGTTTCGCGCACGTTCATGTCGGGATCGAGCGCGCCCGCGAGCAGCACTGATTCAAACTCCGGCGGCAACGGTTGGTCGTTCGGGATGATGCGGCGAAGCGAGCCGATGGCGACTTCGCGATGGACAATCTTCCCCGAGTTCCACGCGGCCAGCAACGCCGCGCGCGGGGCGGCGGCTTGTTCGATCATGTCGGAAACGACATCCGAATTGGGGGCGTCGTTGGCGAGCGTGGCACTCGTGCGGATTTTGTCCTGCAATGGCGCGCGAAACAGCCAGACTCCGGCAACGAGGGCTGCGCCGACAATCAGGAGTAACGCGCGCGGGCGCTTTGCAGCGCGCGGAGCGGAGTTCGCCCCGCAGTGGCAATCACAGCCCTTTGATTCGGAAGAATTCATTCGTGTTGGTGGATTTCGGAATGGTGATTTGAAACTGGTTCGGCGCGTTGCTGGTAACGGTTGGGCTGGATTCAATCCACGCCACGTCAGGAGACAGGCTCGTGCGGGATTCCAGCCGATGCGCGTTGGCCGGAAGCGGCGAAGTGAAATCGAGGACATACGCCGAACCCGCGTCCGCGAGGCGGAGAATCTGGATTTGCACCGGGCTGAAGCTGCCGAAGTTGGGCGTGCCGCTGAACCAGTTGGTGGTGCGCGTGGCTTCGATGCTCACGGGTTGCAGCGATTGACCGGCAGCCGGTGCGGGCACAAATGCGCTCGCGCTGGGCCAAAGTCCCACGGATGCAGCCAACGCGGTGCGGCCCACGTTGGCTGCCGGGCCGTATTTCATCCCGGTGATGATAGACGAGGCGAAGGTGAAATTGCCGTCGCGATACAGCCAGATGTCGCTGTCAGTGGTGTTGAGGCCCGCCACGACAAACACCTTCGACTCGCCCGGGCTGATCGTGGTGTTGGCCGGAATCACTGTGAAGTAATTGAAACGATGGCAAAACGGCAGGCTGGAGCTTGTCGTGAATTGTGTCGCGCCGATGTGCGTGACTTCAACCTGCCCGGTGGCGGGATTCACCTCGGTGATGCGCAGGTCGTTTATGCCCGCTTGCACGGTGGCGGCAAACTGCGCTGCCAGCGTCAGCGCGGCCGTGCCGCGAAGCGCGCGGATTGCGAGCAGCCGTTTCATTTTGGCTGCCACAATCCGGTTTGCGGATAGAACGCCTGCCAGGCAAACCAATAGACTTTCACGGACGGAAGGAGTTCGCCGCTCTCCACTCGCCTGACCTCAGTAAGTTGAGAACCGGGGTGGAAGGTGATTTCGAGAGCGGCAGAATTGATTTCATCGCGCACCGCCTGGCCGGGCGGCAGCGACTTCAAAGGATACGCCCGCGCCACGCCGTCCACGATCACGCCAACGACCCAATCTTTTTTGGGCAACTCGTTGCGATACGTCGGCACGGGAAACATCGTGTCGGAGCTTTGTTCATAACTGGCGTAGGCGCTGCCGGAGTAGTTGCGTTGCGCGCCGGTCTGTGTCGAAAGCACTTCACCCCGCGGATATTTCTCCTTCCACGCCGCCCAAGTCAGATGTTCGCTGGCGAGCCATTCCAATTCGGTGTTCACCTGCGGACCGGACACGGCCTTCATCGCGAGTTGCGACCATAGCGAATCCGTCTGCCGGTCATACATCAGCACGTCGCTATTGTGCAGCAGGCCGGAGACGCCAAACGCGAGCGTGCGGTTGCCGACCTGACGATTGAACACCATCGCCGTGCCGCACAGTGGGCAATACGTCACCGCGATGGGTTGTCCGCCAAGTTCGTCATTCACGATTTCGTGCCACACGAGAATCCGCAGTGGATACGCGCGCGTTTTGTCGCCGATGGTCACGCTGACGACAAGATCGTCCGGCAACATGAAGTTTGCGGCGCTGGGACGGACGAACTTCGGCTTGTCAATCGAGGGAATGCCGTCGCGTCCCGGCCCGCCGGAGAGAATCTCGCTCGTGGGAATCGTAGCGTTGGACACGTTGAAGCCGTTGAACGAACCGCGACTTTGCGGGGCGGCTTCGACGGATTCCGTCGCGAGGCCAGCGCCCGCGACCAGCAAGGCGACGCCGGTTCGGATGGGATCACGAAAAAGCCACGCCGTGGCGGTGCAGGCGAGCAAGGGAAGGAACAATTTGGCGCGAAAGCGCGAGGGCGATGAGTGCTTCATGGTGCTTGTGTGTTTGGTTTTGTTTGTGGCGACAAGCACAGATGCCCGCCGCTAGAACAGTGGCTTGATGTCGGCTTCAAATTCCGCTTTGGGCGCGTAACCGACGTGCTTGCGGACAATGTTGCCGACGCGATCAATAATGAAGGTGGTGGGAATGCCCTCGATGCCGCCAAAGGCGCTCACGACGGCTTCGTCGCCCAGCACGATGGGATAATTGATGCCCATTTTCTCCACGAAAGGCTTCACCGCGCTCGCGCCGTCTTGATCCAGCGAAACGCCAATCACGACGAGGCCCTTGTCCGCATATTGCTTCTGCAACTCGATGAAACCGGGAATCTCCATCCGGCACGGCCCGCACCACGTCGCCCAAAAATCAAGGATGACCACCTTGCCGGCGAAGTCGGACGACTTCACGGTTTTGCCATCCACGCCTTTGAGTTCCCAAGCGGGGCTGGGCTGATTGTCGGTTGCGCGCGACGCTGGCTCGGTGTTTGGAGCGGACATCCGGCGCGACGCCGCCAGCACGAGCAGTGCGGCAGCCGCTGCAATAAGTAGTCCGGCGAAAATGATCGGCTTGTTCTTCATCACAGTGCGTTCGTGCAGATGAGAGCGATCAGTCGCGGGAATTATTCCGTCCGCTGAATGGCGAGGCGTGAAATCTCACAAGTCGCCTGGAACATCGCGTTGTAAGCGACACGCCAAAGCGCGGGCCACGAAACGTGAGGATGCCCCGGTTTCGATAGGGGTCACGCCGAATGGAAACCACCCAACTGGATTCGAGGAGGAATTGAACTGGAATGAAAAGTGGCATATTCGGCAACGCTGGCCAGGCGAACCTTGTTCGGTGCTCGCCAAGTCTTTCCATTGTGACACATGGGAGAGCGCAATTATTCCGCTGGCTGAAAAGTCGAGCACGCTGATTCCGGGAATATCGCCGCACGCTGATTGTTCACACCAATCGAACAACCGGAAGCGCCGCCGCGATTGGCGAGCGACAACGGTTCGACACAACTCCATAAAACGCATGAAACATATCAAAAGCATCCTTGGTTTGATCGTCGGCGCGGCGGTGACGGTCGGGTTGACCGGCTGTGAAGCCGGCAGTGACAAGGGCGGTGGCGGTGGCGGTGGCGGCTCAGGCTCGAAAACGAGCAGCTATGAACAACCGGCGGTCAACGCGCAATTGTTCGCGCAGTCCGGCTCGAAACCCAGCGAACCGTCGAAGGGTTCAGGCTCGAAAACTAACGCGCCTTCCGGTGGCTCGGGCTCGAAGACCAACGCACCCTCGGGCGGCTCTAGCCCGAAGAAGGCGTAGCCTCGATTGCCCCGACCGTTCTCAACTGGAGGCAACATCCACGAAAGCAGTTTGAATGTGATCCCAACGTCGCCGAGGCGTTGCCCGGCGAATGGCCAGTTTCGCTGGCTCATCGCGGCGGGAATCGCGCAGTTGTTTCTCTGGATCGGCGTGGCGGTGGCGGCGGAACGATTCGATCCCGGCGGCGATTTTGGACAACGCCCATTCGCGCTGGTGGTCGGACTCCTCGCCGCCTGTTTTCTGATCTACCTTTTGAGCCTGGCGCTGGTATGGAAAGCGCCGGAACATCAAGTGACCGCCCGCCGGCAATGGCGGACGGTCTTGATCTTCGCCGTGCTGTTTCGGCTGGTGCTTTGGTGGTCGCAGCCGATCCAGGAACTCGATCTCTATCGCTACCTCTGGGACGGGCGCGTGTTGGCGGAGGGAATCAATCCTTACCGCTACTCGCCGGAGCAAATTGATCTCGTGCGTAGCAGCGGACGTAAGTCCGCTCCAACTGCCGCCGAGGGTGGGGAAAGTCAGAGCCGACTCACGTCGGCTGCTACAAGTCCAGGAGGGGATGCCACGCCCGAACTCGCGACGCTCGCCCGTGTGCTGGATCGCTCGCCCGAAGTCGCAAAGATTTTTTCGCTCATTGACCATCGCAGCGTTCCGACGATCTATCCGCCGTTGAGCGAAGCGGTGTTTGGCGCGACCGCACTTATCACGCCGGAACGCGCGCCGGTGCGAGTGCAGGTCGGCATTTTCAAAGGAGTGCTGTTGCTGTTCGACCTTGCAACGGTCGTGCTGGTGATGGGGCTGTTGCGAAATCTCAACCAACCGCCCGCGCGAGCACTGGCTTATGCGTGGTGTCCGCTCGTCCTGAAAGAATTTGCGAACACGGGACACCTTGATGCAATCGCTGTGTGTCTCACCGTCGCCATGTTCTGGCTGTTGACTTTGCCGCGCCGAGAAAACAACTCAACTTCCGTCGCCAACCAGTTTCCGTTTCGCCCACAATGGTCTGACTGGTTGGCCACAGGGCTGTGGGGCGGCGCGGTGCTGGCCAAGCTCTATCCGCTCGTGCTCGCACCGGTGCTGCTCGCGTTTTGGTGGCGGCGAGTTCGATGGCACACAGGCGGACTGTTTGCGGCGTTTGTGCTCGTTGTGCTGGGGGGCTACACGCTACTGCCGCCAAATTCAAAAGCCCCAAAAAACGAAACGGCCGGCACGGCGGACCATTCAAGCTTCTCCGGCTTGGGCGAATTCCTACGCCGTTGGGAAATGAACGATTTGTTGTTCTCCATCGTGTATGAAAACGTCCGCCTGCGCTCACCGGAGCACGCTGGCCAAGAGCCGTGGTATTCCGCAGTGCCCAGCGCCGTGCGGGAACGGTTGAACACCACGCTGGCTAAATCTGTTTCAATGATAGGGCTCGATGTTCCCGCGAACCGTCTGGCGTTTCTTCTCACGCAGGCGTTGGCGGCGGGGACGTTGCTAGTTCTGGCTGGTGCGCTCGCATCGCGTCGCTGGCCGGATGATCCGCGCGCGACGTTGCTTCGGCGCGCGTTTCTCTGTCTCGCATGGTTGTGGTATTTGAGCGCGACGCAGAATCCCTGGTATTGGACGTGGGCATTGCCGCTGGTGGTGTTTGTTTCGCGCGCGTGGTTGCTCGTGTCGGGTTTCGCGTTGATTTACTACCTGCGCTTCTGGTTCGTTCACCAGTTTCCCGATGCGACCTTGCCCGCCGGTCTTACAGGCATGAGGTTGTTCGACGAAGTTGTGGTGTGGATTGAACACCTGCCGCCATTGCTCGCAGTGCTCCTGATGTTTTGGTATCAACAACGCAGAGTCCAACGAACTGCCGTCGCATATCCGGCATCCGACCGTCAACTCGCAGATGCAACCCGCCCTTGAAGCCAGCGAAACGTCGTTTGCAGGAACGCCGCCCGCGACGCTCGCGCGGGTGGTTGTGGTCATTCCCGCGCTCGACGAGCAGGCGAGTTTGCCGCGTGTCATCGAGCGATTGCACGGGCTTGGTTTGAAGCGCATTCGTGTCGTGGACAACGGCAGCCGCGATCGCACTGCCGAGGTTGCGCGACGATGTGGGGTGGAAGTCATCACCGAGCCGAAGCGTGGCTATGGGCAGGCGTGCTGGACGGGTTGTGAAAATCTTCCGTCGGATGTGGAATGGATTTTATTCTGCAACGCGGACGGCAGCGACGACATCGAGCGCGTGCCGGAACTTATGCGGGCGAGTGAGGGAAAAGTTGAACTCGTTCTCGGCGTTCGCACGGCGGACACCAACGGTCAGGACTACCTGACTCCTTCGCAGCGTTTCGGAAACAAGCTGGCAACCACACTGATTCGACTTTTGTGGTCGGCGAGATATGCCGATCTCGGCCCGTTGCGGCTGATTTCGCGACGGGCATTCGAGCGGTTGAACATGCGAGACCGTGGCTTCGGCTGGACCGTGGAAATGCAGGTTCGGGCGGCGGAGGAATGCCTGGCGGTCAAGGAAGTGCCCGTGCGCAACTTCGCTCGAACAGCGGGCTTCTCTAAAATCTCCGGCACGGTCAAGGGCAGCTTCCAGGCGGGCACGATCATTTTGTCCACCATCGCCGCATTGTGGCTAAAGCGGCCCGGCGTGCAGCGCGCGCTGACTTGGTTCTCCGCGCTTCTGTTACTGGCGGGAGCGGCGGCGATGCTCCCCTTCGGTGATTTCGCAGTGGTGGGCAATGTGCCGCGATTTCTGATCGGCGCGGGCGTCATGGGGGCGGGCTATGCAGTGAGTTGGGCGTTACGACAGCCAACGCTGCGACTCTTGTGGACCGTGGCGCTGGGCGCGCGGCTCATGCTCTTGTTCATGCACCCGGGAGATGACATCTGGCGTTACATTTGGGAAGGACGCGTCACGCTCGCGGGCTTCAATCCCTATCAGCTCGCACCGAACGCCGACGCGCTGGAGCAGTTGCGGGATTCCGTCGTGTGGCCGCATGTTGGACATCCGACTTTGACCGCCGTATATCCGCCGTTGACGCAACTGTGTTTCGCTGTGATCGCGTCGCTCGGTTCGGGCGTCATTGTGTTCAAGTTGTTTTTCGCTTTGGTTGATTTGGCCGTGGGCGCGCTCCTGCTGAAGCGATTCGGGCGCACTGTCGCGCTGACTTACTTGTGGAATCCGCTGGTGATCTATTCCTTCGCCGGCGGCGGCCATTACGACAGTCTGTTTGTCCTGCCGCTGGTCGGCGCGTTGCTTCTCGCTTCTTCCGAATCCAGCAAACGGAGATCTGCACTGAGCGCCCTGCTGTTGGGTTGCAGCATCGCGGTGAAGTGGGCTTCTGGCCCGTTGGCATTGTGGTGGGTGTGGCGAGCTTGGCGGAAGCACGGAAGATTTGCGGCGGGGTGGACCGGAATTCTGACGGCGCTGCCGATGCTGACATTGTTGTTTTTGGTTATTCCGGGCACATCGTGGCAACAACTCGGTCCGCATGACTGGATCACCTATTCGTGGAGCGCGCCATTGCTGCCGAGTGTGATCAAATGGCTGACGGGCTTTGCGCCAAATAACCAATTCTATCTGCTGCCTGTTCTGGTGGTTTCCGCCGCCATCGCGATTCGTGTAAAAGAACCGTGGCGCGCGACCGCGATGTTTTTCTTCGCTGTGCTGGCTTTGTCCCCCGCAAATCACGGCTGGTATTTCACCTGGTTCATCGCCGCCGCCGCGTGTCTGCCCGCTCTAGGGTGGAGCGCCCGATTGGTAGGCGTCTCGGCCTTCGCTTACTTTTGGGTGCTGCATGTCAACACGACACAGGGCGCTTGGACACTCAGCCCCCAACTCTCGGTATTGTTGTGGCTGCCCTTCGTAGCGCCCGCGCTGATTGCAATCAAATGGACTCCTTAATCGTTATTCAGGCAGCGGACCGCGCGGTTTGCGATAAGCGGATGAAGTTATCTTGGCATGTGGTTTGGACGAACATCAGACAAAAAGCCGGCTCGGGATGAGGAAGAATTGCTGCAAGCAGGTTTCCGATTCGCGCTGTCGTTGACGCATCACACGCATGACGCGGAAGACCTGACGCAACAATCCTGGCTGAATCTCGCGCGGCGGCATGGGCAGGTGCGCGACAAGAGCCTCCTGTTTCGCACCATTCGCAACCTGTTCTACGACCAATACCGGCGGGGCAAGATCGTGGTGTTCGAGCCGCTGGAAGATGACCACGTTGAATTGGCGGCCGACGATGGGAGCGAGTCCGCGCCCGCGAAAGGCGATTTGGACGTGCTCCTGGCGGGATTGCGCGTGGTCGAACGCGAGGCGCTGTTCTTGAACTGCGTTGAGGGTTACACGGCGGAGGAAATCGCAAAGCTGACCGGGCAACCACGAGGAACGGTGTTGAGCCTCCTGTCCCGCGCCAAGCGCAAACTGCGGCGCACGGCTGCGGAAGACTCCTCGCCACAAAGACCGAATCCATGAAAACGCTCGAACAACAGGTGCGAGATTATTACGGGGCGCAGGCGCTGCCGGTGGAGCGGGTTCAGTCCATCGTGCAATTGGGCCACGCGGTAACGCCCTCCCGCAAACTTGCGTGGGCGATGGGCGCGGCGGCAGCGTTCGCCTTGGTCGCGGTCATCCTGCTCGTGTTTAACCGTCCGCCGCAAGGCGACCTGACGCAATTGGTGTTCGCCGAGATTGCGAAGAATCATGCCAAGCATATCGCCCCGGAAGTGGCGACGGATCGTTACGAGGAAGTCCAGGCGAAGCTTTCGCGGCTGGACTTTTCCGCGCGGCCAGCCGCCGAGTTTCTGCTCAAGGACTTTCAATTGGTGGGTGGCCGCTACTGCTCGGTGCAATCGGAGTTCGCGGCGCAATTGAAGCTGCGCGAGAACGCCAGCGGTGAAACCTGCACGCTTTACGTCGTGCCGCTGACGCCGGTGTTGCGGCAGGTGAAGCCGGACACGCGCGTCGTGAATGGCGTGCGGGTGCAGGTGTGGAGCGAGGACGGACGTTTGTTCGGCTTGGCGCGGGACACAAATCCAAAGCCACCGGAGACGCACTGATTCCGATTTGCCGGGCTTGCCGCCGTCTAGCGGGCACGGCAAGCGCGGATGCGACAAAGCAACAACACGCCGCACTGATGGCGTTCAACAACAACCAGACAAAACGAAACAGAACATGAAAACACTCCAAACCTCACGCGTGCTCAACTTGTTGAGCGGAACATTCATCACGGTCTGCCTGTCGCTGCTGCTGGCCGGGCGAACGACCGCTCTGGCCCAAGCCGCCGAGCACGATCACAAGCACGAGCCAACCGTGGCCGTCGTCGGCACGGTCAAATGCACGTCCTGTTCCCTGAAGAAGGAGAAGGACGCCCACGCCCAATGTTCCGTCTATGGCTGCCAGTTTGCCTTCAAGGCCGACAACGTGACCAACGACAAGGGCAAGCGCGTCAAGAAGCTCGAAGGGAAGACGTATCAAATTATGCTCAACGACCAGTCCAAGGCGCTAGCGGCCAAGGAGCAGAAAGGCGGGAAGTTCAACCTTCAGGCCAGGATTTACGCGGACGATGGCGTGATCGAAGTCGTTTCGTTCGAGGCGGCCAAGAAGTAGCCGCGCACCGCGCCTGAACGCCATGACCAAACCAACACGGATTGCAATTGTCGCGGGCAGCCTGGCCTTGCTGGCTGCGGTGGTTTGGCATTTTGCCAAGGCTGAGAACGACAGGGCCGAAAGCAATGTGAGTGCGCCGAGGAGCGAACCCGCCTCGGCGCACAAATATACGAATCGCCTCGCTCACTCGAAGTCCCCCTACCTGCTTCAGCACGCGCACAATCCAGTGGACTGGCACGAGTGGGGCGAGGAAGCGTTTGCGAAGGCGCGCAAGGAGAACAAACTCATTTTCCTCTCAGTGGGTTATTCGACCTGCCACTGGTGTCACGTCATGGAACGTGAATCGTTCGAGAACGAGGGCATCGCGAACATCATGAACGAGCACTTCGTGTGCATCAAAGTGGATCGCGAGGAACGGCCTGACGTGGACCGCGTCTATATGACGTTCGTGCAGGCGACGACGGGCGGCGGTGGTTGGCCCATGAGCGTTTGGCTTACGCCGGATTTGAAGCCGTTCTTCGGTGGCACGTATTTCCCGCCGGAAGACAAGTTTGGTCGGCGGGGCTTTCCGTCCATCTTGAAAACGATTGCGCAAGCCTGGCAAAGCGACCGTGAGAAGATCATCGCCTCCAGCACGGAAGTGACGCGCCGATTGCAGGAATACACACAGGTCAAGGGCAGCGGCGCGGGCGGACTGGAGCAGGCCTGGCTGGATAAGACCTACGAGCAAATCAAATCGAGTTACGAGCCGCGTTACGGCGGGTTTGGTGGAGCGCCCAAATTCCCGCGCCCGGTCTCGCTGAATTTCATGCTGCGCTACCATGCGCGCACCGGCGCGAAGGACGCGCTCGACATGTCACTGTTCACGCTGCGCAAGATGGCCGAAGGCGGGATGCACGATCATCTTGGCGGCGGATTCCACCGCTATTCGGTGGACGACCGCTGGCATGTCCCGCACTTCGAGAAGATGCTTTACGATCAGGCGCAACTCGTCAGCTCGTATCTTGAAGCGTTTCAAATCACGCGCGAGCCGTTCTACGCGGACGTGGCGCGCGACATCCTCGCTTACGTTCAACGCGACCTGACGGGCGAGCATGGCCAGTTTTACTCCGCCGAGGACGCGGACAGTCCGTTGCCTGACAATCCGGCGGACCATGCGGAGGGCGCGTTCTACGTTTGGGAAGACAAGGAGATTGCGGAAGCCGTGGGCAAGGAGGCGGCGGAAATCTTCGATTATTACTACGGCGTCGAGCGAGGCGGCAACGTGCGCGAAGACCCGCACGGCGAGTTTTCGAACAAGAACGTGCTCATCGTCTCGCACACGGTCGAGGAGACGGCGAAGAAGTTCGACAAGACGCCCGATCAGGTGCGGGCCACGCTCGCGGAGGCGAGAACGAAGTTGTTTGCGATTCGGTCAAAACGTCCGCGTCCGCATCTGGACGACAAAACCATCACGGCCTGGAACGGCTTGATGATCTCCGCGTTCGCCCGCGCCTATCAGGTGCTCGATGATCCGCAATACCTGACGGCGGCGACGAAGGCTCGACAATTCGTGAAGGCGAAACTCCGCGATGAGAAGACCGGCAAATTGCTCCGGCGGTATCGCGCCGGGGAAGCAGCCATTGACGGTTTTGCCGACGATTACGCCTTTCTCATCCAGGGCCTGCTCGATCTCTACGAAGCCGGCTTTGACATCACCGACCTCGCGTGGGCCTTGGATTTGCAGAAGAAGCAGAACGAACTGTTTTGGGATGCGTCCGGCAGCGGCTTCTTCAGCACGACCGGCGACGACCCGAGCGTCCTGTTGCGCATGAAGGAGGATTACGACGGCGCAGAGCCATCACCCAACTCCGTCGCCGCCCTGAACCTTCTGCGCCTTTCACAGATGCTCGACGATAAATCGTTCCGCGACATGGCGGAGAAGACGCTCACCGCGTTTGCGGCGCGTCTCCAACAAGCGCCCAGCGCCATGCCGCAAATGATGGTGGCGCTGGATTTCAGCCTCTCGAAACCGAAGCAAATCGTCATCGCGGGCAAACCCAACGCCGCCGACACACGCGCCATGCTCGGAGTCGCCCACGAACATTTCATCCCCGCCAAAATTCTTCTCCTCGCGGATGGTGCGGGCGGCCAAGCGTTCCTCGGCCAGCGCCTTGAATTCATTCAGGACGTGAAACCGCTGGACGGCAAAACAACCGCCTACGTGTGCGAAAACTACGTCTGCCACACCCCAACGCCGGACCTGGGCAAGTTGACAAGCTTGCTCGCGGCGAAGCGTCCGTAGGTGATCAGCCTTCACGTCAGAAGAACCACAGTGAGAAACCTTCGCTTCCTGCACCGCTCGACGAGGCTTCGATCTGCGGTCGGCGAAACTAGCCGCTCAATTCTGCGGTGGGACTTGAAACGACGGGAAGTCGAATGGGAAAAGGCGCATCGTGGCTGAATCGGCTGAGAGGCAGCTAAAAGCCGTATTTGTTCTTTCTGAGTTCAAATGCTTGCCGTCCACCTTCCATGATCGTCGTAATAGTCTCGCGCACGGGCGCACAATCAATTGACCCAACTGGATCAATTTTTCCACGAGTGTTGTCCCCTGCATCACGATAACCAAAGCAAACGACAAGTTCTGCGTCGCCATTGACCACGATATTGGCATTATGACTCACGAACAACAGTTGTCGGTTGTGTTTTGTCTCCGCGATCCGACCAGACAGCACATGAATCTGTTCGTTGTCGAGGTCTTCCTCGGGCTGGTCAATTAGCAGCGGCGCTCCCGACTGGGCCAGCAGGGTGCGGAGGAGGCAGGTTGCCTGTTGTCCTGGTGAGGCGGAATCGAACGGGATGTAGTTGTCCGTTCCGTCGGCTTTCTTCCCAAGGCGAAAGGCAAATTTGATTTGATCGCCGATGTTTATGAATCGGATTTGCTCCAAGCCATCTTGGGTCACTCCATTTCGGATAGATTCCACATTTGCATCGGTGAAACCCGCCGCCTTGAGCATCGGTGTAGCCGGGAGAGCACCAGTTCCTTTGCTTTTGAAAAGAGTGTCGAGTTCAGCCATGCCTTCGGACCACTTCTCAATTGGATGCGCAGCGTTGCATACGGTAGAGGCCAAGGTGCTGACTTTTTGGTCGCTGTCTTTCACATTTCGGCCTTGGATCAAGGTTTCCAAGGCGATACGAACTGGATGCTCATCCCCACAAAAGGCAAGTTCTGCCTTGAACTCGTGTTGGGCCTGCTCGCTGATAAGCTGACACTGTTTCCGTAACAAGTCGGCGCGTTCCTGGAGTGCAGTCAAAAAGGAATTCCAGTGAGTATTTCCCACCTCGTCGAATACAACTTTCAGCGTGTTGCGCTCCGATTCCAAAGCGGCGTGCTTGGTTTCGAGGTCAGAAACCTGCTTATTGAGATTTTGAATCTCATCGAGTTGTTTCTTATTTTTGGCACTTTCCGTGACACACTTGTCGTAGTCGGCTTGGTGTTTCGTGAACGCCGTTCGCAATTCGTCCAGCGCAGGCTTGTTCGCAGCCGCCAGCCACGACCCGGATGAAGCCTCGGTAATCAGAGCGTCAAGTTGACCGAGAACCTTTTGGAGAAAGGCGTTTGCGTCGCCAGATACTTTTTGAACCTTCACGAGGTCGGGGAGTTGCTCCGGGAGTGTGATTGCGCCCAACGCAATAGCCTGGTTGCGTGTTTGCTCCAACAATTCAGAGGTCTTCTTGGGCAATTCAACCGCCCGTGTTAACCACTGATCCTGCTGGCTCAAAAGATCGTGGGCCTGAATAATGGTTTGCTGTTCGGGCGTGAGGGATTGCAGTTGCGATTGGAGTGCTTGCACCTGCTCCTTTTTGCTTTTGATGGTGACTGCGATTTCCCCCAACTGAATGTTCAGGTTCGACAGCCGTAGTTCTCTCGTTCGTTGTTCCTTTATTTGGGGAAGAACAGTCTTATCAATCCGATCCTGAATCTGCGCCAGACCTTCCTTCACCGGGTCGGTAATCAGGCGATTGATTTCCTCTGGCAGCGTCCCAACACAACTCAATTGCTTTTGGGCATACGAAACGATCGGAAACTCCCGCCGGACTTGCTCCGGCGTCATTGTTTGAGAAGCCCCGTTGGGATCAAATACGACAATGGTGTCAGCTTTGTCGGTGATTGTTCTCTCGATGCGATAAACGACTTCGTTCCTCTTGTAGAAGACACTCACCTTTGCGTTCGCCGGCTTAAGCGTGCCATCAATCAAAGCCTTGCGCCGTTTCTGAAAGTTCGGCAGTTCGGTCGAATCAGCAACTGGAGGATCATCGCAAAGTGCCCACCGGATATATTCGAGAAGCGACGATTTTCCCGTGCCGCGCCCCCCAATGAGGGCATTGAACTGTGGATTGAGGCCGAGATTGACTGGGCCAAGAAACTGACTTTCGCTTACCGTGACGCCAACAACTTGGAGCAGCGGGAACGCTGGCTCTGAATGGCTGATGCGAGAGCGGCGCGCCAAACATGCTTGGCGCAAAGCTTCAGCGGACGGCTCTGCCCATTTCACCCAAGTCGGCCATGCACCCAAATCAGAAAACTCGATTACTGTTTGACCGTTCACCGCTTTGGCTACGGCGGTCCTACAGTCCGATGTTTGAAAAACTCCTAACGCCCGATTCCCCCACTGCGAGATTTTGCCTTCAACCTTTGCCCTATTGCCATCGTCAAGCTCGGCATAAAGGCAACCTTCGATGTATCCGCCAACGCACGGCATTGAAACAAAGTGCGGATGAAATCCATCTCGTAAGATTGATTTGTGCCCACCCTTTTTCACGTTGGGCAAAAGAATGAATCTGCCCTCCAAAAACTTGAATTTCGCTGGGTTCGTTTCTTCGGGGTTGATTCTGATTGAATTCAGCGCCTTCGTGATCTCGCCGAGGTTCAAGTCCGTGTGAAGGGCCAAGGTTTGCGTCGTCTTTGGACTCGCCGCTGGGGTAGGCGTTACCCGAAGCGCTCCCCAAATATGATTCAGCATTTCTTCGGACAAGCCGGGATCGAAAATCAAAATGGCCTGACAGGATGGTGTGGCCAATGTCAATTCGACACCGGGAAAAACGACCAGACGGTCGTGCACCGGATACGGATTGCCGTCCTGTTGCTTTTCTGCTTGAGCAGCATCATGGACGGTCTTCCAAAGGCACAAATCGTGATGGTCGGTGATGGCGACAGCTTGAATACCCTTGCGCCTGCAATCGGAAACAAGTGCTTCTGCAAATGCGCCTCGATTGCCAATCAAGTCCGCAAACGGACCACTCCAGTTCGCGTCGCGCAGCGTGTGAACTTGAAAATCGCACTTCCGAAAGCGAGCACCTTTGTCCGGTTGCATACGCATATTAAGGGGGAAACGAATAGGAGCGGAAAGGCTTTTCTGACAACGCCAGCGCAATCCATGCTCAAAACAATCGACGCCAACGAGAAAACCATTTGGAAATGTTTCCATCCGCCTCAAGCGGTGGAAGCGTCACCCGGCGGAAGCCACGTTCGCAATGGACAAGGACGCACTCGTGGTCGCGGAGATTGCGGAGTTTGTGCGGCTTGATCTTGTGTTCCTCGGTTTCGGAGTAGTTCACGTTGCGCTTGCCGGCGCTGAATCCCCACGAGCGTTTCACCACGCGCTTCTTGCCGATGAAGTCGGCGGCTTGGACGGCATCGGCTTCATCGGCGGCGCGGAAGATGAGGCGGTTGCGGAGATTGAGCGTGAGCACCTTCGCCTTGTCGTTGCCAAGCGGCGGCACGAGTGATGTTGTGCTCTGGGCGGCGGCAACGACGGTTGCGCCTGCTTCGCGAATCACGTCCACGCAGTTGTAGTCGCTCGTGCCGTCTTCGCTGGCGGTCATGAACCGCTGCGCTTCGTCAGCCCATAGGATGAGCAAATTGTTTTTCGCACGGTCAGTCTTGGCTTTGTCAAAGCGGCGCAACGCGTGGTTGTAGAATAGCAGCTTCAGGAACGTGTTCACATAACGGCGCTCGGTCTGGAATTTCTGCGGCATCGTCGTGAGGATGATTTTGCCCTGGTCAATCGCGGCGAAGTCGAACGTGCTTTCGCCGGTGCAGAATACCTCGGCGACTTCCGGCGTCAGGAAGTATTGCAGATAGTTGCCGATGGTTTCGCGCACACCGCCAAGCTGCTCGTCGGGTTGGTTGAGAAACCGGTTGCCGAAGTGCGCGTAAACAGCGGCGCGGCGCGGGGTTTCGAGCAGGCTCTCAAGGTTCTCCATTTCCTCGGCGAGAAGCTCGCGGTCGGAGAGCAACTCGAAAGCACCGGTCAACGTGACGGGGCGATTCAACTCGAACAGCATTTCGAGCGCATGGGCGATGTGCGTCTGCGCCTGGCTCTTGAAGAATCCCTTGTCGCCGCCCTGGCCGAGGCTCGTGGCGGTGTCCACGATGAATTTGGCGTAGGTCGTAAACGGGATGCTGCGGTCGCCGGTAAGGTTGTAGCGATTCGGTGGCGTCCATTGGGCGTCCGTATCGCCGGAACGGATTTGCAAATGAATCAAGTCGTGGTCGCGACCATAGTGTGACGCCATTGCGGAGAGCGTTTCCCAATAGACGCCCTTCTCGTCAATGCACAGGCCGCCCCACGTCGGCTCGTTTTGGAATACTTGGTGGGCAAGTTGATTGATCCCGGAACTGGTCTTGCCAGAGCCGGTGTCACCGGTGATGAGCCAGCCGCGACAGAATTGATTCCGCTTCCACCTCAAGCCGCCGAGCTTTGCAACATGGCTATTGCGGGGCGTCGCGAGCAAGAGGCGCACCGCCATAATCACCAGCAGAATTCCAAAGCCGAGCAGAACTGGCCGAAGGTGTTTCGACATCAGCCATTCCGCCGGAAACGTGATTGGACCAACGGGCATGAAGGGAAGTTTCACGGCCAGCCCTTTCCGATGAGATAGCCAGCCAGCAGCGCGGCGAGCGCAGCGAAGATTGCGGCGGCGCGGGTGATCCTCGCCGCGCCATGAGTGAGCGAGCGGCTTCGCAACGCTTCCTGCAACCCGGCGGACTGCTGCTGAAACGTCTGCGCCACCGCGACGAGCTTTACGATGTCCGCGCGGAACTGCTCGAACGACGGGATTTCGCGGCGGCGCAGTTCATCCCAATGCTGCTGGTGGATACGGAACAACTCGACGAGGAGCATCACCGCGTCGTCTTCTCGCAGCCGATGTTTATCGCGCCACTCGGCAACGGCCTTGGCGAACTCCTCGTCGAAGTCGGGCTGTTCGTTGTTCGGCATGGGAATTACTTGGCGGGCAAGAGCAAATCGGTGATGGACTCAATTTCGGCGTAAAGCTTCCGTTGCCACGTTTGGAGTCGCTGCCGATCCAACAAGCTAAAGGCCGGATGTTTCGCTGCTGACGTGATGGTCACGTTTTCGGCGTTGAGAGCCTCGACCAGCCAATCCTGCAACCGCGTCATGGAAATCTCCCGTCCGCCGAGCTTGTCTTTGAGACGCGCCCGCACTTCGGATGACTCGAACAGTGAGAAGCTGTCGCTGTGCGCGGCGTTGCGCACCACGACGTAACCGCATTTCTTCCCGAACTGGTCGGCGAGACGCTGGATTTGATCCACGCTGTCGGACTCGTGGTTCACCGGCATGACGAGCGTGAGCGCCGCACCGAGTTCGGACAGCACGGCGGGCAGGTCAATCTCAGCGAAGTAATCAATGAACAGGTCGGTGGACGCGGCACGGCAGTCCATGACAACGAGGCTCGCCTTTTCCAGGGCGGCGAAGATTCCGTCCAGTTCGCGGCGATTGTCCAGGTCCAGAAACCGCGTGTCAGGATGAAACCGCTTCAACGTCGAGTTTTCGTTGTCGGAATCAATCGCGACATGGGCAACGCCCTTGTCCTTGAGGAACTGAACGAAGTTCACGGCGAAGAAGCTTTTGCCGACGCCGCCCTTGCCGTTAAGGATGAGAACAAGACGTTTCATGTGCTTTCAGGTTTGAGCATCCGCACTTGCGCGATGCGAGGCCCGCGTGATCGGGTGGATGGAGTTTCGTGACCGTTGGTGTCTGCGGATGGCTCTGCCGACGAGTTGTTCCCGCTATCGCGGGGCGCGCTACTGGCCGGCTCGCCGCCGTTTGCAGTAGGCGAAACAGGCGGGCGTTTTCGCCCCGGTCGTCTGCGAGGCCGCACAATTTCGCCAATGACTTGATGGCAGAACGCAGCGATGGCCGTCTTGCTGGTCGGCAGGCAATGTTGCGTGAGCAGTTCGGCAATGGCGCGATATGACGCGCGCCTTTGCCGCAATTCAGCGATGACATCCTTGGCCGGGAGCAAGTCCTGGAACTTCTGTGGACGGAGCGGCGTAAATTCCGCGACCGCCTGCCTGACTGTGGCTGGGTCAAACGAGGACATACGCGGGAGTGATGCGGATGCGAACCGGGAAATTGATCGGCGGCAAGATGGACACGGCGATGCAATGGCTCGGATAATTCTTTGCCGGTTCGCGTTTGCGGACAGTCCTGGGACACGGCGAGTTCGCGGCGACGCACAGTTCAAGACGGCGGACTGCTTGCGGACAATTTAAGCCCGTGGCCGCTGCCGGTTCGCGGACAGTCGAAGCCCATGCGTGGTCGAGTTCGCAGATTGATCGTGGACGCGACTGTGGACGCGGACTGAACGCGGACATGGATTGCTCGGGGACGCGGACAGGTTGCGCCGGCGTCCTGATCGCGGCTGAATCCAGTTCGCGGATAATCCACGCCTGCGGCCATGAGCCGCACCTTTCGCGCGGCTGTTCCGCGCTTTCACCGCGACTGCTTCGCGGACGCAGAAACCTTGTGCCAACAAGGGGTAGGGCGTGCGTGTGAAATAAAGATGAGGTTCCAGTGATTGTTCGATATGAAAATAAATTCGTAAGACGAACCTGCGGTTCCGTCCGCAGTAGCCTATCGGCACCGGCGCGGCTGGCAACGGTCGGGTCGGAAGCTGCCGAGACAACATCCTTCCATCGTCGCGATGAGGAGATTTCCGCGAGGCAATCTCCGCGACTGCGAGCGTCAATGTGGTCGGAGGGACAGGCTGAATGATACGTCCAACTAAAGTGAACTGCTGTAGGCACCGTCATACTCGACGAGCCAAAGACGCTGACAGGCTCCGGCCAAAATCGGCAATGCAGTCGGTTGTTCCATCGCAAGCTTGGAACACGCGGACATTCCAGACTGCCGGTGTGGAAGGCAGGGATTAACTCATTCGTGTCACTGGAAACTAACATTGTAAACCCGACATTCCGCCCCGGCTTTGGGGCAGGCGCATCCGCAAGGAACGCTGACGGGATGGCGGGCAGAGGATGCTGGAAAAAGCGAACGCCGCTCGGTAATGGAGCGGACAGGGGTTGCAACATCACCCCGCCGTGCAAACGGGCAGACTTCCAGCGGGTCGTTCGTGACGAGAGAACTGACAGAACCTTCATAGGAGGAAACAGCAAATGAACGCGGATCAAACTGCGTGTGCATCCTCCGGCAAGGCGACCGCTTGGGAACAGGTTGACTGGCCCCAGTGCGAGCGTCAGGTCAGGAGGCTGCAAGCGCGTATCGTCAAGGCAACTCAGGAAGGCCGCTGGAACAAGGTGAAAGCCTTGCAACGGCTGCTGACCTGCTCGTTTTCCGGCAAAGCCTTGGCCGTGAAACGGGTGACGGACAATCAAGGCAGGCGAACGTCCGGGGTGGATGGAAAGATATGGAATTCCCCGGCGTCCAAACACAAAGCCATCGGCACGCTGAAGCGGAGAGGGTATCAACCCCAACCGTTGCGGCGTGTCCACATTCCGAAGGCCAACGGGAAGTTGCGACCGCTGGGTATCCCGACGATGAAAGACCGCGCCATGCAGGCTTTGTATCTGCTGGCGTTGGCCCCTGTCGCCGAGAGCACAGCGGACAAAAACTCCTATGGCTTTCGTCCTGGCCGAGGCACGGCTGACGCCATCGGGCAGAGCTTCCTCATGCTGTCCCACAAGGACAGTGCGACGTGGGTGCTGGAGGGCGACATTCGCGGTTGTTTCGACAACATCAGTCACGAATGGATGCTCCGACATATCCCCACGGACAAGGAAGTGCTGCGCAAGTGGCTTAAAGCCGGGTTCATGGAAAATCGAATCCTCTTCCCAACAGAGGCAGGAACGCCACAGGGCGGGATTATCTCGCCCACTCTGGCCAACCTGACACTGGACGGATTGGAACGGAGGCTCAGGGCAACCTTCCCCGTGAAGGCACCCAAAGGCCGAACGTCCAGTCTCAAGGTGAACCTCATTCGATATGCGGACGACTTCATCATCACCGGCGCGAGCAAGGAAGTGCTGGAAAACGAAGTCAAGCCACTGGTTGAGCAGTTCATGCGCGACCGGGGCTTGCAGCTCTCGCCTGAGAAAACCTGCGTTACACATATCGAGCAAGGGTTCGACTTCCTCGGACAAAACCTCCGCAAGTATGGCGGCAAGTTGCTCATCCAACCCTCCAAGAGAAATACGCACACGTTCTTGGAGAAGGTGCGGCAGCTTATCCGCCAGAACCGCGGACTCAGCCAGACCGACTTGATACGTCAGCTCAACCCCATCATCCGGGGCTGGGCCAACTACCATCGCCACGTCGTGGCGAAGGGGACGTTCAAGAAAGTGGAATGGGCCTTGTGGCACAGTCTCTGGCGTTGGGCCAGACGCCGGCACTCCGGCAAACGCTCCCGTTGGTTGATCCAGCGCTACTGGCATCCACTGGGAGGGAAGAACAGGTTCGCGACAATTACCGGCAAGCGGACGCCCGGCGGGAAACCGCTCTGGTTGAAGTTGGTGAATCCAACGGAAATCAGCATCCGGCGTCATGTGAAAATCCGGGGTGAAGCGAATCCGTTCGACCCGTGCTGGCGTGCCTATTTTGAAGACCGTGCGTTCTTCAAGAAGTTTGGCATTCATCGTCGTGAGGCTGGATTGAAACCGTCGAGCCAACCGGCTCCGCAATAGCGGGGCTTTGTAACGGCTTGAGCCGGATGACGGGAAACTGTCACGTCCGGTTCTGAGGGGAGGGGGTGGCGGCAACGTCACCTCCTTACCCGACCCTGTCTTAAACATGATGAGAAACACACTGCCTCCTTTGCTCCAGCAACTCGTCGCGCCAGTTCTTCAATTGCGTGGCGACGGCTTCGATGCGGGTGGTTTGTTCAATCGCACCGACTTCGATGCGCCCGGCGTAGTGTGCGCCAAGTGGCGTTTCCGACAGTTGCATCACGGAATGTTCGGCATGGGCATTGAGCCGTTCGCCGAGTTTGTTCAGCACTTCGATGGCGGTGCGTAATTGAGCGGTGGTGGGTGTTTGCATAATCAGATGCGGATGCCGCGCGAGGATTTGTGCGCGAGTTCCTGCCGATGACGTGGATACTTTTTGAGGACGGACTGTGCCAGCGTTACAACTTCCGGTGCAATCGGGTGTGCCCACGGATCGCTAAAGCCGAGTTTTGCGGCAGCTTCCTCAGCCGCAAGTTTCGTTGGCGCTTCAATGGTAGTGCGAAGTGGGTCGCCTAACTCGCGGGCATACTCCCGGTCAATGTGGTAGATGCCCCACAGTTGGTTGCCGGGCATCGCTGTCGCGGTCGTGCTCATGCCCACAGTTCAGCACAATCCGCATTTGCGAAGATGTATCAGCTACACAAAATGCGCGGGCAGTCCGTGTAGTGTCCGGTGTGTGGTCACGGCAAAGACGCAATACAACCTCAAGAACGCAGAGGAATACTTCGAGGAGCATCTGGCTGTCGGGGACTACTACGATGAAGGTCAGCGCATCGCCGGCGAGTGGATTGGGTTGGGCGCGCAACGGCTGGAATTGTCCGGGAAGGTCCGCGCCGAGGATTTCCTGCGGCTGTGCGAGAATCAGCATCCAAGCACGGGTGAAACGCTGACGCAACGGCTGAACACGACGCGGACGGAAGACGGCGAAAACGCGGCCAATCGGCGGATATTCTACGACTTCACATTCTCTCCGCCGAAGTCGGTTTCCATCGCGGGACTGATTGGGGAGGACAAAAGGATTTTGGAGGCGCACGCGCGGGCCGTGAGGTCGGCGTTGCGGGAATTCGAGGCGTTTGCCGCGACGCGCATTCGCACTGGTGGAGCGCAAAGCGACCGCCTGACCGGCAACTTCGTGACAGCGTTGTTCACGCACGATACGTCTCGCGCCCTCGACCCGCACCTGCACACGCATTGCATCGTGTTCAACGCGACCTTCGACGGGACAGAAAACCGCTGGAAGGCGCTCCAGAATTACGAACTGCTGCGTGCCAGAAAGTTTGCCGAGAACGCTTACTATCACGAACTCGCTCGTGAACTGCGGGCTTTCGGCTACCGCGTTCGCAATCGGGCTCGCGGTGATTTTGAAATCGAAGGCGTCTCCAACGACCTGTGCGAGCGATTCTCGAAGCGGCACACACAGATTGATGAGGCGCTTGCCAAGCTGCTCGCGGACAAGCCTGAACTCACCGGTGGAAACTTTCAGGATTTGCGCGAGCAACTGGCGACGACGGAGCGATCCCGGAAACAGAAAACCCTGAGTCACGACGAACTCCGACGACTGTGGGAAGCGCAGTTGAACAGGACTGAGCAAGCGGCTTTGCAGCGGCTTTCAAGTTTACCGGACCTGGACGTGAAGGAGAAAAAGGGCCACACGGTCAGCGAGGCCGTTCAATGGGCCGAGGATCATTTGTTCGACCGGAATTCGGTCGTGCTTGAATGTCAGTTGTGGCAGGAGGCATTGGGTCGGGCGCGCGGCGAAGGCTTCTCCATTATCGAACTCAAGGATTTCACCCGGCGGCGCGGCTACATACGAGACGAGGACCGCTCCGGTGCGGTCACGATGCGCGAAGTGTTGCTGCGTGAATGGGAGATCGTTCAGACCGCGAAAGAAGGCGTCGGCGAATGCTGGCCGCTCGTGCCCAATCCCCAACCCACAAATCCGAAGCTTGATGACGAACAGCGCAAGGCACTCGAAGGATTACTCAGCTCGACCAATCTGGTTTCTATTTTTCGTGGCGGCGCGGGCACGGGCAAAAGTTTTGTTCTGCGCGAGCTGGTCGAGCAACTACGGGAGTCTGGCCGGCGCATCGCCGTTCTCGCGCCGCAACGCCAGCAGGTCGTGGAAATGGAGAAGGCGGGTTTCCCATCTCCGGCGACGGTCGCCAGCTTTCTTACCAAGGCTGAGTTGCAGGAGCGCGCGGTAATCATCGTGGACGAGGCTGGCCAGATTGGAGGGCGTCAAATGCTGGCATTGCTCCGCCTGGCCAAGAAGCGGAATGCCCGCGTTGTTCTATCGGGCGACACTCGGCAGCATGGTGCGGTGGAAGCATCCGATGCGCTGCTTGCCATCGAGCGACATGCAGGCGTGAAGCCGGTGGAGTTGCACAAGATTCGCCGCCAAGACCCCGGCCTTGGTCGCGATAACAGCGAGCGCGCCAGCATCAAGCGGTATCGGAAGGCGGTTGAGTCCGCAGCGGCTGGAAGACTGGCGGAATCCTTCAAACGGCTGGACCTAATGGGCGCGGTCGTTGGGTGCGGCTTGGGCGAACAAGCCGACAAGCTCGCCGACGAACACCTTCGCCTCACCGAGCAAAACGCCTCGGTGGTCGTAGTGTCACAGACCTGGGGCGAGGTGCATCGAGTGAATACGCGAGTTCGCGAGGCGCTCAAAGCAAAGAGATTGCTCGGCGCGAATGATACCGCAGTTGAAGTCCTCGAACGTGTTGACCTGACCAATGCGCAGAAGCGCGACGAACGATTCTACCCGCAAGGTGCGGTCATCGTCTTCAACCAGAAAGTGCGCGAAGCCGATGCCGGGGCGAAAGGCAAGCTGTCGGGGATACTCAAAACCGGGCTGCTCGTGGAAGTCGGTGGGCGATTCGTCACGGTATCGAACAAGATGCTCGACCACATTTCGGTCTGTCAGACACGCGAAATTGCTGTCGCGACCGGCGACCGGCTGCACCTGAAAGCCAATCGCAAACTCGCAACGGGTGGCCGCGTCACAAACGGCGAGCTTGTCGCGGTGAAATCGGTTCGCTCTGATGGCAGCATTGAACTCACCGATGGCCGGGTGTTGGACGCGAGCTTCCGCGAGTTCCTGCCGGGCTACGCCGTCACGTCCTACGGCTCGCAAGGCAAAACAGTGGATTACGTTTTGTTTTCCGACTCCACCATCAAGGCTGCGACCAACGCGCAGCAATGGTATGTGACCATTTCGCGCGGCCGGCGCGGCATCCGCATCTTCACACCGGACAAAGAGCAATTGCGTGAGAACGTCACCCGCTCCGGGCATCGCCCGCTTGCGATGGAACTCGCCGCTGGCTTAACCCATCGGCGCGGTCTTCGCCTCTGGGATCGGCTGCATGGTTACATGCTGCGCTTTGGCCGTCGTGCTGCTGACAACTTCTGTCGCCTGAAACTTTCCCGTCATCGTCATCAACCCGTTGAAACCCATGAGCACAAAATCACCCGAATGTTGGGCGAGCGATCCGAACGCTCGCGCGGTCAAAATCGAAGTATCGGCTGAACAAAGCCTTCTGCTGCCTTTCGATCAATTCGCCTTCGCCGAACTCAAGCGCGATGGCAAAGAGCAGCGGCTGCGGCTGGTCTTCGCCACACACGAAGTCACTCTGCGCGGCCACGCTTTGCGGCGCATTGAAACCGCGATGCAGCGCATGGAACTATCATTTCTTACGTCATTGCCGAGCAACCAGCGGTCAATCATTCCTGACGGACAGCCAATGATTCGCGAAATAGCCGTTTCCGAGGCGGGCAAAGCAGAGTGATTTAGCGCTTTTCAAAAATGGTCCAGCAGCAACAGCGCGCACCGGACGGAGGCTCATTTTGAATTGGGCAGCGGGCGAAGAATGGTTACAACCCCAAATCGTCCGAGCCGAAGTGCTTCTTCTTGGACGATGATGTCCTGCTGGCTTCCCGGATACACGCCATTGAACCAGAATGATGCGAGCGAAACGGATGCCTTGGGTTCGCAATAGGCGTTAGGGTTGTCGGCGATTGCCAACGAGGTGGCACAGTCTGGCGGCAGCAAGTCCGAGCGTGTCATCAGGTGATGCAGGCCAATGTTTCGGAAAGCCACATTCACCTCGGTCCACGGCGGCTTTCCATTTCTCCAGTATGCCAGGGCGACCGGTTGAGTGTTGTGTTCAACAAATCGGATCGCCGCACTGGCACAGGAAACGTTGAACTCCTTCACGATACCTCGGATGCCTTCCAATCCGGGCGGCTGCTTGGAAAAAACGGCGCTGAACCTTGCGGCGGGCATCAGCAAGTGCGAGGCAAACAGGTCGGCTTCCTGTTCGACGATGCGCTCGGCATCCGGTTGATCGGCGATTGAGAAATGCGCTGGAGCGCCGGCCAGCAAAGCGTTGCGGTGCTCATCAATGAAATAGTGGCCAAGTTCGTGCCCCTGTGTGAACCGTGCTCTTGGTGAAGTCAGATTTCCCAGCCTGTCGAGGTTGCAGAAGATGTGAAATCTCCCCTTGCGGTGCTCAAGCATTCCGTCGAAGCCATCGCCATAGTAATTTGCGGAGTGGGTGATGTGCTTGTTGCCCATGATGCAAATTGGATCAATGAACCGGGCCGGGCAGTGCGTCTCCGCAACCGCCTCGGCGAGCGCGATGATTTCCTGCCGCCGCGCTGGGGTGACTTTGCTTCTGCTCATTTCTCGTCCGTTAAGCCCTTCTCGGCATTGGCGCGATCCTGCTCCATTTGCTTTCGGACTTCGTCCGTGATCTGGCCGCCGTTTCGCGCCGCCATCGCCAGCAGTTCGTTTTCAACTTCGGGCGATGTTTTACCGAACAGCGAAACGACCTTGGAACTTTCCTCTGTCTTTTGATTCCTGACTCTGGCCAGCAGCCGGGCAGGATCAATGCTCTGAACCTCGCTGGGATCAATCTCGGCTTCGAGGTTGCGGATGTCTTCTTCAGACACGGGGAAGACTTTTCCGTCTTCTCGAAGAACCTGATGCAGCAGGCTTTCAAGCTCTTCGCCCGTGATGCCTTTCTTTGCCGGGTTCTCACCGTGGTTATTCATAATTCCTTTCGTTGTTGCGTCACTTGTGTGGTGGTTATGTTTTGGTTTCAAGATACTCTTCCAATTTTCGGAGGAGTCTTCCTCTCTTCGTCTTAATGCTTTCTGGTGTCGTCCCCATCGAATCGGCAAGCCCCGCCAGAATGTCGTCGGGAATGTGGGCTTTGCCTGTCTTGAAGTCGTAGAAATTCATCGAGATTACCAGCATCTCGCTGTCGGCCTCGGGCAGCGCCTCAAGGAATGTCCGAACTGCCGCTTTTTTGCTTTGGAGGGCGCGAAGGTCGAACCGTTCGGGAGCTTTTTCTGGCAGTTGAGCTTGAGCCTCGGCTTCTTCCTGTTCCTTTCGGGTGGGAGCTTCCTGTTTCCTCTCTGGCTTGCGGAACTCCATCAGGAACTCGTTTTTGGCAATCTGGAAAAGCCAGGCCTGGATTTTTAACCGCAGCTTTTCAGGCGACAGACCGGACGGGGCATTGAACGAACCGGCCTTCACAAACGCCTTTTCAAAGGTTCGCAGGACAAAGTCGTCGGGATTCCAACCCAAAGCCCGGAAGCCGTTCTTTTCCGCAAAACCGAGGAGCGTCGTCTGGAATCGGCGGAAGAATTCCGCCAAGGCTGCTTCCGCGTCCTCTCGGTTTTCATCCTTGAAGGTCATCCGAAGCAGCAGATCCAAATCGTCTGCTGCTCCGGCGGCCTGTTCTTCAGCTACAGTCGCGTTTTCTCGCATAGGACACCTTTCTCCACCCTGTAAATGCGACTTGGTAACACCGGCCTTGGTTTGGCCGGCAGCACCATCCGCCCCCCTGCCTGTTACCTGCCCGCATATATTTGGGTGGAGGCACAACCGCCTTCGGAAAGATAGAAATGCCTATGGAAAAAGAACATTCAAAAACAGGAAACAGCGGACAGCTTCCGGCCAACCCTGAAGCTGTTGAAGTGGAGGAACTCGACGTTGAGGAATTCTCCAAGATGCACGGCGGCAAGCCGCCCAAGGCCAAGAGATACATCATCCGCATTGACCGGGAAAAATACACGGTCAACGTGCCGGAAATGACGGGTCGCCAGATTTTAGAACTGGCGAAGAAGCTGCCGCCAGAGAATTGGCTCTTGAATCAAAAACTCAAGGGCGGTCGAGTCGTGGCCATCGGCCTCAACGACGTGGTGGACTTCACCGCACCTGGCGTGGAGCGATTCATCACGCTGCCGAAAGACCAGACGGAAGGATTTCAGAATCCGCGTCGTGAATTCCGCCTCCCAGAGGCGGATGTTGCCGGGCTTGATGACGGTGGCCTCCATTGGGAGACCGTGAAGGCTGGCAACGATGCGGGTTGGGTATTGGTTCACGGGTATCGCGTGCCCAGCGGTTACAACGTCGAATCAGTGTCGGTAGCCGTCCAGATTCCTGGCGGCTACCCGACCGCTCAGTTGGACATGGCCTTTTTTCATCCGCCATTGAGCCGTAAAGATGGACGCGGCATTCCCAACACGGAGGCAACCGCCAACATTGACGGGAAAAGCTGGCAGCGATGGTCACGCCATTACACACCAGCCAATCCTTGGATTCCTGGCGAATACAACGTGCTGACGCATTTGGTGCTGGTGAAACATTGGCTGGAGCGTGAATTCCAACGCAACTGAACGATGAAGTCATATCATCTGCGATTCACCGCGCAACAGGTCGAGGAACTGCGCCGCCACTTATTCCCCGGTGACGGCAAGGAAGCGGTGGCACTCGCATTATGTGGCCGACGAGACGACGACAGCATCCATATACTCTGTGTCCACAAATTGCTGTTGATCCCTCATGACAAATGCCACGAGCGACATCCCTTGCGAGTGCATTGGCCAACTGACATTGGCCGGCCGATTTACGAGGAGGCGATGCGGAAGCACATGGCTGTGCTCAAGATTCATAGCCATCCGGGTTATTACCGCCAATTCTCGGAGGTTGACGACCGATCGGATGCGGAACTTTTTAGCTCACTGCACGGGTGGACTGACGATGGTATGCCTCACGCCAGCGCCGTCATGCTACCCAACAAGGAAATGTTCGCCCGGGTGATAACGGCGGATTTGCAGTTCGTGGCTGTGAGTCGTATCGCCGTGGCAGGAGATGAAATCGCTTTTTTTGACTTTGCCCCATCACGCAAGGAAATCGCCTCGAAAGACCTGAGAACCGCCCAGGCGTTCGGGGAAAAAACCGTTGCGCTGCTCAACTCGCTTCGAGTGGGCGTGGTGGGGTGCTCCGGGACGGGAAGTTGGGTCATCGAGCAACTCGCGCGGCTCGGTGTCGGGGAATTAGTTTTGGTTGACCCTGACATCATTGAACACAAGAACCTCAATCGCATCGTCAACTCCACCCTGGAACAAGCCGAGAGTAAGACGCCTAAAGTCGAGGCACTTGAGTCGGCGATTCGTCGCATCATGGGAACATGCACACAGGTCACACCTTCGGCCAAAAATCTCTTTCACACGGGCGTGCTTCAAAAGCTGGCGACGTGTGACGTGCTGTTTGGCTGCATGGATACGGTGGATGGACGTGATATTCTCAATCGGCTGGCCACGTTTTACCTCATTCCCTATTTTGACTTGGGGGTTCGTTTGGACGCCGACGGAAAAGGTGGCGTCAATGTTGTTTGCGGCTCGGTGCATTTTCTGTCGCCTGGCGGATCAAGCTTGTTGTCCCGTCGCGTTTATGGCCCTGAAGCACTACGGGCCGCTTCGTTACGCAGAACCAACCCAGAACAGTTCACTGCCGAAGTAGATGAGGGCTACATCAAGGGAGTGAAAGTGGAAAGCCCCGCAGTCATCAGCGTCAATGGTCTGTGTGCGACGCTCGCGGTGAACAATCTGTTGGCCCGCCTCCACCCCTTTCGCATTGATCCCAACAACGAAATCCGTCACCAATGGTTTGATCTCATCAACGGCATCTTTGGAAACGGCAACGGTGGCGAGCCCTGCCGCGTTCTCCAGCTTTACGCCGGACGTGGCGACATAGAACCCTTCTTGGATTGCCATTTCGGATGATCATCAAGCGGTTCATCCTCCTGCTGAAAGCCGCGTGGGCAAGGTTGCCCGTGGGTCGGCGTTGGAATGTGGAGCGGGTCAGTGACGAGCCGGAGATCGTGAAGCCGCGAATCGTGTATTTGGTGGGTGAAGCTGAACCTTGGGTCGCAGTATTCCAATGCCCGTGTGGGTGTGAGAAAAACATCTGGCTAAACTTGCTCAAGGAGCATCGGCCTCGGTGGAGTGTGACTGTGAACCAGAATGGTCGCCCAACTGTATCGCCTTCAATCAATCGGCGAGTCGGATGTCGCAGCCACTTCCTCTTGATGAATGGAAGAATCAAGTGGTGTTCGCGATGACGGTGTCCGACTGATTGCTACACGAATGATCCGGCCCAGAGCGGGCCGAAGTCACGCCTCGCTTAGTAAAAATAGCCCAAACTGCGAAGACTGGTGTGGTTTGGGTTTCCAAGGACGATGTGATCGAGGACTTCGATTTTGAGAAGTTGGCCCGCTCGAATGAGGTCGCGGGTGATTTTAATGTCGGCTTCGGATGGTGTCGGTTCGCCACTCGGATGATTGTGCGCGATGATGATTGCGGCGGCACTCGCCATGATTGCTAAACGGAATACCTCCCTCGGATGACAAAGAATTGTATCCATTGTTCCAATGGACACCAGATAGTGCCCCTTGATGCGCCGCCGTGTGTTGAGGATGAACACCACCAGACATTCACATTCAGAATTGAAGTAAGGATGAGTCGCGATATGCGCTTTCCAATAGGCGGCTGCCTGATCCGGTGTTTCACACTGTTGCATAGTGTCGGGTGTGGGACATTCCCGAAGTGAAACAATCTTCCATTCCTGTGGTTGAGCCGGGAATTTGATTGGCTTGACGATGTTGTTTGCGGGCTGCGGAGCGGTTGCGGTGCATCCATTGGCGATGAGGTTTTCCGTTGTGTTCATGTTTTGCGTTTCGTTCCGAAGGAGCGGGACTGCTCTCTTCACCCGCCCGGAGAGAGCAGACCCGCTCCTGACGAAACGCACCCGTCTGCGCCCGCGCCGCCGGGCAGCGGAGCATCAGCAACGAAGTGACAGCGGGCGCAAGATGTTGCGACCGCTGGCGCGAGGTTGCGCGGAGCAACCAGAGGCGCGGGTGCAGACGGGATGAACACAACGGATAACCTCATCTGCGGATGCCTGCCTCGGCAGGAAACATACACTGATGACGGATGTCATTTAGCCCTGATTAACACGGCCTTTTTTACGAAAAGAGTGCCAGTGAAAGTGCCAGTGAACGCGTGATAAATGAGTAATAGGTGAGTAGCTGATTTGTATTGGTCGCGTGATGTCGGGTGCTTGACACACACGCTCAAACGCCTGATTCTATTGGCGTTCGTTAGCTATGAGGCGCACGCCTCTGGTGGCGAGGCGGTAACGACGGAGTCGTGAATTTGGGAAAGAATCCCCGGCTCTGTGCGATTCCGACCCTCGCCTCCAACTCCAAGCAAGGTGCATTCAATCCACGGAGTGCAGCGAACCGCCAGCCGCTCCTAAACTTTCACGTCGTCAAAGCGTATGTGGTGGGGCCTGGTTGCGCGGTGGTGACCGACTACTTCAAGCGGTCCGCCACTTTGTTCAGCAGCGCCCGGTAAGGCCCGCTACGGATATTGGCCAACCGCTGCTCCTCCTCAAAAAAGCCGTCCCCCGCATTGCGCACAACATACGCCTGACATTGCAGCCGGTGCGTTTCCGCCCCCGCACTGACGATGTCCACCTTTACCCGCACCACGGTGCCGGCACCGTAATGAGTGTCCACGATGCCCTGATAAGCAATATCCGTCATGCGTGAGCCCTCCTTCTGGAACACCATGGGATGGCCTTTCATCGAACCGCCCACGTAACCTTCCTCCTGGAAAACCTGCGCTGTCACGTTCGCGATTTCCTGGGCCGTACGGCCTTTGATGAGCACGGAGGCGAAGCTGGCGCCGCTTGGTTTGGTGGCCCCGCAACCGAAACCCGCCAACGCAAGCAGCACGACGGCCAGAGCACTTGTGGTAACGGCGCGAAGTTTGGAGAACTGAACCGTGGAGGATTGCATCATAGTTGTTGGAGGGGTGATGTTCATCAAGAGCAGGCAGAGAGGTTCCGGCTGTCAGTCAGGCACGCCGATTCTTCGCCTGTCGGACGAGTGGAATGGTTACAGGCGCTTGGCCCGCTGGCCGTCCTGCGGTTCATGGTCACAGTCTTCAGACAAAGCATGTCGGGAAAGAATTTGCCAAAAGCCGGGCCGCCTGTAACCCAGTAAATCTCCTAGGCTTGGCGTGGGACAGTACCGGTGATGAATGTTTGACAGCGGCCCACGATTTGCGTAAGCAGAACTGCAAATGGACACCAACGCAAGCGTCAATTATCGGGCCTGGGGAGCGGACAACATTGCCTACGGGCCGGTAGAGTTGCCCGGTTTGGTGACCTGGATCAAGCAGGGCAAGGTGCGGGCCGATTCCTGGGTGTTCAGGGAGAAGGACGCTACCTGGGCGCGCGCGTCGGACCTGTCCGAACTGAAGGTTTTATTCAAATCGAAGCTCCCACCAGCCGCGGCTGCCGCCGCCGACGCGATGGGCATCCAACCAGGCTCGCTGCGCCGCATCAAGATGCTGGCCGACGTTGAGGATCGCTTGCTGGCCTCGCTGCTGACCTATTTGGAAGTGGTCAAGGTCGCGCCGTTTGGCGTCGTTGTGAACAAGGGTGACCATGGCGATTCGCTGTTCATGGTGTTGGAAGGCGAAGTGCGCGCCCGGGTGATGATTGACGGGCGCGAAACCACACTGTCCACGATGGGCGTGGGTGAGTGTTTCGGCGAACTGGCGATTGTGGATCAAGGCCCGCGTTCGGCCGATGTGATCGCCAATCAACCCAGCGTGCTGATCAAAGTATCCGACGCGGCCCTGAGGAAAATGCTGGCGGAAGCGCCGGCGCTGGCGGCGCCGTTCGCGCTGGCTCTCGCGCGAGTCATCGCCCAACGAGTCCGGATGCTGACCAAACGCTACGAGGATTCCATTCACTTCTCGCGAACGGCTTCCGCCGCGGGAACGGCTGAAGCGTAGGTTGCGCTCCACTGGGGCTCGCAGAGGACCTCTCGCCCGCGTCTAAAAGTGGAACGTAAAGCCGACCTGCGCGCCTTGCGAAAGCACGTCGTATTTGAACTGGCTCGTGCGGCTGCCGGTTTCGTAATCCATGTAAACCCAGCGGTAGCCGGCTTGGAGTGATCCCCATTTGGCGAATTGCCAGCCCAAGTACGGAAACGCCTGCCAGGTCAGGTCCGAGCCGACGCCGAATCCGCCAATGTCGCCCCGGACGTTGAAGCTGAATTTGCCTCCCAACGGCAGGCTGAGGTTTGCGCCCACGATTGGATCCCACCAGTCCTGCGTGCCGGAGGGATTGCGACCGAGCGGTCCACGGATCTCCCCGCTGAGGTTGTTGTAGCGGGTGCCCGCCAGCAGTTCGAAGCCCTCGCAGAAACGATAGCTCAAGCTTGGCTCGACCATCCATTGATCGAAGTCCGCGCTCACGCCTTTCTTGGACGCGCCCAGCCCCATGTAGATCACATCGGTGGTCAACGCCCACCGCTCGTAACCAATGCGCACTGTGCCCATGCCACCGAATTCGAGGTTGTCCAAAATGTCGTCGAAGCCTACATCCAGATCGGCGGGAACGCCCCGCACCGTGACATCGCCGGACATGCCCACGGCCAGGCCGTAGAGCGACACGTCGAACGTCCACTTGTCGTTTTCCCCGCCGCGAAGGGCTGAAAGCGGCAGTGCGCCGGCGAGGATGAGCGTGAAGAGAAGTTTGTGTTTCATGGTACTGACTGGTTGGCGTTGCGCACGATTTTCAGGCTCGTCGTCATTCGCGTTTCGTGTTTCTGTCCGCCGCACCTGAGTCAGGTTGCGCGGACGCGCTCTCTGGAGATTGGCGAAACGCCTGAGCAGCGTGACGATTGGTGGGGTAAAAACGGTTCGGGGCGATCAGTTCCATCAGGTGGTACTCTTTCAACCACGAGCGGAAGGAACGGTCGGCGCGGCTGACGGCGAAGGTGATGTTCCGCTTCTTCAGCAGGGTGATCGCTTGACGTAGAACCCCCGCGCCGGTCGTGTCCACGTCCACCATCGCTTGCGCATCCAGCACGAACCAGCGGACGGGGGTGGGCGACTGCGTGACCAACCGCTCGACGTCGTCAAGGAACAGGGTTGCGTTGGCGAAATAGAGTGGAGCGCCGAAGCGATACACCATCAGGCCGGAAGAACCGGCTGCCTTCCCTTCGTCCGCGGGAAGGAAGTGGCTGCCGTCGGGCGCTTCCAGGAGCGCTGACGTGTCCGGACGAGACGCCCGCCGGATCACATCAATGACGGACATGAGAAAGGCGATGACGACGGCGCGCAACGGACCCAGGACCAGCACGCTCAGAAAACAGGCCGTGGCGATCCAGAACTCTGAACGACGCATCCGCCACAGCTCTTTGAATTCGTGAACCTCGATCAACGACAGCACTGCGTTGGCGACGATCCCGGCCAGGGCTGCATTGGGCAGATACGCCAGCAGGTCGGTGAAGAAAAGCAGCACCAGGGCAATGGTCACGGCCGCGACCAAGCTGGGCAACTGGCTGCGCGCGCCCGCACCGTCCATCGCCGCCGAGCGGGACGGACTGTTGCCAGTGAGCAGGGATCCGGTGAAGGCCGCCGCCAGATTGGCCGCGCCGTAAGCAAACAACATCTGGTCGCCGTCGGCCTTGTAGCCGTGCTTGTTGCTGTAGCTGCGGACCACGAGCAGGCCTTCGCACAGGAGAATGGCCACGATGGCCAGGGCGCCCGGCAGCAGCTTCAGGTAATCGGCCAGCGGGATGGCGGGAAGTGTCAGCGTAGGCAGCCCTGCGGGGACCGCCTTGCCCAGCACGGCGACCCCTTTGGCCGGGAGATCGAGCAGCGCGACTACAGTCGTCAGCAGCACCAGGGCGACCAATGCCCCGGGGATTTTCGGCGCATACCGCTTCATCAGCCGCACGATCAGAAAGGCCGCCACCCCGATCACGACCGAGTAGAGGTTCGCGTGCGGGATGGAGTGGATCATGGCCAGAATCTCGACGAAGTAACCCTCGGTGCTCACCGAGGTCGCCATGGTTTCTTTGAGGTGCTCCGCCGCCGCCACCAGACCTGTGGCTTCACCGACGTGCGGAGCGGCGAGGATCTTCCGGACCTGGTTGGTGAACACCTCGACACCAAGCCCGGTGATGAAGCCCGCCATCACGGCGCGCGAGAGGAAATTGGCGAGGAACGCCAGCCGGAAGATCCAAAAGATGAAGAACAGCAACGCGCAGATCACGGCCAGCGCGAGGGCGTAGGGCAAACGCGCTTCTCCCGGCGCGGCGAAGGCAACGAGGGTGGCCCCGACCAAGGTGGCCATCGAGGCGTCCGGGCTGGTGACCAAGTGGCGCGAGCTGGCGAGCAGGGCGAAGACGACCAGCGGGATGATGGCCGCGTAGAGGCCGGCCGCGGGAGGCAGGCCCGCCACCTGCGCGTAGCCAATGTTGAGCGGAATCATCAGGGCGGCCAGCGTGACGCCCGCCATGGCTTCTCTCGGAACATCGGCCATGGTGATGCCCTGCAGGCCCGCGAACGGGCGGAGCCAGCGGATCTTCGAAAGAAGAGTGTTGTTCATGCCGCGGGTTTCTTAAGTTAATAATCAGTGGTCAGTAATCGGTAATCAGTGATTGGTGATCTGGTGCATCATTTCTTTGGAAACAGGAAAATCATCATGAAGCGCGGGCTTCAGTCCCGGCCGCTGCCGGGTTTTCAGTTTCGGTCAGACCGACATTTGACTTGGTTTCGGCAAGAGGTCTGTTAGAAAACTGTCCCCATGACGTTTGAAGAGATGCCCGATGAATGGCAGGAGTGGCTGGAGTTGACTCCGATCGAGCGCTTCCGTCAAAGCGAGCAAATCTTCGCGCAATACCTTGCGATGGGAGGCAGCCTTGATCCCGACCCCGATCCGACAAGTCCTTTCTACGATCCGGAAACATCAAGTACAGGCGCTGCTTATGGGCGGCCAGGCTTGCGTGTTTTACGGCGCGGCGCAGTTTAGCAAGGACGTGGACCTGGCGCTGCTGGCTTCGGAGGAGAATTTCTCCCGGCTGCGGGCCGCCCTGGCCGATCTCAACGCCAAACGCATCGCCGTGCCCCCCTTCGAGCCGGCGCTGCTGGCCCGCGGCCACGCAGCGCATTTCCGCTGCCAGGGCGGCGAGGCCGACGGCCTGCGCGTGGACGTCATGACCCGGCTGCGGGACCTCCCGGATTTTGCAGTGTTGTGGGCCAGACGGACAACGATCCAGGACACGAACGGGGAAACCTTCGAACTCCTTTCCGTGGAGGACTTGGTCCAAGCGAAGAAAACCCAGCGTGAAAAAGACTGGCCGATCATTGACGCGCTGGTCGAGGCCCATTATCGGGCGTTTGGCGACGAACCCACCCCGGAGCGCGTGCGGTTCTGGCTGGGTGAGTCGAGAACGCCGGAGCGCCTCATCCGCCTGGCCCACCGATTTCCCAACGAAGCCCGCGCCCAAACCACACGGCGCCCGCTGCTGCAGCTCGCAGTGGCCGGCGCGGGCGAGGCTTTGCGCGCCGCCCTGGACGCCGAAGCCCGCGCTGAACAAGCCAAAGACCGCGCTTATTGGGCACCGCTCAAAACCGAACTGGAAGCCTTCCGGCGCGCCGAACGGGCAGGTTACGGAACTGCGTGAGGAAGCCGAGCCGGAGGCAACAGAGATTCTCAAGGGGTTGATCTCTGCTACCTCTGCTCCCTCCTGTTGAATCAACTTCTTCATTTCTTTGGAAACAGAAAGATGACGGCGAAACGGATTCCCCAATCCGGGCCGTCGTCGGGTTTGTCCGCGTAATAGCGGGCGCCCACGGTCAAGGCGACGGGTTGTTTGCCGATCTTTACCAACTGCTGAACCATGAGGTTCAGCGGCACCGTCCATTGATCGTTTTCCCAGTCGTAGGTGGACTCGGTATTCAAGGTAAAGGTCGTGGCCTTCTTCGTGGTGAAGGAGACGAACGGCTGGAGATAGGTGGCGCTGACATCCGCGCGATCGCTCTCGCCAGCAAAGGACCAGATGTGATTTACCAGCGCGCCGTAGGTCCAACCGTTCTGCTGTTTGAGCACCACTGCGGTAGGTCCGGCGCCCCACTGCTCCGCGCCCAGCAAATCATCGGTGGCGGTGGGGAGCAGCAAGGCCGGCCCCGCGCCCCAGATCCAACCGCCTTTCGTGGGCTTAACCGGCGACAGAAAGAAGCTCTGCAAAGTGTCCGCCAACCCGGACTGGCTGGACGTGCCGAGGACGTTCTCCTGATAAACGTAGGGAAGAATCGTTCGCGAGATGAGGAGCCAGTCCTCGTTCAGCGTGATGGGAATGATCGGCTGCAGGTTGAGCTTGTACTGGAAGCCATCGCCGTCCGGGCCCGCGCCCCAATCGAAGTTGTTCTGGAGGGGCACGCTGATGAGGGCGCCGATGGGGTTCGCGAGGGTCTTGGCCAATTCGGCGGCCTTGGCCGCTGCGTCGTCAACCCCCGCGCCGCCGCCGTCGGAGGAAGTGGCGGCGGCGGGCGCGAGAGTGAGCGGACTGGGTAAGCCTGAATCGGATTGGGCCTGGGCGACTGACGCCAGCAGCGCGCAGACCGCCACCAAGAGGTTGAGTTTCGATTTCATAGTATTGTTCATGGGTTGTCTTTTCATTTTGCTGACTGCGCGGGGAGTTCTCCCGCACCTCCCGCA
Organism: Verrucomicrobiia bacterium; assembly: GCA_011525685.1. Taxonomy (GTDB): domain Bacteria; phylum Verrucomicrobiota; class Verrucomicrobiia; order Limisphaerales; family JADLHS01; genus WYBW01. The sequence goes on from WYBW01000022.1 coordinate 215,863, forward strand.
CTGGTCTTGCCGGCCCGGGAGCCGAGGAAGCGTGCCAAAGGCAGCCAGACGATCAGCGGCACTGGGACCGCGAGGAGAGCCATGGCCATCAATTTCGGATCAATGACCGGAAAGGCGGTGACTGCCATCAACATGGCACTGCCATTGCGCGAGCACACCGCCAGCGCCATGGAACTACGCTGGGCCTGGTTGAGACCAAAGCCAAAGACATAAGCGACCAGCGCCATGCCAAGGATAAACAGGACCTGGCCCGCGATGGCAAAACTACCCAGGGTGCTGAGGAGCACCCGCCAGTTCATGAGCACAACGAAACCGAGCAGAAGCAAGGTGGAGATCCCCGCGATCTTTTTCACCCACGGGAAAATCCTGCCGGCCACCCGCGCGGCATAGACCCTGATGACCACGCCGATCACCAGCGGCAGCAGCACGGTGAGCAGGAGTGGCTTGCCGATGTCCCAACTGCTCAGCGTCAGCCCCGGGATCAGGAGCGGTGCCAGCAACGGCATCAGGATCACGGTGCTGACCACGGCCAGCGGCATGATCGCCGCCGCAAGGGAAATGTCGGCCCGGGCCTTTCGGATGAGGATCGGCAACATCGGCGCGGTGGGCGCCAGACTGAAGATGAGCAACCCCACCGCGTACGGCTCTGCCATCGGCAGGATCTTCGTCAGCAGAATCGCAAAGGCCGGACCGACCACCCAGCACCACCCGAGGGTCAGCGCCAGCACCCGGAAGCTACGCAACGACTTGAGTGTTTCGCGCAGGTTCAGCTCGAGGCCCATGGACCCCAGGTTCGCCAGGGCGTAAAACATCGCCACGATGCTGAAGGCCTTTTCAATGTTCATGACCGTTCTCCTTTCATGTGAACTGGGATTCCTTCAATCATCCCAAACTTCAAGTTGAGGATGGGGTGGCTGCCTGATCTCCCGCATCGGTCTTGCCGGCGCGCTTGGCATAAATGCGGGCGGCGATGAGCATGGCGATAATCGGAGTGATCGTCCCGAGCGCACCGGTCGTGACGATGGCCAGCGGATCAACCCCCGGAGCGATGTAAAGCGGCGCCAGGGCCGGGCCGATCTGACGGCAGCAGACCCCGATGGACAACACGCTCTTCTGGCGCTCCGGCATCCCAAAGCTGAGTAAATACGATCCGGCCGTGACGATGAGGAGGAACAAGAACTGCGCTCCGGCCGCAAAAGTCCCGACTGTTCCGAGCATCCCTTTGCCATACACGCCGAAGACCAGGAGCAGCATGGCCAGCGTATCAATCTTGGTGGCCTTGTTGACGAACGGTTGGATCGCAGCGGCGAAGGATGCCCGTCGGAGCTTCATGACCACGCCGATGACCATGGGCAACAGGATGAACATCAGCATCGGCTTGGCAACCATCGCGGTCGTGACGGTCAAACCCTCGACCAGCAGCGGAACCATGATCGGCAAAAAGATCACCGTGCCCAGGGTCGTAAAGAGCGTGAAGGTCGCGGTGTAGTTCAGGTCCCCGTGCGCCCGGTCCACCATGAGGGGAAGCATCGGCCCGCCGGGCCCCAAGGTTATCAGGATAAGGCCCATCGCAACGGGCGGCTCCAAGGGGATCACCTTGGCGAGCAGGTAGCCCAGAGCCGGGCAGAGGATGAACCCCCACAGGGTGGTCAGTCCCATGAAGCGGAAGTCCCTGAACCCTCGCAGGGCCACCTTGAGGTCCAACCGCAAACCCAAGTCCAACAGGTTGCCCACCATGAAGAGCACCAGCGTAATTTTGAGGATGTTTTCAAGCATAGGTTGTCCTCCGTCCGTTGGGTATGACTTCGATGTTCATCGGGAGTTGTTTCTCGCGTCGTTGTGACTCGGGGTTCTTGAATGCGTTTTTTCACTTCAACTCGGCAATACCTCGCATCGCCCGCGACAACATGCCGCCGGAGATGTTCTTCGCTTTGAATCCGTTCTGCATCAGAATGCGCGTCGCGTAGTAGGCACGTTGAGCGGACCGGCAGATGACGTGAATCTCGCGATCCTTCGGGAGTTCGCCCAGCCGCGCGCGAAGTTGCGGCAGTGGAATGTTGACCGCGCCCGGCACATTCTCGACGACCAGTTCCACCGGCTCGCGCACGTCGAGGAGGAACGCACCGTTCACGGACTCCCAATGGCTGACCGGCATGTCGCCTCGCAGGATATTCGCCGCCACCATCCCGGCGAAGTTGACTGCATCCTTCGCGCTGCCGAACTGGGGCGCGTAGCAAAGCTCGGATTCTTCCAGGTCGTAAACCGTCGCGCCCATTTGAATGGCCATCGCCAAGGCGCTGATGCGTTTGTCCACCGCCGGTCCGTCTTCGCCGAGCGCCTGCGCGCCGAGCACCTTCCCGTTGGATTTCCGGAAGAGGAACTTCAATCCGAGCATCTTCGCGCCGGGGTAATAGCCGGCGTGTGAATTCGGAAACAGGAAAACTTTTTCGTAGTCGGTATCGCCGAGCTTCTTGAGCGTTTTCTCGCTGACACCGGTCCACGCGGCGGCGCCGCCAAACAGTCCGATGATCGAAGTGCCCTGAGTACCGTGGTAACGGGATTTGCGACCGCAAATCACATCGGCTGCGATGCGGCCCTGCCGGTTCGCCGGCCCGGCCAGCGCAATCAGACTCCACTCGCCGGTCCCGAAATCTTTCACTTCAATGGCATCGCCGACCGCGAAGATGTCCGGGTCACTCGTGCGCATGTGGTCGTCCACGCGGATGCCGCCGCGTTCGCCAATCGTGAGCCCGGCTGTTTTGGCGAGCGTGGTGTCCGGCTTCACGCCAATCGCAAGGATCACGATCTCAGCCGGGAAGGTTTTGCCAGTGCTGGTCTGGACTTCGAGGCAGCCTCCTTCCAATTGCTTGAATCCGACCACGCCGTCGTTCGCGACGACCTTGACGCCATGCTTCTTGATGTGGCCCTGCACCAGCGCCGCGATCTCCGGGTCCAACGGGCTGAGCACATGGTCGGGTTTTTGAATCAAAGTCACGTCGAAGCCGATGTGAACCAGGTTCTCCGCCGTTTCGAGCCCGATGAATCCGCCACCGACCACGACCGCCCGGCGCACGGGCTTCACCATCTGGATGCCGGAATAGCAGTTCATCCCGGTGAGGTAAGCCGTGCCGCGTTCGATCCATTCGCGGATCGTTCGCGCGTCCGGCACCGTCCGCACGTGGAAGATTCCCGGCAGATCAATGCCCGGCAGCGGCGGATGGACCGAAGCCGCGCCGGGCGAAAGCACGAGCTTGTCGTAGGATTCGGTCGTGACCTTGCCCGTCTTCACGTCGCGCAGGTCCACGGTCTTCTTCTTGGGATCAATGGAGACCGCCTCGCAGTTGGTCCGGCAATCCATGGCGAACTGGTTGCGGAACGTGGCTTCGTTCGCGACGAGGAGGCTGGCCTCCTTGGGAATCACGCCGCCGACGTGGTAAGGCAATCCGCAGTTCGCGTACGAAACATACGGCCCGCGCTCCACCATGAGGATTTCCGCTTTTTCATCCAACCGCCGCAAACGCGCCGCACACGACGCGCCGCCCGCCACTCCGCCTACGATGATGACTTTCATAATTAGTTTTTGGTCTATTGTTGTGGTTGTTCTTTTTCTCAAAACTCCTGAAATGATCCCGGGGTTGCTCGATTTGCTTTGAGTAGATGGTTCATGTCCTCACAGGTCAGAGAATTGAATGATGACCTTGATGTCTTCGGCATTTCGAGCCAGGGCTTGGGCGAAGTTCTCCGGCCGCTCGCGTCGCGTGATCAGCCGCTCCAGCCAGGAGCGGTCTGCGCGGGCCAGCGCTTCGCCGGCCTTGTACCAGTGCCGTTTGTTGGCGTTGACACTGCCGAAGAAGACATTGTTCTTCAGAACCAAAGAAGACGCGACGTTCGCCGTGGGGATTTTCGGCACGGCACCACCATGTCCTACGCCGGTGAGACACACCACGCCACTCGCCCCGATCTTGTGCAGCGATTCGGCGATGACCTGCCCGACGCCTGTGCATTCCATGATCACGTCCGGCTCGAACCCGAGGTTGGCGACGCTGCCACTGTGGTAGGTCGCACCCAGTGCGCGCACGAGTTCAGGCTTGGGTCCGGTTTCGCCCCGGGCCAGAACGTGAACCTCCAACCCGAGTTGTTTGCCAAGCAGGGCACCGAGCAGGCCAATCGGCCCCGCCCCGGTGATGAGCACGGTTTTTGCTTCCCAAAAGGCGCGCCGCCCCACCGCGAGAATATGTTCCCAAGCCTTCACCACCACGGTGGTGGGCTCCAGCAGCACGCCGAGAATTCCCAAGGTCGGATCCACCTTGATGGCGTATTCGGGTTCGATGCGCCAGCGCTCCGACATGAATCCGTGAATCTGTTTGATGCCGCGTTCGGTGTATTGACCGTTGCGGCACATGTCCCACTCGCCCACGGCGCAGTTTGGGCAGGGAACGGGATCGGGACGGCGGACGATGCCCACCACCAGGTCGCCCTGCTTAAGTCCGCTGGCCGGCCCGGGGTCCAGGACACGACCAAGGGACTCATGGCCGAGCACAAGGCGCGTGTGGCCCGGCGGCGCCCAGCCATACTTGCCGTCCGCAATCTCGACATCCGTACCACAAACGCCGACCGCGATGGCTTCGACCAGGACCGACCCGTCGCGCTCGTGAGGCTCGGCGACTTCTTCCAAACGGGCGCTGCCGGGTTGCTTTGGTTCTACAGTGATGGCTTTCATTTTTTGGTGCTTGATTGAGTTCTACCACGATACCGAGACAGCCGTGGCGAAGGTGTCCGAGTCCAGGCCGGTCCCGACCTGGGTGCGGGTGCCGATGTAGGCGAACTTCACGCCGACAGCGCGGGTGATCGGGATGCCAACGCTAAAGCCCCACCCGAGATTGTTTTGGGAATTGTCGCTCGAAACGCCATTAACAGCCGTGACGCCGCCGCCCAGGTAGCCGAAACTGCCAGCCAGCCAGAGGCCGGGGCGAATGGTGTAAATCAGGTGGGCATCCACGCCATACGCTGGGTCCTGCTCCAACTGCTTACCGTTGAAAAAGTCGTTGTTGTCAGTGAAGAACAGGGCCGCCGCAGTCACTTCCGCCGACCACTTGCCCCAGTTGTGGACCGCGCCCAACTGGGGGCGGAACGTGAACCGGTTCCCGCCCAGGTTGATCAGCTTGTCATCGTAGTATTGGCCGGTCGGCAGTTGCAGGATAAGGCCCATGCCCACGATCGTCTCGTGATCCGCGCTGGCCCGGTAGGCGGCGAACTTCTTGCCCTTGAGTGGCGGTGACCCGATCAAGTTCACGGCGAAGCGCACAAAGGTGTCGGCAAATCCTTCCCGATCCACCGCGGTGGGCACGCCATTGACCAGGCCGGACCAGTCGCCGAATTGATAGGGTTGGGTAAGATCCACTCTAGCCGACTTACCGAGCAACTCGAAGCTCCGGATGTATTTCACGGCGACGGTATGAAGATCGAATTCAACATCTTCGAGCCTGAGCACTGGGTCGAAATAGATGTCGCCGGTCGTGTAGGCGTAACCCGCGCCGGCGAAGTTGCCGCCGATGGGCAGATGGCTCCAGCGCCGCGGTTCGATATCCTGGCCCCGGCAGGGCAGTGACCAGACGCTGGTGATGAAAGGCAGCGCGCACAGGGGCATGATTCGTTGGCGCATGGTTTTCATCATCGAGTAATGCCGCGTCATTTGGTGGCCGCGCCCACTGATTGATCCTTCTTCCGGTCCAGCATTTTTTGCGCATCCAAAGACCCGAAGAGATGCATGATGCGCGCGATCACCCCGGACCATCCGGTCTGGTGGCTCGCGCCAACGCCTGCGCCGCTGTCGCCGTGGAAGTATTCATAGAACAGGGGGTAATCGCGCCAATGGGGATCTTCCTGGAATTTTTGCGAAGCGCCATGCACGGGCCGTTTCCCCTGTTCATCCTTGAGGAAAATCCGGGATAGGCGGCGACCGATCTCCTCCGCCACCTGGTAGAGATTCATCTGTTTGCCGGAGCCAGTCGGGCATTCGATCGTGAAGTCGTTCCCGTAGTAGAGGTGGTACTGCAGCAGCGCCCGCACAATCAGCATGTTCACCGGCATCCAGATGGGGCCGCGCCAGTTCGAATTGCCGCCGAACATGCCGCTGTCCGAATCCCCGGGGAGATACGCCACCCGAAACTCCTGATCGCCGACGCGATAGGTGAAGGGGTGCTCGTGGTGAATCCGCGAGATGGCGCGCAGTCCGAACGGGCTCAAGAATTCCTTTTCATCGAGCATGATCGCCAACACCCGGCGGAGATTGGCTTCGTTCAAGATCGAGCACAGCAGGCGATCTTTGTAGCCGGGTTTGAACGGGTCATGAATGAAGGCGACCAATTCCGGGCGGGCCTTGAAATACTCGCGCACCTGCGCGCCGATCTCCGGGTATTTCGTCGAGAGCTTCCCTTCAAAAATGGTGACGGCGCAAAAGGGCAGCAACCCGACCATCGAGCGGACCTTCAAACGTTCGGACCGTCCGTCCGGGGAGCGCAGCACATCGTAAAAGAATCCGTCCTGTTCATCCCACATCCCGCCTTCCTCACCGGGGCGAATCATTCCCGAAGCGATCAGGAGAAAGTGATCGAGGAATTTCAGCGTGAGATTGACATAGGCTGGATTGGTTACCGCCAGCTCGGCACCGATCTCGAGCATGTTCTGGCAGAACAGCGCCATCCAGGCGGTGCCGTCGGCCTGTTCCAGGTATCCTCCGGTCGGCAAGGGCGACGAGCGGTCGAAGACCCCAATGTTGTCCAACCCGAGGAATCCCCCTTCGAAGGCGCTGTTGCCGGCACGGTCTTTACGGTTCACCCACCAATTGAAGTTCAGCAGCAACTTGTGATAACAACGTTCGAGCCAGGCGAGGTCGCCCTGACCACGATCCGCTTTCTCCGTCAGATAGGTGAAGATCGTGGACCAGGCATGAACCGGGGGATTCACGTCCCCGAAGTTCCACTCGTACGCGGGGATCTGGCCGTTGGGGTGCAGGTAACGGGATCGCAGAAAGAGTTCCAACTGCTCCTTGCCGAAGTCCTGATCCACCAGCGTCAACGCCGTGACATGAAAGGCCAGATCCCAGGCGGCATACCAGGGATATTCCCATTTGTCCGGCATGGAGATCACGTCCGCGTTGACCATGTGCCCCCAACGGTCGTTGCGGACGGAACGTTGATTCGCTTTGTAGGGCTGAACGCCGTGCTCCTTGAGCCAGCGACCGACGTCATAGCCAAAGAACTGCTTGGACCAGAGCATGCCGGCCAGGGCCTGCCGCATGACACTGGCCGCGTCGGGGCTTAACGAGGGAGGAATGACGGCCGCATAGAATTCGTCGGCTTCTTGGAGCCGGGTCTTGAAGACCGATTCAAATCCCTTCCCGAAAAACTCACTCAACGCTTTCTTGTCACCCTTGGTGGGCGGGTCGCAGAGTCGCAGGCGAATGGTGCGGGATTCCCCGGCTTGCAGCGTTAGCGGGTAATGAGCCGCGACTTTGGTCCCCTGTTTCGCGGGATTGACCGCGTCCTTATGGCCGTGAACGACATAGTTGCCGATGCCGTCTTTGACGTGAGGGGACGGATTCGGCGTGGCGAACAGCCGCTCGGTATTGGTTTCATTCTCAGTGAAGAGCAACGCCGCCGCGCCTTCCGCGTAACAGAAACGCTCGCCCAAGTCCCGATGCGAGAGCCCGATGATCCCGCCGGCTTTGTCCTGAGCGACCTGACGAAGGCTGGGCCGGGTGACATTCCCGCCCCACGACCAGTCATTGCGAAACCAGAGCGTGGGCAGAAGCTGGAGCGTGGCTTTTTCCGGCCCTCGATTATGCACCGTGATTTGGATGAGCAAATCCTCGGGCGAAGCCTTGGCGTATTCCACGAAGACGTCGAAATAGCGGTCTTGGGCGAACACGCCTGTATCCAGCAGCTCATATTCTGGTTTACCCCGGCCGGCGTCACGGTTCGTCGCGATCAAATCGCCGTAGGGATAGGCGGCCTGCGGATATTTGTAGAGGTACCGCATGTAGGAATGAGTCGGCGTGGAATCGAGATAGAAGTAGTACTCCTTCACGTCCTCGCCGTGGTTGCCCTCGCTGTTGGTCAGGCCGAATAGCCGTTCCTTCAGGATCGGGTCTTTCCCATTCCACAAGGCGATCGCGAAACAGAGGTGCTGCTGGTCGTCCGAGATGCCGGCCAGGCCATCCTCGCCCCAGCGATAGGCGCGCGACCGCGCGTGATCGTGGGGGAAGTAGTTCCACGCATCGCCGTTTTCGCTGTAGTCCTCGCGCACCGTGCCCCATTGCCGCTCGCTCAGGTAGGGACCCCATGTCTTCCAGGGAAGATGCTTCGTTCGGGCTTCTTCAAGTCGGGTTTGTTCGGCGGTCATCTTAATTTCCTTTTTTGTTTAGTGTGACTATCACGTTCAGACCTGTCCTTTCAGATGGCCTTCGGCCCGGCGCCCGTGGACTTGAGATCGCCAGCCATGGCCTTGCCCACCGAGTGCTTTCCACCCACACCCTGCAAATCGCTCTCGTCGGCCAATGCCTGGTCTTCAAGCTCCGGGAAGAATCGCTGCGCGGAACGGTGTAACAGCGTCAATTCAGCACGCAGCAGCGCGGTGCGCTCCGGCGGCAGGACCTCCGTCAGATTCTCGATCATGGCGCGGAGGCGGCGGGCCACCTGGATGCTTGTGCCGCCAAAGTGACGGATTTCGGTGACCGCCAAGCGGACGAAATCCTCCCAATCGGGCGTACGATATACCAACCGAAGCGCGCCCGAGCTGTCGTGGGCCAATCCCTCCTCCAGGTGCCGGCCGCCCACACTGCGCAGGAGGTGATGGAGCTGGTCAATCGCCAGGACCGCCGTCGTCGGATCGTTGATTGCCGGGGAAAGCCCCTTGGAAGCGATATCCACGATGATCCGAAAACCAAATGCCGGGTCTTGCTCCATCGTCCGTTCCTGGCCCAAAGCCACCGATTGACAAAGCGCCGTTTCCGGTGGCCTGCCCTTGTCTCCAAAGATGCGGAACAGCGGGCTTCCCGCCGCCACAAAGTCCCCCACTTGGGGCACCAGTTCGACCACACACTCCGCCTTCTGCGCCAGGGCCACAAGGCCGTCGTGATCGAACGCCAGCAGCACCCCGTCCTTCGGGTTTGGGATCGTGGTGGTCGGCTCGCCGGTCGGCGACCTCGAGACAGCGGGTGAAGTGTCCTTCTGCGTGGAGAGTCGCCGGGGATAAACGCTTTGGATGACCTCGTGCCCCAAACGGGCCACCGCCGCCAAGGCGCCGCTCGGGCGCAACGATTGGCCGACATGGTCAATGAGAAACAGGAAAACACCCAGGCTGAGCAGGCACAAATAAGCGGATGAATACGCGGTGAACGTTGGCACCGTGGTGTGGATTCGCAAAAGGACCGCCAGCGTAAAAGTGAAGGTGAAGGCAAACAGGGTTAGCGCGAATCGGGTCACCGCGTCCCGGAACACGACGCTGATGATCCGCGGGGTAAGCTGGGCGCCGGCGATCTGCAGCACGAGCAACAGGATCGAGGCCAGGAAGACAATGAACGTGAACATGGCCCCGGCCAGGGTGCCGAACAACGCCCGCGCCGCATCCGGATCAAAGCTGGACTGCCAGCCGGCGCGCACTTCAACCCAGTGAAGGCAATGGACCGACACCAGCCCGGCCACCATGCCGAACACGGACAGAAGCCAGATCGAATTCCGGACGTAATTCCGCAGCTTGTAGCGATAAATCCAGGTCATGAATTCAGTTTTCCCATTCATCTGGATGACGGCGGTCGCGGCGCTGCTTTCAAGTCGCACGCAAGGCCCCCAGCCATCAGCTTTGCCACGGTGAAAACCACCACCGTGAGGTTGAACGAGGTCATCATGGTCAGGGTCGGTTTCCTTGCCCGTGCCTGACTGTTTGCATAAAGAATTTTCTTCACTTCGCCGCCGGTGCTCTCTGGCCCGTGCGGCCGAAGGCTTCGTCAATGATGGCCTGGAGGTGCTTGACCACTTCATCGGACGGCGTTTTGTAGTCGTCCAGTTCGTACACCTTGCCGAGGTATTCATACTTGCCCAGGCCGAAGCGGTGATACGGCAACAGTTCGTAATCAATCACGTTCTTGTGCGGGCGGATGAACGCCAGCACCGCGCGGATGTGTTCCTCATCCGCATTCACGCCGGGAATCAGCGGCGTGCGGGCGATGAACTCGGTGTTGGGAAAGGTCTCGTAGGCTTTCTTGAAGTTCGCCAGAATTCGCTCATTGCCCACGCCGGTCCACTTCTTGTGCCGCTCGGGGATCGTGAGCTTGTGGTCATGCAGCATGGTGTCCACGTGGGGCAGCACTTTTTCGATGTTGGCCCAGGGCACGTTGCACGCCGTTTCGACGGCCGTGTTCATGCCGCGCTCGTGGGCGCCCTTGAGCAGGGCGGCGCTGAAGTCCGGTTGCAACATGCACTCGCCACCGCTCAGGGTGATGCCGCCGCCCGAGGAACGGTAGATGGAAGCGTCCTTCTCCACTTCGGCCAGCACCTCGTCCACGGTCATCGTTTTGCCATACATTTCGAGCGCGCCGGTCGGGCAGAGCGAACACAAGGCCTCGTCGCAGCCGCTGGTGAGGTCCCAGTTGACTTTGACCGGCCCCTCTTCGCCCTCGGTAAAATAGAAAGCGCCCTTCGGGAAGGGATCTTTGAGGCAAAGACTGCACTCCCGGCCCTTGCACTTCTTCGGGTCGTAAGAGAGTTCCGGCTTCACGCGGATGCTCTCTGGGTTGCCGCACCATTTGCAGCGGAGCGAGCAGCCCTTGAGAAAAACGTTGGTGCGAATGCCCGGGCCGTCATGGCTGCAATAACGCTGGATGTTCAAGACGATGCCAGTCGTAGCGGAAGGAGTTGTAGATTGATTGCTCATAAAAAGTTCTCCTTAGTTTCCCAGGCAGATGCCGAGCGATTGGGCCGTTTTCAGAAACTCGTTGTCCGGCGGCACGGTTCTGACTTTGTTGATCGCTTCGGCCAGCGGCACGAATTTGATGGCGGGTGGCACGAAGGCCACCATCACGCCGTTTTGGCCGGTGTTCAGCGCTTGAACGGCGCCGGCGCCGTAAGCCAGTCCCAGTTGGCGGTCAACGGCAGTCGGGTTGCCGCCCCTGGCCCAAAGCCCGACAACCAGCGGAAAGGTTTCCTCAGCGATCAAGAGTTGCAGCCGGCTGGCCACGGTCTCCGCGGCGTGACCCGACCGTTGAATGACGTGACTGCTGTTATCGCCCGAGGCCAGCGGCGACAGCGAAGCCTTGAGCGTGGACGGCTTGTCCGTCCCGGCTTTCGCGTTGTCCACCAGCTTGGCGCCTTCGGCCACCACCACCAGCCCGTAAGAGCGACGCGTGGTCATCTTTTCCTTCAACCTCGCGGCCACTTTTTGCAGATCACAGGGAATCTCGGGAATCAGCACGGCATCGGCGCCCGCAGCGATGCCCGCCTGCAACGCCAACCAACCGGCCTGCGCTCCCAGCACTTCGACCACGGCAATTTTCCGGGCCGCCTGCGCTGCCTGACGCGCCTTGTCGAGCATATCAATGGTGAAGCTGAGGGCGCTGTTGAACCCAAATGAAACCAGGGTGGCGGCAACGTCGCCCTCGATGGCCCGGGGAATGCACACCGCATTAAGTCCTTTGCCATGGAGCTTGTAGAGAATGGTCAGCCCCTGGCCACCCACGACGGAAATCAGGGCGTCAATCTTTTCTGCCTTCAACTTGGCCAGCAACTCGTCGGACTGGTCCACTTCCTCGACCATCTCGTCGGCATTGATCTGGCGGACATGGAACGGATCCACGCGGCTGGATTGGCCCAGCACACTGCCGGTGGACGGGTCCAGATTCTCAATCAACTGGGGCGTGAGGGGCAACAGTCCGCCCTCGGGGTAGTGCTTCGGATGCAGCAATCCTTCAAACCCGTCCCGGATGCCGACGACCTCCCAGCCCAATTGGCCCGCGGCCAGGGCTGCTCCTTTGATCACGGCATTCATCCCCGGGACAAAGCCCGCGCCCACCATGATCGCGATGCGTTTTTTATTTGTGTTCATAATTTAATTCTAGATTTGAAACTTCCACTCAGTTGAACAGGAGGCAGTAGAGAGAGCAGAGACTTTTTGAAAATGGTAGCGTCGGCCATCCTGGCTGACGTAGAGCCGGGCGTCCCGCCCGGCGGAAAAAAAACCTCGCATCGCAGTCAACTGGGTGACATTGGAATGTTTCCGCAACACGAACAGTTTTTCCCGGGCGGCAAGATGCCGCCCTCTACGGCAGGCGGGACGCCCGCCACTACTCTGCTTCCTCTGCTGACTCCTGTTCTTCACTGCGTTGGCAGGTTTGGTTGATGACCAAGGGGAGTCCGGCATGGCGTGGCCGGACGCCACGCCACACCGGCTCCGATATTTTTTAGGACTTCTGGCCGTCGAACGATTGCAGCGTGCGTTCGATGACCTCGTTCTGCACGCCAGGCGCCAGCTTGGTGAAGAAGGCACTGAAACCGGCTACCCGAACGACAAGGTCGCGGTATTTTTCCGGGTGCTTCTGCGCGTCCCGGAGGATGTTTGTATCAAGGACGTTGAACTGGATGTGGTAGCCACCGTTATCAAACAGGGTCTTGACCAGGCGCAGCACATTGTCCCGGCCCTTGCGGGTCTTGAGCTGATCGGGAGGGAGCTTCATGTTCATGTGCGTGGCACTGTATTTGATGGCATCCTGAGCCTTGGCCGCCGACATCACCAACGCGGTGGGGCCGTTGACGTCGGTGCCCGGCATGGCCGACAGACTTCCATCGGTCAGGGCCACTCCGTTCTTCTTTCCGTTCGGCAGCGCCCCGGTCACCAACCCCATCAAATTGTGGATGCTCTTGGTGTAGGCATCCGGCACTGACTTGATGTCCTTGCTGAGGAAGTTGCCGCCGCCGTCAACATTGTTGAACGCCTTCAGGATGCTGTCGTACACCCGGTGCGTCAGCCGGTTCATTTCCGGGATGTCGTTACCGTGCTTGGGCGCGCCCTCGTAGCACAGCTTCCGGACCTTCTCGTATTCCCCCTCGAAGTTGGCCGCCAGGGCCTTCTTGAGTTCGGCCATGGTCAGCTTCTTCTCGTCGTAGACGAGGTGCTTGACCGCCATGAGCGAGTTGGCTGCATCCACCCCACCCACCACAATCTGGGCCACGGTGTAGTAATTGGCCCCGCCGTTCCACACCTCGGTGCCGGTTTCAATGCAGCCCCCGGTCAGGAGCGAGCGCCACGGAACCGGGAGAAAGTCCGCGCACAACATACTGGCGATCCAGGCGCCGCGCCGGAGGACATCCTCATTGAATTGCAGTTGCTTCTCGAAGGCCGCATACAATTCCTCGAAGGTCTTGAAGGTCTCGGGATCCCCGGTCTTGGGTCCGATCTGCTTCTTGGTGCGCGGATCGAAGCCATTGTTCATCGTGAACTCGATGATCTTGCCCAGGTTGGGCTGGCCTTCCACCGGGTGACCGGTTTCGTAGGGAATGTAGGACCCCACGCAGGCGCCGATACAGGTGCGGCGGGCTTTTTCCAGGGTGATGCCTTTCTTGGAATCGCCGAACAAATTGAGGGCACGAGCCATCATCACATTGCCATTCACGAACTGGGGCATGCCCACGCCGGTGCCGATGACATCCAGGACTTTTTCCAGGAATTTGCCACTCATCCGCTCCGTCCAGCAGCAGCTCAACGGCGGCTGCGGCAAGTGCAGGTAGCTGGAGGCATCGAGGATCAGGTAGTCCATTTCGGCGGTGGCATCTTCCCCATCCTCGGTGAAGCCTCCGAGCGTGATGCTCTGGCCCAGGTCAGCCGAGTTCTGCAAGGCGACCTTCTCACCGAAGTAATAGCCGATTTCGTTCAGCTTGATGAAGAGGTTCTGGAGCATGAACGTCGCGTCTTCCGGAGTGACCAGCCCAGCCGCCTTGTCGCGTTGATAGTAGGGCTCGAGGTTCTGGCCCAGATAGGCCTCGGAATAGCCGCAGCCGACCTGTTCGAGTTCTGCGCAGAGGTGACAGAAGAAGTGAGTTTGAATCGCTTCTCTCAGATTCCGGGCCGGATGCTCCGGCACCCATTCGCAGGTTTCGGCAATCGCGATCAACTCCGCCTTGCGGGTCGCGTCCTTCTCCTTGGCCGCCATGTCCCGGGCCAGTTCGGCATAGCGATGCGCCAGGCGGACGATGGCCCGCATGATGATGAGGCTGGCTTCATAGAAGTAGAGCTTGCTGGCATTGGGCAGGCGCATCTCGAGAGCCGCCTGTCGCTCCTCGACCTCCTTGATCATGGCGGCGAGGCCATGATTGTAGATCCTGGGGTAGTTCAGGTTGCCGCCGCCACCCGGCCAGTCGAAGAAGCTGATGACAAAGCCGGAGTCGTAGCAAGGTTTCGGATCGAACCCATACTTCTTCTCGAAGATCTCCAGCGTGCGGGGCTTCAGTGCGCGCTTTTCCCAGTAATCCAGCGCCCACTGGTTCACCCGCTTGTCCTCCGGGTCCTTGCACTTCTCGACGGTGTTGTCGTCCTTCATCCAATCAATGTTCCATTCCGGATACGTGTAGATGCCGTTGACGGTGCTGGCCATGCTGCCCACGAAGAGGTTGTCATCAATGTAGAGCTTTTTCCGCTCCAACAGCGTGGCCATGAACTTGGCGCGACGCATGATGTTCTGGTCGCCTTGTGTCGCCGCGTAAACCTCCTCCATGATCCTGATCCGCTCAAAATCAACTTCCGCCGGCGTGCTCCGAAGTTGTTCTTTCAGACGATCAATGCGTGCCTTGTCGGCCTTGACCTTCGCGGTGGTGGGATTCGTTGTTGCTTTGGTGGTTGTCATATTGCTTATCTCGTTTGTTGTTCTGTTTTTGTTGGTTCGTTCGTTTAATCGTTTTGGGGAAGCACCAGCCGTTCAGGCGTGAGCTTTTTTGTCCACGGACAACCGGAGTTTTTCCAGCCGCCTTGGGGCACACTGGCGGAGTCCCCATTCCCATCGCCCTCCATACCATCAATAATGTTGTGAACCTTCTTGAATCCGGCCTGCGCGAGCAGATTGCACGCAATCGCACTGCGACCGCCGGAGCGACAGGTGACCATGATAGTGTCCTCGGGCTTGGCGATGCGTTGGACCCGCGAAACGAAGTCGGGCAGCAGCTTCAGCGGGAACTGCTTCTTCTCGGCATCCCACTCGTAGCTCTGCGCCGCGACCGGAATTTTCCAGGCCATTTCAGGATGGCCGACGAAGAGGAATTCCTCCGGGGTGCGGACATCGAGAATCTTCACCTGCTCCGGCGCGGTCTGCCATTTCGTGTAGGCTTCCTGCGCCGTCACATAAAGGCCCAGCGCCGTCTGTTTTTCTTTCGGTAGATTCGCTTTGGGATCAGTCATATTTCGGTTGCTCGGTTTGTTAGTTTGACTGGTTGCGCCGTTACTTGGCTTCCGGGGACAGCGCCTTCTCCATTTTTCCCATTTCCTTGAGGGCGGATTGAACGGCCTTGTCCACGTATTGATGATTCCAATTGGCGCTCTTGACCGTGCTCTTGATCGCCTTCACGCCACCGGCCGTCACGTCTGTGGCGAGGGCCTTCTGGATGTCCGACAAATCCGAGAGGAACGGAGCGAACTTCTCGCCCGCGAGCTTGAGCGATGCCTCCACCTTGTCATAGCTCTTCTGAACGGCGTTCAACCGCTTCTGCGCATTCTTTCGCAATGACTCGTTGGCAATGCCGTTGACCGTGGTTTGCCAGTCCTGGAAATACTTCCGGCCATCGCCGCCCATCCATTGGACCCGCGTGCGCGTCCAGGCAGCGGCGGATTCCGTCCGCGCGACTTCCGAGCTGTAGGCGTTGTAGGCGGGACGGAGGTCCCCCTTCTTCTGTGCGGTAAGGGCATTCAGCGCGCTCAACGTGGCCTTGAGCTGCTCGGAGGTCCGGGTCGTTTCGACCTGGGCGTCTTTGATGCTGCGGGCGAGTTGTTCCTGGCTGGCCTGGGTAGCCGAAGCCAACAGGGTTGCCAGACCGAGAGTAAACAGGATTTTCTTTTTCATAGGTGGTGGTGGTGGTGGTGGTGGTGTCATTGTTTCTCCGATACGAAATTCCCTCGTCAAGACGGCGACTGGTCCTTGGCAGTGGGATTGGCAGCCGCGATGGCGGCAAGCAGGGCCTCCCGATCAACCGGCTTCTTCAGATAGGCGGAAGCGCCCAGCGAGCGCACCCGATCCGCAGTCCCAGGTTCATCATGGGCGGTGAGGACGACGACCGGCACAGGGATGTGCCGGGAGCGGAAAGTCTCCAATACGTCGAAGCCGTTGATCCCCGGCATGTGCAAATCCAGTAACAGGCAATCCAGCGGATGTGAACTTAGCGCGGCGAGGAGATCCTCCCCGCAGGCGTATTCCTCGACCTGGAAGCCGCGGCTGGTGAGCAAGCGGCGAAGCGCCTTGCGCATCTCCGGCTCGTCATCCAGCACGGCAACCACTGGTGCGGCTGTGAACATCGGAGAGAGCCTAGGGCAGATCGGCGAAGCGCCGCTACTAGACCTTGGTTAAGTGCCAGAAGGTGGCCAGCCCGTAAATTCCACAGCTACCCGGCCCGCAAACGAGCGGCTCTCATTAACACCCGCTTCAGCGGGGTGTAAGCGAGGGTGGCGGACTCGAAACCGTTTTAACGGTTTCGACGAACTGGGGAAAACCGTTCAAACGGTTTTCACTTTATCCGGCCCACTTCACCGTGCTAAAGCGCGATGCTGATGAGATGGGCTGTGAAATATCCGGACTTGGGAACAGCGGCGAGGATTCAGTGATCAGTGATCAGGGAACTTGAGCCAGCTCGCAAAAACCAACTGCGATAAAAAATCACTGCTTGCTACTTAGGGTCTTCCCCACGCCGAGTCGCTCGGCGGCGCGCACCAGATCGGCGAGCGATTCGACGCCCATTTTCTGCATGACATGCGCGCGGTGCAGCTTGATGTTCTGTTCCCCCGTACCGAGGTCGGCCGCAATCTGTTTGTTGAGTTGCCCGGCAACCACGTGCTCCATCACTTCACGCTCGCGCGGCGTGAGGGAGGCCAGTCGGGCGGCGAGCCCTGCGGTTTCCGCGATCTGCTGCCGCCGGGTTTCGGCCATCTGCAAGGCAGCGCGCACGGCCGGGATCAGCTTGGCCGCATCCACCGGCTTGGTGAGAAAATCCGTCGCCCCAGCCTTGATTGCGCGCACGCTCATGGGGATGTCGCCATGACCAGTGAGGAAGATGATGGGTATGAGGATGCCCTGATGCGTGAGGCGGCGCTGCAACTCCAGGCCATCCAGTTCCGGCATGGCGACATCCAGCACGAGGCAGGCTTTGTCCTCCGGACGATAGGCTTCAAGAAACACACTGACCGAGGTGAACCCGCGAACGTCGAATCGCTTGGCGCGCAACAAACGCGTGAGCGCCTTCACCATCTCCGGCTCATCGTCGAGCAGGTAAACAGTGCCCGGTGGCGAGTGGCGAGTGGCGGGTGGCATCATTGTCGCGTGAGTCTTGTGATTGTCGCGCTGAGGATGCGGTTGACTTCGTCGGCCAGCGCAACTCGGTGCTCCACGATTTCGAGTGGCATCCAGTGACGCAGCCACCGGTAACATCCCTGGGTTTCTCTCAAGGATCCCCTGGCGATAATCAGGAAGCGGCGATATTCGACTGTGGATTCACGACCATAGCCTTCTTCTATGTTTGAACACACTGAGTCCGCACACGCCAATTGCTGGCTGACGAGGCGCTCCAATTTACGGTCGGAAAGGAACTGGTTGACGTCATCAACCATCCGGTCGAACAACTCCAGCGCCTTCTGATACGCTCCAAACTGTTCAAGATTGCCGCTCATAAAAGGTAATAGAGGCCAGTGGCAGATGGCTAGGAGTGGGGCGATTGAAGTTTAGGACGCGGCTGATCTGGTCCGCCACTTGCCACTGGCCCCTCGCCACTTGCCACCTCCAGGACGGGCAGTTCGAAGTGGAAAACGGCGCCGCGCTCGGGGTGCGGCTCTGCCCAAAGACGGCCTTGGTGCGCGGCCATGATGGATCGGCAGATGGGCAGTCCCAGTCCCAGCCCGTGTGGCTTGGTGGTGTAGAACGGCTGGAAGAGGTGTTCCGGGGCGGTCGCCAAGCCGTCGCCCTCGTCCCGCACGGAAGCACGCACCAAGCCTTCGTGCCAAGTCGTCACGAGATGCAGCCGGCGTGCGCCGGGTGCGTTGCTGGCCATCGCGTCAGCCGCGTTGATGATCAGGTTGAGCACGAGTTGCTGGAGTTGCACGCGATCACCCAAGACCGGTGGTAAATCGGGTGCCAGTTCACGAACCACCGTGACGCCCCGTCCGATGAGGTCGGCCTGAATGAGAAGCAACACCTCCTCAATGACTTGGTTGAGCGCGAGCGGTTGCAGGGATACTTGGCCACGCTTGAGCATGGCGCGCAGTCGCTCGATGACTTCCCCCGCGCGGCGGTCCGCCGCGACGATGTCCGTGAGGATGGCCTGCACCTCGGCGACATCCGGCGGTTCCTGCGCCAGCAGTTCCTGGGCGGCTTGGGCGTTGCTGAGAATGATGCCGAGCGGCTGGTTCAACTCATGCGCCAGCGAACCGGAAAGCGCGCCCACGGTGTTCACGCGCGTCAAGTGGGTCAGGTTGCTCCGCAATTCCTGGGCTTCCAGCTCCGCCTGTTTTTGTTGAGTGATATCGCGAATCACCCCAAAGGTGCGAATCCCACCTCCGCCAGCAGGGCGACTGGCGGCGCGGGCTGAGTGGTGAAGCCACCTTTGCCCCTTTGTCGGATGCACGTAGCGATACTCGACGGCGATCTGGTCCAATTCGCCGCCGTGCAACCTCTGACGTTCCTGCGAAATGAGGGGAAAGTCGTCAGCATGGACGTGTTTCGACCAGAACTCGACCGCCTGGAAATTCCGGGCCACTTCCGCGGGAATGCCGCAGATTTCCCGAAACCGGTCATCCACGAAGGAGGTCCGCCCGGCATAATCAACTTCGTAATACCCGAGGCCGGCCAGCTCAGTTCCCGCCGCCAGGCGCGCCTCGCTTGCCCGCAGCGCTTCTTCGGTCCGCTTGCGTTCCGTGATATCAATCGCCGCGCCGAGCATCCGGGCCGGTTTTCCATCCGCCTCGGGGAAACCGCGGCCCTGGGACACAATCCAGCGCTGCGAGCCGTCTGGCAACACCGCGCGGAATTCTCCCGCGTAATCCTTTCGGTTCGCCACCGCGCGCCGCACCTCTCGCTCCACCGTCTCGCGGTCGGCGGGATGGATTCTCTGGATCACCTTTTCAAAACTGATGTCCTCACCGGATCCGAACCCGAACAGGCGCAGCCACCTTTCCGAGCCCCAGACCTGGTTGCGATTAATACTCCACACCCAAACGCCCAACTCCGCCGCCTCGGCCGCCAGCGTCATCCGCTCCTCACTTTCGCGTAAAGCCTGGTCCGCGCGCTTCCGCGCCAGCGCGTTGGTGAAGACCTGGGCGACCAGTTGCAGCCGCTTCACCAGCAGGTCCGGCCAATCGCGTTCCGCCCGCGTCGTATTGAGGCCCAGGATGCCAATGGGCGGCTCCCCTCCCACCCGAAGCGGGAGACACAGATTTGATTTGACGCCCAATCGGCGGCAGTTTTCCCGGTCAATGGAAGCCTCCGCCGGCATCTGCTCCAATGAGGAAATGGGCACGATGCGCCCCTCGATCATGAGCTGGCGGAACCAGGGAAAATCGGTGTCGCGCAACGGCATGGCCGGTTGCGGACCGTCTTGGGCGCTATAGTAATGGGTGAGCGTGAAACTACCCGGTGGCCCGGCCGACCACTGCCAGATCGCGGATATGTCGAGGTTCAGCGCCTTGCAGATGTGGCCTTCGGCCTCCATGATCTCACGGTCCACCTGGCCGGCGGGGAGGTTGACAAATTTCGATGAGAGATCAGCGATCAGCGTCTCGAAGCGCAGGCGCTCCTCGAGTTCCGCACGTTGGCTGGCGATTACCGAAATCATTGTCCGACGAAACCGTTCCGATAATAGCCTCAAACCCTGACCAGCGCCACCCAAGCGGCGATGCTCACGATGTGCAAGGTCTGATCAAGCCAGATGGCGATTGAGGTGGCTTCCGGTGCTTTGCCGCTTTTTTTGAAGACGCGAATCCACCAGTCCACCGGCCAGCGTGTGTCTATCAGGAGATGGACGAAACCCAAGACCAGTCCGGCCTGCCAGCCCAGCGCCACCCCGAGACACACTCCATGAATGCCGGCATGAACCCACCCGGCAGGATGCCGCAGGTTCGTTTTGTTCAACGCCATCCAATCGTTCTGCAAAATCCAGTCCGCGACCAGATGCGCCACCAGACCTTTCTCGAACGGAGTCAGCACGGTATTAGAACCGGACGAATTGTCGGGAGTGACGCGACCGCGCCTGTTCCTCTTCGCGGTGACGGGCGTTGAGGATGGCTTGCGCGGCCTGGCGGGCCACGCCCCGGACCAGATGGAGTGAGTTCAGGTCGAAATGATCGCGTTCGTGATCGCCCAGCACAATCAACCCCAGAAACTGGTCCTCGATGGTAATGGGCGACACGAGAAGCGATGCCGTCTCGAACCCGAGTCGTGCGCAAGCCTTGAACTTATCATGGTCGTCGAAGTTCGCGACGAGCAGATCATTTGGGTTTTGCTGGACTGGCCCGAGAAAGCCTTGAGCATTGGCCACGGCTTCCAGTTGGGTTACGCTCAGGGTCAGATTCAACTGGGCACGAACTTCAAGCTGGTCGGAGAACTGGGAACGCAGCAGCAACAAGCCCCAGTCCGCCGTGGTGGCCGCCGCGAGCTGCTGCAAAATTACATTCAACAACGTGGGGAGTTCGCGCGATTCGCCAATGGCTTTGCCGACTTCATCGTAAACCACGAGCTGCGTGCTCAACCGCCGGATGCGATCGCTCGAGGTGCGGATCATGGCAAAGAGCACATTCATTCCGACGGCGCTGCCCCCGGCCTGCAATTGATCGAACGCCGCCTTGGACAATCGGAGGAGGCGCGCGCCGCCACTGGCCACCGCCGAGGCCGACCGCGGTTTCTGGTCAAGCAGCGCCATCTCGCCAAAGTAATCGCCCGCTTCGAGCACGGTCAGCACTTTCTGCGCGGTGGCCGCGGTTTGGGCGCGCTTCTCGATCCGCACACCGCCTTCCATGATGAAATACATGCTGTCGCCCGGTTCTTCCTCGGCGAAGACGGTCTGGCCATCGGCGTAGCGGCGTTCCTCCAAAACCGCCGCCAACCGGCCCAGCGCCTCGCGGTCCATGTCCCGCAGCACGGCGATGCATTTGAGCTCTTCAGGATTCATTCGGTCTCCGGGCTGACGAGGTTAAAGCACCTTGTATTGCTGGCGAGGCGTGATCATGGGGCGAAGCTCCTGCGGATGGTTCGCCTTGCTCAACGCATCTTCGTCGGTGACCAATCCGGCCGCGTGCAGTTCGGCCAGCGATTTTTCCATCGTACACATGCCCAGGTTGGCCCCGGTTTGAATCGCCGAGTAAATCTGATGCGTCTTGCCCTCGCGGATGAGCGCCGAGATGGCGGGCGTCACCACCATGATCTCTCGGGCCGCTACCCTTCCCTGCCCGTCCGCCCGGGGCAAAAGGACCTGTGACACGACACCCTTCAACGTCGCGGCCAGCATCACCCGGATCTGCTCCTGTTGATAAGGCGGAAAGACGTCAATGATCCGGTCCACCGTCGAAGCCGCGTCCTGGGTGTGGAGTGTCGAAAGCACCAGATGGCCCGTCTCGGCCAACGTGAGGGCGGCGGCGATGGTTTCCAGGTCGCGCATTTCGCCGACCAGAATCACGTTCGGATCTTCGCGCAGCACGGCCTTCAACGCGCGCGGAAACGAGTAGGTATCTGAACCGAGCTCGCGCTGGTTGATGGTCGAGCGGATGTGCGGATGCAGGAATTCGATCGGGTCCTCGATGGTGATGATGTGTCCGTCTCGATGCTGATTGACCAGGTTGATCATCGCGGCCAGGGTCGTGGACTTGCCGCAGCCGGTGGGGCCCGTCACCAGCACCAAGCCGCGCGGCAGCATCGCGAGTTGCTGAACGGTATCATTGAGTCCCAGTTCTTCGCAGGAGGGAATGTTCTCGCCAATGGTCCGGAACACGCCGGAAACGCAGCCGCGTTGCATGAAGACGTTGACGCGGAACCGCGACACACCAGGGATGCCGATGGAAAAGTCCAGTTCGTGTTCCTCCTCGAACTTGGCCTTCTGATCGTCGGTGAGAATGCTGTACATAAGCGCCTTGGTGTCATCGGGCGTCAACTCGGTGTCAATTCCGCTGGGAATCAGCTTGCCGCTGATGCGCACCATCGGCGGGCGCATGGCGGTCAGGTGCAAGTCCGAAGCGCCGTGCTCGACGGCATGTTTGAGAAGATCGGCGAGGTCCATGTTAGTGCTGGTTGGTTTGCTTCCAAGTCAAGTAACGGTCATTGCGGTACGGCGATTCATCAAAAATGATTCGGGTGTAGGGCAGGACCGGCAATCAGGCTGTAGCGCAGATTTCCAATCTGCCGTATCGCCGACTTCCAGTCGGCTGGCCGTTGGCAAACTCTGAATCGCCAGGAGACGGGTGCGGCTGCGGATTGGAAATCCGCGATACAGCAGGTTGGAAACCTGCGCTACGAGGGCGTTCGCCGTCCCTACCTGCCCCATTATCAATACGCGGTTCATGCCATTGCGGAGGTGCCCGAATAAATTCCCTTGAGGTTCATTTTCAGTTCGTCCGGCTTCGGCGAGAAACGAATCGCCTCAGCCTCTTCCACCTTGCCGGCTTTGACCAGGTCCACCAGCGCTTGATTGAACGTCTGCATGCCGTCCTGTCGAGACGATTGAATCGCTGCTGGAATCTTCGTGGTGTCACCCTCCAGGATGAGCTTCTTGATCCGCGGACTATTGATCAGAATCTCCAGGGCCGCCGTCCGCCCGCCACCGGCCCGGGGCAGGAGTTTCTGACAAATGATCGCGCGCAGTCCCAGTGACAACTGCATCCGCACCTGGCCGATGCGATCGGTGGGAAACAGGTTGATCAGCCGCTCCAACGATTCGGGCGCGTCCTGAGTGTGCAACGTGCCGAACACGAGGTGTCCGGTTTCCGCTGCCGTCAACGCCACGGACGCCGATTCCGCATCGCGCATTTCGCCAATCAGGATCACGTCTGGATCCTGCCGGAGCACATGCTTTAGCGCGGAGGCGAAGGTGGTTGAGTCCACCGAAATTTCCCGCTGGTTGATGAGAGCCAGTTTGTTCTCATGCACGAACTCGACGGGATCCTCCAACGTCATGATGTGGCAGGCCTGGGTCGCGTTGATGTGGTCAATCAGCGCGGCCAGCGTAGTGGACTTGCCGCTGCCCGTGGCGCCGGTCACGAGCACGAGCCCGTCGTTTGCTGCCGCGATGGTCTTCAGCACCTCCGGCAATTCGAGTTGCGCGATCGTGGGAATCTTCGTTCCGATCGTCCGCAGCACCATGCCCGGCCGATTTCGTTGGTAGAAAAGATTGACGCGAAAACGGCCAAGCTCGGGGATGGCAATAGCCGCATCGCAGTCCTTGGTGGCTTGGAACTCCTGCATTTTCTCGTCGCTGCCCAGCGCCTCGCGGGCCAGGCGCAGCACGTCGTTTTCGGTCAAGGCGGGCATTTCAAACCGGCCAAGCTCGCCGTTGATGCGACCGATGGGGACCTCGCCGGTCTGGATGTGGAGATCGGATCCCTTGTTTTCGAGTAGCACGCCGAGAAGATGGGCCAGGGTGGGCGACTCTTGGTTCTCTTGCACAAGTCCTTTCTTAGTCCCGACGTTCTTGGTTGTCGAGGCTGATTGTCAATCTATAGAAACCAGATATTGTTCGGCGAGCCTGCCCCAATGGGGCTGTGTCATCCAGCCCAGGGTTGGCGCAACGCGACTACCCTGGGAACATGAATCAAAATCATCATCAACCCTGAATGGGTTGCATCGGTTTGGCGAAACGGTGCTGCAACCCCGTTGGGGTTGTGGGAAAATTGAACACCTGACCCAGGGTAGCTCGTGCCTCGCAACCCTGGGCTGCGGGCTGGAATCCCGTTGGGATTCTGGGAATATGGATTTCATGCAGCGAGGAGGTGGGGGTGTATGGACTCGAAGATCACGCGGATTTACCTGTCGCCGCGGAGGCCAGGTGCTTCGCCGTCTGCTGCACCCACACCTTGAGTTCCGGCGAAACCGACGTGAAGCGAATGCGGGTTTGGGCCGCGGCTCCGGCCACGGCGCCAATCACCTTCGCATAAACTTCACCACCCGGATTTGCTCCAGCCACCGGGGCCAGTTCGATCTTGAGGTTGCTCAGGGGAACGAGCGCCAGTTGCGACTCAATGCCAGCCTCGGTGTCGGACAGCGCCACCAGCCGGCCTTCATGCACCGTGCGTCCGACAAATTTTTCTTCCAGCACGGTGAAACGAATTGCCAACGGCTGCGGCAGCGGACAAAGCACGCTGGCTTTGGATGGCAACGAGAGATTGAACGGCGCGCCGATGCCGCCGACTTCGTGCAACTGCAATTTCTCCTTGGCCCCTTTCGGTTCAACTTGAAACTGCGCGTCGAGTCGTAGCGGCGACTGGATCTTTTCCCGCACATTATCGGAAATGAGAATCTGGCCGCCGGTCGTGAAGGATTCGATGCGTCCGGCCAAGTTGACGTTTGAGCCGACGGCCGCGTATTTGGTCCGGCGCAACGAGCCGATGTTGCCGACGATCACGCGGCCCGTGTGGATGCCGATGCCCATTTCCAGTTCCGAAGCCCCCTTCGCCACGAGCCGTCCGTTGACGTCCTTCATGGCGAGTTGCATCGCCAGGCCACACGCGACCGCTTTCGCGGCGTGGTCCTCGCAGGCCACTGGGGCGCCAAAGATGACCAGAATGGCGTCGCCGATGATCTCATCAATGGTGCCCTCGTATCGGCTGATCACGTCCACCATCGCTTCGAGGTAGAGATTGAGGAACTCGATCACCTGGTGGGGCGTCAGCCGCGCGGCCATCGCGGTGAAGCCGCGCAAATCGGACATCAAGATCGTGACTTCGCGCTCCTCACCGCCCATTTCCAAGCCTTCGGGCGATTGGAGAATGCTCGCCGCGACCTCCTCGGACACATAACGCCCGAACGCGCGCCGGACCAGCTCGTGGGCGCGCGCCAGCTCCGCCAGCCGCAACCGGTCCAGATCCCGCAGCCGCTTCTTCTCCAGCGACGTGGTGACGCGGGCCCGAAGCAGCGTTGGATTGAAAGGCTTGGGCAGGAAATCTTCCGCGCCCAGCTCGATGCACTTCACGGCGTTCTCCATTTGACCAGCGCCGGAAATGACGATGACCGGCAGGCCGCTCAAATCTGGATTGGCTTTGAGCGCGTTGAGGACTTCGGTGCCGCTCATCTCGGGCATTTCGATGTCGAGCAACATCAGGTCGAAGGGCCTGGCCTGGACCAGTTCGAGCGCCTGGCGTCCGTTGGCGGCCTCCGTGATGTTGCGCAAGCCGAGCTCGTTGAGCGCGCTGATCAGCGCCAGGCGCATCGTCCGGCTGTCGTCCACCACCAGAATGGCCGATTGCTCGAGGGAAACGCCACTCGCAGCGCCAGCCGGAGCGCCAGCCGAATTCGGTGGGGAATGGGAACTGGCAGCGCGGTCCGCGTGCTCTTCGGTCGCGGTCGAATCGCGCTTGGAAGTGCTCGTCACGGCGGCTTGAGGCACCAAGGCGATGATCCGGCCGACCTTCGCCAGCAATTCCTCCTCCTGAAACGGCTTGATCACATAGTCGCGCACCCCCAGGCGGGCGGCGGCGGCGATGTGTTGCTGGCCGGACTCCGTGGAGAGCATGATGACGGGCGTGCGCTTGAGCGCTGGATGCTCCCGCATCTTGCGGATCATGGTAATCCCGTCCATCACTGGCATGTTCAAATCCGAGAGGATCAGGTCGGGCGTTTCGCTGAGGGCGGCGGCCAGGCCTTCTTCGCCGTTGGCGGCCTCGCGCCACTCGCAGTAGAAGCGCGCAAACAGCCGGGCCAAGGACGTCCGAACCGTCTTGCTGTCATCCACGTTGAGTATTTTTGGAGTCATGCGCGAATGGGTTGGGCCAGAGCCTGGAGGATGGCTTGCGGCATCTGGTCGAGCGTCGTCACTTGATCCACGACTCCCAGTTTGATGGCGGCCTGGGGCATGCCATAAACCACGCAGCTATCCTCGTGTTCAGCGAGCGTCCGCGCCCCGGCAGCGCGCAGGGCCTGCATGCCACGAGCGCCATCGGTGCCCATGCCGGTTAACAACACCGCCACCGCCTGCGCGCCCGCGTGCTCGGCAGCGGAACGGAACAGCACGTCCACCGCCGGACGGCAGTGATGCACCGGCGGCGACTGCGTGAGCCGGGCGCGATAGCCGCGTCCGTAGCGGACCAACGCCAGGTGAAAATCACCGGGAGCCACGAGGCATAAACCGGGACGCAAGGTATCACCCTCGACGGCTTCACGGACTTCGAAGGGGCACAACTCGTTCAGGCGTTCAGCCATGAGTCGTGAAAAAGTTGGTGGGATGTGTTGCACCACGGCGATCGGCGGCAGGCCGTCCGGCAGGCGCGGCAACAAAGAGCGCAACGCCTCCACCCCACCCGTCGAAGCCCCGATCAGGATCACGCGCCGTGCGGAAAATTCGCCGGGCGGCAGAGATTCCGCAACCGGCGGTGGGGCCGTAACGCTGGCTTCCGGGCGAGACGGCCGGAGGCGGGCGCGGGCGGCGGCCTTCACGAGATGGGCGAGTTGATAAGCGACTTCCCCTAAGGCTTGGCTGCCGTTGGGCTTGCCCACGACATCCACTGCCCCGGCGGCCAGCGCCTCCATTGCCTTCGCCGATCCTTGCGGAGTCAGGGCGCTGACCACGACCACTGGCATGGGATGGTGTTCGTTGAGAATCCGAAGAAACGTCAACCCGTCCATGCGCGGCATTTCCAAGTCCAGCGTGATGACATCCGGCTGCAGCTTGAGAATCTTCTCCCGCGCCACGTACGCATCACAGGCAACGTCCACGACTTCGATTTCGGAATCCTGCTCCAGCGCATCACGGATGGATCGTCGGGCGACGGCGGAGTCGTCCACGATCAGCACCCGGATCTTGCGTTTGGCACTCATGGCTTGCGGAACACGCTTTGGCGCACAGATTCCAGATCGTGCCGAATTCCCATCAGACTCTCCGAGTGTCCAATCACCAGGAAACCGCCCGAAGCCAGTTGTCGCGTGAGTTTATGCACCAAGGTCGCCCGCGACGCTGGATCGAAGTAAATCATGACGTTGCGGCAGAAGATCACGTGCTGGTCCCGCGGCACCGGGTATTCGGCCTGGAACAGGTTGATGCGCTGAAATCGCACGCGCTTCCGCAACTCCGCTTTCACCCGGCAGGTCCCGTCCTGCGCTCCCACGCCGCGTTGAAAGTAACGCTTCAACAGCTCCGGCGGTAGGGCGTGCTGGGGGTCGAGCGGGTAAACGCCCCGTTCCGCTTCGGCGAGCATGCGATGCGAGATGTCCGAGGCCTCCAAGCGCCAGTCCACGGCAGGATGCTCGCGGAAGAACTCGGCCAGCACGATCGCCAGCGAGTAAGGCTCCTCGCCGGACGATGCGGCGGCAGACCAAACCCGCAGCGGTGAACCTTCGACCGCGAGCCGCGGGAGCAAGTCGGGCAGCATCCGGCCGGTGAGTGTCGTGAAGTGCTCCGGCTCGCGGAAGAACCGCGTGTGGTTCGTGGAAATGAGATCCACCAACTGCTCGATTTCATCAGGGCCTTGCGCGGAGCGGAGCACGGCGCAGTAGTCGTCGTAGGAAACAAGCCCCAGCACCCGCAAGCGCTTGCGCAGCCGGTTAGCCAGCATGGGCTGTTTGTCGGGGCCAATCCGGATATGGCTGTGCTGGTACACCAAGTCCACCAGCATCCGGTAGGCTTCGGCCGACAGCTTCGCCGTGAACGAAGCATGCATGCGCGGCAACCCGATCCCCGCTGCTGCAGGCTCAGAAGTTCTTGAAGTTGGCGTCATCTTCGTCAGCAGCCGGGTGGGCATCGCCGGGCATGGGGATGGCCTTCTGCTGGCCCGCGCCTAGCGACTTGTGCGGCTGAGGCCGCGGCCGGGGCCGCGCAGCGGGCTGACTGGTGAACACGGCAATATGCGAGGCGCGCGCTGGCGCTGGGGACGGAGTCATAGCCGCTACCGTGACGGCGCCACCCACGAGCTCGCGGAGTTTACCCACCATGTCCTTGAGCGACGCCGCCTGCGCATCGAGTTCCTCGGCGGCGCTGGCGCTTTCCTCGGCGCTGGCCGAATTGCTCTGCGTCACCTGATCCATCTGGGTGATGGCAGTGTTGATCTGTTCGATGCCTTGGGCTTGTTCGCGGGCGGCCGTGGCAATTTCAGCCACCAACGCGTCGGTGGACGACACCTTGCTGGCGATCTGCGTGAGCGATTCCCCGACCTTGGTGCAACTGACGGAACCATTGCGACTGCTGGCAATCGCCGCTTCGATCTTGTCGGCCGTTTCCTTCGCGGCGGCCGCGCTGCGTTGGGCCAGCGAGCGAACTTCGTCCGCGACGACTGCAAAACCGGCGCCCGCCTCGCCAGCGCGCGCCGCTTCCACGGCGGCATTCAACGCCAGGATGTTCGTCTGGAAGGCGATCTCATCAATGTTCTTGACGATCTTGGCCACCTCCGCGCTCGAGCTGTCAATGGCCGCCATCGCCTGGGTCATCTCAACCATGGTGCGGGAACCGGCTTGGGCCACGGCATGCGCCTCGCCCGCCAGAGCCTTGGCCTTCTCGGCGTTGTCGGCGGTCGAGCGGATCATGCTCGAGATCTCCTCCAGCGAGGCACTGGTTTCTTCCACGGACGCCGCTTGTTCGCTGGCACCCGAAGAGAGGTTCTGGCTGGCCGCCGAGACCTGGCGTGCGGCGGAAGCTGTTTGCGTGGCACCTTGATCGAGATTGCCGGCAAGATCGCGAAGCACGCGGTTGGTGGAACTGACGATCCGCCAGATCAGGACGCCGGACACCGCCAGCGACAGCACGAGCGCCAGGGTGATCAACCGGATGCCCGCCTGCGAGGCCTCTTTGCTGTCCTTGCTCACGTCGGCGGCGAGTTTCTCGTTGTAGCCGATGCTGGCATCAATTGCCTTGACGGACTCCCCAAAAGCGGGAAGAACCTGTTCCGCCAACAGCTTCTTCGCTTCCTCAGCCTTGTCCTGGCGGATCAATTCCAGATAACGGGTGCGGACGGAGGCAAAAGCGGCGCGCGTCCGTTTGGTTTCATCGAAGAGCCGGCGATCCTCGCTGTCGGAAATCAGCCCCTCGTACTGTTTGAACGCCGCGTCAATCTCCGCCCGGTTTGCGGCGATCTCCTCCTCGAGCGCCTTCCGTTCCTGCGGCGTGGCGTCCGCATACCTCAGGGTGGTGGCGATGTTGTCCCGGGTTGCGCCGCCGGCGGCTCGCAGCGTGAGCACGCTGGGCAGGCTGTTGTCGCCCAGGTGCATGATCGCCTGCTGGAGCATCTGCCCCCGCCAGATGGCGAAGGAGCCGAGCCCGATCACGATGAGCAGCAAGACGGCGAAACCGGAGATGATCCGACGAGAGATGGTCCAGGAGTTCATACAGTTTGGTTTTGAGGATTCGGTTTTTGGGATGGAACAAGAGTCAGGAGGCCTTCCTTGAGGAAGACCTTGTCGAGGTCGAGGAGCGTCTTGACGCCGCCGTGGACGGTGGCCATGCCGAGGATGTAGTCCGTGTTGGGTGAACCCCCAAAATCCGGGGTGGGTTCGAGTTCCGCCTCGGCTAGTTGGACCACCTCTTCGACGGCGTCCACGATGGCTCCCATCAGCATAACGGTGGCGGGCGGAGCGCCCACCTGGACGACGATAATGCAGGCGCGATCGCCGTAGCCCTCGGTCGAGAGCTGGAACTTGGCCCGCAGATCGAGAATGGGAATGACTTTGCCGCGGAGATTGATGACGCCCTTGATATACTCCGGCATCCGGGGGACCGGCGTGATGGGACACAGGCGGATGATCTCGCGGACGCCCAGCACCGGCAACCCGTAGGATTCCTGGCCGAGCTTGAAGGTCAGGTAACGACCGGGTTTTGCAGCGCTGGTTGGAGGAGAGGAGGCTTCAGGTGTCATGGGATTTCAAATGGCATTCGCAATGCGGCTGGCTTCGTAGGTGGCTGAGGTCGGCTGAATGGTCCAATAGAACGCCAACGGCGTTCCAGCTTTCAGCCCAGGGTTGCGCCGGAGGCGCTACCCTGGGTCGCATATTGGAATCTGCAACAACCCTGTAAGGGTTGTGTCGCCGCAATGGCGCGCGTGCCACAACCCATTCAGGGTTGAACGATCCGGCATCGCATACCCAGGGTAGGCGCGGTGCGCCAACCCTGCGCTGGAGGACAGAACGCCGTTGGCGTTCGGCTTTGCGGGACGATGGCTCTTTCATGGCCAAGGCTAGTTGTTGGTTCTTTGACATTTCACGAGCGTATCCACGTCCAGGATCAGACCGACCCGGCCATCGCCCATAATCGCGGCGCCCGCCAGCAGGTCTTGTTTGCGAAACGTCTCGCCGAGATTCTTGATGACGACCTCCTGCTTGCCGAGCAGTTCATCCACGAGGATACCGCGAGCGGCGTCGCCGGATTCGACGACGACGATGATGCCCTCGGTCGGGTCAACCGCCCGGTATGGGGTGCCCAAGTGCTGTCCCAGGCGCAGGAGCGGAGTCAAACGCCCGCGCACACTGACCACTTCGCCGCGTTCGTGGACGGTGCTGACCATGCCGGCCCGGGGGCGGAACGATTCGCGCACTGACAACGTCGGGATGATGTAACGATCGTCGCCCACGCCGACGAGCATCCCGTCAATGATGGCGAGAGTCAGCGGGAGGACGATGGTGAAAGTGCTGCCCTGGCCCGCGACGGATCGGATTTCGATTTTTCCGCGCAGCTTCTCGATGTTGCGCCGGACCACGTCCATGCCCACCCCGCGGCCGGAGACATCCGTGACTTTTTCAGCCGTGGAAAAGCCGGGCGCAAAGATGAGGGCGAAAATCTCCTCCTCGGTCGGAGTGGCGCCCGGCTTGATCAAGCCGCGTTCACGCGCCTTGGCCAGGATGCGCTCGCGGTCGAGGCCTTTGCCGTCATCCTGGATTTCAATGACAATGCCGCCCCGCTGATGGGAGGCGGAAAGTCGAATCGTCCCGAGTGCCGGTTTCCCGTGCGACTCGCGCACCGCAGGCAATTCAATGCCGTGGTCAATCGAATTGCGGATCATGTGGACCAGCGGGTCGCTCAATTCCTCGACGATGTTGCGGTCAAGCTCCGTCTCTTCGCCTTCGGTGAGCAGTTGCACCTGCTTGTCCTGCTGCGCGGCGAGGTCGCGCACGAGGCGCGTCATCTTCTGAAACGTCCGGCGGATCGGCACCATGCGCAGTGACATGGCGGTGCGTTGCAGTTCGGTGGTGATGCGGCCGAGTTGACGCAGCGTGCGCGCCAGATGGCGACTGGACAACCGCTGCACCTCGGGGTCCTGGACAACCATGGATTGGGCGATGACGAGTTCCCCGACCAAGTCCACCAGGCTGTCGAGCTTCCGGGTATCGAGTTTCACGAAGCCCGCCGCGCTCTCCGTCTTCGCTGAGGAATCACCATGCGCTTTTTGCGCTGGTGTTCCCGCTGCGGATGCGGCAGGAGCAGGCGTAGTGACCTGGCTCGCCGCGCCTTCGGACTTGCTCAATTCGGCTTCCTGTGGAGTCGGGAGCGCTGCTTGCGCCGGAGCGGGAACGGTGGCCGGTGTGGGACCTCCGTGCAAGGTGGCTCGCACGCGTTGCCGAAGCTGCCGGGTGGGCACAACGATCGGTTCGCCCGGCTTCACGCCCTGGAGCTGGTCGCCGATTTCGCGGGTGAATTGCTTCAGCGTGTCTCCGCCATCAAGAATGAGGTTGATGATGTCCGAGTTGATGCGGAGTTCCGAACGGCGCACCGCATCGAGGAGCGACTCCAGATCGTGCGCGAGTTCCCGCAGCGCATCGAGGTGCAGCAGACCGGCGCCGCCCTTCAACGTGTGGAAGGCGCGAAAGATGGAATTGATGGTGTCGGCATCCGTGGGGTTCTCCTCCAGCACCAGCACGCCTTGCTCGATGTTCTGCAGCAGTTCCTGGGCTTCGCCGTGGAATTCGCGAAGCAACTCCGAATCGTCCGCCAGTTTCAAACGGATGGCCGGTTCTTCATCGGCCGGTTGCGCAGCCGGCGATTCGGAGGGAGATGATTTCGCGTCTGCGGCCGGAGTTTTGACGACGCCCCCTGCGGACTGATTCCACGCAGGTGGGACCGCCGGCATTGTCGTACCGCGCTCCCACGCCGCAAGGACCGAACTCATCCACGCATGCCACTCGTTCAAGAACCGGATGGATTCGCCGGCGAAAACCCCCGGCCCATCCAGGATGTGATCCAGCGACCCGCGGATTGCGGTCAGGCCTGGAGACAAAACTTCCGGTGCGCCTTCGCGCGGAAGTTCCTCGAAGTCCATGACGAGGCTGTTGATCGGCAGGAGGCCGGTATCCTTGCCCGCCTCGACGAAAGCCAATTCCTCCCCCAGTTGTGCCAGAATTTTGGCCGCACGAACCAGGAACGGAGCGTTGTTTTGCGGCGCTAGCACAGGAGCCTCCTACCATTTCTTAAACGACGCTGGCAAGCCTGCTTTTCCAACGCTTTCTCCTTCCGGAACGCGACAATGGTGGAAGGGTTCACGGGTTACTCGAATCGTTCAGGTTGTCCGGTGGCGGCCAGCACGGCGCTCCAGGCGAAGCCGGCTTCGTCCAGTTGTTTCTTGCGGCTGGCAAGCAGTTCAATGGGCACGTGAATAAACCGGTTGTGCAGGTAACCAATCACGAGGCCGGTCTTGCCGGCCATGGCCGCGTGAGCGGCGTGCCGCGCGAAGAGGTCGCAGAGGATTGAATCCTCGGCGTTGGCCGGGCTGCTGCGGACGAAGTAGCTCGGATCAAAATAGCGCATGACCACGGGAATTTTTTCGGCCTGGAAATGCGCCTCGATGCGCTCGCGCAGAAACTGGCCGATGTCCTTGAGTTTGACGTTGCCGGAGGCGTCGCGCTCCGCAGCATTCGCCGCCAACAAGTCCTGCCCGGCGCCCTCGGCCACCACGATGACCGCGTGCCCGCGTTTGCGCATGCGCTGGTGGAGGGCCGAAAGAAATCCGCGCGGGCCGTCCAGTTTGAAGGGCACTTCCGGGACGAGGGTGAAGTTCACATCCTGACTGGCGACCGTGGCGCCGGCGGCGATGAAGCCGGCGTGGCGGCCCATCAGTTTCACGAGCGCGATGCCGTTCGCCACACTGCGGGCCTCGGTGTGCGCCCGGTCGAGCACCTTGGCGGCCTCCTCCACGGCGGTGAAGTAGCCGAAGGTCCGCGTCACGAAGGGCACGTCGTTGTCCACCGTCTTGGGAATCCCCACCACGGCCAGCGGATGGCCGCGCCGTTTTGCTTCCTGAAAGAGTTCGTTGCCGCCGCGCTGCGTACCGTCGCCGCCGATGGTGAAGAGAATGTTGACGCCGCGCCGAATCAGATTGTCCACCGCGAGACCGGTGTCCACCGGCCCGCGCGAAGTGCCCAGCACCGTGCCACCTTCCTTGTGGATGTCGTCCACGAATTCGGACGTCAGCACGATCGGCTCGGCGCCGCGCGCCGGATCAAGGCCCTGATAACCGCCCCGGAAACCGAGCACCTCTTTGAGGCCGTAGGCGTAATGAAGTTGGAGGAACAACGAACGGATGACGTCATTCAGGCCGGGGCACAAGCCGCCACAGGTGACAATGCCGGCGCGGGTTTGACCGGGATCGAAGAAGAGTCTGGCGCGCGGCCCGGCCAGCTCGAACTGGAGGCCCGGCTCGGCCCCGACTTCAATGAACTCCGGGATGCGCGCCTCATCACTGACGGTGCGGTTCAACGGCGAGTGGAACGGGGGATGGCCAAGGGTGGATATGTTCATGGGATCAGCGAGTCGGCAGGAATCCGGGCGGCGAGGAGGCAAAGGGTTCGCACATAAATTTCATCATTCAAAAGCTCAGAGTGACTCCAACGACCACCGTTGGCTTGCTGTCGTCCGGGTTGAAGACATAGGTCGTCACATCCAGCGCTTTGTACGAAAAACCCGCCAGCAGACCCCGCTGAATGTCGCGGTCGGTTTCATAAACGCGGGTCCGCTGGGTCACCAAGCCGAACCGAAACCAATCCACCGGCGCCAGCGTCAACTCGGACCAGTTGTAAAAGAAACTGTCGGAGGAATCGCCCGTGTCGAACACGTATTCGCCCTCGCTGTAAAGTTCGAGCTTCCACCAGCTAAGCGAGCCTTTGTAGCCCGGCGCGACCCCGTCGGTGTTGCCGAAGACGCCGCCGAGCATGGGAGTGATTTCCCAGGCGAGTTTGTCGCCGCCCGAAAAATTGCAGCCCACCCAGACCGATCCGGTTTCCAGGTCCTCGTAGTTGTAGCGGGCTTCCAGATGCAGCCAGCCGCGATCCAGGGTGAGGGTGGGCTGCGCGTAGTCACTGTCCTCAGGCACGATGTAGGTGTAAACCGCGGCGGAAAAGGACCAGGCCTGCTCGGCTTCATCCGTGGTGTCCGGGGGCGTCGAGCCGGGAGCCGTGGGCGAGTTGGTTGCCGTTGTCTGGCCCAACGTTTGACCAGCGAACAGAAGCAGCGTCGGCAGGATGAGGGAATGGGAACGCATAACTTCAACCTCCCAGCGCCATGGTGAGGGCGACCAATATTGAGCCCAGCACCACCATGCCAATCCCGAACACCCCCGGCGCGCGGCCGACGCAGCGACCATACGCGACGCCGGCCAGGAACAGCATCACGATGGCGATGGCATTGGAGACGCGCATGGCGCGCCCGACCTCATTCATAAAGATGAACGGGATGGCCACCGGGAAGGTGGTCAGAAACACCCAGAGGAACACCGCCAATGCCCCGAGCCAGTCATCCGGGCGCAACCGCGCGCGCTTGGGCGGCTCGGGCAGTTTCCGCAATCGCTGATGCATCGCTTCGAGTTCAGCCGGCTGCACCACCGATGCGAGCACCGAGGGCAAGGCCTCGGTGATCAGTCGTTGCGCCCGTTGCGGGTCGGTGGTTTTGTGCAGTGCGCGAAAGGTCGTCAAGTCACGGCCCTTCGCCGCCAGACTGCCCATCAGATACAGGACCCCGTCAATGATGCCCCACGCGAGATTGCAGCCGAGCGCGCCGATGAGCATCACGCGCACATCGTCCCGCCCCGCCTCGGCCACGCTCAACGAACCGGTGAAGGTGAGGACCATGATCAGGCCAAAGAGCACTTCTGCGATGCGCTCGCTGGGATCAAGCACCCGTTTGGAGGATTTGAGGGAGTCTTCAGGCATAGTGGTTGCAAGTCTGGGGTGGTGTATCCACTCTCATTTGACCCAGTGGAGAACGTTGCGGAGGACCGACCACCGGGGTTTCTTTTCCACGGCGCCGCGCCCCAGAATCCAGTAATCGTAGAGCCGCGCCGTTGTGCCATCCTTTTGCTTCAATTCAATCCACGCATTGACATAGTCCGCCAATTCCGCTTCCCCGCGCGGCATCGCGTAGGCCAGCGGGATCGTCAGCAGTCCGGGCTGCGGCACCGCTACCGCGAACTTCGGGTAAAGCAGCGTCCAGGCGGAACCCGCCTCGGCGGTGTACAGCACGGCGTCCAAGCCCGCCGCGTCACTCTCAAAAAACTCCCGCGGCGAGGACAACTCAATGGTCTCGGCCTTGGGCAAGGCCGCCCGAAGTTGCGCGGCGTAGTACGGATCGCTGAGGATTCCCACCCGGAGTCCCTTCCGTTCCTGAATGGCCGCACGCAGACGGAACTCCTTGCGCCGATGGCTCGGGAAAACGAAGGCCAGCGTTTCGTCGCGGTAGGACGCCGACAGGGTCAGCCGCACCGCCCGGTCGGGAGTAACCGCCAGCCCGGACATCAGAAGGTCGCACCCGCCGGCGTTGACCTGCTCTGCCAGCCGCTCGCGCTCCACCGGCACAAATTCGAGTTGCACTCCCAGCGTACGCGCGAGGTCGTGCGCCATCTCCACGTCGAACCCGACGAGTTCCCCGTGCGCATTCGTAAACACGTACGGCAGCCGGTCCGGCAGGTAACCCACGCGCAGGAAGCCGCGTTGCTGGATTGCCTGCAACCGGGAAACGCCCGGCGTCGGCGCGAGCGCGGGTGGCGGGGTGGAATGGACTTGCGCGGGCAGCGGTTCGCGCAACAGATGCATCTGGCCCACCACTTCGGCCATGGTGTAGTTGTTCTTCACGAACGCGCTGAAGTAGAGGCGGAGTCCGCCCACCATGCCGATCGTGAGCAAGGCCGTCAGTCCCACGAACGCCAGCATTTTGGCCCGCTGGATTTTCGCCACCCCGGTCAACAGGGCGGTGGCCAGGATCGTAAACACCAGCAGATTCATCGCCGCCAACAGCGTGGCGAACGAACCGGTGACAATGCCCGCAATCAGGTAGAGTTGGAAGAGGTCGGCCGGCAGCTTCAGCGCATCCAGCAGGTAGGGAATGGCGATGTTGAGGCTGCCAAAAAATGTCAGCAGCCCGGTCAGCAGGAAACCAGGATACTGCCCGGCCCCGAGCGGCGAGCCGGAAAACCAGGCGGCAAACAGCAGAAACACCAGCAACAACACCTTGCCCACGTTGGGGAAGTTGAACGACACCGGCACAATCACATCCACGTAGGCCTCGGTGGTGTCCCGCCGCAACTGGCACTGCTGGAACATTTCCTTGATGCGGTTGGTCAACACCGGCAGGACGATGAACAGGTTGCCGGTGACAAACGCCGTGATCAGCGCATCGCGCGAGCAGCCGACCACTTCCCGGTAGGTGAACGGCGTGGCCACCGCCACCAGCGCCGGCAACACCCAGAGCGTGAGAAACAGCGCCGCCACCATGTATGCCAGCAGGAACACCTGCAACCGCCCGAATTCCTCCACGCTCATCGTGCCGGCGGCGGACCCGGCGATGGCAAACAAACCAATCGGCGTGAGGCGGGCGATCAAATTCGTGACCCGGCTCAACGCCTCCGTGGCAATGGTCAGACCGCGCAGCAGTCCGGTCTTTTCCTTCACCGCCATAAGCGCGATGCCCACCAGGATGCTGAACAAAACCACCGCCGGCACCACATTGTCCGCGAGCGAGCGAAATGGGTTGGACGGGATGTAGAGGTCCAGAAAGTTTTGCGGTCGGGGCGGCTCGACCAGCGACGTGCTGAAAAACGCCCCCGATTCCCAGCGCGGGAATGACAACGGCAGGAGGAGCACGATCAGCAACGCCACCCCCCAGAACCCCAGCATCAGCGTGCCGGCCTTGAGCGCCAGTTCCCGGGCCTGCGCGCCGGTGAGACCGCCGATCCCCAAGATTAACGACACCACGATGTACGGCAGCACGGTGATTTGCAGCAGCTTCACGAAGGCATCGCCCACGACCTTCAGCGGGGCGCAATACTCGCCAAAGAACAGGCCGCAAGCCAGACCCAAGGCCAGGCCCCAAAGAATCAACTGGGACTGGCCGGGGGCTTTCTTTGCCTTCAGGCGCTGCGGGTTTTTGTTCATTTTTCGTTGGGTGGTTTCCTCACTGCGCTTGGGGCGGCAACAGATAAAGCGTCAGGGCGAAAATCAGGTAAACCATCAGCACCAGCACGCCAACGAACCACGCCGAGCGCCCGCTGTTGGTGACGAGCGCGGCGGTGAGGGTGGCGATGAGCATCATCACCACCGCGCCCGGCCAGAATTGCAGGTCCATCGGCGCTGGGGCGATGACGTAGCTGAGGAGCACCAGCACGGGGGCGACGAACAGCGCGATTTGGGATGCGCTGCCCAGGGCGATGCCCACACTGAGATCCAAGCGGTTTTTGCGCGCACCCGAAAACGCGGAAGCCATCTCCGCCGCACCGCCGACCAGCGCCACGACTATGAAACCCACAAACGCAGGAGTCATCCCGAACGTTTCCGCCGCCTTCTGCACGGACTCGACGAAAATCTCGCTCACCAAGGCGACCAGCACCGTGACGCCCGCCAACGTGGCCAGGGCCAGACTGATGGGCCACGGCGCTTCGCCGGCTTCCTCGCTGTGGGCCGCGCTGGCAAAGAGTTCGCGGTGGGTCTTGAGCGAGAACAGCATGCCCAGTCCGTAGGCCACGATCAGCAACACGGCCAGACCCACGCTCAACTTTTGGGTGAAGGCTGCCGCTGTCGCAGAGTCGGCTTGCGAAACCGCTGAAGGAATCAACAACGCGATGGTGGCGAGGAAGAGCAGACCCGCTTGCACTCGCGCGCTGACCCGGTTGTATTCCTGCACGTGGTGCTTGAGTCCGCCCAGGAGAAATGACGCGCCCAGCATGAACAGAGTGTTCGTAACAATCGCGCCGGCAATGGACGCTTTTACCAGCATGTATTGCCCGGCGCGCAAGGCGGCCAGGGCGATGATCAGTTCCGTCAGGTTACCCAGCGTGGCGTTGAGCAATCCGCCGACCGCATCCCCGGTTTTGGCAGCCACGGATTCGGTGGCATGGCTCAACAACGCGGCCAACGGCACGATGGCCAGCACCGACAGGACGAAGAGCAGCGTGTGCGATTCGGGC
This sequence comes from Verrucomicrobiia bacterium, assembly GCA_011525685.1. Lineage (GTDB taxonomy): Bacteria > Verrucomicrobiota > Verrucomicrobiia > Limisphaerales > JADLHS01 > WYBW01. The sequence continues at coordinate 254,650 of WYBW01000022.1, forward strand.
TTGAGTTTCGCCGCCGCAAACACCACAGGCACAAAGGCCAGCAGCCAGAGCAGCGGGTTGTGCCGGATTTCCTTGAGCAGTGCATGCATCGTGGTTCTCAGGCTGGCATTTGTTTCTGAAAAGCCTCCACCGCATCCGCCACGGAAGTGAACCGGTTGATCCCGCCCAGTTTCTCTTCCACCCCTTCACTGCGCAACCGGTCGCGCACGGAGGAGCGCGCCTCCACGGCCTGGAAGCGGATGCCCACCTCCGTGAGTTCGCCGGCCAGTTCCGCCAGCATGTGCGCGGCATGCATGTCCACGTGCGGGGCGGCGGACAGGTCCAACACCACCAGCTTCGGCGGCGGGGTTTCGGCGCGGGCTCGTTCCAAAATCGTGTCGCGCACATGATCCATGTTGAAGTAGAGCAGGCCGGACTCCGGGCGGAAGATCAGGATGCCCGGGATCAACTCGTTGTCCGGATGCCGCTCACGATCCGAGAAGCGTCGCGAGCCGGGGATGCGTCCGAGCAGGGCCACGTGGGGGCGGGACGCGCGCCGGATCAAAAGCACCAGCGAGATGATGGCGCCGATCAGCACGCCGTGCAGCAGGCCAAAACTGAGCACCCCGATCAGGGCGGTCACGGCCACGATGTATTCGGTCCGGTTGGTGTGGCGGAGTTGTCGTAGCGTGGAAACCTTGAACAGACCCGTTACCGCCACCAGTACGATCGCCGCCAGGACCGGTTGCGGCAACGCGCTCAGCAGGTGGGAAAAGAACAGCACCACGACGAGAATGATCAGCGCGGCCAAGGCGGTCGAAAGCGGCGTGCGGGCGCCGCCCCCCTCGTTGACCAGCGATTGCGACATGCCGCCGCTGACCGGAAAGCCGCGGCCCAAAGCGGCGGCGAGGTTGGCCGCGGCCAGGGCGAGGAATTCCTGATTGGCGTCGAGGCGTCCGCCGTGCTTCGCGCAGAACGTCCGTCCGATGGCGGCTGTTTCCACGGCGCCCAGCATGAAGCAGGCGAGGGCCAGCGGCAGCAGGTTGTCCAGGTCGGACCACTGAATCGCGGGCAGGCCCACGTCCGGCAGGCCCTGCGGCACTTCGCCGAGCAACTTGACGCCGCGCCCTTCCAGCCCGAGCCAGGCCGAGGCCAGGATGCCGCCGATCACCACGAACAACGCCACGGGTTTGTGCTTGAGGAAAATCTTGCCCAGGATGAGCACGGCCAGGGCGAGTCCCCCAATCGTGAGCGAAGTGTAATTGGTGTCCGGCAGATGCTTGAGGAAGGTGGCGCTGTTCTCCCAGAAATTTCCATGCGCGCCGTGGACGCCGAACAACTTGGGCAACTGTGTGCTGGCGAGGAACAACGCCACGCCGCACTTGAATCCGACCATGACGCTTTCGGAAATGAAGTTGACGATGGCCCCCGCCCTGGCCAGCCAGGCTATGAACGCGATAAGCGCTACAAGTAACGCCGTGGCCGCCGCCAAGGCGCCGAACCGGGTGGTGTCGCCGCCCGCAATCTCGCCCAGCGACACGCCGATGAGCAACGAGATGGCCGATGTGACCGTGATGGAGGTGTGCCGCGAACTGCAAAACAGCCAGAAGACCAGCCCGCCGAAGAGGCACGCGTAGAGTCCGGCCTCGGGCGGCAGGTTGGCGAGCGAGGCGTCACCCAAGCCGGCCGGCAGCAGATACGCGGCGAGCGTGATGGCCGCGACGACATCGCCGCGCAGCCAACTCTTGTCGTAGGTGCGCAACCATTTGAGGGCGGAGATCGGATTATTCATCGTTTGGACCATCGCTCCTCTCGCGCAATCTTGACGCTTTGCCCCGCCTGCAATCCGGCATCCACGGTCAATCCGTTCACCAAGGCGGTGTAGGCGGGTGACCAGACATTGCCCGTGCGCGCGCCGAGTTCCTCCAGTCGCTCATCCTTCCGCGCCGTCGCGATTCGCAGGCACGTGCCGGTGATTGAGTTTCGCTCGGCGTCCGTAATGGGCCGCAGGCTGAGGGCGGCGTTTCTCAATGCCTCCTGATGCTTTTCCGGCGCGAGGCCGACCACCTGGAAGGTCTTTCCGGCCATCGTCACCCACGCGAAGTGCAGGTAAGCTGGAGCACGGCCGGAACGATCCAGATAGGTGACGACAAACGCCGGAAACTCACCAACGGCGGCCTGACGCGTGGAAGCCGGTTCGACCCGGGCCTTGGCGCGCATCTGTTCGATGAACTTCCGGCCCGCGGTCTCCGGATCGGCGGTGGTCTCCGCCACCCCCAGCAACAGCACGGCCTCCTGCTTCGGATGGAATGAGATCACGTACTGCGGCGTGTTCTGGTTTTTCCAGCCCTCGGGAAACGAGAGGGTGAAACCGATGGCCGGTTGCAAAAACTGGTTCTTGCGGAAGACCCCAGCCTCGGGATTCTCGCCCCACCAAAGCCCCTCCAGTTTTGCGAAGAGCGAGGAAGGGTCGGGCGCCACGGGCGGTTTCGAGGCCGGAGTCAAGGCGGCAGCCAGACGGCTGATGTCCTTCAAGCGCGCTTCGGTCATGGGATGCGAATCAAAGATGCTGAAGCGCCGCTGTTCGCCGGTCTGGCTGGCCACGTCCCGCTCGATCCGGGCGAGAAACCCGCCCAAGGCGGCGGGATCATACCCGGCTTGTGCGGCGGTGCGAGTGCCGATGCGATCCGACTCGCTCTCCTGGCCGCGGCTGTACCGGCTCAACCACGCCCCGCCCACCACATCGAGCGGGGCGTTGATCAGCGCCCCCAGGTTTTCACCCACCACACTGCCAACGACGTTGCCCGGCAGCGAGAGCAGACCGGGGAGGATGCCTTTGCGTTGTTGCTTGGCCGAATGACGTTGTGTGACATGGGCGATTTCGTGCGCCAGCACCCCGGCGAGTTCATCCTCCCGGTTGAGCAAGGTCAGCAGACCGCGCGAAACGTAAATACCGCCGCCGGGAATCGCGAACGCGTTGGGTTCGGACAGGTCCACGATTTGAAAGCGGAATCTCCAGCGCGAGTCGTTCACGGTGGCCACGAGCCGATCGCCCACCTCGCGCAAGTAAGCTTCGGCGTCGGGCGCCCGATAGAGGCCGATCTCCTGCTCAACCAGTCGGGCTGTTTCCGCGCCCTGTTCGACGTCGCGCTCCATAGATGGCTTCAGCAATTGGCCCCGCGCCGGGAAGACGCAAAGGCCGCATACCAGAGTGACAAGCGATGGAATGATCAGAGGTCGAAACAGGCGATCCATGGTTGGAATTCAATCGGGAGAGAGTTGCCAGTTCTTGTCCGGGTCACAGGCCCGCAGGCGGCTGACGATTCTCGTGGTGTTGGGTCCGAGATCCCGCTGATGAACCCGGCCCTGCTGGTTCACGATGAAAGTCATGATGCCAGAATCGCCGTATTCCGCCGGCCAGGCGACGAGGGCAAAACCGCCAATCATGTTTCCGTTGATGACGTAATCGTATTTGCCGCCCGGCGCGTGTTTGCCCTGGCGCGTGAGAATTTTGAACAAGTAGCCGTGGAACGGCTTGGGGCCGGAATCGTCGCCACCCGGCGGGCGGGTGTAGCCCTCGCCCTGGGCGTAGGCGAACAACGGGCCGAGCGGACTCATTTCACCGTTGACCTCCGGATACCAGAAGAGGCCATCCGTCCGGCCCCGAGAACTGTTGATCCTTTGCGCGAATTCCAGAACGCCATCTCCGTCGCGGTCACGGCTGGCATACTCGCGCTGCGCCTGCACATAGGCGCGCAGCACCCGCAGCACGTCCAGTTCGTTGCGCCCAATGCGGCGATTCAGCAACTCCTCCACACCCGCCGCGGTGTCGAATTGCCAGCCGTTCGGGACTTTGACGAGCGGAATCGGGAACGGCCAGGCGTTCGGGCCGACTTCGAGCATCATCCGCGACTCAGACTCGCGCACCAGCCGGTTTGTGGAATTGAAGGCCGCAGAAAACTCCGCGAACTCCGCCGCGCCCTGGACTTCGTCCGGATTCACCAGAACGCTGGCGGCAGGGCCAAGAATCGTGCCCAGCCCCACGCGGTTCGTTGCGCTCACGGCCCTGTGCAACGCCGTCACCGCTTCCTCGGGCGTTGCGAAAGTCTGTCCTGACTCTGCTGCGGAAGCGCGGGCTGGCCCGTTCAGCAACACCGACAGCGACAGGAGGGCGGGAACAAAGCAACTGATTGAGAAATATGTTTTCATGGAAAATCCTTCGGCTGAACTTTATCGGCGACCCCCTCCGCCCCGGGCTGCGCCGCCGCCGCCGCGACTGACGGCGCCGCGACTGCTGGCGCTGTGCGCGGCCGACCCGCTGCTCACGCCGCCAAAGGCGCTGGAGGGCTGCGCACTGGGACGACTGACCGAGGGTGACGAAGCCGGCCGCGCTCCAGCGGAAGGAGTTGGCGCCGGCCGGGCCGCAGCGGAAGGAGTTTGTGCCGGCCGCGCTCCCGTGGAGGGGGACGGTGTTGGCCGGGCAGCGGACGGTTGTTGCCACGTGGTGGTCGGCCGCGCTCCCGCGGTCGGCGACGCCGGACGTTGGGCGGGCGTGGCTGGCCGGGCGGCACCCGCTCCCGCCGCGGGTTGTTGCGCGGGTCTGGTGGCGGCAGCGCCCGCGGCGGGTCGCGTGGCTGGCTGAGTCGAAGCTCCGCTCCACCCACGCGCCTCACGGGTGGCCGGGCTGGCGGCACCGGACCGGTTAAGGCGGCTCTGATCCGGTTGCCATTTTTGTTGGGTGGCGCTGGTGCCGGTCCGCGCCCCGGATTGTGAGGCGGGCCGGTCGCCCCGATTGATGGTCGTATTCCGGTCAATATCAATGTCCACGTCCCCGCCACCCCCGACCCATATGGCGCCGCCGCCGCCCACCCAGACCGCGCCCCCGTGCCAATCGCAATTGTTGGCAATGATGGCGCCAATGCCCACCGCCACCCCAAACGAAACCAACGGCGCCACTGGATTGTAAACATAACCCGGCGGTGGATAATAAACCGTTGGCGGATACGTCGGCACATAAACGACCTGGGGATTGGCCGGCGCGACCTGGACGATCTGGTTGGTGACCGTGACGACCTGGGTCACGTTGGTCTGGACGACCACAAAGTTGGTGACCGTGACAATCTGTTGCGCCGTGGTTTGCAGCGTGCCGGCCTTGTGCGCCTTGGCGCGAAGGGACTGGATCGTATCCATCAATTCCTTGGGCTGATCGAGAAACGCCTGTCCCAGCGCCACCGTCCATTCCAGGTCCTTGTCCAATTGCGCGATCAAGTCGGGGATCTTGGCCACCGCCTTGACGTTTGTGTCCCAAGATTGCTGATCCACCTTGGCAACGTTGTTGGTGTCCCTCACGAACCGCGCGGCCTGCACGATCTCCAAAGGATAAACTGAGGCCGGGAGGATGATGCTGATGAGCGGGTCGGGATGCAGTGCGATGGGCATGGCGAGTTTCTCTAGTTCCGCGGAGCTGCGTTGCGTGGGCGCGGATGGCGGCGGCGCGGGCGCGTCGGCAGCGCGAAGCTCGAATCCGCAGCCCGAGGCGCAGCAGAGTGCCACGATGATGAGAAATGGAAGTTTCATAAGGGTGAGTGGTTGAATGTCAGCGGCTGTAAAGCAATCAGAGTTGAATTTGAAGGGACAACATGCGTCCCGCGGCGAACAGAAACGCTGCCAGGCCCAGCCCCAGCACGGTTCGCCGGCCCCATAGCGAATCAAACTTCGCTGCCGTTCCACCGCAAAACAGCGCCGAAGCCAAAAGCACGGTGAGCAGCACGTAATTCCGCGAGGTGCGACCGGCTTCGCCGGCCTGCTGCCAAAAGACCTCGCTTTCGGCTTCCGCCTGTCGCGAGTCTTCCAGGAGCCGTGGTTGATAGAAGTTGGTCACGAACGGGTGCGGCGGGGCGTTTGCATTCTCGAAGGGATTTGTCGCCAGCCACGCGTCAAAGGCTCTTTTGGCCTCGCCGCGGAACCGGTCGGAATAGAAGCGCGCCAGGGATTCATTGGAGCCGGCGCGGGCGTTGATGTACTGGCTGAACAACAGCACATCCGCGAGCCTCAGTTGGTAGGATTGAAGTTCAGCCGCCGCCGCGCGGCGGCCCGCCATGGCGGACAAGTTCATGGTCCGTTGCGATAGGCCTCCCCAGGCAGCGGCCTGAAAGGAACACCACGCCGTGCCCACCGTGGCCAGCGAAAGCAGCACGAGCGCGGCCGGCTCGAACAACGGTTGCTTTCGGGCGACGTTCGCGAGCTGTGGCGGCGTGCTCACGAGCGTTCATCTCCGTCCGCCCCCACCACGCGGCATGGCTCGCGGCGCGGATGGGATGGAAGGCATCGGTGTTGGCCGTGGTGCCGGTGTTGGCCGGGCGATCGGGTGCTCGGGGTGCGCTCCCCCACCCGGCCGATCAGGTCGCTCGGGCGGCGTGACAATGATGTCCACGTCGTCATAGTCCCCGCCGTAATACCAAGGATCGTAGAAACCGACACCGTAATACATGCTGCCACTGACGTTGCCGCCGCCATCCGTGCTTTCGCAACCGGTGAAGACCACAAACGTCAGCGCGAGCGCCGCGAGAACTTTGCGACGAAGTCTTGTCATATCAGCGCGCTCCTCCCATTTCACCACTCCACTCGAGCAGGCCAATGGCCGCGCCGGTCGGGTCCGCAATCACGGCCACCTTGCCCCCGAAGAGTTCGGTTCTTGGCTCAACGAGCGCCTTGCCGCCGAGGTGTTTTGCCTGTGCCACCGATTCCCCCACGTTCTTCACGCGAACAAAGGGCAGCCAGTTGGGCTTCACCTGTTCCCTGGATTGCGGGATCGTCCGCACGGTGGCTCGTGCGTAACCTTTGCTGACCAGCACATAGTCGCTTGACCCGGCGCCGGCAGTCTTTTCGACGATTTCGTAGCCGCCTACATCGCGATAGAATTCCGCCGCGTTGCGGGCGTCCCGAGTCAACAACTGAATCCAAATCCAATCGCCTGGCTCGGGCAGAAAATCCTCCGGGTCGCCCGAACCGGACTTGATCACGCCGAACACCACGCCCTCGGCATCGGCGAAGAGAGCTTGTTCGCCGCGATCAGGCATCTTGCGCGGCGCCGCCAGGACACGTCCGCTCCGCTCGGTCACGGCACGTTGCGCGCGTTCGACGCTGGGAACGGAAAGGTAACCGATCCAACGCGGTTTGGCCTCGGGTCGGTCTGCGGGACGCGGACGTTGAAACATCCCGCACAAAGGACGTTCGTCATTGGCGGCGATCGTGTAATTGCCGTAATCCCGAAACGTCCAGCCGAACAACCGTGAATAGAAAGCCCGCGCCGCCGGCACGTTGTCGGTGACCAGATCGGCCCAGACGAATTTGCCGGGCAGGCGCGGGCTGCCGGAAACCGTGCTCAACGGCGGCAGCTTCGTAGCATCGGAGGCCGAGGCGACCGATGCGCCAAGTAGCAGGACGGCGGACACCGCCAGCGAACCAGGAGCGCAGCATTGGCGCAGGCGAAGAATCGAAGCTTTAAGATTCATGGTTCAAATTGCCGGGTTGGAGCGCCAACCCGGCGTCCAAAACGGCTATTCGGCACTCTTCTTCTTCACCTTCTCCAGCGAGATCGCCAGCGCTTCCGTGCAGGTGACGATGATATTCTCGCCGATTCGCATTTGAGTCAGGCGCGATGGATCGTCCACGCGCGCCGTCACGTAGTTCCCTTGCGGCCCCTTGACCGTGATCGTCTGTGTGGGGCGGTCCAGTCCTTCGATGGTCGCCACAACTTTGAACCGGCGGAGACCGCCGCCGGCCGGCGAGGTCCCGGGCGGCGCCTTGCCCGCGGCGTCCAGCACCACGAAGGGAGTCTTCTCCTCCTCGGGCGTGGGTCTGCGCAGTTCGGCCGCAAACGACAGATAGTAATCCGCCTCCACGAGGTCACCGACCTTCACCTCGTTCAACCGCTTGACCCGCTGGTCCACCGTGATGGTCACGGTGTTCCCCAGCGGCCCCTTCAACGTGACTTCGCGTTTGGCGGGGTCAATGGCCTCGACCGACGCGGTCAACGTGACGAGCACGGCCTCCTCGCGGGCCAGGCGCGGGCCGGCGGGCGAAGGCTGACCTTCGCCACACCGGACAACGCACTGGCCGGCGGCCAGCAACACACTACACAAGAGGGAGCAACCAAAAGGTCTGTTCATTAGGCTGATCGAATTTGATCTTGTGTGGGTTGGAGCCTCCCCACTTCACTTGGCTTCCGAGGACAGGGCTTTCTCCATCTTGTCCATTTCCTTGAGCGCGGCGTTCACCGCCTTGCTGACGAACTGGTGGTTCCAGTTGGCACTCTTGACCGTGCTCTTGATGGCCTTGACACCACCGGCGGTGACGTCAGTGGACAGGGCCTTCTGGATGTCACCCAGGTCGGACAGGAACGGCGCGAATTTCTCGCTCGCTACTTTCAGCGAGGCTTCAACCTTGTCGTAGCTGACTTTGACAGCGTCCAGCCGCTTCTGAGCCTTCTTGCGCAAGGACTCGTTCGCAATGCTATTGACGGTGCTTTGCCAGCTCTGGAAGTACTGCCGGCCGTCGCTGGCCATCCATTGGACGCGCGTCTTCGTCCAGCCCGCGGCGGATTCCGTCTTGGCCACTTCCGCACAGTAAGTGTTGTAGGCGGGCTTCAGATCACCCTGAGTCTGTTTGGTCAACGCGTTGAGCGCCTCGAGCGTGGCCTTGAGCTGGGCGTCGGTGCGGCTCGTTTCGGCTCGGGCGTCCTTGATGCTCCTGGCGAGTTGCTCCTGGCTGGCCTGGGCGGCCGTGGCCAGCAGGGTCGCGAGGCCGATGAGGATGCAGAGTTGTTTTTTCATTTTCGTTGGTCCGTTCTTGTTGGTGTTGTTGTTTCTTGTTTGTTGCCGTCTCCACCGCCGATTCACTCGGGTCTGAAGATCAGCAAATCTGTTGGTCTTGGTTTCATTCGCAGACCGCCCGGTTCGTTACAGCGCCCCGGCGCCGAGCGAGCCTTCCGGCACCGTCAACAGCGGGCAGGACGCCATTCGCAGCACCCGCTCGCTGTGGCTTCCACGCAGGGCATCCAGGAAGCCGTTGCGTCCATCCGTGGACATGACGATCAGGTCGGCGGATTCCTTGGCCGCCGTGTCCACAATGCCGTGAATCACGTCTCCGGTTCGGGTCACTTTTTTCCATTCCCAGCCGGGCAGGTCCGGACATTGCACCGCCGGCATTGCGCCCGATTCTCCGACGTGCAGGAGCACAAACTTGCCGTGCGTCCGCTGCAATCGCGCCGCGAGGCGAACGGCAGCGGCCACGGCAGGTTGCGGGCTTGGCCTGGCGGCGATCGGGATGAGAATCCGGCTCAAGGAAACCGAACCGTCCTTCGCGGAAACGAAGCCTGGAACGTGATCCGGGATGAAGAGCGTCATCTGCCCCGACTGGCGGGCGATCGGCTCGGCCAGTGATTGCCGCAACCAAGTGGCTCGGCCATTGTGGGAATGGGTGGCCAGCACGATCAGGTCGGCGGGATGTTCCTCCAAGTAACGCAGGACGGCCTTGGCCGGGTTGGTGTCGCGGGCGACGGTTTTGCGCACGTCAATGCCCAGTTGCGGGACCGCGGATTTCGGACTGCCGGGGGGAAGCAATCCCCACTGCTCCAAGGTTTCGCGAACCCCCGGGAATTCGGTCCACGCCGCCCCGCCATCGGGGGCCACGTGCAAGATGCTGAACTTGGACTTCGCGACGATGGCGGCCTTCAGCGCGTGATGGAAGGCGGTCAGGCTGCCGGCGGAGAAGTCCGACGGATGCAGGATGCTGTCAACGACGGGAGCGGAATAATCAGGGGTTTGGCTCATGAGCGGGCGGATGGGTTTTGTTCGAGGGGTTCAGCGATAAAGCGGGATCCAACGTTTCACGATGGCGGCGGTGCGCCCTTCCTTTTGGAGTTGTTCCAGGGCTCGGTTCACGGCCTCCAGGAGTTCGGGGTCCGACTTGCGCACGGCCCACGCGAGTTGTTCCTCGCTCAGAAGCACCTTCACCGCGACCAAACCCTCGACTTCATTCATTCCGGCCAGCCACCAGATGATGGGGACATCCGAGACAAACAGATCAATCTTCTTCTTCGCCAATGCCCTGGCCGCCTCCTGCGGAGACTTGAAGGCTTTGCGTTTGCTGCGCGAAAACTCCTGTTGTACCAGAAAGTCGCCGGTGGTGGCCTGAAGAACGCCGATCGTGCCTTGCGGACTGGGCGGAAAACCCAGCAGATACTTGTTGGCGTCTTCGCGCCGCACCAGCACGGTCTGACCCACGGCCAGATACGGTTTGGTGAACGCGACCCGGAGTTGCCGCGCGGGCGTGATGGACATGCCGGACATGATGATATCCGTGCGGCCGTCGGTCAGCGCAGGGATCTGATCTTCCCAATTGATTTCCACGAGTTGCACGGGGCGGCCAAGTTTCTCGCCCAAGGCGACAGCCAGATCCGCTTCTACGCCTACCAACCGTCCTCCCTCCTTGTAAATCATGGGCGGAAACATTGCGCTCACGCCCACGCGGAGCGGTTGAGCCGAAGCACCGGCGCCGCCCTGTGCGAAAACCAGCGACGGCAACAGGCAGCCCAGGAGACTCAGGCATTTCTTCCAGTTCATAAATCGCATCATTTAGAGTGGGTGTTTGGGTGATGATTGAGAGGAGGCTGGCATTGAAATCTAAAACAGACCGGCAAAGAGACTGAAGTATCCCTCCTTGACCCGTTCAAACAAGCCGCGTTGCTTCCATTGCTCCAGGAGGATCTGCTGAGACCGGGCCAGGTCCGCCTCGAGGGAAGCGCGCACCTGGCCGGCGAAATCCCGGTCGTAAAGGGCGACATTGGCCTCGGCGTTGGATTCCATGGACCGGCTCGTGAAGTTGATCGAGCCAATGGAACTCCACAGGTTATCCACCAGCATGACTTTGCTGTGCAGCATGGTGGGCTGGAATTCGTAGATGCGCACTCCCGCCTCCAACAATTTTCGGTAACGACTTCGTCCGCTGTAACGCACGGTTTTCAGGTCGGTGTGCCGCCCCGGCACCAGAACTCGGACCTCCACGCCCCGGCGCGCCGCTTCACAAAGCGCGGCCACGAACTCTCCGTCCGGAATGAAGTAGGCATTCTCAATCCACACCTGCTGCCGGGCGGCCTTGATGGGCATGTAATAATGGAGCTTGGCCAGCGAGAGCTGGCTGGTGCGGGAACTCCCCACCGCCTGCGCCTTGACCTCGCCCGCGCGGGTGGCCGCGGGAAACTGGGATTCGCCATCGAGGAATTCACCCGTGGTGAAAATCCAGTTCTCCAAAAACAATCGCTGCATTTGCAGCACCACCGGTCCTTCCAGGCGCACCACAATGTCGCGCCATTCCCGGGGATTGCGCGCGTCCCCGGCCCAGCGGTCGTCAATCGCCAGCCCGCCCGTGAAACCAATCCGCCCGTCCACCGTGATGAGCTTGCGATGGCTGCGGTCGCTGACCTTGGTGAGGGAGCGGAGACCGTTCGGCTTGTAAACCTGAAATGTCACCCCGGCGGCCCGCATCTGCTCGCCCAGCCGACCGAGCCGCTCTCCGATGGCGTCCACCAGCACGCGCACCTCCACTCCTTCGCGCACCTTGGCACACAGCGCCTCCACAAAACTCTCCGCCACGCGCCCTTTGGCGAAGATGTTCAGTTCAATGTTCACGTTGTGCCGCGCCGACCGGATGGCTTCCAGCATGGCCGGAAAGAAGGCGTCGCCATTGTCCAGGAGCATCGCCTGATTGCCCGGCAACAGCCCGCCGCCCAACGCCACCAGCGCGCGCTCGAACTCCTCGCTGGCCACACCATAGACGGGGTCATAGTGATAAACGGTGCGCTTGGCGTGCGAGGTGGCGCAACCCGAACACAGCATGGCGATCCAAGCCGCCAAGAGCCAAAGGCACCGCGCCCCGTCCCACCTTCGCCTCACAAACGAAAAAATCCCGCTCGTCGCCCCTGAGTTCCGCACCGCGCCACACCCGCCAAAACCCGCATCAACTCCGGTTTCAAACGGTCCTGACTCGCCGCTTCGCGAGCGAGTCCCCGGCGAGAGCTGGACTTTGAAAATGCGATTCATGGGATGGGTCTGACGCCGCCTGCGGCCAGCGCTCAATATTTCTCGGGCACGAACTTTCTGCCCTTGAGCGAGGTCTGGTCGTCGTAAGCGTGTTTCGTCTCCCGCTTGGGTAATTTGATCTTCTCGCGCTTGATCTCCTTGTAGGGAATCAGGCTGAGAATGTGGCGGATGGCGTTGAGCCGGGCGCGTTTCTTGTCGTCGGACCGCAGGATGTACCACGGCGCCCATTTGGTGTCGGTGTATTTGAACATCAGGTCGCGGGCGCGCGAATACTCATACCACTTGCTGCGCGAAGGCAGGTCCATGGGACTGAGTTTCCATTGGCGGACGGGGTCGGTGATGCGCGCCTCAAACCGGCGCTTCTGTTCCTCGTCACTGACCTCGAGCCAGAGTTTGATGAGCAGGATGCCGCTCTCGACCATGAACTTTTCGATCTGCGGACATTTCTCGAGGAATGTGTCGTGTTGTTCCTTCGTGCAAAAGCCCATGACGTATTCCACCCCGGCGCGGTTGTACCAACTGCGGTCAAACAGGATTACCTCCCCGGCGGCGGGGAAGTATTGCATGTAACGCTGTATGTACATCTGCGACTTCTCGCGGTCGGAGGGCGCGGGCAGCGCGATGACGCGAAACACGCGCGGGCTGACCCGCTCGGTGATGGCCTTGATGGTGCCGCCCTTGCCCGCGCCATCGCGGCCTTCAAACACGATGATGACCCGCAGGCCTTTGTGTTTGACCCACTCCTGGAGGGCGCACAGTTCGCCCTGCAACTTGCGCAGTTCCTTCGCGTATTTCTTGTTCTTCAATTTCGCGGGCTGGTCGGTCTTGAGATCTTTGCTCATGGATTACCTTGTTGGTTCGAGTTTCGGAGTTGGTTTCATGCGGTGGTTGGACTTGGGCACTATTTCATCGAGACCCCGGCCTGGAGCGGCTCCGACGGCTGAAAACTCCCGCCCAGGGCGAGATGGAGGTTCACGCGTTGTGCCAGTTGTTCGCTCTGCACTCGCAGCAAAGCGAGACGGGCGGCATGAACATTGAGTTGCTGTTGTTGCACGGGGCGCAGATCCCCGACGCCCACCCGATAGCTGGTCTGCGCCAGCGCCAGGGCGCGTTCGCTCTCGGCCAGGACCTGGCGCAACCCGCGTTCCCGCTCGGCCAGCGTCTGTCCCGCGGCCAGGGAGTTTTCCACGTCGCCCAGCGCCTTGAACACCTGGCGGGCGTAGGCAGCCACGGCCTCCTTCTGTTCGAGGGTGCGGATGCGCACCTGGGTTTTCAGGGCGCCGCCTTGGTAAATCGGCGCGAGGAACTTGGCGCCCACTCCGCCGGTGGGATTGTCGAAATCTTCCTGCAACTGGAGAATATCGCTGTCAATCGCGGCCACGTTCGCGTTGAGAATAATGCGCGGCAATTGGGCCGCCTTGGCTTCGCCCACGCGGTTAAAGGCGGCGGCCACGCGCCGCTCCGCGGCCACCAGGTCCGGGCGCCGCTCGAGCATTTCGAGCGGCAGCCCGGCGGGAATCTCGCCGGGCATGGTGGTGAGCTCGTGCCGCGCGGTGAGTTCCGCCGCCGGATAACGACCCAGCAGCAGTTCCAAAGCGCGTTGGGTTTGTTGATGCGCCAGACGCACCTGGCGGGCGTTGTCCTGATAGTTGCCAAGGCTGGCCCGGGCGAGCGCGACCTCCTGCTCGCTCCCGGGACCAACCTTCTGGCGTTGCGTGGCCAGCGTCACGAGTTCCGCCGCCGCCTTGACCATGTCTTCGGCGATCTGTTGTTGCTGCCAGGTCTCGCTGGCAGCGAACCAGCTCTTCGCCGTGCTGGCGGCGAGCGATTGGCGGGCGAACTCGAAGTCCGCCTGCGCCGAGGCATAGTTCGCCTGCGCCGCATTTCGGCCGTAACGCATGCGTCCCCACAGATCCGGCTCCCAGGAGGCGCCGAGTGAAATGCCCTGCAAGGCCGAGCTGATGTCCCCGCCGCCCATGTTCAAACCGCCGGTGCCGAAGACGTTCACGGCGGGCCGCAACGCCGCCTTGGCGAGTTCAACATACTCCCCGGCCTGCTCCACCCGGGTCGCCGCGACGCGCAGGTCGGGATTATTGGCCAGCGCCTCGACAACCAGCGCATCAAGCTGCGCATCTCCAAAACTGGCGAGCCAGTTGTCCTGAATGGAGTTGGTTGAAACCGGCGCGGCCTTCCACGCGTTCGTCAACGTGAGATTGGTCAGCGTGCCGGATTGTTGTTGAATCTCGACGCGCGTGGGCGGCTGCTTGGTGGCACAGCCGGTCAGGAGGCCGGCGCCAACCAAGGCATTAAGTAGGGTTTTCGATGCTCGCATACGCGCCTCAATGCATCTTCAAGATCAGCCAATCCAGCTTGGCGCTGATGCGGACCAGCACCTTGCGCAGAATCTGGATGGCATGACCGCTGTCGGTGTAAACTGCCCCGGCCCCGTGAGCGCCGGCGGCGAGAAAAAGGTCCTTGTCCTTCGCATCCGGCAGCAAACGCACCGCCAGGCTGTGCGCTGGAATGGGGGCCACCCCACCGGCCGGATTCATCGAGCCGATCGGCAACTGCCCTTGCGCGGTGGCCCACATGATGGAATCCACTTTGGCCTTCACGATCCGGCCGGGGTACATTTTGAAGGCGATCTCGGCCTCCTGTCCCGGTTTGATCTTACGAACTTCGTTCTGATGGTAAATGGCGAGAATCCACTGTTCGTCCTCGACGAAATTCATCGCGGGGGACATTGGCAGCGGCACCGCCATCGCGCCCGGACGCAGGGTCAGGGCCACCACCGTGCCGTCGGCGGGCGCGTAATAGGTGGTCTGACTGAGTTCCCATTTCGCGTCGGCGAGTTGCGCCTCAGCGCGAAGGATCTGGGCCTTCACGTTGGCAATTTCGTCCTGCTCTCCCTCGGGCGTCTTGGCCCCAAGCTTTTCGCGGGCCTGAGTTTCGGCGGCAACCGTGGAGGCCAACTGGCCTTCGAGGTTCGCCACGTCCGCCTGCGCCTGTTCGTAATCGAACTTGTTGCCCGCGCCGGTCTCGGCGAGTTCTTTGAACTGCTGTAACCGCAACTTTGAGAGTTTGAGCTTCGACTCAATCGCGTCCCGTTGTCCGGTCGCGCTCTTCAGCGACTCCTGCAGGTTGCGCGAATTGGCCTCGGCGGTGAGGAGTTGCACCTTGAGCTGGGCGATCTGCGCCTCGTAATTCTTGACCGCGATTTCGTAGGGCGTGGGGTCAATCTTGAAGAGCACATCACCCTTCTTGACGGGGCGGTTCGGTTCGACCGGCACTTCGGTGACCAGGCCGCGCACCGGGGGATTGATGGGCACGACGTAATTGACGACGCGGATGTCATGCGAGGAGGGCGCGACGATGTTCAAGCAGAGGATGAGCACGGTCAACGCGGCGATCGGCAGGGTGATGGTGATAACCTGGGTGGTGATGTTCCAAGGAAGCCACTTGAACTTGAAGAAGATCAGCCAGGCGAAAAAGGCGTAAATGCCAAGTAATAGGATTTCCATAAATCAGGCCTTTCCTCCTTCGACAGCGGCTTTACCCGCCAGTTTGCCCTCCAGTTCCGCCACCCGCTGGCGAAGCTGCTTGAGTTCTTCGGCCTCGTTCTCGCCCGGCGGCGGTGCGGCATCGTGCCCATGCGCCACTTTGTCGGTGCCGTACGCCATTTTGTGCAGCACCGGCTTCGTGTAGGCCCACAACCAGGCGATGGGCCAGAGCAGACCCCCGAAGACCAGCGACAGCAGGCAAAGGCATTGGATGGCCTTGGCCTGCGGATGCTGTTTCTTCTCCGCGATTTTCTCGGGGAGAATGTGAATCAGCAGAAACACCACGATGCCGACGACCGGGGCGACGATGAGCACGACCCAGGTCAGGACATCGGCCACTTTGTCCAGCGCCTCGCCTTTGAACATGGAGGCGTGCGCGTGTGTGGGCAGAAGCGTTAAGGCTAGGAAACCCAAGGCCGGCCAAGCACGGTGGCCGCAGGATCGGGAACGGCACGAGGTTGAATTGAATTTCATAAATATTAATGACGGTCAGTTGCGCCTTGATCGGCGCGGTGCGACTCGAGGCTGACAATAATGGATTTGTGGTCGGTTCATGGTGGGGATTGCGTTTCGATTCAGCAGAGCCTCACGCTGTGGGTAACGGTATCGAGACCGCTGGCCAAAGGCACGTCTTTTGTTGGCGACCGCGATTGCGGTTTGCGAGGCGTCGGGCATTGTGGAGGGGGCGGTAGGAGTTACTGGCGTCTTGAGCGCAGGCGGGCAGCCCGAGGCCGAAGAGACCCCGGCGACCAGGAGGAGTGTCGGGCTGGTGGTTGTGAGTTTCATGGTGTATCTCTGTATGTTGGCGTGTCGGTTGAAATGCCCTGCTCCTAACGATAAAAAGGATTCCTGCCATTCGCGTGCTGGGTGACATCCCGAACTTCCCGAATCTCCGGGACCTTGTCCCGAATGGAGGTCTCGATGCCGTTCTTCAAAGTGGAGTCTGCCATGCTGCATCCCTGGCAGCCACCGGTGAGTTCCAGGAAAACAACGCCGTCCCGGTAGTCAATCAACTCGGCGCCGCCGCCATGCGTGCCCAGCGACGGATTGACAACCTCATCAAGGACTTGCTGGACTTTCGCGGCGATGCGGCCATCGGGCGTGTCCGACTTGCGCAGGGGAGCCAGCACTTTCAACTCGCTGCCGATCAATCGAAACACGAAGTCAATGGTCGCACCTTCAAGATAAGGCGCGCTGTCCGGGGCGATGTAGAGATCGAGGCCCTCGAACGACTGGATGGAATCCGTCGGGGATTCCGGCTCCTCGGCCGGCACGAACCGCATGGAATAAGCCGCCCGCAGCGCCGAGCGCGGGATCGCATTCACCCTAAGCCCCTTGACCGGGAGTCCGAGGCTTTCCCTCTGCTCGCGAATATACTTCAGGGCGTTCTCGGTGATGGTGATTCTGGGCGTGCCGGGGCGGGAGTTTCCGGGTCCGGCGTGTCTGGGAGCCCGCTCACGGCCGGTGGATTCGGGACGGTCGGGGCGGGTTGGATATTGAGTCTGCATCAGATGGATGTGGATGGTTCTTGTGAGGAAGACTTTCGTCCCGGGCTGCGCCCGAACGCCTCGTCAATGATCGCTCGCAACCGGGCGAGCGTTTCGGCGGCCGGCGGATTGAAATCCTGCATTTCGTAAACCTTGCCCAGAAACCCGTACTTGCTCTCACCGAAGCGCATGTAGGGCAGGAGTTCGTAATCCACCACGTTCTTGTGGGGTTTGATGAACTCCAAGGTTGCCCGAATGTGCTCTTCGTCGTCGTTCACGCCCGGGATCAGCGGCGTTCGCGCGATAAACTTCTTGTCGGGAAAAGTTTCGTAGGCGCGTTTGAGGTTCTCGCGGATGCGCTTATTGTCCACGCCGGTCCACTTCTTGTGACGCTCCGGATCGGTCAATTTGATGTCGTGGAGGTAGGTGTCCACATGCGGGAGAACCTTGGCCATGAACTCCCAGGGAACATTGCTTGCGGTTTCGATCGCGGTGTTGATGCCGCGCTGGTGGGCCCCGGCCAACAACGCCGCGGCGAAATCCGCCTGAAGCTGGCACTCCCCGCCGCTGAGTGTGATGCCGCCGCCGGATTCGTGGTAAAAGCTGCTGTCCTGTTCGACCTCGTCGAGCACCTCATCCACCGTCATTTCCTTCCCGAACATGTAAAGCGCCTGGGGCGGACAGACGGGGACGCACTTGCCGCAGTTGGTGCAGAGATCCCAGTTGATGCGAACTTTGGTGTCGGAATCCACGTTGAAGATGGCCGACTCCGGACATTCTTTGAGGCAGAAACCGCACTGGTCCTTGCCGATGCACTTGCTCAGGTTGTAGCCCAATTCGGGCTTGGGGCTGATGCTCTCGGGATTGCTGCACCATTTGCAGCGCAGCGTACAACCCTTGAGAAAAACAGTCGTCCGCATTCCCGGCCCGTCGTGCGTGGAGAAATGCTGGATGTTCAGGACGATGCCCTTGGGAGCCGGTGTGGTTGGAGAAGAGTTTTCCATGGCGTCACCTCAATCTCCCAGAGCGATGCCGAGCGACCGCGCGGTCTGGACGAAGACGCTGTCAGCGGGCACGGTTCGGAACTTGTTGATGGCGTCCGCCAAGGGCACGAATTTCAAATCCGGCGGTTGGAAGGCCACCATCACGCCGGTTTGATTCTCATGGATCGCGCGCACGGCGGCGGCGCCGTAGGCAAGCCCAAGCTGCCGATCCACAGCCGTCGGCGCCCCGCCCTTGACCAACGGGCCCAAGGCAAGCGGGTAGGTCGCCTGATCGGTCAACCGTTGGAGTTTAAGAGCCACAGCCTGGGCCGCTTGACCGGACGATTCGATGACGTGCGAGCCGCCTTCGCCGGTTGCCCCCGGAGAAAGCGAGGCTTTGAGAGAGTCTGGTGTCGCCGCCGCTCCGGCAGTTTGCTGTCCGTCTCGCGACCGCGCGCCCTCGGCGACCACCACCAGACCGGAAGTGCGTCCCGCCCGGAGTTTCTCCGTAAGCTTCGCGGCCACCTTCTGCAAGTCGTAGGGAATCTCCGGGATCAGCACCGCATCAGCGCACACGGCGGTGCCGGCTTGCAGGGCCAGCCATCCAGCGTGCTCGCCCAGGACTTCGACCACCCCGATTTTCCGCGCCGCCTGCGCCGCCTGGCGCACGCGGTCGAGCATGTCCACCGCAAAGCTCAGGGCGCTATTGAATCCGAACGAGAGTTGGGTCACGGCCACGTCGTTTTCCACGGAAGTCGGCACGCAAACCGTTTTGAGTCCCTGCCGGTGCAGCCGGAATAGAATGCTCAACGCCTGCGGGCCGACGACGGAAATGACCGCGTCAATTTTTTCGGCGGCGAGCTTGGCGATCAATTCACCGGAACGGTCCACTTCCTCGACCATGTTCTCGGGGTTCACCTGCCGGACGCGGAACGGATCCGTGCGGGTGGCGTTGCCCAGGATCGCGCCGCCGGTGGCGGAACTGTATTCGAGCAGTTGCGGAAAGAGTTCGAGCAGCCCGCCCTCGCGGTAGCGTTCCGGAAAGAGCAGCCCATCGAAGCCGTCGCGGATGCCGGCGACCTCCCACCCGAGTTCCTTCGCGGCGAGGACCACGCCGCTGACCACGGCGTTGATCCCCGGGACATAGCCTCCGCCGCAATTAAGGGCGATGTGTCTTGTCATGGCGCTCACTTGGCTTCGGAGGACAGCGCTTTTTCCATCTTGTCCATTTCTTTGAGGGCGGACTTGACGGCCTTGTCCACAAACTGGTGATTCCAGTTGGCGCTGCTCACCGTGCTGTTGATTGCCTTCACGCCGCCAGCCGTCACATCCGTGGCGAGGGCTTTCTGGATGTCTCCCAGGTCGGAGAGGAAGGGCTTGAACTTTTCGCCAGCCAGCTTGAGCGACGCCTCCACCTTGTCGTAGCTGACTTTGACGGCGTCGAGGCGGTTCTGTGATTTCTTGCGCAGGGATTCATTGGCGATGCTGTTGACGGTGTTCTGCCAGTCTTGGAAGTACTTTCTGCCATCGGTAGCCATCCATTGGATCCGCGTTTTCGTCCAGCCAGCGGCGGCCTCCGTTTTGGCGACTTCCGCACAATAAGCGTTGTAGGCAGGGCGAAGGTCGCCCGACTTCTGCGCGGTGAGCGCATTGATTGCGGCAAGCGTGGCCTTGAGCTGCGCGTCCGTCTGGCTCGTTTCCACCCGGGCCTCTTTGATGCTCCGCGCGAGTTGTTCCTGGCTGGCCTGCGTGGCGAATGTCAGCAGGGTGGCGAGGCCGATCATAACCATGGTTGTCTTTTTCATATTTTGCTTTCGTTGGTGGTTTGATTTGACTGTTGAGATGCTCGCTTGAAATTCAGGCAGTTGGCCTTGGCGCGCCGGCCGGAGCGCAAAAACGTCTGAGGATCGCGGCCGCGGCGAATCCGGAGAGAATGGCTCCCAGGAAGATTGCGAGGATGCACATCGTGGTCGCGCCCTGGGGCGCGCCGGCAACCCCCATCAACGTCGCCAAGGCCGGGCCGACGTTGCGCGTGCAGATGCCGAGGACCATCGGGGCTTTCTGGTCGTAGGAAAGTCCGAACCCGAGCAGATACGATGCGGCACCCAGCAGCGCGTAGTATAGGATTTGGGTGGCGATCGCATACGTGCCGACTGCGCTGAAGATCTCGCTCCGGTACACCCACAGCAGAACGGCGCACAGGATGAGGGTGTTCAAGCCGGTGATTTTCTTGACGACAGGGGCGGCCTTTTCCGCGCCGGATTCTGTGGCGCGGCGAATCCCCGCGCCGATGACCAGCGGCAGCGCAATGAAAAACAGGAGCGGCTTGGCGATGGTCCAGGGATCGGCAGTGAATCCCTTCGCCAACCACGGCACCATGAACGGCATCAGCACCACCGTTCCGGCGTAGGCCAGCAGCATGAAGGCCGACATGTAAGCCAGGCTCCCGCCGGATTTCCTCCGCATCACTGGAATCGCAGGAGAACAGGGCGCCATGCCCAGCAACACCAGGCCGAGGGCATAGGGTTCGGCCAGCGGAATCAAGTTTGTGAGGAGCACGGCCAGGGCGGGACCGAAGACAAAACACCACAGCAACGTGAGCAGCACGAAACGCGCGTTGCGGAGAGCGGCGAGGGCTTCGGCCACATTGAGCCGCAGCCCCACCTCGAGCAGATTGCCCACCATGAAGATGACAATGGTGACCGATTGGATCTTGGCGAGGACTTGTTCCATGGTCTTGCGTCTCGGTGATAGTGACGGTCTAGGATCCTGAAGCGGCCCGCGTGAACACGGACCAATCCAGTTTTGACGCTCCGTTGGGTTCTCCACTCAAGCGCGGTCCGATCTTGATTCTGGACAACTCGACTTGGGGCGGCTTCTCCGCCTCCGGGTTGGTAAGGCCGAGGTGAATGAAATCTGCTTCTGACATGAAGGGTCTCGGGTCTGACCCCAACGCGCCTCCATAGGCATCTCTCGCATCATCCGTGAAGACCGGAATCCCCTTCAGGCCGCCCTCGGCTGGCAACCTCCGCAAGGCCTCCCGGATCGCGATACGAAGGGTCTCTTCCACAGGCAAGGCTCGGAAAAAGGTCATAAAGACATGCCTGATATATTGATGAACAAGGATTCGGTGATTCTTTTGACTCCACTCCGGGGAGCTCAGCTTCCTGCCGAGACATTCAATAAGACGGCTGGCTATCCGTTCCACTTCCGGCTTTAAGCGAATCTGTCGCCACGATCCCGAGCCGGGGACACGCTGCTGAACTTCAAGCTTCTTGGTATTGATCCACCTCACGCACTCACGCGTCTTCTGGGCGCCCTGTCCTTTGACCTGGAGAACTTCGATAAAAGCCGTCGCCACCTCATCCACCTGGACAATGACCATATCCCGCTCCTGCATATTGGTGGCAATCCTGTCGAGCTCACGGGCCTGCTCATCTTGCGGGTAATTATTCAGGACATTTCCCACAAACAGGACGTTCTGCCTGTCCGCGATCCTTTGAGGAACGTCTGTCTTCTGCAAGGTGATCCCGAATTTCGCGAGACCTGCTTCCAGCGGATATTTCTCCAGCTTGTATCCATTCCAAGAAGGGGCAGGCAGACTCGGATCCACCTCCCGCTTTCTTTCCGAGGCGATCCTTGCCTCGATTTCCGCCACCTCGGGGGCCAGCGCCGCATCCAACTGCGGGTTGGAAAACTCAACTTGTTCACCCGCGTACATGAATGTCCGGCCCATGAAATACGCCTCCCACACCTCATTGCCATGCAGGTGGTAAGAATAAGCAACGGAGGAGACCTTGCCGTTACGATCAACGACAAAATGCCAGTCCTTGACCTCGCACGCAGCCCCCTTGGAAGAAAATATCGCGGATAAGCACCCACGGATCTTTTCCGCCCGGTCTCCCAGGAGGGTGACGTTCGCGTAAGGCACCGCCTCAACGCGCTCGGTGGCTACATAATCCACGTCCATCTCAAGGTCGTTTGCCAAAAGCGTTTTTAAGGCGGTCGCCACCTTGGCACGGGATGCGCCGACATCAATGAACGCAAACTCACGGTCCAACAGAGCCAGCCCGTCCCGGACAGGATCTTGGGGATTCTGGAGATCCCACAGAAGGCTACCGATCCCAACATTCCGGTCGGGGATGATGTTGGTATCAACAAAGGGAACTGCGATCTGAGCCTTCATGGAGTCGGGCGGATTCGAGCGCCCCCGGCGAACCGGGGGCACTCGGCGAATCTGAACTTCGCTGCTAGTCCACCATCGGTTTTTCCCCCTGATACAGAGGGCGTTCCTTTTCGCTGGCCAACCGTTCCTTGCGCGGTTTGCTCCAGTATTCCCAGCGCGCGGTTGGCGTGAACACGCCGGTCACGGCAGCGTTGACCAGGGCTTCCGGGTTGCCATAGATCCACTTCGGTCCGAAGCCGCCGCCCAGCTTCACGTACTTGAAGCTGTCCGTGGCGATGACGGTGTCTTTCGGGTAGTGGCGAATCGGGGACATGGCGATGCAGGTCTGGTGGAAGATGTGGCCGCCCGCATCCTCGATGGTCTTGGTATCGCCGTAATGCTGGGCCATGAAGTAGGTCGGCGTGTCGGTCTGCACCCACAGCTTCACTCCCTTCTTCACCTTCTTGCCCTTCACCAGGCGCGCCACCTCGCGGACTTCATCCCAGGTCGCGTGCGGACACCCGAAGAAGACGATGTCCACCGGCTTCGCCTTTTCCGGACCGGGGGCCGGCGCGATGGCGTTGAGATGGCGGTACATCTCGACGACGTCCTCCATCGTGACTTTATACCGTTCGGGTTTCCTGGGCATCTTACCCTTGAAGGCGGCTTCGAGTGTCGGGGACTCCGGCGTATAGCCCATCAGGTGCATCATCGGGTCGTTCATGCCGGGTGAGGCGCACGAGATCAGGTTCTTGGTCGCGCCCGGGCCCATCTTCTTGGGCAGGTTGAGCACGGCCATGATCCGGTTGCCGGCCTTCTCGGCAATGGCGGCACCCAGGGCGCCCCAATCCGCCATTCCCTTGATGTTGTCACGGACCTCGTTAGTCAGCTCGACAATGCATTTGGCCGCGCGGAATTCGTCGAGGTGCGTGCCGTATTTGGGCAGGCAGCCGGTGTAAGCGCAATAAACCGTGTTGACGGCGGCTTCCCGGTTGGTCCGGGCGCCCAGGATGGTGTTGATGTAGCACGCGGCACTGGATTCCGAGCTGGCCGCGTATTCGCCCATCTTGGGGATGCGGGTGTTAAGGTAAGGATTGCACGAGAGCCAGGGGAGCCAGCCATGCTTCATGAGCATGTCGTAACCCGCCTGGAAGCCGGCGACCATTTCCTGGTCGAGCTTGAAGCTGCCCTTGCCCGGAATCTCGAAGTTCCAAGGTTTGCCGTTCGGCGGTCCCAAAATCTCCTTGGCTTTGTCCAACTGCATCATGTACGGATCGTTTCCGCACTGGGTGCCGGACTCGTCGGCGACGTGCGCATCCTTCATCGCGAAAATCGGATCGTAGAGCGGGCTGTGTCCCAGGTCGTATTCATTGAGCTTCTTTAATCTCTCCGGCTGCATGCGGTCCTTCACGTAGATGGGGCAGCAGTTGAGCGTGAGGACAAGATCCACCATTTCCGTGGCCTCGACCGCTTTGCCGAAGTCCAAGAGTTTGTCCATGCAGAACTGCTTGGCTTCGCCATGCTTGCCATCCAGCATTTCCTGTTGGAGCTTTGTAAGTTTCATTTTCTTTTTCATATTGATTTTACTTTCGGTAATGGGTGTTGTGCGGGTCTTAGGCCTGCTTCCGAGTAATCGTGACGGTGGCCTTCTCGCCGACTTCGGGTGCGTTGATCTCCACCCAGTCCCCGTCCTTGATGACCTTGAGCGGGTCCTTGTTCAGTTTGTCCACGGCGGGAATCTCACCGGCAATGGCGCCGTTAATGTCAATCCAGTGGACTGTTTGGCAGATGAGGCCGGCGGGGCCATGCTTCGAGACCTTGCACTTGTAGTACAGGCTGAAGGCGCCGCTGGTGGAGCCGGCCGTCGTGGGATAGACGAAGATCTTGCCGGTGACGATCTTGCCTTTCGTGTCGGCGCCGGGTGCCATCACCATGCCGTCTTCGTTGCCGACGTGGTTGAACGCCCATCCGATCCGCTGGCGATTCACCAGCGCTTCACCCGCCGCTTTTCCTTTCGACCGGGCGATACCGGTTAGAACGATTTTCTTTTTCTTTTCCATACGTTGCTTTTTGTTTTTGATTTAGCGCCGCTTTCCGGGGCGGGAAGTACGGTGCGGATCTGTATCCCGCCGCCAGTCAATCTGGTGCCGGGAGCCCTTAAATCTCCATGGAGGCTGATTGGTCATTTCATCAAGTGCAGTCTCTTCTCACTTGTTCATTGCTCTTCGGTCCGGGCGATGATCTCCGCCTGCTGTGAGGGCGAAAGGTCGGTGAAGTACGCGCAGTAGCCGGCGACCCGCACGACGAGATCCCGGTACTTCTCCGGGTTCTTCTGGGCGTCCAGCAGGGTTTGTTTGTTGAGGATATTGAACTGGATGTGCGCATGCTTCTGGCTGCTCCAGGCGCGGATCAACTGCATGAGCCGGCGCGTTCCTTCCTCTCCGGCTACGTTCATGGGCGACATCTTCATGTTGAGCAGGTCTTCACGATGCGTCTTGTAGATCTGGCAAGTTGCCCGGGCGATGGACTGCAGGGTCACCGTCGGCCCCTTGGTGTCGCAGCCGTGCGAGGGAACGATTCCATCGGAGAGGAATTCTCCGGCCGGCCGGCCGTTCGGCGTGGCCATGGTTACCTTGCCGCAGGGGTTATGGAAGGTGATCGGGATGATGCGCATGTTGGCGCTCTGGCCATGCGGCCTGGGATGGTTGTGGGTATACTCCATAACGGTGCGCTGGATGTGATAGCCGATCGTGTCCACCCATTCGATGCCGTTGCCGTACTTGGGAGCATTGAGGCACATCTGGCGAATGGCTTCCTTGCCCTCCCAGTTCTTCTCCAAGGCCTCGAGGAGCTGGTCCCAGGTGAGCTTCTTCGTGTCGTAGATGAGGTGCTTGATGGCGGCCAGAGAATCAATGCAGGTCGCGAACCCGCCAAGCCCGTCAATACAGGAAGCATCCAGCGCTCCGGGGATGTAATCTGCGTGTGAGTGGAGGTCCCGGCCATGCTCCATGCACAGGTCATGCAGCGTGGAGGCCAGCGGAGCCGCGATGTACTTGGACTTCATCCCGGCCGCGATGTAGTTCTGGATCATGATGTGCTTGACGACGTTCTCCAACTGCAGCCGGTAGGCATTCCACACGTCGTCGTAGGTCTTGAAGGTCCGCGGGTCACCCGTCTTCAGGCCGAACTGCTCGTCCTTGTAGATCTTCACCTTGCCGTCGCGGAGGGTCATCTCCATGACGATGCCGTAATTGATGCCGCCATTGCCGGTCTTGTGGGTCTCGCGGTTGGGCAGGCGCGATTCCGAGCACCCCGACATAGCGTAATCCAGGGCTTCCCGCTTGACGATCCCGTTGCTCATGAACCACGGCACCTCGAACTCGTCGTTGATCAGTTTGGGCGAGCCCTTGCCGTCCTTGATGGTCTCGGCCACGGCATGCAGGAACTTGTCGGGAGTATTGGCGTGGATCCGGACTCCCAGCTCCGGGTAGCTGCACTTGAGCGGCCGGGTTGACTCCAGGATCAGGTAAGAGAGCTCGTTGGTGGCGTCGAAACCGTCGGTGGTCTGGCCGCCGATGGTCACCGTCTCGTGGTGGGAGAATCCCTCGCGGCCCTTGGCCGCGGATGGTGACATTTGCGACTCGATGCTCTGCATGATGTTCAACCAAAGGCACTGGAAGAGCTCCTGCGCGCCTTCCGGCGTGATCCGCCCTTCTTGAACGTCCTTCTTGTACGTGGGATAGAGATACTGGTCCATCCGGCCCTGATTAACTTGCCCTCCCACCATCTCCTCCAGACGCGAGAAGAGCTGGGTGAACCACTGCGCCTGGACCGCTTCCCGGAAGGTGCGCGCCGGATTCTCCGGCACCCACGCGCAGATGGCTGCGATCTCCTCCAGTTCCTTCTTGCGCTGGGCGTCTTTCGTCTTGGCGGCCATCTCGGCGGCCAATTCGGAGTAGCGTTTGGCGAGGAGGCTCAAAGCGTCGCAGGTGATGATGGCCGCTTCGTAGAAGGGCCTCTTGAAGGCGAGGTCGCGCGGGTCTTCCAGCGCGGCCAACCGTGCCTGGGCTTCCTCGCGCAAGCCCTTGCAGCCCCGCTTCAGCATCTTCTCAAAATCAGGGACCCAGTTCTGGGAATGGCGCATGGTTGAAGTGGAAATGATCACGAACGAAAACTTGGTTCCGACATTCTCGGGGTCAGCACCCCAGAACAAGTGCCGGGTTTCAGGAGGCAGGGCCTTGATAAAGTTGGGGGTAAAGTCCTTGCCCTTCCAATAAGGGAAAAGGACCTCATCAATAATCTGCTTGTCTTCGTCGGTTACGGTAACGGCATCCGGGGCTCCGGCCTTTTTGGCCTCAATGAACGCTTTTGCTCCCTCTTGGATGATGGTGCCGTCAAGCTCCGGGTAGACCAGCGAGTATTTTCCGAACCAGGTGCAGGGCCGGCCGACGATCAGCTCATCGTCGAAAATAGCGACAGACATTTTCTCCGCGATGTTCTTCAGGGCTTTGGCCCAGCGCAGGACGAGCGGCTGACATTCTGTGGTCTTGAACGACTCGGTGAAATAGACCGCCCGTTCCAGAGCCACGCGAGGCGCACCGGCGGTGCGGATGGCTTCAAACATCCTGATGACCCGATCGGTGGCGGTTCCCGTCAGTATCTTCTTGCCCTCGGCAATGGCCTGTTCCTGGGCGGAGAGCATCCGGGTCGCGGCCGTGGTGGCGGTCGTTCCTTCGGTTGGTGTAATCGTTGTCGTATTCATTCCTGTTTTGGCTGTTGGAGACGGGTGGGCTTGACTGTTTGTTGTGGCCTCACGGTTTCTTCACTTCGATCGCGACGGCTTCGGTCAGGCGGAGGACGAGCCGATCGCCAATGTTGCGTTGGCTCAGATCCACGTCACGACGAACGGTGACGGTTCTGGTGGTGCCATCCTCAAACTGGAGTGTCGCCTTGCGAGCTTCGCGATCCAGGGCCGTGACCCGGGCGGTGACTTGCACCGTCTTCGCCACGAGGCCCTCCGGTTTTGCCCCCAAGGGCGCCAAGGCCACCAGACCGGCCGCCGCGTCACTGGGCGGCTCGCTTTCGTTGGCCACAGAGACCACGAGCGCCTCGGCCAAGGTGACCTTGAGTTGGTCGTCCACCTGAATCTGATCAAAGTTGACCGCCTCCGGCCCGACGGTAACGGTTTGCTTGATGCCGTCCGGGCCGAGCAGGGTGAGCTTGCGACTGGCCCGATCCATGGCGATCACCGTCGCGGTCAACTCGTAAGTTTGCACCGCCGCCCCGCCGGGTTCGCCCTCTGCCGCCAGCAACGCTGCCGTGGCCTCGCCGGTCAATTTCCCTTCGATGGGTAGCAGCGGGATGGCCGAGGCCAGTTGCCGACGCAGGACCAAATCCATCCGGTTTTCCAGTTGCGCATAGCGGAGGGCCTTGGAGGCCGGCAAGGTCTTCGCCGCATTTTTGAACTGCGCGGTCCGCAGATCCGCGAGCTTGCTCTCCAAAGCGGTGTAATCCTTGAGCATCTGCGCCGCCTGCGCTTCGGAGACGTTTGGATAGGCATCGGAATATTCGAGCACCAGTTTGACCAATTCATCGCCAAGTTTTTCGCGCTCCACCCAGTAACGCTCGTAAACGGGCAGAAACGCCGTCCGTTCCTTCGCGGTCAATTGCAGTGCTTCGGCCATCAAATCACGCCGCTCGACCGCGTAATCTTTTCGAACGTCAGTGATGAGTTCCTGGATGTCCTGCGCGACGGCCCAGCCAGCCGGCCAGAGCCAGCAGGCGGAGATCACGGCGAGCAACGTCGTGGATCGCAGCGAAAGGAATAATGGCTTCATAGTCATGGTGTTTCGATGGGTTTTGGTCTTGTGAAAAATGACTAGGGCGTGCGGTTGATGGTGAGCGGTTGTTGCAGGGTGAATTCCAGCAGGGTGCCCGGAGGGAGGGTCACAGCCTGCCCTTTCTTGAGGCCAGAGGCCACGGCTCCAATGGCCGCGCCGGTGGCCGCGCCCTGCCCGCCGTCGGCAATCGCCCCAATGGCCGCTCCCGCCGCCGCGCCCCGGGCAGTCTTGCGCCCGGATTTGTCACCCGTCTGGCTGTAACCACCAGTCATCATGGGCACGAGGCTCGAGCCAATCGCGATTTCACTCAGGCGCAGTTCCAGCCCGCTCTGGCCGGCGAAGCGCCCGGCTTGTTTCGCGCCTTCGACCCGCCCATATAGCTTCGTGCCCGCCCGGGCAACCACCTTGCCGTTGACGGCGAGGTCGGTCTCCAAAGTGGTCGTGAAGCGTTTGCCCTGCGGATCCTTGGAGCTTACGGGATCCACCGTCCGCACCAGCAACGACGTGCCGGCGTTGACGGTGACCGTGCCGGCGGTTGGCGCGGGCGCGGCGGCGGCCGGTTGGGATTGCTGCGCAATGCCCTGTCCCAGCCCGCCAACCAGGCAGAGGCTGGTCGCAATGCCAAGTTTTAGCAGTGTCATACCAATCGAAGGTGGGTTCGTTTTCATGTTCAAGTTTCCTTTCGGTGGTGGGTTGCGACTTCCATCGCCGCCAACAATGTGTCGCAATCCACGGGTTTTTTGAGATATGCAACCGCGACTTGGCTCGCGCTCCCGCGCGAACAGGGGCAGGAACAAGGCCGAGCCTGACGCGAGGCGGAGCAACCTTGAAGACTTTTCCAGTTTCATCCCGGTCAAGGTCATAACACGTGAGTTTGCAGTTGCGGTTCGGGCATGGCGTGGGGATCGTCGCCGCCGCGCACCGCCTCGGTCACGGCGGAGAGCAACGTGTGTTCATCCAGCGGCTTGTTGAGAAAGGCGGCGGCGCCGGCGGCGCGCGCCTGCGCCTCGACGCCCGGTTGGTCGTGCCCCGTGATGACAATGGTCGGCACGCGCACGCCGGACGCTCCCAACTGCTGGAGCACTTCCAATCCGGACAACCCCGGCATGTGGAGATCCAGCACGAGGCAATCCGCCGGATGTCGCTTCAGTGCCGTCACGACTTCCCCGCCGTCGGCAAACGATTCCACCTCCATTCCAGCGGAACGAAACAGCCGCCGCAGCGCCTTGCGCACGGCTGGCTCGTCGTCCACAACGACGATCGTGAGCCTGGGTTTTATCACGCGAGGATTTTTACCCAGCGCCGGGACGGTTGCCTATTGGACCTTGGGCCAATACGCGTGCAGAGGGTTCGTCTGTTTAGACTGCGCCGGCAGAGCTTGCCCCGTGGGATAATGACAAGGCCCTCCGCCACCGAAGAGCGCGACGCATATCCCACGGGGCAAGCTTACCACCGCCGTCCAAACAGGTCAGCTCGCGGGTGGATGCACCCCTGGATTGGCGGCAGCGGTCACTCCGGTAATCCCGGCCCGCTCGGCCAGGCGCACCAGCTCGGCCAGTGATTGCACGCCCATTTTTTCCATCACGCGCGCGCGATGGACCTTGACGGTCTTTTCCACGGTGCCGAGATCGGCGGCGATTTGTTTGTTGAGCTGGCCGGAAACGACGTGTTCGAACACTTCCCGTTCGCGCGGCGTGAGGGTGGCGAGTCGTTGCTGAACCGCGGCGGCTTCCGCGCGTTTCAATCGCGCCTCGCCTCCGCGCCGGAACGCCTCATGGATCGCGGCCAGCAGGCGGTCGTCGCTCACCGGCTTGGTGAGGAAATCCACCGCGCCGGCTTTCATCGCGCGCACGCTGGCCGGGATGTCGCCATGACCGGTCAGGAAAATGACCGGTAGCGGGTCTTGCGATTGCGCCAGCCATTGCTGCAATTCCAGTCCGCCGAATTCCGGCATGGACAGGTCGAGCACGAGACAGCCCGGCGCGTCCGCCCGATGTTGCGCGATGAACTCCCGGGCGGAATTGCAGGCCGTGACCGCAAAGCCCGCCGACCGCAACAAACGCGAAAGCGCCTTGAGCACCGCCGGCTCGTCGTCCACCAGGTAAATCCGGGCCGCCGCCAAACTCATGCCTTGGCCTCCTGGTGGATGGGAATCGTGAAATGAAACAACGCGCCCGGCCCGTCGGGCTTTTCCGTCCAAAGCCGCCCGCCGTGCGACGCGACCAGTGACCGGCAAATCGCCAGCCCCATGCCGATGCCGGTGGCTTTCGTGGAATAGAACGGCTCGAAGATTCTCGCGGCGTCCCCGTCCGGAATGCCCGGGCCGCAGTCGGACACCGAGACGCGCGCGTGTCCCTCCCCGTCGCGGACGGTTTCGATGGCCACGCGCCGCGCCGGGGCGTCCTGCCTGGCCATCGCGTCGCAACTGTTGACGATCAGGTTTATCAACACCTGCTGGATTTGAATGCGATCGCCCCGCACCAGCGGCAGGCGGGGCGATAATTGAACCGCGACGGTCACGTGGCGGGTGACCAGATCGCTCCGCATGATGGCGAGCACTTCCTGGATCGTCTGGTTGAGGTCCAACGGCTCAAATTTCGCCTGCCCCTTCTTCAGCATCGTCCTCATGCGCTGGATGATTTCGCCGGCGCGCCGGTCTTCCTCCACGATGTCCTTCAGGATGTCGCGCACCTCGTCGAGGTCCGGATTATCGCCGGCCATAAACCGCCGGGCGGCCTGCGCGTTGCTCAGAATGGCCGTCAACGGCTGGTTCAACTCGTGCGCCAGCGAGCCGGAAAGTTCCCCGAGCGTGGACACGCGGGTGACGTGGGCCAGCTCCGCGGCGTGGCGGCGCGACTCCTCTTCCAGCCGCCGGCGTTTGATCAAATTGGCCACCAGGCCGAAGATCAGCAGCGCCTCGGCGAGAACCAGCGAAACGATTGCGATGATACGCCACTTGTACTGTTCCCAGGTCGTCGGCTCGCGGAACAGCACCTGGCTGCCGGGCGGCAACCGGTCGGCACTGATGTTCCAACGGCGCAACTCCCGCCAGTCGTACTGCGGGCTCTCTGCCCCGAGGACCTGGGGTGGGAAATTCGACGCCGGCTCGCCCTGCAGGGTGCGGACCGCCACGCGGGCAGCTTCCACGCCTTGACGTTCCACCCGGTGAAGCCGCCCGCCCAGGATTCCGAAACCCAACTGATGGTAAAAGGCGCCGTTGATGGGCGCGTTCGCAACCGTGCGGATTCGTTTCAATGCCTCGTCCGCATTGTGGGTCACGCCACTCGCGTCCCGGATCAACAACGCGAAAAAAACAAAGGAACGCGGCGGCAGGGTGGAGACACGCGCCAGCATCTGGTCAAACGACAGGTCGTTGAGCCAGGTGAAGTTCACACGGTTGGTGAACGGCAGCCACTCATGTTGTATTGCAGCAGTCCAATACTGTTCGAATTGGGACGCGCCAATGACGACCGTGATATTCGTCGTGGCCGGCGCCACCTGGAGGATGTCCTCCACCAGAGCGGGAAGGTTCAAGGCGCCACCGACGAACGCGGCGTTTTGTTGCAGCGCGTCGGGCGGCAGCCGCCGTGGGTCCATGCCGGAGTAAATGATGGGCGTCACCCTTGGAAAGAGGCGATCCCGATGTTGCGCCACAAAAACGCCCGCAGGCGAGCTCATCGTCACCACCAGGTCCGGCTGCCACTTGGCCTGGCGTTTGCGCATCAACTCGATGAGCGCCTCCTCCATGTCCAGCGTCGCGTAACGCGCCACGTCGAGCGAAACTTCATCGAGATCAATCCGTTCGCCCATTTTTGTAGTCAACTCCGATTCAAACGCCGTCGAGTGGATGGTGAACGGCGGGGCGGCGTTCGCGAAGGAATGAACCACCAGCACGCGCTTCGCCTCGGGGGCCGCGCCGGCGAAGCTTGTCAGCCCAACAAGCAGCAGGCCCGGCACGCCGAGACGCCAGCATGATCTGAATACGAGCTGAGTCATGGTCCAGGCCGTATGTTGCCCGAACGCGGGCGTGTTTCAAGCAGGGGGATGAAGGTCATTTCCACCCACCTGGAGATTGAAGCATCTTCGTCCTACCGGAAGGAGTACGTCATTACGAAATTCACCTGAAAATCCTTGTTGCGGTTGTTGAAGGGTTTCTTGATTGAAGCGGTGAGGCTGATCGGCACTTTTTGAAATGCCTTGGAAACATACAGCTTGCCGGACTGCGTCACGTAGTTGTCGTCCTCGAAATCAATCTTGGCCTCGTAACGCGCGGTCACCGACCACTTGTGCGGCAGAATGAACGTCGCGGGAGCGTACAGTTCCAGGTAATGCTGGCGACTGGCCCCGCTCTGCTCCGCCACGGAGTGGTTGTATTCGAAGGTCGGGGTGAGCGTCAGCCAGCGCGTCGCGTCCCAGGCCAGCGTGCCGAATTCCTGCAATTTCCAGACATCGTCGCCCAGGCCATCCTCGGCGGTGGGCATGCGCAATTCCAGACCGCCGCCCGCCCGCACCGTTTCGCTGAACCGATAAGCCCCGCCGGTCGCCACCTTGATGTCGCCGAAGCCGTTGTCATCCGAATCGCCGGGATCGTCGCCGGCGAAATGCCACTCATAAGGCAGTTTGAGCCGCACCGCCCAGTCCGCGTTGTCGGTCAACCGCCACGCCCAAAGTCCGCCCAGCGTCTCCTCCAGGTTGTCGCTGCCGTCGCGGTAGCTGTTCCACTCGGTTTCGAGCCAGACGCGACGCTTGAGCATCGTGGGGTCGGATTCAGATTTGAGTCGCTCGCTGGCGATCTGCTCGCCGGATACGACCCTCTCCCCAGTGGCCTCGCCAGCCCACAAATCCGCCGCAGCGGTCACGAAAACCAGGAGGATTGCGAGCTTTCTGAACCAGTTGTCAGCCGTGATGTTCACGTTAAACAACCTCCTCCAACAGACACGGTTCGACGCGCCAGATTTCTTTCGCGTATTCGGCGATGGTGCGGTCGCTGGAGAACCTGCCGGAAGCCGCGATGTTCAGGATGGCCTTGCGCGACCAGGCTTCCTGGTCCTGGTAGAGTTCGCCCAACCGTCCGTGCGCTTCGCTGTAACTCATGAGGTCGGCCAGGTGCAGGTAGTGGTCGCCCTTGCCCAGCAGCGTGTCGAGAATCGGCGCGAACACATCGGGCTCATCCTTGCTGAAATGATTGCCAGCGATGAGATCCAACGCGGCATGGGTTTCCGGCTCGTGGTCAAAATGCCACACCGGACTGTATGAGCCACGGCTCTGGGCGACTTGTTCCGCGCGCAAGCCGAACATGAAGAAGTTCTCCTCGCCCGCCGCCTCGGCCATTTCAATGGTTGCGCCATCGCGGGTGCTGATGGTAAGTGCGCCGTTCATCATGAACTTCATGTTGCTGGTGCCGCTGGCTTCGTAACCCGCGGTGGAGATTTGTTCCGACACATCACTGGCGGGAATCAGCCGCTCGGCGACCGAGACGCGATAGTCCGGCACGAACACCACCTTGAGGCGGCCCGCCACCGTGGGATCACCATCAATCGTCGCCCCGAGGTTGTTGATGAACTTGATGACGAGTTTGGCAAAGACGTACGCGGGCGCGGCCTTGCCCGCAAAGAAGAACGTGCGCGGCGGAACGTTCAGCTTTGAGTTCTCACGCAGGCGATTGTAGAGCACCACGATGTGCAGCGCGTTCAGAAGCTGTCGCTTGTACTCGTGGATGCGCTTGATCTGGGTATCGAAGATCGTGTCGGGGTCAACGATCTGTCCGGTCGCAGACTTGAGCCAGTCGGCAAAACGAGTTTTTGCCTCGCGCTTGGCTTTGCGGATGGCCGCGCGAAACGCCTCGTCCTCGGCAAGCGGCTTAAGCTGCTTGAGTTGGTCCAGGTCGGCAATCCAACCGTCGCCGATGGCGTCCGTGATGACTTTGGCCAGCGGTGGATTCGCCAGCAGCAGGAAGCGCCGTTGGGTCACGCCGTTGGTTTTGTTGTTGAACCGTTCCGGGAACAACTCGGCGAAGTCCGGCACCACCGTCTTCTTCAACAAGTCAGTGTGAATCGTCGCGACGCCGTTGGTGCTGTGCGAGCCGACGATGGCCAGGTGCGCCATGCGGACCTTCTTCGTCTCGCCTTCCTCGATCAGGCTCACCCGCGCGACGAAGGCATCGTCGCCGGGATACTTCGCCCGCACATCGTCCAGGAAGCGGCGGTTGATTTCATAAATGATCTCAAGCTGGCGCGGCAACATGGCCTCGAACCACGGCAAGGGCCACTTTTCAAGCGCCTCGGGCAATAGCGTGTGGTTCGTGTAGCCGAGCGTGCGCCGGGTAAGATTCCATGCGTCGTCCCAATCCAGCTTCGCATCGTCGAGCAAAACACGCATGAGTTCCGGCACGGCCAGGGTGGGATGGGTGTCGTTGAGTTGCATCGCCACCTTGTCGGGGAGCGAGGACCAGTCGTTGCCGGCGGCGCGGAAGCGGCGCAGAGCATCCGCAATCGTGCAGACCACCAGGAAGTATTGTTGGAGCAGGCGCAGTCCCTTGCCCTGCGTGGTCGAGTCGTCAGGATAAAGCACGCGCGTGAGCGTCTCCGCCGTGAGGGTTTCGGCCAGCGCGCCCACGGAATCCCCGCTGCTGAACTGTTGGAAGTCAAAATAATCCGGCGTGCCAGCGGCCCAGAGACGCAGCGTGTTGATGGTCTTGCCGCCGTAACCAACAACCGGGCGATCATACGGAATGCCGTAAAGGGTCGAGGGCCGACCGTGCGCCACGCACAGCGCGCCGCCGCGAATGTCAAACGAGCAACCCAGCTTCACCTCAACCGCTTCGTTGGGCCGCGCGACTTCCCACGGATCAGGCCGGGCGAGCCAATGATCGGGTTGCTCGCGCTGCCAGCCTTCGCGGATGCTTTGCTGGAAGATGCCGTATTCGTAGCGCAACCCGCAGTCCATGCCGGGAATGCCGAGCGTGGCCATCGAATCCAGAAAGCAGGCGGCAAGCCGGCCCAGCCCGCCATTGCCCAGCCCGGCGTCCGGTTCTTGTTCGATGATTTCGAGCGGATCAATCTTGTGCCGTTTGCAGAAATGGCTCAGCACCGGGTCGAGCATCAGATTGGTGATGTTATTCGCCAGCGCGCGGCCCACGAGGAATTCCAGCGAAAGGTAATAGACCCGTTTGGCGTTGCGCTCCTGATACGTCTGCTCGGTCTTGAGCCAGCGCTGCGAAAGCACATCGCGGACGGAGCGCGCGATGGCCTCGAACTTGTCGCGCGCCGTGGCGCTCCCGACTGGGATGACCTGGTCAAAGGCGAGGTGGCGCTCGTAGAGGGCATTTTCGCCGCCCGTGAACTTCACCGGGCCACCGTTGTCACGAGCGAGCAGGTTCTCCCTTGTGGTTGACGTGGTGGGTGACATGGCTAGTTACTTTCTCCTGAACGGCTTTTCCCGCGAGCACGATGTTCTCGGTGCCTTCGACAAACATTCGCATGCGGGTTCATCGCGAGCGGCGTATCAGTTGCGTCTCGGTCTCTTTGCCAGGTGCAAATACTCGATGCGGTGGTTCGCGTCGGGGTTGCGCGGCGAGGGGCCGGCGACCAGCATCGCCAGATTGCCTGAGACCCGGTTCTGCTTGAGCCAGCGCCGGGCAAATCCACGCCAATTTTCAGGCTCTTCAGTGATTTGCATGGCCTGCACGCCATAGGAGAAAGCCAGCCCCCGGCAGACGTTCTCCTCGCGGCTCAATGCCACAGTCCACACCGGCGGGTTGAACCGGGAAATCATCCGCGCCGTGGTGCCCGTGCGCGTCGGCACAAACACCGCCGCGCAAGGCACGGCTTCCAGCGCGTGTTCGACCACCGAGGCGACCAGCTCCGCCGCCGTGTCCTGCTGGCGTTGGCTTGTTCTGGCCTTGAGGTCCTCGAGCCGCGTGGGCGGACGATGGGCCTCGGTGTAGGCGGCAATCTTCGCGAGCATGGCCACCGCTTCCTCCGGGTACTTGCCCATGGCCGATTCGCCCGAGAGCATGAGGCAATCGGTGCCGTCGAGGATGGCGTTGGCGACGTCGGTGGCCTCGGCCCGCGTCGGCAGCCGGCTGCTGGTCATGGATTCGAGCATTTGCGTGGCGGTGATGACCGGTTTGCCCGCCAGGCTGGCGCGCGCGATGAGTTGTTTTTGCAGGATGGCCATCTCTTCGATGGGCACTTCCACCCCGAGATCCCCGCGCGCGACCATGATGCCGTCCGCAACTTTCAAAATCTCATCGAAACGCCTGAGGGCCTCCGCGCGTTCGATCTTGGCGATGATGAATGGTCGTCTGCCCATCGCTCGCGCCGCGCCGCGCACCGCTTCAATGTCCGCGGCGGATTCCACGAACGACTGGCTCACCGCATCCACGCCCGCCTTGAGCGCGAACTTCAGGCAGGCCCGGTCGCGATCGGTGAAGGCGCTGATGCCGAGGTCAATGCCCGGCAGATTGAGACCCTTTCTGGAGCGCAGCTCGCCGCCGACCGCCACCCGGCAATGAACGTCCCGGCTCTGAACGCGCTCGACGACCAGTTGCACCAACCCGTCGTTGAGGAACAGCCGGTTGCCCGGCCTCACCACCTTGGGCAACCGCTCGAAGGTCATCGAAACGCGCCGGGCATTGCCGATGATGTCATTGCTGGTCAGAGTGAAGCGGTCTCCCGGCTGTAATTGAATCGGCTCGGGCTGGATCTGACCCAACCGCATCTTCGGGCCGGGCAGGTCGGCCATGATGGTGACGCGCCGGCCCGTGGCTTTTTCCGCCGCGCGAATGCGGGTGATGGTTTCCGCGTGGCCGGGGAAGTCGCCGTGGGAAAAGTTGAGCCGGGCAATGTTCACTCCCGCGCGGAGGAGACGCCGCAACATCATCGGCGAATCCGAAGCCGGGCCGATGGTGGCGACGATTTTGGTTTTATGGTCAGGCAGCGGCATGATGATCCTCAAGTGAGCACCGAGCCTTCCACAAACGGTTGGCCGGCGGCCAGGGCCGCAAGATTGGCAACAGTGGTGCGCGCGATGTCGCCCAAAGCCTCGCGCGTGAGGAACGCCTGGTGCGATGTGATGAGCACGTTGGGGAACGTGAGCAGCCGCGCCAGTTCGTCATCCTGCAAAACCTGGCCGGACAGATCCTCGAAGAAGATGCCTTCCTCCTCCTCGTAAACATCCAGCGCCACGCCGCCCAGCTTGCCAAGCTTGAGCGCCTCGATGAGCGCCGTCGTGTCAATCAGCGCGCCGCGGCTCACGTTGATGAGAATCGTCCCGGGCTTCATCAACTCGATGGTTTCGCGCCGGATGAGGTGTTTGGTTTCCGGCGTCAGCGGAACGTGAAGTGAAATGACGTCGCTCGCACCCGCCAACGTGCGCGAGTCCACATACTCGACGCCATGCTCGGCGGCCCAGTCGCGATTCGGAACCGGATCAAAAGCGAGGACCTTCATGCCGAAGCCCCGCAGGATTTCCGCCACGATGCGGCCGATCTTCCCCGTGCCCACGATGCCCGCCGTTTTGCCGCGCATATCGAACCCCACCAATCCGTTGATCGAAAAATTCAGTTCGCGCACTCGGTTATAGGCGCGATGCACCTTCCGGTTGAGCGTGAGCAGCAGCGCCAGCACGTGTTCGGCCACCGCGTAGGGCGAATAGACGGGAACGCGCGTAACCGTCAGCCCGAGTTCCTTGGCGGCGGCAAGGTCCACGTTGTTGAAACCCGTGCAACGGAGGGCGACCAGCTTCACCCCTTGGGCCGCCAGCGCCTCAAGACAGGGCCGATCCACCTGAT
The DNA here is from genome assembly GCA_011525685.1 of Verrucomicrobiia bacterium. Classification (GTDB taxonomy): domain Bacteria; phylum Verrucomicrobiota; class Verrucomicrobiia; order Limisphaerales; family JADLHS01; genus WYBW01. The sequence goes on from WYBW01000022.1 coordinate 292,558, forward strand.
CGTTGACGAAAACACAAACCGCCTGGGCGCCCCGCGCGGTTGGCGCCGTGTCCTTCGTGAGGCGGAACTCGAGGAAGCGCCATTCGAGGCCGGCGCTTCCCGGGACGCTCTGCAACGCCTCGCGGTCGTAAGGTTTCGTATCGAACACAGCGGTGATCATTTTCAATCTCCCAGCGAAATGCCCAGCGCGCGGGCGGTCTTGACCAGATTGCCGTCCGGTCCAACCGTCTTCAGCCGTCCGACGGCCTCGCTGATGTTCACCGCGCCCACTTGCGCGCCCTGCCAGCCGACCATTTTTCCAAAGTCGCGGGCAGCCACCAATTCCACCGCATGCGCGCCAAAGACCGAGCAAAGCGTCCGATCAAAGGGCGTCGGCGAACCGCCCCGCTGCAAGTGGCCCAGCACACAGACGCGCGTTTCCTTGCCGGTGCGTTTCTCAATTTGAGATGCGACCACGGCACCCATGCCACCCAGTCTGGCCTCGCGATTCTTTTCCGGCCCGGCCGAGGTGACAAACCCCCCGCCTTTCTCTCTCGCGCCTTCTGCCACGACGATGAGCGTGAATTTCCTTCCCTGACGTTCGCGCTCCCGGATTTTGGCCGCCACACTCTGGTAGTTGAACGGGATTTCCGGAATCAAAATCACGTCCGCGCCGCCGGCCACGCCCGCGAACAGCGCGATCCAGCCGGCGTAACGGCCCATCACTTCCAGCACCATCACGCGGTTGTGGCTTTCCGCGGTCGTGTGCAGCCGGTCCAGCGCATCGGTGGCGCACGCCACCGCGGAGTCGAACCCGAAGGTGAACATCGTGCCTTCAAGGTCGTTATCAATCGTCTTGGGCACCCCCACGATCGGGATGCCATGCTCGAACAATTGTTGCGCAATGCTCAACGAGCCGTCGCCGCCCACCGACACGAGACCGCGAAGTTTCAAGGCTTTGAATCCACGCTTCGTTTCATCCAACAGCTTCTTCGGCAGGCCGCGCGATTCGCCGTGGCCGGTCTTGGCGGAGAATTTACCGCGATTGGCCGTGCCGAGGATCGTGCCGCCGCGCAGCAGCAAACCGCTGATGGCCGTGTAATCCAGCCGCACGTAGCGGCGCGGTTGGAGCAGGCCCTCGTAACCGCCAAGAAACCCGAGCGTTTCCCAACCGCGCCGGGCGGCGGCCTTGGCCACCGCGCGAATGACCGCGTTCAAGCCGGGGCAATCACCCCCGCCCGTGACAATTCCAATTCGTGAGTTCATGAGTTTCTTCCCATCAAGCGCCGGCCTCAAGTTGCGGGTTCGGCCAGCCAGGCCCGCGCTCTGGCGACATCGGCCGGCGGAAAGTATTCGATCGGGAATCTGCGCAAACCCTTTGAGGCAAAGACGAGCGCGAGATCTTCCCACTGCCGGTCCCCCACGATGGCCATCTTCTCGATCAGGTCGTCGTACTTCATGGAAAACGACAGGTCACCCCAATCGCCGCCGCGCTGCCAACCCTCGAAATTCTCCGCCACGACCAGCAGACGCGCCCTGCCCTGCTGTTGAATAAGATCACCCACCATTCCCTGCAGCGCGGCCAGTTCCGGTTGAGTCAACTTGCCGGCGATTCTGGCGGTAATGATGCCGCCGGACGTGTCAGTAATTTCAGCGCTCATGGTTTAACCTTAAACTTTATCGTGTTTCAGTTCTGGTCGGCGTGGATCCGCATGGGTGAACGATGCCCAGACAGCTCAGGGCGGCCGCTGTCATACGCCGCATCCACTGCGTCAGCTCCGAATACCGCTTGCCTGCCGGACAATGCATTGCCCGCTTCTGGAAAAGTCACACACAACCTCGGGCCGCCAGCCTGCAGCGCGCCCTCCATGAGATTGAGACTGGTCACAGGGCCGGCACACAGCACGCCAGCCAATCTGGCTTCAGCGGGCACCACCCTGACAGAGTTGCCGGATTCTGCAATCTGGTAGATTTACGGGGTTCATTTCGACGAGAACGACCTTGGAGAACATCCCGGCAATTTCACCGGGCCTTCCCCGTGGTGCTGACTTGTGCCGCTTCAAGGTCGCCCCAACTCCTCAATAGCCCGGGCCACCTCGTGGCGATGCCGCTCGATGGGAACGCCGTCGGCGGCAAATTCCGTGAGGCTGCGCGTGATGTCTTCGGGCACTTCCAAGAGGCGGGCGAGGCGCGCATGGGTTGCGGCGGACAGATTCGCCCGGCGTTCTGCCAGTCGTCGGCGCAGGATGCAAAGGTACTCGTAGTCCTCAATGCCGTCGCGCAGGTGTTCCCAGCGAATTGAATCCACCGGTCCCTCCAACACCGGCGCGTCGCTGCCGGACGCGGCGTTCAAAGGCGGATAGAGGAAGCGCCCGTCACCGTTGCCCCAGGGCCGGCGCTCCCCCGCCGGCGTGCTGTAGCCGGAAGTCCAGCTCATGGCATCGGTGTAGGGATTCTGCGGGTGCTTGGCATCCGGATAGGCGGCGCTGCTGGTCCAATAGGTGGTTTCCCACACCAGCACACCCTCGATGTTGCGCTGGAAGGTTTGCCACAACCAGAGCCGCATCTCGGGCGCGGGATGATCAATAAACAGACCGGCGTAAGGCGCTTTCGGTCCCGTGCAGACATACCACCAGAACTTCTCACCGGACTTCCGGCGTTCCTCGGCCCGCGCGTGGTCGTACTGATCGGTGATGCTGCACCAGATATTCGGCCCACCGATCAACCCCGGCTCGACCTGCTCGGTCAGCATCCGGGCGATGCGCGGGCAGGAGCGCTTGAGCTTGGCGAACCCATTCATCACGAACGGGTATTGGTCGGCGCTGGGTTCGTCGAACCAGTAGATGAACGCCCGGTCGAGCCAGCCTTTGGCCTCCAGGTGCGTCTCCAGTTGCCGGCAGTAGGAATCGAACAGCACCGGATACTCGGGTGTGTCCTCGTCAAACCCCAGCAAGCGCGGCGGATAAGTCTCGTGGAAAGTCCCTCCGCCGATGCCCGGGATGTGAACCTGGAACGAACTGAAATGATATTGGTCCATCGCCCGCGTCATCGCGCGGTCCCACGCGCTGAAATCAAATTCCACCTTGAGTTGATCGAGCGGCACGACCGGCTCGGTGCGCGGCTGACGCTCGAAGTCACCGCCCTGCACCAGTTCTTCCCCGGTTTCCGGATCGGTGATGGAAATGTCATCGAACCAGACCAGACCGACTTCCTCGCCTCGCTCCGTCCAGACCGTCGCACGGGCATGGAAGCGGACATACTCGGCGCCGGGCGGAAAGCTCGTCAGCAGTTCGTTCAGGTTCTGCCACGAGCCACTGCCGCGCAGGACGATGTCGTTGTTGCGACCGGACATCCACTGCCTCTGAGCGTCAAAATGATTCAGGGTCACCAGGAAGCGATGGCCCGGCACGGCGGTGCGATACCAGCACTTCACCCGAAGTCCCTTTCGCGGAATCTTGATGAGCGGCTCATAGGTCACCGTGACGTTGGCATTGACCTGGTCGTCATAAATCAACAATGCCCCCTGACCCGAATGGACTTCATTGCTCACGATGCGCAGGCCGGACCAGTGGTCCCATGAAGTCTTTGGCGGTTGAATTTCCGGCCACTTCACGCGAATCGGATCCAGCGGCGCCGGGTTGTAAGGCGACACCCGGTGCGCGGCGAAGTTGGCCAGATACTTCTCCAACACGAGCCGCTTGTCCTCCTCGGACTTCAAACCGTGATACCGAAACACATTGCCCGGTGAGAAGCCGAACGCCGTGGTGCAGGTCATCCGATCCGGCAGCGTAAAGCCATAGACCGTCAATTCGATGGGAACGCGGGCTTGGAGACCCTTTGCCCGCAACTCCACGATGCCGCGGTAGTTGCCCGCCGGTGTGTTGGCAGGAACGAACACGCGCAGCCAAAAGGCGTGATTGAACTCGGGCTTCAACTCCAGCGGTCCATGAACTGGCGGCAATGGGTCCGGCCAAAGGCCGGGCCGGGAAGCGCGGTCCGTGGGTTGCGTAATCTCCAGGTACATGACCTGGAGCACTTCGATCTGTTGCCGCGTCATCCGGGCGTCGTTCGGCCCGACCAGATCGCCGCAGACGATCTCAAAACCCTCGAGCCGTTTGGAGGAACGGATCAGTAACTGCACAGCTTCGTACTCGTTCGCGGCACTGCTCAACTGAATGGTCTCATCCGTCAGAGTCGGCGGCGCATCGTCGGGACGGATTTTGGCCGCGCTGGACAAGGCCCACCAGAGGGTGACGTCCGAGAGTTCAGAGGGAATCAATCGGGCCGCGCCGGCTGAAGCAGAAACGGGCCACTGCACCAGGGCCAGAGCGAGGGCGAGAAGCCAGCCAGTGGAGAGTGAGTTCTTCATGACCATTCACAGTTGAACGCCGCAAGCCAGGAAGGATTCCAGCCCTCGTGCCGGCCAGGCAAAGGAAATTGGCTCGCCGACGGCGGTCTGAACTCAGTCCGCCGCCACGAGACTCATGTCGCGGGTGTAATAGAGGATGCGACCGCAGTTCGTGCAAGAAACGATTTCCTGTTCCTGCTGGCAGGTGACGAGCACCTGGGCCGGCAGTTTCATGTGGCAACCACCGCAGACGCCGTGTTGAACACCCACCACCACGTTTTCGCCCTTGCTCTTCACCAACCGCTCATAGCGCGACCGCACCGCGGCATCCACGGCATCGGCCAGTTCGGCCCGATTGCTCTCCAGTTCCGCCAGTTCCTTCCTCAGGTTCGCCTCCCGCTCTCCCAGCTTGCCCACCTGGTCATCAATCAGTTTGCGAGTTTCCTCCGCCTCACGGCTGAGTTGAACCACTTCCTTCTGCGCCGCCTCACCCTGCTCCATCAATTCGATCTCCCGGTCCTCGATCTTGGTAATCTCCGCTTTGCAAGTCTCAATCTCGTGACTCAGAGCGCGGTATTCCTCGTTCTTGCGCGTTTGAAGCTGCTGGTTGGCGTAACGCTCGATTTGCTGCTTTTTGGCCTCGACGTCCAGTTCGAGGCGCTTGCGCTCGGATTCGAGTTGCTTGACCCGGAGTTTGGCCGCCTCGAGGCGACCCTGCACGTCCGCGCCCTTGGCCTTGAACATCTGCCGTTGTGGCTCGACATGGGCCAACTCCCCCTGCACCCGGCGGATCTTACGGTCCCGATCCTGCAGAATCAGCAACTTCTCGATGGTTTCCAGCATCACTTGCCTTTCTTAGAGCGAGCCAGCCTAGGCACAGGACCGGGCCAAGTCAATCCAGCCGAACAAGTCAAACGCGCAACTCGCGATCGGCCGCCAACTTTTTGTGGCCAGTCGGCTTGCTCCGACCTATGTTCCCGCGAGCAGCAACTGACATTGACGCGACCATGAAACTATTTCGAGTGATGCACCCGTCCGCAAGCATTGCAATTGCCGGACTGCTGGCCATCGTCCCTCCCGGTTCGGCCTCGCCCAATCTGGACCTGGCCCGTCAACTCAACGCCGCGTTCGTCGAGGTCGCCGACAAGGTTTCTCCCACCGTGGTCGTCATCACCGTCACGCAGAAGGAGGCGAGCTTCGAATTGCCGGAAACAGATGAGGACTCAGAGGAGTCGCTGCCCCATGAGCTTTACCGGTATTTCCACGAGCAGTTCCGGCGGCAGGTCCCGCGGGAATCCACCGGTGCCGGCTCGGGTGTGATCATTCGTGAGGACGGTTATATCATGACCAACCGGCACGTGGTGGAGGAGGCCGAGACCATCCAAGTGCGGCTCAAGGATGGCCGCACGTTCAAGGCGCGCATCCGCGGCGTGGACCCGCAATCCGACGTGGCCGTGCTGCAGATTGACGCCACCGGGCTGCCGGTGGCGAAGTTCGCCGACTCGTCCAAGACCCGGGTGGGTGAGTTCGCCATCGCCATCGGCGCGCCGTTTCAACTGGATTATTCCGTCACCTTCGGCCACGTGAGCGCGAAAGGCCGCAGCAACATCGTGCCGTTCTACGCGGGCGGCGCCATGATGGACCAGGATTTCATCCAGACGGACGCGAACATCAATCCCGGCAACAGCGGCGGGCCGTTGGTCAACATCGAGGGTGAAATCATCGGCATCAACACGCTTATCCGGGGTTTGCGGACCGGCATCGGCTTCGCCATTCCCAGCAACCTTGCGCGCGAGGTTTCCGACCAGATCATCGCCCAAGGCAGATTCGTCCGGCCCTGGCTGGGCGTCAGCATCACCGCGCTCAAGGACGCCGCCGGACTGCGTGAGCGGCTCAAAGACATCGAGAACGGCGTGGTGGTCAGCGCCATTCTTCCCACCGGACCGGCCTATAAGTCCGAACTGCGCGCCAGCGACGTCATCACCGCGGTGGATGGCCAACCGGTGGGCACCGCCCAGGAACTGCGCAATGAAATCCGGCGCAAGTCCGTCGGTCAACCCGTGACTCTTGAAGTCTATCGGCCTCAGTCCTCCGGCAATGCCCGCAAGCTGGCCATTGAGATCAAACCCGCCGAGTGGGAAGCGGAACCGCCTGCCGCCATTGCCAAAGCCGATGACGCGGCGCCCAAGGAAAGCCCGGCCCCCAATCTCGGACTGACGGTCAAGCCACTGACTCGCGAACTTGCCGAGAAATTCGGAGTGGAAACCACCGAAGGCGTGGTGGTGGCCACCGTGGAGCGCGACAGTCTGGCGGATCGCCAGGCCATTCGTCCGGGCGACGTCATCACCGCCATCAACAGCCAGCCCGTGGGCAGCGTCCGGCAATTTCGCAACGCCCTCCAGAAAGCCGACGTGAAGCAGGGCGTGCTGGTCAACCTCCTCAGCGGCAAGACGGCGCGGTTTGAGATTCTCAAGCCGGAGGGTGACTGAGATCGGACGATTCGTCGCGAGTCATCGCTGGCGATTCGACGGAAATTGACAACTTCGCGGCCCTGCGACACTCTGCGCGCATGGCAAAACCTGCATTGGGTCGCGGATTGGGCGCATTGTTGGGTGGCACTCCGGTCATCCCCAAACCAGCGCCGGTCCCGCCAACTGAACCAACCACCCCGATCATCGTGGTGCCGCCTCCGGCACCCGCACCCATGCCAGACCCGCGCGACCAGGTCCAACGGGTGCCGTTGGATCGCATCCGACCCGGATCGCTCCAACCGCGCAAGGATTTCCCGCCCGAAAGTTTGCAGGAATTGGCCGATTCGATCCGTCAGCAGGGCATCGTTCAGCCTTTGATCGTGCGCCAGCAGAGCGGGCATTTTGAGCTGATCGCCGGCGAGCGCCGCTGGCGGGCCGCCCAACTCCTGGGCCTGACCGAGGTGCCCGTGCTGGTCCGCGAGGCCGATGACCGAGCCGTGCTGGAGATGGCGCTCATCGAAAACCTCCAGCGCGAGAACCTGAACCCGATCGAGGAAGCGCAGGGTTACGCGCAACTGGTCGGCCAGTTCCAACTCACGCAGGAGGAGGTCGCCGCCAAGGTGGGCCGCAGCCGCGCCGTCGTCGCCAACGCCCTGCGCCTGCTCAAGCTGCCGGCCGTCATTCAATCCTACGTCCGTGAGAACCGGCTCTCCGTGGGGCACGCGAAAGTCATCCTGGGCCTGACGGATGAAAAGCACCAGAAGCTGGCCGCCGAGCGCGTCATCAAGGAGGCGCTCAACGTGCGCCAGACCGAAGGATTGGTGGCCAAGCTGCTGGCGCGAGAGAGTCATCGCCCGGTGAAGCCGGGCGTCATCACGCCCTTGCCCAAGGACGCAAACGTGGCGGATTTGGAGAGCCGCTTGCGCGAGCGCTGCGGGACCCGCGTGCAGTTGCGCTACCATCAAGGCAAAGGCGCGATCGAGATTTCCTTTTTCAGCGATGCTGAACTGGAGCGCATCCTGCAAATCCTTGGAGTCGGGCCCGAGTGACCGCTCCCAGCCAGCCGCTCCAACCTTTCCGATGTTTCCCAAGAAATGAATACTCCTGAACTGCGCGAACAGTGCGCCCAAAAACTCCAGGCGGCCGAAGGCCGCGCCCGCCAACTCAAGGCGTTCGTCGGGCTGGACGGTTTCGTGGATGAAATCCTCCATGTGGTGGACAAACGCGAGAGCGCGGAGAAATACCAACGCCTGCCCACCATCGCCAAGCTGGCCGATCGGCTGCAGGCCGCCGCCGGCAAGAGCACCAACATCGAATTGGTGGGCCAGATCACCAAGCTCGGCGGCAACGGACCGATCATGGCCAATGCCCTGGCCAACCTGGGGTTGAAAGTGTCCTACCTCGGCAACCTCGGGTATCCCAACCTGCATCCCGTCTTCACCGACTTCGCCAAACGGGCGGAGGTTCATTCCATCGCCGAACCGGGCTATACGGACGCGCTCGAGTTCGAGGACGGCAAGATCATGCTCGGCAAGCATCAGTCGCTCAAGCAGGTCAACTGGGAGAACATCAAATCGCGGTTCGGTCTGGAGCAGTTCGTCTCCCGGTTCAACGGCTCGGACTTTGTCGGGTTCGTCAACTGGACGATGTTGACCTACATGAACGACATCTGGTCGGCGATTCTGCGGGAGCTTTGCCCCAGGCTGAACGGGCCGCGCCGCACGTTGTTCTTCGACCTGGCCGATCCGGAGAAACGCACCCACGAGGACATCCTCAAGGCGCTGGAGCTGATTTCGGCTTTCGAGCAGCACTTCGATGTCATCTTCGGATTGAATGAAAAGGAATCCTCAGAAATCGGGAAGAACCTGGGTTTGGACACCCGCGATCATTCGCCCGAGGGCCTGGTGAACCTGGGCCGGCAAATCCTGGAACGCGTGCCGGTCAATACGCTGGTGATTCATCCAACCTCGTATGCCGTGGCCGTCAGCAAAACGGACGCCGCCACCGTGGAAGGACCGTTCACGCTCAAGCCGCTCATCACGACTGGCGCGGGCGACCACTTCAACGCCGGGTTTTGCCTGGGCAAACTGCTCGGCCTCGACAATGCGATGAGCCTGCTGGCCGGCGTCTCGACCAGCGGATTCTATGTGCGCACCGCCAAAAGCCCGGGCATCGCGGACCTGGTGACCTTGCTTCGCAACTGGCCAACGGCATGATTCTGGAGGTCGTCAAGTATGGTCACCCGACGCTGCGCCAGAAGGGCGCGCGCATTGAGACGATCACACCCGAAGTCAAGGAACTGATCGCGGACATGTTCGAGACGATGTACGCCAACAAGGGCGTCGGGCTGGCGGCCCAACAAATCGGGCAGGCGCTCCAACTGACGGTCGTTGACGTGCGCGGAGTGACGGACCGGCCTTCCTCGCTCGAACTCCAGGGCAAACCCGCAAACGTGCAGGACTTCATGCCGCTGGTGTTGATCAATCCGGAGATCACTCCCGTGGGCGATCCCGCCACCGGCCCGGAAGGTTGTCTCAGCTTCCCCGAAATCTTCGCGGACATCACGAGGCCCGAGTTCGTCGAAGTCAAGGCGTTGGACGGAGACGGCAGACTGATGGAATTCCGCGCTGGCGGTCTGCTTTCCCGCGCGGTGCAGCATGAGGTGGATCACCTCAACGGCATCCTTTTCATTGACCGGATGGATCGCAAGACGAAGGAGAATCTTCGAGCTGAACTGGACGAATTGCAGACGGCCACGCGCGAGCGGTTGCAGTCCGCCAGGAAGAAGTGACCGAGCCAATGACGGCTGTTTGTCGCGACTTTCATCAAACCATCCGTCAGGCGGCCTGCAGTTCTTCGATTCGAGTGATGTGGATGATTGCGCGGCGAACGAACCGTTCGGCAATCCCGTTCGGGTCTGGGTTGACGCCTATTTCCACGGCGTTCCGGCTCACCAAAGCCATGTCGTGGTTGGTGATCTCATAAGCAGCGCCATCGGAGAGGCAGAGGCGAAAAGGTTTGAAGTCCTTCGCGGTGAGCAATTCTCTGATTTGTTCGGCATTGAACATGATTCCATAGTAATCGCGATATCGTCGTTTTCAACCCATCCTCTCCCGTCGGGCTGAGGCCACACCGGTCGTCTGGTCGGAATCGCGAACCCCGGCCGTTACGGCGGCGGTTTGGCCCGCTCGCGAAGTTCGTTCAGGTCCTTGACAACCGCGTTGTAGTTGGTGGCCAGTTCGTTGAACCTGATGATGGAGGCGTTGAGTTCATCCGCCAGTTCGCGGATCCGGTTGTTGGCCTGTTCCAGGTGCCTGTCGCGGACCTCCACGGCGGTCGCCCAGTTGGTCAGGGTCGCCCTCAACTGGTCGCGTTCCGCCGCCACTTGACGGAGCTGTCGTTCGGCGGTCAGGAGTTTTGCCTGGGTTTCGTTCAATCCCGCCTGGGTCGTGGTCAGGGAATCCTTGAACTCCAGGAGGTCCGCCTTGAGGCCGCGCGCGTCGCGTTCCTGTTCCACCAGCCTGCCTTCCAGATCCAGACGCGCCTTTTCCAACCGGTTGATCTCGAGGTTGAGTTGCCGGTCGTGCCGCCATTGCGCGACACAGAGCACGACCAGCGCGAGGACTCCGATCAGATTGACATAGTGCAACCGCTTCATGGGGCGGAGATCGCAGACTCCGGCAGGGGCCGGATTTCAAACGCCACCTTCTGGATGCCGGTGGAGCGCACGGCGTCGAGCACCCGGATGATGTCGCCGTGACGGGCGTCCGCGTCGCCACTGATGAAGACACGGACATTTTCGTTCGTGCGATGCCAGGCCGTCAGGCGCTGGGTCAGTTCGTTCAGGCCGACAAGCTGCTTGTCGAAGTAGGCTCGACCACTTTTGTCCACGGAGATGCTGACAAAATCGCCCTTGATTTCCAGGGTCGCGGTCACGGCGGTGGGGAGATTCACCTTGAGGCTCTTGAGGTTCACCATGCTCAGGCTCACCAGCATGAACGCCGCGAGGAGAAAGAACATGATGTCAATGAGCGGAATGATCTCGATCCGCGCATCGCTCTCGGCCGGGAGTTTGGAACCAAGTTTAACCGGCATGGAAATCGGGGGGTGGCTCGGCGTTCGCGAATTGTGAATCGGCCTTCAATTCATCATCGGGGGGAGTCGTCCACCGCGCCCACCGCCTCGCCGCCCGGGCGGGCGGCCCGTCCGCGCGCAAAGGCCTCCACGTCGTGCCCGTGGTGGCGGCCCGATTCAACCAGCAACTCGACGTGATTGATGGTGCGCTCGAGCCGCGAGCGGAATTGCGCGAGCTTGCGATGGAAGAAATTGTAAGGCAACAGACACAGAATGGCGATGCCCAGTCCGCACGCCGTCGCAATCAATGCTTCGGCAATGCCGCCGCTGACCTTTACCGCCGCCAGCTCCTCGTGCCCGACGAAATGAAAGGAATCCATGATGCCGATAACCGTGCCCATGAGGCCCAGCAACGGCGCCATCGTGATGAAAGTGCCGAGCACCCACAGGCGTTTCTCAGCCCGCTCGATTTCCCGCATGGCCCGCAACTGCATGGCCCCCAGCAGCGAGGCGTGGGCGTGCAGCAGTCCCTCGCGCACGGTGATGAGGTACGGATCGTTCGTGCGTTCGCCCAGGCTGGCCGCGCGTGCGAAGTCGCCATGGCTGATGGCGGCAAATGCCTCGTTCAGCGCGGCGGGCTGGCAGCGGCGCTTGAGATGCCACCACCAGAGTGAACGTTCCACCAGGACGAAAAGCGCGGCGATGAGGCACACCAGCATCGGCCACATGAGCAAACCGCCCCGCAGAAAGAAATCAACGGCAAGATGAGCCAGCATGGGTTTCATGGTTCGGGACTCGGCGACTTCACTTCGCGATCTGGAAACGGATGGCCACTTCGTAAAGCCGCGCCGGTCCGGCGGGAAAATGCCAGCGTTCGCGCACCACTTTCAAGGCCGCTTCATTCAACAGCGGCCACGGACACGATTCGACCGCCTCGGCCTGGAGCACACGTCCATCTTCACCCACGGACAGGCGGACGACCACCGTTCCTTCCTGGCGTTGACGTTCGGCCTGGCGCGGGTAATTGGGTTTGGGCTGGTTGCCTTCGCCCTCGCCCAGCGTGAGTGGTCGGACAGGCGGAGGCGCCGGCTGCGCGTTGCCGACGGGACGGCTGACGTACTCCGCCCGGCTGGCCTCAACGACCCGCGTCGGTCCGGCCACGGGCAGCGCAAAGGCGATGGCGGGACTTGGTTGTGCAACAGCAATGGGCAGGGTGATGGCGGGAGTCGCGAAGGTGTCCGGCGGCGGGGGCGGCGCCGAGGGATCCGGCGGCTGCGGTTCGGAATCCGGCGGCGGGCTTGGGGACAGGTCCACCTGCAACTGCTGCGCCAGCAACGGTTCATCCCGAACCTGCCGGGCGTGCGGTCGTTCATAACTCAGGACGAACCCGAGCAAGCCGACGAGCAAACAAGAAACCCACAAAAGCAGTGTCAACGCAGGCAGGCTGGCCGAGTCCTCGGCATCCGGCCAGAGCACCACCCCGGCGCACGCCGCGCCGTCTGGCTCGGTCGTCTGAGGCGAGGTTTGATCACCCGGGTCCGGAATTCGCATGGTTGTGGCCAAATGCTCACAGACGATTAGAACCGTGCCGTGATCGCAAAGCGAGCCTGAATCGGCTCGACCGGATGGAAGTGGATTTCCTCCCTGGCCGCCGCGGTGGGCGAGATGCGCGACTCGTAGTAGTAATCAATGTCATGATCCCGCCGGTCGAGGATGTTCAATACCTCGGCCGAAACCGTCCAAGTCTTGTTGATGCGCCAGCCAATCCGTCCGTTGAGCAGAATGGTCTCGTCGGAACGGACGCTGTCATCCTCGATGAGCGGGCGCGGTCCGAAGTAACGCAACCGCAGGCTGGCGAAAAATCCGCAGTCGTGCCGGTAGGTGATGCCCGCCGCAATCACGCTCTCAATCGAACCGGGAATATAGTCGCCTGCCGGATCATGGTCCCGGAAGCGGGCGTGCGAGAAGGAGAAGTCCGCGTCAAGGGTGAGGGATTTTGTGAGGTTGTAGAAGTTGGCCCACTCAACCCCGAACCGGCGGCTGGGCCGGCTGGCCTCGGTCGCCCCGGCGTCCCCTACGAAGATGAGTTCCGAATCAATGTCCAGCCACCAGAAGGACAGCGTGCTCTGCAACCCGTCCACCGCCAGCGTGCGCACGCCGATCTCCGCGCCGTAGGTCTGCACCAAGGGATCGGCTCGCGAGACCGAATCTCCAGTCACCGGATCAACCGTGGTGGTCGCGCCGCGGCCGTCGTTGCTGTGAAAACCAAGACCGCCCTGCACATAAACTTCCGTTTTCGCCCAGGGACCAAAGATCAAGCTGAGTTTCGGACTGGCGATGGCATCGCTCCGGATGTCGGAATTCGCGGCGAGGGTGCTGTCCACGTCGAAATTGTAAAAATCGCCGCGCACGCCGGCCACGCTGCGGACTTTCTCGCCCCACTGCAACGTGTTCTTGTAATAGAGGCCGAAGCTGGTTTGCACGATGTCGTCTTCCCGCGTGGTCGCAGGGATAGTCCCGCCCGCCTTCGCGACGCGATTGCGGGCCTGCGTATTGAACAATCCGTTCTCGATCCAGTCGTTGCGCATCTGCAAGCCGAAGGTGTTTGCCACTTCGCGCCCGAACCATTCGCCATAGAGTGTATGGTCCGCGACGAGTCCGATCGCCACCCGCTCGTCCACCTGCTCGAATTGATCCCCCAGATCGGGATCGGTCAGGAAGTAGGTGAAGTTCGAAAACAGGTCCATGTCGTAGTAGAAGCCATACGCCATGAGCCGGGTGGAGGAGTGGTCGTCGGCGCGGTGCAATTCCGCCTGTAAGCTGTAGCGTTGTGATTCGCCGCCGGTGGTGCGGTCCAAGGAGTCGTAGAACGAAATCAGACCCGTATCTATGGCGCTCTGCGCAACCTGGTCGCTGGAGTTCCATTCGCCGTGATAACCGCGCGCGGTGATGCTGAACCCGTTGGCGTCGTCGCCCTGGCTGTAAGTGACCTGACCGTTGAACTTCCAGTAGTTGTCCGGCTTTTTCCACGGACCATCATGATGAAGGATTTCTCCCGCGTAAAGCAGCCAGCCCTCGCCGACCTTGGGCGAGGAGGCGAAAACGCCGCGCCCGTAACCATACATGCCGGCCTCGGCAATGGCGATGCTCTCCGGCAGGACCTTGAACGTCTCCAGATGCGCCGCGCCCGCCGAGGAGAAGTCTCCGTTCTCGGCGTAATAGACCCCCTTCTGGTAGTTCACGCGCTGGACCAGTTCCGGGATGACAATGTTCATGTCCGTGTAACCCTGCCCATGACCGTGCGACGGAAGGTTGACAGGCATGCCGTCCAGGCTCGTGTAAAAATCCGTGCCGTGATCGAGATTGAAGCCGCGCAGGAAATACTGGTTGGCCTTCCCGCCACCGGCGTGCTGCGTGATGATGACTCCGGGAACGGTTTCGAGGATTTCGCCCGAGCGCAGAATGGGCCGCTCCGCAAGCTGCGCCGCGCCCACCGTGCCTTGGTTGGCGGACTCCGCCACGCCGATCAAACTGTCGCCACGGCCTTCCACAATGATCGGCGCGAGCCGCGTGGGAACTTCGGTCGCCGGCGCGTTCGTGCTGGTCTGGCCAAAAGCGTTGCCGCCGACGAAGCAACCAAAGCCCACCATCGCCACCCTCGTCACCAGCACTCCGACACCGTGCAACAGCAACGTGGCCAGCACGAACCCAGCCATGAAGGAGGCGACACTGGTGGTAACCGGCACTTCGCTGCCGTGCGCCAGTCCGTGGAAGAAGGCGAAGAAAGCCACCAGGGCCAGGCTCACGGAAGGTTTCACTCTTGCCGGCTCAATCAGCAGCATCCCGAACACCGGCACCGACAGCATGAGGATGAATTCCACTCCAGGCAGGCGCAGGCCGGAAGCGCCCAGCACCGCACCCAACGCCATCACACCGACGAACAGGAGCGGCACACGCCATAGAGCGCGGCCTCCTTTGCGCGCCGCCCACACGCCGACCGCCACCATCACCAACAAATGATCCCAGCCCTGGAGCGGGTGGTTGAACCCGGCGGATAGACTGTTCCCGCCGTGGCCCGCGGAGTGCGCCAGCGCCAGACCGGGAAGCAAAAACAGGAAACCAGCAGTTAAAACAAGCGGACTGAGAGCGGTTTTCATGGATGCTTGAGCGGGGAGTGCGCCGCCTCGAAGCCATCGAGCATCGCGCCGCCCAAGGCGGACCGTGCTCCTGCGACACGCGGTAAGCGACCGCTGTAACCGCAAGGCGTGTTGTGGTTCAGGCATGGCTGTTGCGGACGACTTGTTGCTTATAGGCCCGACTTCGCACGGGTGACAAGACGTTTTTCCCGATGAGGAGGTTTTCAGAAACAGAATTTGAGTTCAAATCCGCATTGACGCCCTGCCCTCGCGGCCTAGGCTGTTCGCATGTCTCCCCATTACAACCCCACGCCGCTTTACCGGCAATCCGTCGCGCTGACTGTCGGCGCCGCGCCCATCGCGGCCGGATGTTCACGCAGAGTTCGCCTTGGCGCTGTCTTGATTCTGATGGCACTGCTGCCAGCCACCGCGAGCGCTCACACGGAAACCGGCGCACTGGGCGGGTTTGTCAGTGGGTTCACGCACCCGTTGACCGGTCTGGATCACATGGTGGCCATGGTGGCCGTGGGTCTTTGGGGCGCGTTCCTCGGCGGACGCGCCATGTGGATGCTGCCCGTCGTGTTCCCGGTCGTGATGGCGTTCGGAGGCGCGCTGGGGGTCTTGGGCGTGCCCTTCCCGGCGGTGGAAACCGGCATCGCAGTTTCCGGAGTTGTGCTGGGCTTGATGGTGGCGTTTGCGGTCAAACCGCCGCTCTGGGTGGCAGCCCTCATCGTCGGTTTGTTCGGAATGTTTCATGGTCATGCGCACGGAACGGAACTGCCGGCGACCGCCAACGCGCTGGCCTACTCCGTGGGCTTCGTGGTGTCCACCGGTTTGCTTCACTTGAGCGGGATTGCGCTGGGATTGCTGGTGCGCTGGCCCTGGGGAAAGATTGTCGTGCGAGCGGGCGGGTTCGCCATCGCCGTGGTCGGACTGGGATTCCTGTTCAACTTCCTGTGAGCCAAATCAGCGTCAGGTTCGGCGCCAGCCGGTGGCTTCCGCTGGCTATCCTGCTCTTCGCGTTCCCGGCCACAGCGCAGGCGCACACGCCCATCGAGGGCATCGGCGATTTTCTCGCCGGACTGATTCATCCGCTCACGACGCCTTCGCACATTCTGCTGTTGTTGGCCTTGGGTCTCCTTTTGGGTCAACGGTCGCCGCTGAGGTTGAAAATGCCGATGCTAGTCTTTGTTTCTGCTTCGGCCGTGGCGCTCACGCTGACGACGGCTGGTTGGTTTACGAAAGTCCATCCGGCCATCCTGCTTGGTCTTGCCTTGTGCGCGGCGACGTTTGTGGCGTTGGAACGGCCGCTGCCGCCGCTCGCGCTGCACACTCTGCTGGCGCTGGCGGCGCTGGCACTGGGACTGGACTCGGCAGTCGAATCCGGTTCGCGCGCCGCGGTGTTCAAAACGCTGGCCGGCACGTGGATCAGCCTCGCCGTGTTGCTGGCCGACGTGGCGATCTATGTTTCTTTCTGCGCCCGGAAGAACTGGTTGAAGGTCGGGGTGCGGGTGCTCGGGTCGTGGATCATCGCGGTCGCGTTGTTGGTGCTGGCATTTTCGCTCAGAAGTTGATCGCGGACCTTCCTATCTTGGCCGCAGCAGGTCGGCGGGGCGCGTAAGAACTGGCTTTCAAATGGAGTGCGGTTACTCTCCGGAATCATGAACTTGTCCTTCCGAAATCGTGGATTGAATCCGCTGGGTTGGGCATTGGCTGTCGCGCTGGGTCTCGCCGCAGGAAAAGCTGCGGATGTTCCGCTCAAGACATCCACCAACACCGTCGCCAAACCCGTGGAACTCGCCGGTGTCCACAACGCCTTTCAAGTGACGGAGCGAATTTATTCCGGCTCACAGCCCGAAGACGAAGCGGCGTTTGCCGCGTTGGCGAAGCTCGGGGTGAAGACCATCGTGAGTGTTGACGGCGGCAAGCCCGACGTGGAGACCGCGCGCAAGCACGGCATCCGCTACATTCACCTCCCCATCGGATACGATGGTGTGCCCACCAATCGCGTCATCGAATTGGCCAAGGCGGCTTTGACCCAGCCCGGGCCATTCTTTGTTCATTGTCACCATGGTCTTCACCGCGGGCCGGCGGCTGTGGCAATCATCTGCCAGGCCCTCGAAGGCTGGAGTGCCCGGAAAGCGGAAGCTTGGATGCGGGAAGCCGGCACTTCCCCCGACTATCCCGGACTTTTCCGATCAGCGAGGGAGTTCAAGCAGCCCACGCAGGAGCAACTGGCCGCGACCGGACCGCTGCCAGAGTTCACCCAGCCCTCTTCGCTGGTGGAGGCGATGGTGACGATTGACGAGCATTTCTCGCGGCTCAAGCTTTCGCAGCAAGCCGGCTGGAAATCCCCGCCCGGTCACGCGGACATTTCGCCGCCGCACGAGGCCACGATGCTTTGGGAACAACTCCGGGAAATGGCCCGCCTGCCGGACACCGCTCAACGGCCGGAGGATTATCGCGCCAAACTCGCCGACTCCGAACAGACGGCGGACGCCTTGCGCCGGCTGCTGCGCGAATCGGCCGACCCTGCACTGCTGGATGCCACCTTCAAACGCGCCGCTCAATCCTGCAGCGCCTGTCACAGATCCTATCGCAATCAGTAACCGGACGACCACGCCAGCGGGTCGCGGCAGCTCGATCCGCTGACGCGCCCGGGTATGCACACCGGGCGCACATAGCCGGTGGGCAAGTTCCAGCTTTTCACAAGCCGGTTTTGACTTACCTTGCCACCATGACCTTGACGGAACAAATGACGCGCCTCGCGAAGCAGGCCAAAACCGCCTCGCGCGAACTCGCCAAGTTGACGACGGCCGAAAAGAACTCCTGTCTTCTTGCGATGGCCGAAGCTCTGGAAAGGCAGGCCGATGCGCTCAAGCAAGCCAACGCGCTGGACATGGAGGTCGGCGCGAAGATGGGTCTCTCCGCCGCGATGCTCGACCGGCTCAAGCTGGACGACAAACGAATCGCGGCGATGTCGAAGGGCTTGCGCGAAGTCGCGGCGTTGCCCGATCCGGTCGGGCGCATTCTCGATGAGCGGACGCGCCCCAACGGATTGAAGCTCCAGAAAATGTCCACCCCCATCGGCGTGGTGGTGATCATTTATGAATCGCGCCCGAATGTGACGGCCGACGCGGCCAGCCTTTGTTTCAAGTCGGGCAACGCGACGATTCTTCGTGGCGGCAAGGAGGCGCTGAATTCAAATCAGATCATCGCGAAGACCATGATCGAAGCAGGCAAGCAGACGCTCGCGAGTTTTCCCGAACACGGAATTCAGGTCGTGCCCACGCCCGAGCGGGAGGCGATTCCGGCGTTGCTCTCGCTCACCCAGTACGTGGACCTGTGCATGCCCCGCGGCGGCGAGGGGTTGATCCGCGCCGTGGCGGAGTGCAGCAAAGTGCCGGTGATCAAACATTACAAAGGGGTTTGCCACGTGTTCGTGGATGCGGACGCAGACTTGAAGATGGCGGAGGAAATCGCCTTCAACGCCAAATGTCAGCGACCGGCGGTGTGCAACGCCATGGAAACGCTGCTCGTGGATCGCAAAGTCGCCAGGGACTTCCTGCCGGTCATCGGCCAAAGGCTGGGAGAAAAGCGGGTTCAACTGCGCGTGGATGCCGAGGCGGAAGCCATTTTGAAATCCGGAATCCGAAATCCGAGGTCCGAGATCAAGCACGCCACGGAGCAGGACTGGTTCACCGAATACAACGATTACATATTGAACATCCGCGTCGTGGATGGCGTGAAGGCGGCCATTGACCACATCAACTACTACGGCTCGGCCCATTCGGATGCCATCGTGACGCGGAACGAAGCGCGGGCGAGGCAATTCCTGGCCGAGGTGGATTCGGCCACGGTTTATTGGAACGCTTCGACTCGTTTCACTGACGGTGGCGAGTTCGGCATGGGCGCGGAGATTGGCATCAGCACCGACAAAATCGGCGCACGCGGGCCGATGGGGCTGGAGGAATTGACCAGCTACAAGTGGGTGGGCATTGGGAACGGGCAGGTGCGGACTTGATGGCCGCGCTTGTCAGCCGAATGTCATTCAGCCAGATTGCGACCATGCAGACAGCGGAAAAGGCCGAATTCGTCAGTGCTCAAGAGTATCTGGACGCCGAAGCTATAAGCCAGGTTCGCCATGAGTATCTGGGGGGTTTGGTTTACGCCATGGCGGGAGAGACTGTGACTCACAATCTTATCTCGCAAAACCTGCTCTTTCATATTCGCAGAGGAACGAAAGGTGGGCCATGCCGGGTTTTCATCAGCGATATTCGCGTGAACTTCCATGTGAACACCGATGAATATTTTTATTACCCGGACATCGTGGTGACCTGCGACAAACGCGACACCCACCCTCGATTCGTGCGCCATCCGAAACTCATCATCGAGGTGTTGTCCGAAAGCACCGAGCGAATTGACAAGCGCGAGAAGTTTTTTGCCTACACCAGCATCGAGTCATTGCAGGAATATGTCCTCGTGGCCCAGTCGCCGCGCGAAGCCATCCTTTTCCGTCGCCGCCATGGTTGGAAGGCTGAGAAAATCTCTGGTGACAAGGCGGCACTCAAATTGGATTCGCTAAAGGTTCGAATTCCCTTCTCTGCCATCTACGAGGGCGTTTGACAGCTTCCCCCATCTTACCTGCTGCGGCCGCCAAGGCCATCCGGGACGGTCGGCCCAAGGACGGCCTGTTTGCCGGCCACGACTGGCGCATCTCCCCTGCCCCATTTCCGCTCGGTTCGGAACTGGCGGGAGAAATCGAATCGCTGGGCCGCGTCCTGCTCCAGTTTTATCGCGCGGTCAACCTGCTTTATCGCAAGAGCCTCGAAGGCAGGCAACCCGAGTGGGTCGCCCGTTGGTTGGACCTGGGCAAACCGCGGGAACTGCTCGAGCTTCAACGCGCCCCCGCGTTCAAGAATGACGTGCCGCGCGTCATCCGTCCGGACTTGTTGCTGACGGAACATGGCTTGAGCGTGACCGAACTGGATTCCGTGCCCGGCGGCATCGGGCTGACGGCCTGGCTGAATCAGACCTATTCAAAATCCGAAATCCGAAATCCGAAATCCGAAATCCTCGGCGGCGCAGAGGGAATGTTTCGCGGCTTCGAATCCATCTTTGGGAATGCACCCCACGTACGCATCGTTGTCTCGGAAGAATCGGCCACTTATCGCCCGGAAATGCAGTGGCTCGCCGGACAACTCGGCCCGCGATTCACGGTTCACGATTCAGGATTCACCGACTTCGGCGACGGCGACGCCGTGTATCGCTTCTTTGAATTGTTCGACTTACAAAATGTGACGAGCGCACAAGCACTTTTCCGCCTGGCCGCCGGGAAACGCATCCGCCTCACTCCGCCGCCAAAGCCGGTGTTTGAGGAAAAGATGCTTTTGGCGTTGCTTTGGAATCGAAATCTCCAGGGCTTCTGGCGACAGGAACTGGGCGACGGATTTTACAACCGGTTACGGACGCTCGTGCCCTATACTTGGTTGGTTGACCCTTCACCGTTGCCACCTCACGCCGCCATCCCCGAACTTGGACTCACTGACTGGCAGCAGCTCAAGAGCCTGTCGCAAAAGGAGCGCGAGTTGATTCTCAAGGTGTCGGGATTTTCCGCCCACGCCTGGGGTGCGCGCGGGGTTTTTCTCGGCAGTGATCTCTCGCACGAGGAATGGTCGAAGGCGGTGGACGACGCCATCGCGCACTTTGCGCAATCGCCCCGGGTGCTGCAACGATACCACAAACCGGCACTGGTCGAGGCCGGGTGGTTCGACTTCGAGCGCAATCAAGTCGTCCCCATGAAAGGCCGGGTGCGGCTTTGCCCCTATTACTTCGTTTCCGGCGATGGCGACGCGGCGCGTCCCAACCTGGGCGGCGTGCTCGCGACCCTCTGCCCGGCCGACAAAAAGATCATCCACGGCATGAGCGAGGCGATTCTGGCGCCGTGTTCGAGGTGAGCGGCGACACTACCGAATTGTCACGCTTCACTTGTTCCTTGTAACTTGCACCCCATGCCAGTTCAGAACCGCATCGTCAAAGTTCAGCGACGCAACCGGGCGCTCGTCCGGTTCGACGAAAGCCGCATCTGGAAAGCTATTTTGCGGGCGGCCGAGTCCATCGGCGGTTTCCGGCAGGACCATGTGCCCGGCGTGAACGACCGGATTTTCGAGGCGCATGGCAGTGACGAACAGATCGCCGCCTTCCTGGCGGATGCGGTGGTGGTCTGTCTCAACTCCGATCCGCATCACCTCATCGCCAACTTTCCGCCCACCATCGAAATTATCCAGGACGAGGTGTTGCACGCGCTGCGCAGCTACGGCTTTCAAGCCACCGCCGACGCTTATGAATGTTATCGGTGGGGACGCCACTGGCTGCGTGAGGGAGCGATCACGCCCGCCCGGTTTGTGGGCAACGGCTTTCCCCAGGAGCGCATGCAGCGCACGCTGGCCTGGAATCAGAAGCGCGGTGTCCACACCATCGCCGGCCTGAACGAGGCCGTCCGCAGCGGCGCCATCCGCGGCGTGGTGGAGGAATCTCTGGCCCTGTACGAAAGTGCCCTGGACCAGGCGGCGAATGAGGTCCTGGCCCGGCTGGACGCCCACAACCAACTGCGCATGTTATGGATCACCGGACCCAGTTCCTCCGGCAAGACCACCACGACGGTCAAACTCACTGAGAGGTTGCAGAAGCACGGTTTGCGCTTCCTGATGCTCAACCTGGATGACTATTTCTGGGCCTTGGTCGAACACCCCACTGACTGGATCAACGACCGCAACTACGAGACCCCCGAGGCGCTGGACATTCAACTGCTCAACTCGCATCTCCGCGCGCTGCTGGACGGCGAAACCATTGACAAGCCGGTTTACAGCTTCAAAGAGGGCCGGCGCGCGGGCACCAAACCGGTGAAGCTGGAGACGGATCAAATCCTGTTGCTCGATTGTCTGCACGGCCTTTATCCGCCCATGACCGAGGGTATTGACGCCGCGGCGCAATTTCGCCTCTACCTCGAAACTCAGAATGTGCTCTACGAAGGCGACGGCCGGACCAATCGGCTGACCCGCTTCACGGACGTGCGGCTCTTGCGCCGCATGTTGCGCGACGTGCGCCATCGCAACTACACCGCGCTGCGCACCATTCTCCACTGGCACTATGTGCGCGCCGGTGAGTTGTTCAGCATCATCCCGTTGATGGGCCTGGCGGATCAGGTGATCAACGCCGGCTTCCCCTTTGACCTGCCGGCGCTCAAGCCGTTTTTCGCGGGAGCGGAGAGCCTGCTGCCGCCGCCGGAGGATTTCGAGCCCTACGCTGGTTTTCTCGATGCCCGGATGCGCTACGATCGGGTCAGGGCGCTGCTGGATTCGGTGGAGGGTTTCAAGCCTGAGGACCTGACTGGCCACGATCTCCTTCCCGGAGATGCCGTGGTGCGGGAGTTCATCGGCGGCAGCACGATTCGCATTCCGCACAATGAATGACCGGTTCTAAGGTGACCGGCCCTATCCAACTCACGCGCGCGACAATCGGCTCGCGCTAATCCAGCGCCTTGATCCGCGCGTTGCGGATCAACACGTGATCGCCACCCCGGCTCAACTCCTGAAACCCGATGTGCCCCTTGCGCGGACGGTCCTTGATTGGCGGCGCCAAGGTGCCGTCGTGACGCCGGACCTCCTGCGTTTGCTTTTCAAGGTCGAGGTCCTGGATGGTTTCGCCGTTCAGCACGACTCTCAGCCGCGAGCCTTGCAACGTAACCTGATAACGATTCCATTCCGTCGGTCGGTAAACCTGCTTCGTGGGGGCCACGGCGCGATACAGGCCGCCCGTGAGTTCGGAGTCCTTGGCCTGCGGATTGTAGCGCAAGTCGGCCATCTGAAGTTCCATGCCGTCGAACGCGGGGTCACCTTTCATCGGCGACCGCAACGCCAGCCCGCTGTTGCCGGTGGGACCGAGCTTGAATTCAAACTCCAGGATGAAGTTCTCATAAACCCTCTCGCTCATCAACCATGTGCCGCGGGCTTCGCTGCCATGCAACACGCCTTGTTCGACTTTCCATGTGGTCGCCGCGGCGGGCGGCTGGCTGACATCGTTCCAAGCCCGAACAACCCACCCCTCGGGGACTCCATCTTTGGGGAACAGCGGGGCAAAACCTCCGCCGCTGTCCGCCTCGGTGGCGTGCCCCTGCAATTGGGCAAGCAAAGCCGGGAGCACTACCGGGGCGATCAATACTTGAAGGAAGCAGCCTTTCATGCCGCGCACTTTACCAGAGCAGCCAAAGCAACGCCAGCCTGGTTACAGGCCGGGATTCGCGATGATTCAACCGGCCATCGCGGTAAAGAAGAAGGGCCGGACATTCATCCGGCCCCAACGAGAACAAAATTTTCTTCCAGATGCGGCGTCGCGGACTTACGCCTTCACTACACACACAGTAACCGCGTTTTGCACCTCAACTACGCGGCCAAGATAACACGGGCGCGTTCCCCAACCAGTCACCAATACTGGGGACAGCCTCAGCGCGCCGCGCCAGTTCCGCTCGCCGAGATGACATACTCACCTCCGACGTCGTCCGCCGTCTTGATGATGAGCCGCTGCCGAGCCGGGTCATAGCTCCAACCTTCGCCCTCGGGCAAGGTCCGGCCGTTCCGCCGGACGCTGGCCGGCTTTTCCCGGCTCAGGATGCGCAGGAGGTGCGGCGATTGCTTTCCCTCAAACCTGACTCTCAGAGGCGGTCCTTCCTCAACCTTCAGCGTTGTTGGCTCGGGTTGGGGATGAGTCTCGGGATGCCAGAGTGTGAACTCGCTCTTGCCCCTCGGATAGATCATCCACGTTGTGAACCCGGTCGAGTCCCGGTCGCCCAGGCCGGTGTAAGCACGGGAAACCTTCAATGGCACAACCGAGCCATCGCGCACGAACACCGGATACTCATCGAGTGGAAACTCGCGGGTGAATTCTTGCGGCCCTTCGATCACCTCTCGATCATCGAACCAATAGCGCCATCGCCCGCGCGGCAGGCTGACCGTACGGGTGAGCTTGTCCTCGTGCATGGGCGCAACCAGAAAGTCATCACCAAACATGTAATGATACTTGCCGGCGGAGAGCGGCCGCATGAGCGGCGGGCCGCCGCGATGGCAGGCGACCACGTGTGAATACATGTAAGGCACGAGTTCGGTGTGCAACCAGGAGAACTTGCGGATGATCTCCAATTCCGCCTGGCTGCGTTTCCAGAGCCGACGTTCGCCGTGGCCGCCATTGAGGAACAGGCCGCAGAAGGTTGAGAACTGCGCCCAGCGGATGTAAAGGTTGGGCGCAATTCGATCTCCATCCGTGGCCGTGCCGAACTCCGCCTCCGAGACTGGCAGATTGGTGGCCGTTGACTTCCATCCGGCCAGCAGCGCCGCGGTGGCGGGGCCAATGTCATCCGGGTTGCTGCGACCATGATAGCCGGCCACGTCGCTGCCAATGACGCAGTAACCCAGTCTGGCGCTGGCGAGAATGTCCGTGAGCGCCGATTCCAGTCCTCGCTGCTTGTAACTCCAGGTGTGCCGCTTGTCGCCCACCCACGTGACCGGTGCGGCATCCAGCGGGGCAAATCCCTCCGGATGACTCCACGGAAGGTCCTTGGCGCGGATCAACGTGACGAACTGCGCATTCTTGGTCAGTCCATGCCGATACTCATGTCGGGCGTAGTGATCCATGTAGCGGCGCGTGGTCATCCAGCCGGACTTTGTCCGGTTGAATGGCACGGGAAGTTTCCACAGCTTGCCATGAAACAGGGTATCGCAACCGTCCAGCTTCCAGCCGTCCACGCCCCAATCCAGCACCTGTTCCTGCAAGGCGCGCCACCATGCCATGGCATCGGGATTCGTGTAGTCAATAAACCCTCCCCTGCCCTTCCACCACTTGATCTGCTCGCCGCCACCCGTGAGAAAACCATTGGTCCGGGCCTCCTCGTAAAACTCCCGGGCATCGGTGATCCGGGTGTCCTTGTTGTAACTGTTCACCATGCACGTCATCCACAGCACCACCCGATAACCCTGCTCCTGCAACTCTTGGAAGAACCTTTCCGGCTCGGGATAACGATCCTCGTCCACCTTGAAATCGTTGTAACGCCAGCTCCACGGACTATCTATGAGGATGGTCCGGACGGGCAGATCGTGTTGAGCGTAACCGGCCAGCAACTCTTTGACGAACGCCCCGTTGTTGTGGTCATCCTCCCACAACCAACATTCCAGCGCCCAAGGCGGCGTCAGCGGCACGGGACCACGGCGCGACTGATTGAATGGAACGCCCCAGAACGGCAGCACGTACACAAAGTAGATCAACGCCACCAACAGCGTGAAACCGGCGAGCATCGCGCGCACCACGCGAAACGCGCGACTCCGTTTTCGTCTGCCGGGTGCGGTGGCCATCAACGCGGGTATCGCTCCCATTTCCTGGACCGGCTTTTTGGCACCTGAAACAACTCAGCCAGCGTCTCGATCACAAACCGGGCCACGGCGGGTTCACTCGAAGCCCGCGGGCCGGCCACATTCAGCACACGGACGCGGTGCTGGCGCACGAACTCAAGCAACCGCGCAACCGCCTGACATCCTTCACGCCGTTCCGACAAGTGCAGACAAGGCCGGCCCAACTGCGCCGCCAGTTCGGCGGTCAACTTCGAGCCACCGGTCAGTTCCGGCGCGATGCTGAAAATGACCGTCGCGTCCGAGTCGCGCACGTTCCATTCCGTCCTTTGCGGGTAATCGCTTTCCGGTGTCTCCCGCAATTCATAGCCGCCGTCCACCATGCCATCCTCGGCCAGCCGGCCGCGCGGACACCAGCCCCCGTGCGGAATGTCGTGTGCCAGGGCAAAATCCAGCGCGGCCCGGTCCGCGCCGGTCTGTCCGCCGGAAATGATCCGCTCAATGGGCACGCGCGTCCGGCGCGCTTGAATGGGCTTGCCTTTGTCCGCCACGCGCCAAAACTAATTCACCACACCGCTCATGGCGAACGAATTGCAAGCCACCGCCGAACTGCTCGGCCTGGAAACGTTTCAACGGCACATCTTCTTGTGCGCCGACCAGACGAAGCCGGAATGTTGCGACCGCGCCCAAGGTCTGGCTTCATGGGAATTCCTGAAACAACGACTGAAGGAACTGGGCCTTGCTGGTTCCGAACCTCGGGTGTATCGCACCAAGGTCAACTGCCTGCGGGTCTGTCGCCAGGGACCGATCGCCGTCGTCTATCCCGAGGGCATCTGGTATCACTCCTGCACGCCCGAAGTGTTGGAGCGGATCATTCAGCAACATCTCATTCGTGGTGTGATGGTGACCGAATTCGCCTTCGCCAAGAACCCCGGTTGCGCCGGCTCCGCGTGAGCGTTGCTCCAGCCGGAGACGAGTCATGCCAAAGCTCTATCTGATCCTGGCGGATGCGATTTTGCTCCTGCATGTCCTCATTGTGGCGTTCAACATCTTCAGTCTGCCCCTGATCTGGCTGGGCGCGCTTCTGCGCTGGGAGTTTGTCCGGAACTTCTGGTTTCGCGCGCTCCATCTGGCCATGGTGGCGTTCATTGCCATGCAGGCGCTGGCGGGCGAAATCTGCCCGCTCACCACCTGGGAAAACGACCTGCGCCTCCAGGCGGGTGCCGATCCGCGCTACGCCACGAGCTTTGTCGGGCACTGGTTGCAGCGCCTCATCTTCTATGACGCCGAGGAGCGTGTCTTCGTCATCGCTTATGTCACCTTCCTCGCACTGGTGCTGGCAACGCTCTGGGTTGTGAAACCACATTTGCCGAACCGCCGGGAGAAGCGCGGCCGATCTTGAAAGCGTCGTAAGAATCAGCCGAAACCACTCGCGCACCGTGGCACGGTGACAACCATTCATCCGTAGTCTCACCGATGCCGTTTCCGTAATCGCAAGAGGTGCAGCGAGCGATGCTCTGTGGCTATTCATTGCGGCGAGATGAGAAGCAACTTTCTGTGGGCGACGATCTTGGGGCTGGCGGTTTCAGTGATGAATTCCCTCCGGGCAGAATCCCTCAACATCGAGGCGGAGGCCGGAATCGTCGGTGCCCCGTTCAGCGTGACGAACGGCTACATCCATCAGACCCAAGCGACCGGTCTCACAAACGGCGGCCGGGCCGTTTATGAGTTCAGGATCACCACGTCTGGCAAATACCAACTGCTGGCCAACGTAAGCGCCCCGGCTGGCTTCTCCAACTCCTTTTTCGTTCGGATCAACGGCGAGCCGCAGGATCCGGAGTCCATCTGGGAATTCCCGGTTACGACTGGATTTGTCGAGCAACCGGTCACGGTTCGGGGAACATCCTCACCGGCCGGCCCGGTTTACGCACTCGGCGAAGGCACTCACCGCTTGATCGTCCGGGGTCGCGGTGCCGACGCTCGGTTGGACCGGGTGAGATTGGTTCAAGTTCCCGATGCCCCGCCCGCGCCGCCGGCGAATCTGCGAATCGTGGCCGGGCCTTGAGCACTCACGCTCGATCGTGGCGTTGCTTTGTTTGGCCGGACAACGGGTCAGATTGGTCACGAACCGACAGCGGCAATTCTTTCCGGGCCCAACGGAAATTCTGTGGACAGGGCGCGGCCAAGTGGCTAAGGATTCGCCATTGGAAATTCTTAGGACGTTGTGGCTCGACTCTTGATCAATACCGGACGAGGAACGCCCACGGCGTGCCAGTTGAATCTGGGCGTCAACCGGTTTGGTCGCCATCCTGAAAACGAATTCGTCATCGAACATCCCACCATTTCGGCGACACACTGCGTCATGATCTTGTCCGCCGAAGGAGTGTTGCTGCGCGACTGCGATTCCACCAACGGCACCTTCCTCGAAGGCCGGCCCGTCAAGCAAGCCATGCTCCGTCCCGGCCAGACCGTGCGCCTCGGAGACGTGACGGTTTTGGTGGAGTCAGTTGATGCCAGAGTGGTGATTCCCAAAACCGAGCGTCCACTCCCGGCGCCGCCGGTCGTGTTGCCGGACGGAACGATCCTTTGCCGCCGGCATCCTCAATCCAAAGCCACGCATCGTTGCACGCATTGTCATGAGTTGTTGTGCGACGCGTGCATTCATCGTCTGCGTCGCAAGGGCGGCAGAACGCTGAAGCTTTGCGGCCTGTGCAGTCACGCGTGTGAACCGCTGGTGGAAACCAGGCGGCGGAAAAAGTCCCTCTTCTCACGGCTTAGTGAAACGATCAAACTCCCGTTCTTGAAGAAGAACAAGGATTAAGACGGGTCTTCGTCCGGTTTGTTGGGAATACGCTTCAAACCCACCTCTTGGGCGATGTCGTCGAATTCCTCGTGGCTGACCTCGTGCAGTTGTTTGCCACGGGCCTTGAGCTTTTCGTTGATCTTGACCGCCTTCTCGGTCATCTCGGCGTGAGTTTCTTTACTGCCGCCAACGAGGGCAAAATTCGGTCCGGTGGTCAGTCGCTTGTGACCGTCAGAGTCCAATCCCACGCCCAGCATCAGGGCTTTGCGTTTCCGTTTTCCACCCGCGTTTGACATCGCTGGAGCCTAGTTTCGCGCCCGGCGGCGGTCAAGTTTCGGGGCCGGGCGTGATGGAGCAATCGCTGTCGGAAAAATCGCTTCCCCGACTGCCATGCTTTCATTAAGGTTCGCGCACCGTTTCAATGGACAGTCACCCATGACGGCAAACTACGGCATTTGATGGCCGCCCGCCCTCACCCCGGCCCTCTCCCGCGGGGTGAAGGGAGAATCGTCCACCAGTTTGGCCGGGTATCCGCGACTGAATTGGCTCAATCATGGTTCGGAAACGCAACGTGCGAAATGGCTGTTCCCTCCCCTGGGGGAGAGGGTGAGGGTGAGGGCGAATTCCGCAACATGCCCTACAAGCCGGCTTATCCGCACAAGACGCCGGCGTATCTGCCCGCTCGCTTTTCTACCGCGAATCCTCCTTCCACATGAAATACATCCTCGCTCTGGATCAAGGCACGACCAGTTCACGCGCCATTGTCTTCGACCGGCACGGCGGCATCGTGGCCACGGCGCAACAGGAGTTCCGCCAGATCTTTCCGAAACCCGGCTGGGTGGAACATGACGCCCAGGAAATCTGGGCCACGCAATCCAATGTTGCCGCGCAGGCGATCCTCAAGGCCGGCCTGACTGCTACGGACATCGCCACCATCGGGATCACGAACCAACGCGAGACGACCGTCGTTTGGGATCGTGCGACCGGCCAACCGATCTGCAACGCCATCGTGTGGCAGGACCGCCGCACGGCGCCCGCATGCGACCGCCTCAAAGACCGCCGTCTCGCGCCCATGATTCGCAGGAAAACCGGCCTTGTCCTCGACGCCTACTTTTCCGGCACCAAGCTCCAGTGGATTTTGAATCACGTACCGGGCGCCAAGGCCAGGGCCCGGGCGGGGGAATTGGCATTTGGCACGATTGATTCGTGGCTGGTGTGGAATCTCACCGGCGGCCAACGGCACGTGACCGATCCGAGCAACGCGTCGCGCACGATGCTCTTCAACATTCACACCGGCGATTGGGATGACGAACTCCTGCGCCTGTTCGGTGTGCCGCGCGCGATGCTGCCCGAGGTGCGCTCCTCGAGCGAAGTCCATGGCGAAACCACGCTGTTCGGCGGGACCATTCCCATCGCAGGCATCGCGGGTGACCAGCAGGCCGCCTTGTTCGGCCAGGCCTGCACACGGCCGGGCATGGTGAAGAACACCTACGGCACGGGATGTTTCATGCTCATGCACACCGGCGAGAAGCCCGTGCCGTCCCGGAACAACTTGTTGACCACCGTCGCCTGGCGCATTGGCGACCGCACCGAGTATGCGCTGGAAGGCAGCATCTTCATCGCGGGCGCGGTGGTGCAATGGCTGCGCGACGGCTTGAAAATCATTTCCTCGTCGGGCGAAGTCGAGTCGCTTGCGGCACAGGTGGCGGACAACGGCGGTGTTTATTTGGTGCCCGCGTTTGCCGGTCTTGGCGCGCCGCATTGGGATCAGTACGCCCGCGGGGCGATCCTTGGCCTGACACGCGGGACAACGCGCGCGCACCTGGCCCGCGCCGCCCTCGAAGGCGTCGCCTATCAGGTGCATGATGTCCTCCGCGCGATGGAAAGCGACGCGAAGATCCGGCTCAGGGAGTTGCGCGTGGACGGCGGCGCGTGCGCGAACAATGTGCTGATGCAGTTCCAGGCCGATGTGCTGGGCGTGCCGGTGGTGCGTCCGCGCGTGGCGGAAACCACCGCGCTCGGAGCGGCCTATCTTGCCGGGCTGGGCGTGGGTTTTTGGAAAGACCAGCGCGAGATCGCCGCGCAATGGCAGGCGGATCGGCAATTTGTTCCCGCTGCAAAGGCCTCAGTCCGCAAGAAGCTCCTGGCTGGCTGGAACAAGGCGCTGCACCGCGCCAAGCGGTGGGAGGATGGTTAGTCCGAACATTTCACGTTCAATGCGCGTGCTCTCATTAGCACCGGGCTTCAGCCCGGTGGAAACGCACGACATAGAACAGAGCCGTTTCAACGGCTTTTCACACACTGTGGAAGCCGCTGAAGCGGCTGCAACGCATCGTCGCTTGGGCTCACCGGGCTGAAGCCCGATGCTCATGAGAGGTCCATGCAATGTCCAGTTCGGTACCTTTGCGTGGGACAGGCGTCGCGCCTGTCTCCAGCTTCGCCATGATCGGTGATCATGTGCCTCGAGAATAAGCCGCAACGAGTCAGTTGCCCCGCGGGCAACCCCCGGCACGACGCCTGCCGGCTACAAATCACCGGCCCGGCTTGTAATTGTGCGCCGGCCACCGCCGCGATAACGTCGCCGCAACATGAATGCGAAACCCGACACTCACAGCAAGACGATCGGCTATCTGCTCTGGATTTTCGGCTTCACCGGTGCGCACCGTTTTTACTACGGTCGGCCCATCACCGGCACCATCTGGTTCTTCACCGCCGGCCTGCTGCTCATCGGCTGGATCATTGACCTGTTTCTCATTCCCTCGATGGACCGCGCCGCCGACCGCAAATACGTGCCCGGCCCGACCGATTACTCGGTCGCCTGGATTCTGCTGACGTTCCTCGGCTGGCTGGGCATCCACCGGTTCTACATGGGCAAGTGGGGCACCGGCCTGCTCTATCTCCTGACAGTCGGCCTGCTGGGCGTGGGCGTGCTCTACGACTTTCTCACGCTCAACTCGCAGATCAGCGAGCGGAATTATGCCGCGCAGCAACGCACCGCCCAGTAATGGCCAACACGGCTGCGAATCCAGCCACAACCCTGCCCGCAATTCACTGGATGGTCCAGAGCATCACCGAATCCAGGTCTTTGATGAAAATGCGGTTGCCCGAAACCACCGGATAAGCGTGCGTGGGCGTGGCCGCCACTTTGAGCCGCGCCACCTCGTTGTAGGCCTTCGCGTTGGCTACAAAGACGACGAGTTCCGAGGCGGGCGTCAGGGCGAACAGCACCGATCCCGCATCCACCACCGACCCGAAACCACCTCGACCACCTCCGCCGCCCGCCGTAACGCCGACTTTCCAGTCGGCGACTGGCCGGTTGGAAAACCGGCGTTACCAAGACGCCTCGTCTGCGTGATTCTGTCCCTCGACCGATGGGTGCGGCTGCCACCGGCGGTGCGGGGTTGCGTTCACCCTGGGGCAAGCAGGTGTCGCCATCACCCTCTCGAGGCTCAACTGCATCGTTGCGGCCGCGGCATTGCCATCCATGCCGCCTTGGGAGAGCATGTCCGCGAGTGATAAATGAAGAGGTCAGGCTGGGCCGTTTTTCGATTGGGGTTGGAGATCGCTTCGCCCAACAGGCGGCGGCGCAACTCCGGGCCTGTCAGTTGGCCGCGGCACACGGCGTGGAGGTCGTCCCGGTCTGGAACAAGTCCAACCGCGAGCATCTGATCGTTCAATCCGACCCGGCCAGCGTCCGCCCGGCGGCAGCGGCGGCCGTGAACGATCTCGGCTGGCGCAAACCCTGGCACGTGGATGCGGACCATGTCCGCCTTGATACCGTGGACCGCTTCATCCCGCACTCGGACTTCTTCACCATTGATGTGGCCGATGCCATCGGCCGGCCGGCGGGCGAGGAGGCGGTCCGGTCATTCGTTGCCCGACACGCGGAACTGGTCGGGCGTGTGGAATTGCCCGGCGTCCCGGAGTGTCTGCACACGACGCGGGCCGGGGTGGAGAAAATCGCCAACAAGTATCTGGCGGCGGTTTCTCAAGCCGCCGGGATTTACCGGCACATCGAAAGCGCCAAAGGGCGCGGGCGATTCATCACGGAGGTTTCCATGGACGAAACCGACGCGCCCCAAGCACCGTTGGAGTTGTTGGTCATCCTGGCTGCCATGGCCGATGAACGGATTCCGCTTCAAACCATCGCGCCCAAATTCACCGGTCGCTTCAACAAGGGCGTGGACTACGCCGGCGACGTCACACAGTTCGAGCAGGAGTTCAACGACGATCTTTGCGTCATTCGACTCGCGATCCGTCAATACGGCCTGCCGGAGAATCTGAAGCTCAGTGTCCATTCCGGCAGTGACAAGTTCTCGATCTACCCCGCGATTCGCCGGGCGTTGGAGCAGCAGCAAGCTGGAGTGCATCTGAAGACCGCCGGCACGACGTGGCTGGAGGAGATGATCGGCCTGGCCGAAGCCGGCGGAGACGGGCTGGCGCTGGCCAGGGAGATTTGTGCGTCGGCATTGGGCCATGTTGACGAGCTGTGCGCGCCTTACTTGTCGGTCATAGACATTGACCGCGCCAAACTTCCCAGCGCGGAGAGGGTTTCGACCTGGACTTCGGAACAATTTGTCGCCGCCCTGCGACACGATCCGCGCTGTCCGGGGTTCAACCCGCATTTGCGGCAAATGCTGCACGTCGGCTACAAGGTCGCGGCTCAGATGGGCCGGCGCTTTCTCGACCTCGTCAACGAGAACCGCACGGTCATTTCCAGGAACGTCACGGAGAATCTCTTCGCTCGGCATCTGAAGCCGCTGTTCCTTGGCAGTTGAGAATTGACGCTGCCGCGCCAACGCACACACTGTCGCCCGACAAGTGCGCGGCGCGGTGCTCGAACGGAGTGGCCGAGTGAAGGTGCGCGCCGGTGGGCGGAGCACCAGTCACCACCGCCCGAGGAAACCACCTTGCTGTGGCTGGTCGAGGACGGCACCGCCGTCTTCCGTGAGCGCACAACTGACTTGGGCAACAGGCCCTCTGTTTTGGCAAACACACTATGAACTACGGTTTGAACATTCGTCCCGAGGGAGCATTGGATTTTCTTTCTTTGGGCGCGCTGGTGCATCGCTTGGACCCGGGCGTGATCCCGTTTCGCAAGGCCACGGAATGTCACATTCACGTGAGCGGCGGCGAATTCAACGTCTCAGCCAACCTGTCCGATTGTTTTCGCCTGAACACCGGCGTGGTCAGCGCCCTGTCGGATTATCCGATTGGCGAGTTGATCGCCGAGCGGGTGCGGGCGATGGGCGTGAAGGCGTTCTACAAACATTTCAAGCACGACGGTGTTCACGGCCCGAACATGGCCACCGTGTACAGCGACCGCGGCCAGGGCGTGCGCGCGCCGGTCGTGTTCTACAATCGCTGCAACGAAGCGGCCGCCCAGTTGAAGCCGGGCGACTTTGACTGGAAACAGATTTTTGCCGGCGGCGTACGATGGTTTCACAGCGGCGGCATCTTCGCGGCACTGTCGCCAACCACCGCCGAACTGATCGTGGAGGCCATGCAAGCCGCCAAGGCCGCCGGGGCGGTGACGTCGTTCGACCTGAATTACCGCGCCAAACTCTGGAACATCTCCGGCGGTCACGAGCGCGCGGTGGCGGTGCTGGACCGCATCGTGAAGAACGTGGACGTGCTCGTGGGCAACGAGGAGGACCTGCAACTGGGCCTGGGCATTCCCGGTCCGGAGGTCGCCGCCAAGTCCAAGCTCGATCCCAGCGCGTTCCTGGCGATGATGGAAAGCGTCTGGCGGAAGCATCCGCAGGTCAAAATCGTCGCGACCACGCTGCGCGAGGTTCACTCGACGAACCGGCACAGTTGGGGCGCGGTGGCGTGGATTGACGGCAAGGCTTACGTTGCCCCGACCTGCGAGCTGGACGTGCTCGACCGCGTGGGCGGGGGCGACGGTTACGCGGCGGGTTTCTTCTACGGGCTGCTGACCGGCGCGCCGCCACAAGAAGCCGTGAACCTGGGTTGGGCGCATGGCGCGCTGCTGACGACTTTTCCCGGCGACACCACGATGGCGACGGTCGAGCAGGTGCGTGCTTTCGCCAAAGGCGGTTCCGCGCGAATTCAACGTTGAGCCGTAAACCGCGAACCTCTTCATCAACTGCGCGCGAGTCATTACGGCGCCGCATTTCCTCAAAGCCGCTGGCCTTGCCCGGCGCATGGCACACGGTTGGAATGCAATCTCACAGCACGCGGATCACAAAGACCACGCGTTCAGCCGGGATCGAAGCCGGAAGGCCACCTCACTTTCGGACAGGTAGTGGTGGTCGCGCTGCGACCACCCGGCCCGCGTTCCGCGGGCCGCCTGAAGCCAACGCAAGATTTCACGACTGCCCCATGCTTCATCGCGCCGTTCAACGCGGCGCTCGTCGTCGCAGCGCGACGAGTTCCACCGCGTCGTTCCCTTGACCGTGCAGGAGCGGGAAATGCGCCATGAGCCGGAAAGTTGCCAATTAAAAGGTTGACCGCGCGGCATCATCAGGAACATGATGCTGTTCATAAGCCCAGATTCACGCCTCACGCGCTGCTTATGAAGACCAAGTTCCTGTACTTTGCCATGGCTTCGTGTTGCCTGGTCACCGCTTGCAACCGCTCGCCGTCCACGCAACCCGCTCAGGACTCGCCGTTAGGGCCGGACGTGCTGGCCCGCGTCGAAGGACACGCCATTCGGGTGGCCGACTTCGAAGCGGAACTGGCCCGTCGCGCCCGCGCGAGCGAAATGGCCCGCGCGGAAACTCGGGAAGCGGTCCTGCGCCAGATGGTGAATTTGGAGGCCACGTACCTCCGGGCCAAGGAAGCCGGGTTCGATCAACGACCCGAGATCGTGCGGCAGATCAAGAACTTCATCGCGGACCGGTTTCTCGAGCAACAGTTGAAGGCCGAACCCGAATCGCCCGCGGTAACGGATGCCGAGGTCGAAGCGCATTACCGCCTTCACGCTGATCGCTTCGCCGTCCCGGAACGCGCGAGATTCGCGGTCATTCAATTCAGTGTTTCCCCCAAGGCCACTCCGGAGAAACGAGCGGAGGCACTGCAAAGGGCCGAGGCGGTCCTGGCCGAAGTCCGGGTGCTGTACAACTCCGAGCGCACTTTCGGCGCGCTGGCGCAACGTTATTCGGAGGATCAAGCCACACGTTACCTCGGCGGCGATGCCGGCTGGTTGTCGCGCGGAGAACAAGGCCGATGGGACAAGGCCGTGACTGAGGCGGCGTTTGCGTTGACAAAACCCGGCGAACTCGGGCCGGTGATTCAGACTGCAAACGGACTCTGGTTGGTGAAGTTGATCGAAAAGCAGGGCGCCGGTCGTCGCCCGCTGGAGGAAGTGGCCGAAGGAATCCGCTACCAACTCTCCCTCGCCAAGCGCCATCGGCAACAGGACGAACTTCACGAAGCCATGACCGCCGGGCTGAAGATCGAAATCAACCGGGCATTGCTGGAGACAATTTCAATTCCCGCATCCCGACCCCACACCACTCCCCCGCCCTTGCCGGGGAGCTGATCAGGAACATTCTGTTATGAAGCGAGCAAATACAATCCGCGTCCCCGGCGTCATCGCGTTTGCGCTGTTCGTGCTGACGGCCTCTGCCCCGGCCCAAGCCATCACGCAGACGATCACCTTGCAGCCCGGCTGGAACGCCGTCTGGCTGGAGGTTCAACCCACAAACAACTCGGCGTCAGCCGTGTTCGGCAACCTTCCGGTGGCGAGCGTTTGGTCGCGTGCGGAACGCATTTCCTCGGTGGACTTCATCCAAAATCCATCCGAAGCCACGTTCAACGAGAGCGGCTGGCTGGCCTGGTTGCCGTCCTGGCGGACGGAATCGTTTTTGAACAACTTGTTCGCCGTTTTTGCGAACCGCGCTTACCTGCTGCGCTGCACCAACACCACGCCAGTAGTTTG
The DNA here is from genome assembly GCA_011525685.1 of Verrucomicrobiia bacterium. Lineage (GTDB taxonomy): Bacteria > Verrucomicrobiota > Verrucomicrobiia > Limisphaerales > JADLHS01 > WYBW01. Next base: position 328,669 of record WYBW01000022.1, read on the forward strand.
GAACATCACGGGAAGGCCATCACTGCGGCAACCCTCCTGGGTGCCGGACGCCTTCAATTTGCGCGGCGCGCCGGTTGATCCGGCGGCGCCGCCGACATTCTTGAATTTCTTCCGTCATTCGCCCGCGCATTACAACCCGGGGAGCAGCCAGTTGCAAAAGATTTACCGGCTCAACAGCACCAGTGGACAGTGGCAACTGGTCGCGCCGACGGACGCGTTGCAAAGCGGCGCGGCGTATTGGGTGTACAGCCAGGGCGCTTCGGAGTTTCTCGCACCGCTCACCGCCCAGGTGGAAATCGGCGATGGTCTGGAGTTCGGCGATTCAGTGACCGAACTCCGTCTCCGGCTCAGGAACGTCACTCCTTCAACCGCAAATGCCCTCGTTCGCGAACTCAACACTCCGGCCAGCATCCTGTCGCATTATCAGTTCAGTCCCACGCTTGGAGTTCAGTGGGCCGCCTTGCCCAATCCACTGGCGGTGGCGGTCGCGAGCGGAGTGGATACCCGGCTTCGCCTGGCCGCGCGGCGACAGGACCTCAGCGGAAATTCTTATGCGTCGGTTGTGGAAATTCGCGATGGTGCCGGCACGAGATTGCTGCTGCCGGTTTCCGTGGAGAAATTCACCGACGTTGCCGGCGCCGGCGAGGTTGCGGGCGCCGGCGGCGCCGAACCACTCGCCGGATTGTGGGTGGGCACCGCCACGATCAACGCCGTCTCTGAGGCGCACTCGGCCAATCCCACCAATCCGACTCCGACGAAGTCCGAGTTGAACCTTCGCCTCCTGCTGCACGTGGACGCCAGCGGTCAGACGCGCTTGCTCAAGGAAGTCATCCAGATGTGGCGCAACGGCACGTTCACCAACGACAGCAGCGGCAACCGCGTCGTGGACAAACCGGGCGAATACGTCCTGCTCACGGACGATACGCTAATCCAGATGTTCAGCGGCGCAACGCTGCGGGACGGCGAGTCAGTGGGCCGGCGGGTGAGCACGATTGGCTACGACTTTCCCAGCAGCCCGACGAACAACTTCCTGAACCTGGCCGGCGCGTTTGCCATTGGCCAAAGCCTCACTGCCACCCTGACCCTGCCGCACGATCATCCAACCAATCCGTTCAAGCACAAGTATCATCCCGACCACGACAACCTGAACGCGCGTTTCGATGGACCGGCGGTCGAGAGCTACACGACCTCACGGCAGATTGAACTCTCCTTTGCCAGTTCGCCACCCGCTGGCAGCCCATCGGTGCCGGATTTTGGTTACAATGAAATGGGGGGAGCTTACCGCGAGCGCATCACGGGCATTCACAAGAACCCCATTCACCTGCGCGGCACGTTCCGGCTTTCGCGCGTCTCGCAAATTGCGGAGTTGAATCCCAGCCCGACACCCTGAGGCGTCTTGCGTGAAGCGTAAAACATGACATGTGATGGTTTGAAGGCATGAAAACGAAACGATCCAACTCACCACTGACGCACTTCTCACTTCACGCTTCACTGATTTCAGGGATCTTGGCGAGTGGGTTGCTTTTTGTGACTCACGCACGGGCCGCTGATTATTCCGGCCGAATCACCGATGGCGGGGCAGGCGTCGGTGGCTTGCGGGTCAACTGGAGTTACACGGGACCATTGGGCGCCACCGGAAGCGGTGCCGCTCCGCCCTCCAGCTCTAATGGAGATTGGGCCAGTACCGGATGGGGGCTGGGCACTTCCATCCGCTTCACCCCCTCACAGTCTGGATACAGCTTTTCGCCCCCTCACTACGACGTGAACACAGGCCCTCTTGGGACGGCCAGCCGAAGCGACCTCAACTTCGTCCGGTCGTCCTCCATCTCAGGCTCGGTGCGACTGGCAAATGGAACGGGCGTTGACGGCGTTACCGTCAGCCGCGGTGCGGGTGCGACAACCACCGCAGCCAATGGAAACTACACCTTCTCCGGGTTAAGCCAGGGAACCTATACGATCACGCCCAGCCGGCAGGGATATGTATTTCGGCCCACGAATCTGTTGGTGACGGTTGGGCCTGGCAAATCCGGCCAGAATTTCACGGTCGCGGTACCCGTTGCGACAACACTTGCAGCTTCAAACGTAGTGTTCGGCGGCGCCAGATTGAATGGCTCCATCGTTGGCGAGGGGACTTTGGAATCCCGGGTCTGGTTTGAATACGGCACCGGCGGCAGTTTCACAGTGTCAACGCCACAGCAAGTTCTGGCGACCAACATCAATGTCGTAACGGTCAGCGGGCTGGTGACTAATCTCGCAGGCGGCTTTAACTACAACTACCGCTGCGTGGCGGCCAACGACAACGGAACCAACTACGGGGCCACCGTGGCGTTTCGGATGCCGTTTCCGGCGGCCGGCAACGCCGTGAGTTTCAATGGGGTGAACGCCCACGTTCAGGTCGGAGCCAGTCCAGTCTTGAAGGTAACCACGCACTTCACCCTCGAAGCATGGATTCAAGCCACGGGCCCGGGTAATGGCAGCGGCGGGGCTGGTGGAGTCATCGCCGGGCGGGAAGGCGAGTATTTGTTGGCACGGTACGCAGACGGGACGATTCGTTACGCCCTTTCGAATACGCCGCCACCCGGCTGGGGCTACGTGAACACGGGCGTGATTGTGCCGCTGAATGAATGGACACACGTAGCCTTTACCTACAACGCAGTTGCCGACACCAACCGGGTGCGGATTTATACAAATGGCGTCCTCGCCTTTTCCGCTCAAAGTTCGGGAACCATCGGCGACTTTTATCCGACTCAAAACGACTTTCGCATCGGCGGTCGCCAGGCCACCACACAGTTCTTTGAGGGACAGGTGGATGAAGTGCGGGTCTGGAATGTGACGCGCGGCGATGCCGAAATTCAAAGCAACTTCCAGCGGCGATTGGCGGGAACAGAGCCGGGATTGGTTGCTTGCTTCAAGTTCGATGAAGGCATGGGCACCACGACGGCCGACAGCGGGCCAAATGGAATGGTTGGCAACCTGATCGGTGGCGCGACCTTCGTGGTTTCCGGCGCCCTGATTCGCGACCCCATCGTCACGACCTTGCCCGCCACACCGGTACTGGCCACTACTGCTACACTGCGCGGCACGGTCAATCCGTCCGGGGAGGCCACGAGCTACTTCTTCGAGTACGGACCGTCACTCACTTTTGGTAGGGCCACCGCGCCGCACAATATCCCCGGTACCGGTCTCGCTGCCGTACCCGTCAGCGCCCTCGTCACCAACCTTGACCCTGGCACGACCTACTTCTTCAGGCTGGTTGCCAACAATGCGTTTGGCACCACCACCGGCGTGAGCGAGACGTTCAACACGCTCGTCCTCGGCTACGGCTGGCCGGTTTCCACCAAGGTCACCGATGGCAGTGCCCGCTCGCCCAAACACGTCGTGGACGCCGATGGGAACGCGTATGTCGCAGGGCAATTCACCGGCACTGCATCCTTGGGGACGACTCTGAATCCGACCGGCGGCGGCGGGACGAACGCCTTTATTGCGAAGCTTGCGCGCGGCGCGGACTGGATGTGGGCGACGAATGTTCCCCTGAGCGTGGGGGGAAGTCTGCGCATCAACGCGCTGGCTCTGGATGTGTCGCGCAATGTCTATGTGGCCGGCGAATTCAGCGGGACGGCAACATTTGGCAGCAATGTTCTCAATTCGGCCGGCGGCAACGACATCTTCGTGGCCAAGTTGCACTTTGCGGGGACGAACTGGCTATGGGCGAAGTCCGTCGGCAACACGACCGCGGATGCCGCGAACGCGCTGGCGGTCGGCCCCAGCGGCGACCTCTACGTGGCGGGGCATTTCAGCCGCACGAACACGTTTGGCCCGAGTATCCTCGTTTCCAGCAACACCACGCCGGATATTTTCGTGGCGCAGATTGACCCGAACGGCAACTGGCTCTGGGCCAGTGCGGCGCGGTCGGCTGGGACAAACACAGCCCGCGCGCTGGCGGTGGATGCCAGCGGGAACATCTACGTCGCCGGCGAATTTGGCCAGACGGCGGTGTTCGGTGCCACAGCGTTGACCTCCATCGGCGGCCAGGACTTGTTCGTGGGCAAACTGGATGCGTCCGGAAACTGGCTGCTGGCGCGGCGCGGCGGCGGTACTTCAGGCCATGACGTGGCGACGGCGCTGGCCATTGATGCTGCCAACCAGTTGTATCTCCTGGGCCAGATCACCGGAACGGCCGATTACGCCGGTACCGAGAACAATCTCAATCTCGGTGGCGGAGCAAACCTGTTCGTCGCGAAGCTCAACCCTTCCATCAACGTGTTGTGGTACGCGCAGGGCGGTGCGGGATTTGCGGAGTCCATCGCCTGGGACAGACCACGGGGCACGAACAGATCCGGGACCGTTTACATCACCGGTGACTTTCCCTTTGCGACAACGTTCGGGGCGACCTCGCTAAACACCTCCGGCAACAGTGATGTGTTTCTGGCACAACTCGGCGATGATTCCCCAACTTGGAAATGGGCCAGGAAGATCGGTTCCACCGGCAACGAATCGCGCGGCTCGATCACCGTGGACGCGACGGGCAGTGTCGTCGTTTCCGGCAGTTATCAAAACACGATTGAAGTTGGGCACGTGCTGCTGAGTTCCGCCAATCCGCAGGACATCTTTCTCGCGCGTCTGGATGCGAACCAGGTTTACGAGCACAACCATTACGTCATCGGCCAGGCCATCGCGGTGCCGGCAGAGGCGCAGGACCTGGTTCTGGGGGATGGCGCCGCCCTGGGGCAGCCTTCGATCGTCATCCTGGAGAAGGAGCATGTTGACAGCGACGCCCTGAATTCCTTCGCGTGGAGTGCGGCGGAAAAGAAACTCTACCCGCTGCGACCGGTGACGGCCATCATCCGGTGGCCCCTGACCGGAGACGGCACCAACGCCACGCTGGTCGCGCCGGTCGTGGGGCGAATGGCGTTTCCGCAACAGCCGCGAATTCACGTCGCCACGACGCCCGTGGAATTGGAGCCAGCCGTTGCGGGCTTTCCTCTGAAGTTTATTAACATCGCGTTCAGCACGGCACCGGGCGCCAGCGTGGACGCCAGCAGCAGGCAATTCACCGCCCTTCAACCGGGCTGGACGGTGCTGATGTTCGTGGATTCAGGAGGCGAGCTGCCGGATCCGGAGATTCATCCCACCAGGTTTGAGGTCGTGCGCACGGTCACCTGGAACGATTCAGCGCACCTGGTGGACAACCAACCCGCGATGATCGGCATTGCGCTGCAGAACCTTCAGCATACTGACGCCACCGGCAAGAACGGCTATGTGTACTTCGAGAAATCATTCTACGATGGTGTGGGTGAAGACCGCGCACACGACCGCGCGACGCGCACAGGGCCGATCATCCCCGTGAACAGGGACACGCCGGCCGCGGACGACGACTTTGTCGTGGTCTGGTATCGCACCAATCCGGCCACGGGGATCGCGTGGGCTTCGTCGCCGGTGCGCTACTTGGCGCAGTGGCCGGGCGACGCCGAGGAACTGGTACTGGCCAGCGGCATCGGTTCGGGCGCGCTGGGTCCGGCGCATTATCCCTCCAAACGCGTTTATCGGCAGCACGACAAGACATTGGCCGGCTACAACCCGAATGAGGAGCACGCGCTGCTCTTCGGCGACGTTCTGTACGCCTTGCGGAATGACCTGAATGCCGTCATCAACGCTTCCGAAGCGTTCACCCTGCTCAAATATCAGGACCCCATGACGATGAACTGGGCCATGAAGGTGTATCGCGTCGTCAGCACCAACGCAGATTACTCCTTCGTTTATACCGGCGAGGCTGGCGCGATGCTGTCGTTGCCCGCGCCGTTGAGTCTTCTCAGCCTTTGCGGTTTGTCCAATCGCGTCGTGAGCGGACCAGGCTTTCAGGATCATCTGGGGCAACTCCACGCGCGCGCGGCTGGACCGGGCACTTCCGGCGCGAACGTCGTCGCCCGGTATTTCTACCCGCTTCAGCCGGACTTCTTTTACGACCTCGACGGCAACGGTCAGGCCGACGCCCCGGTTGGGACGTGCGTTCCCTGGCTGGACCGGCGTCCCGGAGGCGTGCCCGGTGTGCCGCGCGATGTCACCTACGCCATCAGTTGGCCGGACGACGTGCCCACCTTGCAGATCGGTGAGACACTGCTGGGCGCAAAGTTCGGCCTGCCGGACCTCCGCAATTTCGCCAGCGCCACCGTCGTCTTTGACGAAGGAAATCCCCAGGATACAAATGCCCTTAATTCGCTGGTGCGGTTGTTCGATCCGCTCAGTGAACGCACGGTGCAAATGCCGGCGAACTTCACGTTGCCTGCCGCCATCGCGACGGTGAATGTGGCCGGCCGGCTGGCGTTTTCGGATTTGCCTTATTCCCTCCGCTCCCGCCTGCGCTATGACAGCTTGGACAAACGCCTGAGCTTCGGCGGTCTGCTGGACGAAAGCTCCGAGTTTGGCGGACCGGACAATCCACTGTTGCTCATCAACGTCCTCAGTCCCCGCGAACGCGACCGCATCAAGCAATTGACCAGCAACACGGCGTTTCTGGACGCGGTTGATGACCTTTACAACCTGACGCGCAATCCCAATCGCATTGACCGCAACGGCGATGGACAGGCGGACCAGGAATTGTTGATTGGGCTCACGGCGCCAAACCTGAACACGAACCTGAACCTCCGCACCGGACCGCTGCAGCCGGAGAAACTGGGAGACATTCCCAAGGCGCTCACCGCCGGCCCTGGCACCGACAGCGGGTTTATCACCATCGTGGAGAACAACGACCCATCGCTCGCCGGATTGCCGGTGAAGTTGCACGTAATTCGCGTCGAGGACGGCCCTTACCGCGGCGACATCAAGGTGATCAAATCCGACAACGTGTTTGACGAAAAACTGACGTTGCGCCACAGCGCCGATTTCGGCGGCGAACCGCAGCGTTTCCAGTTCGAGTGGTATTACAAGCCGGTGGAATCCGGCACCGATCCAAGTGTGTTCCCATCTTTACTGCCCGATGGGAACATCGCCAACCTGCAAGGCTGGACTCAATACTCCGCCATTCCACCCGGCCCGCATGGCGTGAACGACATCACGCTCGGCGACGGCGGCCAATCCAGCCTGCTCGTGCTCGCGGACAATTATTTCATCTGTCGTTTTCGCGGCTACGCCATCAACGGCCAGACAAATTGGAGCGACTGGGTGGGCATCATCGGCGGCGGCCAGGCGCAACTGGCCGAAGGGTGGGTCAAGCGCGTGCGCGACGGCTTGAATCCTTTCGAGGCGCGGTCCGCCGCTTTTCACGAAACTGAAGCGGTCACCTTCGCCAGCATGTTGCAACAGGCCGGACCACGCTACGAAGGCGACATCGCCTTCAATCCCGGCGGCGGCAACCTCAACAGCATTGGCTTGATCGAGGCTTACGAAACGGTGCTGCGCCGCGCCAGGCGCTTGAGTATCGAAGGCACACCGTCAATCAATTACCAGCCGGCGAACGACGCCCTGCTCCTGGCGGCAGGCTTGATCGCCGACCTTTACTTCCTCCTAGGCAACGAAGCGGTGGCGGATGCCGCCGATCCCACCATCGGCTTCCGCACCACTTCGGCCGGTTATGGCACTTTGGCGCCATCCATCTTCACATTCCAGAACCAGCTTGACTCACTGCTCGAAGAGGAACTGTGTCTTTTGCGCGGGCGCGATGACCGCTCGGCCACCGTGCGGCTGCCGCCGGTCTATAACCGCCTGTTCTGGAATTTCACACGCGACGAAGGTGAAGTCGCCTACGCTCAGGCTTACAACATTACCGATCAAAACAGCGACGGGTTCATCAACGCCGATGACGCGCGCATCATGTTTCCGCAGGCGCATGGGGATGCCTGGGGACATTACCTGACGGCGACGAAAACCTATTACTCGCTGTTACAAAACCCGAACTTTGATTGGATTCCCCGAAGTGAACCCATCTCGCTCGCCGGCGTTCCGGTGATGGTGGATTACCTCGATGAACGCAAGTTCGCCCGCGCCGCCGCCGCTAAGGCCAAGGTGGGCGCGGAAGTCGTGGACCTGACTTATCGTCTGGGCTACGTGGATGATCCCAACGGCCAGTATCAAGGTTACAAGGACACGGACACGGGGCGAGCCTGGGGATTGTCCGAGTGGGGGCATCGAGCCGGCTCGGCCGCGTTCTTCGACTGGGTGGTTGCCAATGCGGTCTTGTTTTCGGTTGATCCCAATCCCACGAATACGGGCATCTCGAAAATTGACCGCACGACTGTGCCCGAGTTGGGCGAAATCATCTCCGGCTACGACCTCGTGCAAAGCCAGGTGGACAAGGCAAACGCCGGTTTGAACCCGCTAGGACTGGCCAAGAACGTCGTGCCCTTTGACATTGACCCGGCACAGATTGACTCCGGCAAGACTCACTTCGAGCAGATTTACGACCGCGCCATCGAAGCGGTGAACAACACGGTAACTGTCTTCAACCACGCCAATCAACTCTCTCAGGCGTTGCGCTCGTTGCAGGACAGCGTCAACGATTTCTCGAAGAACACCGCACAGCAGGAGCGGGACTTGAAGAATCGGCTGATCGAAGTCTTTGGTTATCCCTACGCCGGAGACATCGGCCCCGGCAGAACTTACCCTTCCGGCTATGACGGTCCGGATCTCTACCACTACATGTATGTCAACCCGGTCGAATTCACCGGCGATCCCGAAGCGTTGGTGACGAACACCGTCGTCGGCGGCGGCAGTCAGTTCACCCCCAAGCCGACACCGCTTAAAGCGTATTTCAAGCCCCTCCGCGAGGGCGTCATTGGCACGCTCGGGTTCTTGTTTCCTGCTGACTTGCCCGTGGGGGTGGCATTGCCGGCCACAAACGTTCTCGAAGTGCAATACCCAGTCGCCGCTTCGGATTATTCGTTCGCCGCCCCCGCCAGTTGGGGACGGCGCCGCGCTCCCGGCGAACTGCAAAGTGCGCTCTCCGATATCCTGCAAGCGGAGACGGCACTGAAACGTGCCCGCGCCGAACATTCCAATCACGTCAAAGAAATGGAGGACAAAACTGAGTTGCTTCAAGCCAGGTATGATCTCCAAGCCGAGAAGTTGCTGATCAAGCTCGAATCCCGACTCGAACTCATCGCGCTGAAGAAAGTCATCGCGGCCGCCAAGCTCATCAATCGAAAGGCGACCGAGGTCGAAAAAAAGAGCGACAAGGTCGTGGATGCCACGGTTGAATCCATGCCCAAATCGGCCGGCACTTCCACCGATGTAACCGCCCCGCTGCGCGGAGCGGCCAAATTCCTGAACATCGCCAAGAATCTGGTACTCGGTGGCATCAAGTTCGCCGCCGAATCCATTGAAGAATCCACCAAAGAGAAGCTGGATTTTCTCGAGTACCGCGAAACAGCCAAAATTGATGCCGCCGAATTCCGGGCCGAGATTCAGAAGGAACTCAAGGAGTTGGAAAGGATGCTCCGGGAGGAACAGGTGAAACGCTTCGAGATGCTCGCGCAGGCGCAGAAGCTCGATCAGGTAGCCGGCGCGTATGAAGCTGCCCTCGCCAAGGGCCTGCGCCTTGTTGAAGAACGCATCGCCTTCCGCAAAGACACCGCGGCCGAGACGCAAGCCAGTCGGTATCAGGACATGACATTCCGTATCTTCCGGAACGACGCCATCCAGAAATATCGCGCCCAGTTTGACCTCGCCGCCCGGTATGTCTTCCTTGCCGGCGTTGCCTACGACTTCGAAACGCAATTGCTCGGTGGGCGTACCGGCGCCGGAAGCGCCTTCCTCACTGACATCGTACGACAGCGCTCGCTCGGAGAGGTGATCAATGGCGTCCCGGTGGCCGGCCGGCACGGGCTTGCCGATCCGCTGGCACGCCTCAATCAGAACTTCGGCGTACTAAAAGGCCAGCTTGGTTTCAACAATCCGCAAACGGAAACGGGCCGGTTCTCAATGCGTAATGAATTGTTTCGGCTTCGCAACAGTTCGGACGACGAATGGCGTGCAACCCTGAAGAACATGGTGGTGCCAAACCTCTGGGACATTCCCGAATTCCGCCGCTATTGCCGGCCGTTCGCCCCGGAATCAGCCGGGCCGCAGCCGGGTCTGGTGATCCGTTTTCCGACCACGATCAATTTTGGATTCAATTATTTCGGCTGGCCCTTGGGCGGGGGCGACAGCGCGTATGATTCAACCCTGTTCGCCACCAAGGTTCGTTCCGCGGGTATTTGGTTCAGCGATTACAACGGCAGCGGTCTTTCCCTTACCCCACGCCTCTACCTCGTCCCGGCGGGCGCGGACATCATGCGCTCGCCGTCGGGTAACAATCTCGAAACCCGCGAGTGGCGCGTCGTGGACCAGAAGATCCCCGTGCCGTTCCCAGTCGGTTTCTCCAGCCTGAACAACGCGGCCTGGATTCCCATGAACGACTCCTTGAGTGACACGTATGCGGATGTCCGGCGCTTCTCCAGCTTCCGCGCGTTTCACGACAGCGGAATCTTTGACCCCTCCGAAACCATTACCGATACACGCCTGATTGGCCGTTCGGTCTGGAACACCGACTGGATGTTGATCATCCCCGGCGGCACGTTCCTCTTCGATCCGAACGAGGGACTCGACACGTTCATTAACTCGGTGAGTGACATCAAAATCTTTTTCCAAACCTACGCGTATTCGGGGAACTGAATTCGTGATGCAGGATGCGTGAAACATGAACATTTGCAGGAACATGAAAACAACCCCTGATAATCAAACCAGCGAAAGCGGGAAAGCGAGCCGTGGGGAACGTGGGAGTTGCAGCTCGGAGTCAATTTGCAAGGTCGTCACGGCCACTTACTCACTTACCCACTTGCCCACCTTCTTGCTTCGAAGCTGCGTAGCCGCTCTCTTGTTGTTGCCGTTCGCAACCACCCGTGCCGAAATCACCGAGCCGGACAACGTTCTCTACGGCACCATCGCGATTGACAACGTGGCCATCACGGCGTCGCGCACCGATGTGGTGGTGCAAGCCCGGCGAGAGATCAACGGCCCGGCCATCGCCAGCTACCGCATGGGCTCGAATCCCCAGTTGGGCAATTTCTACTCGTTGCGGTTGAAACTCGAAACGCTTGCGCCGGTCCTCGACGCAAACGCCTCGCTGACGGGATCGGACGTGGTCATTGTGGTGACGGACCCGACCGGGGTGCGCGCCCAGGCTGGTTACACGCTGGCCGGGCGGGGAGAATTCCAGCGCCTCGATTTCGGCACGGCCGTTCCCGATAGTGATGGTGACGGTTTGCCGGACGCATGGGAGAGCCATTATTTCGGCAACCTCAACCAGAACGCCAATTCCATGGGCGCCAGCGGACTTTCGGCCCTGCAACATTTCATCGCCGGCACGAATCCCAACGATCCGAACAGCGTCTTCAAACTCGTCATCACCAATGCCGGCAACGCCCGGGCCATCTCCTTCACCGCCTTGCGGGCCGAAGGTCCGGGCTACGACGGCTTCACCCGGCTTTACACGCTGGAATCCAACCCAACTCTCGCCGCAGAGTCGTGGACGGGTGTGCCCGGCTTTACCAATCTGACCGGCAACAACCAGATCGTCACCTATCAGACCGCCAGCCTGGGATCGCCCGGCTTTTTCCGAGGCAGAATCACGCTCCAACCACTGGGTGCTTCCCCAACGGACACCGACGCGGATGGGCTGCCGGATGCCTGGGAAACTCTGCACTTCGGCAACCTCAATCAGAGTGCGGCCTCGATCAACGCCAATGGCCGTAGCGCGCTCGAGAACTACATCGCCGGCCACAATCCCAATCTGTCCGGCAGCCAGCTTCGGTTGAGCATCTCACCGGGCGGCACCCACTGGACCATCACCTTTGATACCATCCCCGCCGAGGGCGTCGGTTACGAGGGCAAAACCCGGTTTTACACTTTGGAAACCAGTTCCAGCCTTGCACCCGGTTCTTGGTCGGGCGTGCCGGGGTTCACCCGAGTTACCGCCAGCCAGCAGACCATCACTCACCAACTCGCGGGGGTCGCCACGCCGGGATTCTTCCGCGTGGCCGTTTGGTTGGAAGACCAGTGAAACACATCCCCGCTCACGGCGCGGAGGAAGCAGCACGAGGAGCCGCCGGGCGAAGCCGCGCCACGACCATGCCGACGAGCAGAATCGTCAACGTGCCGATCACCGTGACCAGGAAGCTGTGGAACGGGCTGCGCAGCCACGCCCAGTCATCGCTCAACCGCGGCGACAGGCTCATCCAGAAGATCACCAGCACACCAATGGCCACGCCGGTGGCGGCGGCGGCGTTCTGGGCGCGGCGCGCAATCAATCCGAGCAGGAACAATCCCAACATTCCGCCGCTGAAAATGCCCGCCAGTTCCCACCAGGCATCCAGGGCGCTCTTGACCCGGATCATCACCAGGGCCGTCGCGGTGCCGGCGAATCCAAAAACCAGGGTGGCCACCCGCAGCACGCTCATGGATTCTTTTTCGCCGGCCTGCGGCCGGAAGTAGCGCCGGTAGAGATCACACAAGGCCAGCGTGGCCGAGCAATTGAGCGAACTGGCCAGCGTGGACTGCGCCGCCGCGAAGATGGCGGCGATCACCAGGCCGGAGATGCCCACGGGCAAACCCGCGTTGATGAAGTGCGGGAACACCGCGTCCGGTTTGGCCTGCGGGTCCAGTCCCGCGGGCAGCAACTGGGGTTGGACGGTGTAATACGCGAACAGCGCCGTGCCGATGAAAAGGAAAAGGGCTGAAATCGGCAGATACATCAACGCCCCCAGCCACACGCTGCGCCGGGCTTCGGTTTCATTGCGCGCCGTGGCGTAGCGTTGCACATAGCTCTGATCAATCCCGAAGTTCTGAAGGTTCATCACGATGCTGTAAACCATGACCACCCAGAAAGTGGGCTGCGCCACGCTCGCCCCAAAGCTGCCCAGGCTGAATTTGTTGTTGTCGGCGGCCACCCGGAAGACCTGCCCCGGACCTTCCGGCATCCCGAACAGCAACAACGCCGCGCACGCCAGCGCACCGCCAATCAGCACGAAGCTTTGCACCACGTCCGCCCAGATGACGGCTTCAATCCCGCCGATCAAGGTGTAGATGATCGTCACCACGCCCGTGACGAGTATCAAGGTCACCAGACTCCATCCCGTCAGCGGCGCCAGCGCCAGGGCGAGCAGGTACATGATGGTGCCCATGCGGGCCAGTTGGGTGAGCAAATAGCAAATCACCGCATAGGTCCGTGCCCAGGCACCGAATCGCGCCTCGAGATGGTGGTAGGCCGAAACGTCCCCGCTGCGCCGGTAGAACGGCACGAAATACTTGACTGCCACCAGCACCGCCAGCGGAATGGCCAGGCTGAACACGAACGGATTCCAGTTCCCGCCAAACGCCTTCCCCGGCAGCGCCAGAAAACTGATGCTGCTCACGTAAGTGCCAAAGATCGAAACCCCCACCGCCCAGCCCGGAATCGCTCCGCCCGCTCTCATGAACATGTCAGGCGAAGTGTTCTTGCGTCCCAGCCAGAGACCCATGGCCACCATGCCCGCGAGGTAGGCAATCAGCACCACCAGATCAATGAGTGACATGCCGCCGTTCATCGCGCCGCGTGAAGAGATGCTCGTCGCTTTCCCGGTCCGGCCACCGATGCTCTGCCCGGTGCAACACTCGGTTCCTCCACCCCGCGACTCAAACCGACCGGACTCCCCTGCCCTCCTTCCATGCCGGCTGAACCAGTCACCGGCACGGAATCCGCCATCGTGAGGGCGCGAAAATTCTTCCACCGATGAAACGTCATGAAGTTCGCATCGTGATTGTTCCGCGCGCCGCCCTCGGCGTCGTCGAACGCCGTGCGCACCACCGCGATCAGGTCGTCACCGTCGAAGTGCCAGTCGGGATACTGGAAACCATGCTTCGCAACGTCCGGGTGATGAAGCAGGATGCAACGCGTGGTCCACTGGCGAAGATCGCGCGAGGCCACCAACGCCAGCGTGTTACGGATGCCGCCGGGCCGGCCGGCGTCTTGATGCTTTTCCGGCACCAACGTTGCCAATGACCAATAGAGGTCGCTGCGGGGATCAAAACGAATGGTGAACTTCTTTGCGCCGCCGGGAAAATCCATGAAGCCGGTGGCCGGGTCGAAAGAAGAAGTCCTGCCATCAGCGCTCACATTGAGAATGGCGGCCTTCTCCGGACAGCCCGGCGTGTCCACACGCAGAATGTTGACGATCCTGCCTTCACGGGTCACGACGGCGTTACCTTCGAGCCAGGCGCGAAAATCGCCTCCAAGCCAGGCGGCGTCCCGGAACAGGAAATTGCTGAAGGTCCAGTTGGTCGCATTCAACAAGTCGGCCTCCACCGGAATGGACAACATGCCGGCCCCGTAGCGTTCGCCCCACTTGTTTCCGCCCGAGGCATCCTCGAACGCACGCCACAACCGTCCGTTGTGTTCGACCACGGGCATGGGCGCGGTGTGATACTCGGCGCGCGTGGTAAGCAATCCGGTCGCGGCGTCACGAGGCTCGGTCCAGGTCTGACCCTCATTCGTGGAACGACGGATGACAATCCTCCCATGGTGTTTGTCCGTGCCCATGATATAGGCCGCGCCTCGATGCGTGAAAAGATTGGCCCAGAACAGACACCGCAAGCGCGTCACTTCCTTCCAGCTTGCGCCGCGATCAGAGGAACGAAACACCGCCACGGTCGGACATTCATGCTCGTCGCTCTTCGGCCCGAAGAAATCATGTGACGCCAGGTAATCTCCATTGGGCAGCACGGTGAGGCTGGGCGAGCCGATGTAGAGGCCGGACGATTTCGGGCTGGAATCAACCACCACCCCGGGGGGAGCGGCAGTGGCACTGGGGCACGGTGCCACAAGCATCCCGATGACCACCAGCCAGGCAAAGAGGCGCAGCGGGGCAAACCCGGCGAAACGCGTTGATGCGGCGGTAAAGAGACCTGCTGCGCTTTGATCGGTAAACCGGTTGTGAACCAGTTGGACGTTGTACGTGTCGGGTTCGATGGGCGTCATGTTGGTGTGGCGCGGACCGGGTTGTCAATCTGCGGTTGTTGTCGTCCGCAGCCGTTCTCAGCGTCACCAAATCGCGATTGAACAGGGCGATTCGCCCTCCCATGGAGACGCCGATTGGATAAGAAAGAAGTGCAGGAGCGGAGTGGAGCCAGTTGTCGGACTCGAACCGACGACCGACGGTTTACAAAACCGTTGCTCTACCACTGAGCTAAACTGGCGGCCAGGACGGTGCTCTTTTACGCCAAATGCCACCCTTTGGCAAGTTTGCCCGACGGCTCAATCACGCGCACGCCAGACTTGCTCACGCGTGGCCAAGCCGCAACCGAACCCGGTCTATCTGGGCTGGTGACTATGAGTCGGTCGAGCGGTTATGTCGCCATTTCTGAACGGCTTCAGAACCGCGTGATCCAATCCACGAGAGCGTCGTCCGACAGCCGGCCGGATTCTATCCGCGGCTTTCTTCCGGTGCCAGCCGCCCGGTAGGCCGACTGGATTCCCTCGGTCGGAAAAGAGTTGCCCGTATTGTGCAGGAGCAGCGGTTGTGGCGCCGCCAACATGGCGGGTCCTTCAAAGGAGCCGATCACCCTCAAGCCCGGGACAAACACGTCGGGGCCGAGCAACCGCTCGTCCATCATGGCATCCACGGCGTTGCCATCCGCCACCACGGCATCCGCCCCCGGCGCGGCCAGCAAGGTCCAAGGTCCCGCCGCCCCGCGACCGCAGAGGACCGTGCCGCGCTGTCCACCGAAATCCAGCCCTTTGGCCGCCGCACAAATGGCGAGCAGATCGCGCACGCGCGCCTGAACCTTGGTGCGGTTGTAGGTGGTGTAAAAGTTGGAGAACTGGTCGGCCGTTTCGCCGGTTGAGAAACTGCGCACCACCACCACGGCATGACCCCGGCGCACGAGTTTGGCCGCGAAACCCACCGGCTCGCGATTGTAGCCCACCAAGCCATCCGTCCCGTCTCCGTCCGCGACAATGACAAGCCGGCTGCCGCTCGTGGAGAGAACCGGTTTCCGTCGAAAGACAACCGCCGACACCGCCTGGGTTTCACCCGCCCGCGTGACGGTCAACTCGGTGGCCATCCAGTCCGCGTCCTGCCCGAATTCCTTCACCCGCACTTGGACCTGGCTGCGCGGCCACTCGACCTGGAGAGTGTGGCGCCAGGCAGGCAGGTACGTGCGCTTGAACCGTTCCAGACCGCCCTGGCTGCGCGGCAAGAGCCTTTGCCATTGGCCGCGCTGAAGTTGCTTCCACGATTCGAGGAACTGCTCCTTGGTGAGCGCGTCGTAGGGCAGTTTGCCGTCGGGGAACACGCGCAACGCGGCATCCGGTTCCTTGGTGTAAGGGGCTTCCTTTAGCGAATCCGCCGGCGGCAGGCCCAGCAGCCACTGCCCAAACCAGCCATAGACGGCTTCGCGGCTGGTCTGGTTGTAATTGTGGCCGAAGTCGAACTTCACGAAACGCAACCGGTCACCGGCATCGAACAGGCGGTAGATGCTTTGAATGGCCGGCCCTTCCACCTCCATCGTGGCGCGCGTCCAATCGCCCGTGGCCGCCACCAGGATTTGCGGAACGGGCGCGGCGGCGGCGGCGATCTCCATGTTGGAATACTTGACCCGCAGCCCGGGGGCGTTTTCGCAACTGCAACCACCCTGCATGGTGTGGCTGACCATCACCGCCGGAGCCAACGCCGCCAGCCGGTCGTCAATTGCCCCGAGGAGGAAAGTCTGCGTGCCACCGCCGGACGCGCCCGTGCAAGCGAGACGCTTCTGGTCCACGTCCGGCAGTGAGGCGAGAAAATCCAGAGCGCGGATCGTATTCCAGGTCTGGAGTCCCATCAGGCTGATGTTCCAGAGCTGATCGGTGCGGTTGGTGCCGAACTGCCGGTGCGTCTCATAGAACGGGCGATTCGTGGGCGAACCGGCGAATTGGGTGTCGTTGTAACCCACCATGTCATAGGTGAAGGCCACCATGCCCTGGCGGGCGAAGTTGATGCAGCGCGCCGCGACACTGCCCTCCTGGCTGTCGGCCATGCGGCCATTGGACCAATGACCGTGCGGATTGAGCACACCGGGAAATGGTCCGCGCCCGCGCCCCAGCGGGCGATAGAGATTGCCGGCAAGATAAAAGCCCGGGTGAGTTTGAATGTAAACCTTCTCGACGCTGTAACCATCGCGCTCGATCCGATCAAAAATGTACGGATTCAAGGGCGACTTGTCGGGCAGGGGCCACAAGCCGCAACTAACGAGGATCTGTTCCCGGATTTCTGCGGCGCGCTCCTCCCATTCGGCCCTTGTCTTGATCTCGGGAAACGTGCGCGGGGTGTTGAGGTCCCGAACGATGGATTGAGCCTGGGCCGATGCTGCCGGTGAAAGGATCCCCAACCCAGCCAGCCCGGTGAGAACCGAAACGAGAAGCAGAATTCGCGAGATGCGTTTCATGCCGCGATTGAAACCACATTTCCCCGGCTGAGGAAAGCGTGAAGTTCAGTCGTCAGGCGGCACGAGGTGGCGTGTCCAGGGCTGTGCGGCAGGCGCGGGTGGCCGACCTTCTATCGAGCCGGCCTGAGGCGAGCCAGATCCCTTACACCATTTGTGCGGGACACCGGCGGCAGTTGGCGTTGAAACTCAAATCCACTCCTTCCGCACGTTCTTCGGGAAACGATAGTCCGGGATTTCGCTCACAGCTTTTTCGGCTCGTGCGGCAACGAAGTTCTTGAGTTCGGCAAAGTCAGTTCTGTCGCCGAGCAAATACGAGAGGAGCAGTTTGCCCGCTGCTGCCGCGAGATCGCCAGCAGAGCGCAAGTATTCTTCTTCCGTGTCGGGCGACGATTCCTCCAGCGTTTCGCCGCAGAACTCCGCGACCACACCAAGACCAATTTCCTTGCTCAGGTCATCATTGTCAGCAGGCCGCTCCGCTGTTGGCAGGAGCGTGACCAAGATGTCTTTGCGGTGACCCGTGCCGCGCCGAATGCGCATAGTGAACTCCTTGCCCTGCACCTCATAAACGCCATCACCAAGCTGTTGGATAGCCAGCTTCGCGTTGGCCGCAAGTGGCGCGAAAAAATTCGCGACGGCTCTGTCGAAGGTTGCAGTGTTCGGTTTGCTCACAAGCTCGCCTCTACGGTGACGGGATGTATTTGGGAATCGCGTTGACTCCGTTGTATTGCTGGAGCATCGGCAACTCCAAATCGAGGTAGTATGAGGATTTCCCCAACTGCTGCATGAGTTGCGTGTGTTTCGCTGGGTCAGTGAGCAGCCAGATGTTGTCCCCACGAGTGATGGCTTGATTTAACCAAAGTGCGTTCTGTCGTGGCCATTCACTTGCCGGAAGGCTGTCCATGTTGAGCACGTTGAAGCCGGGTCGGTTGGCGTAAGGTGCAACGTCCCTGCCTGAACCAAGCACCGTAGTCAGTCTTGTTTCAGCCGCTGCTGTCTTTGCGGCAAATGTGGAACGCCCGGTGTAGGCAAAAGTCGCCTGCGAACTGAAGCAAACGACAGCCAACAATGCCCAAAGGAGGAGCAAACTACGGTGTCGTAACAGGAGTGCCGTCATACCTGCTGTTCAGCCGGGCAGGATTTCTTCAACCACACCTTCAGCCAACGCGAGTTTTCCTTCGTAGAGCGTGAAGCGTTTGCCGACTGATAACCAATCGTGAGGCCCGTCAGCGACCAAAAACTTAGCAGTTGCCGATTGTTGTCCTTTTGCATCAGGGACTCCTTCGGTGGTGATGACAAGACTCCACGCGTTTTGTGTCCAGTCGTCGCCTTGATTCTCGAAGCGAGCGGGCCGCGAGAACGACTGACCGCGAGGTGATTGGCCTGTCGGCGCGCTGACCAACCAGCGCAACATGATTTTTACAGTTCGATTCATGGTGATCCTGGCCACAGCCTGATTGTTGGTTGTCCAAGTTGCTCGAAAGTGCCGAAGCGAGCCGGACCGATGTTGTCCAGATTTTGCCAGCGCATGAACTGGTTGGCAGTGGACGAAGGGAACTGAGCTTCGATGACGCGGGAGTTTCCAACACCCTCTAGGGCGTTGCCCCATTGAGAAGCGTGCTGGCCGGTTTCCGCAAAAAACTTCCCTGTCGCGTATGAGTTCGGCCCAGGACGAAGAACACCATTTGCCGTAATGTCAGCGTATTCAGCGTGACTTACGGCGCGGTAAAGTGTTGTCCCTCCACTTCCTGCGGCCCTAGCGACGGCGCGTGCCGGTTTGGCGAGTTTTAGCGGCGGGAGAAAGCACGTGACCGCTTCCTCGGCCAATCCCTTTCCTACTTCCAGAAATTCGTCGGCGACTTTCTGCTCCTCCGCCCGGATTTCCGCCGCAAGCTCGTGATCCCACAGGTAAGAATCCATAGCAGTCCCAGTCCCAAAGACCGGGAATCCATCCTCATCCAGAACATACAGCCCATATGGGTCCACTTCGTTGATTGGTCTATTGCCCACAAACCCATAGAGGTTGATTCCACCAGCTTCGCCCAGCGGATCCCGGTTGAGCCAGCGTTGGAGGCCGGTGTCGTAGAACCGGAAGCCGTAGTAGTAGAGGCCGCTGTTGGCGTGTTGTTCCTTGCTGGAAAAACGATACGTGTTGCCACTGGCCAAACCGCCAGCGTAGGAAATCAGATTCCCGTAAGGATCATACCGATAGCTTGCTCCCAATCCCTGACTGCTGTTGACCAGATAGGTGATGTTGCCACCGCCATCCGCATGATAAAAGTTGTGCGTGCTCCAGTTGCCGGTCCCAGCCGAGTAGCCGTGCGAGCGCCCCAGCAATCCACCAATGCCTCCCGCGCCTTCAAGTCTCCCGCTCAAGTCGTTGCCCCGCGTGTAGCTCACGTAGGGCGCGTTGTTCCCGTCCCGCTCCTGAACCACCCGCCGCGCGTCATACACATAATGCACGCTCCCCAGTTCCTCCCACTGCCCGAAGTCGCAGTTCCACTGGTACTCCCGCCGCACCCGCTGCCGCCCTAGGCCGTCATAAGTGAACTGGCTCATCCAGACCGGATAAAAATCCTCCCCGCCCCCATCCAGCGCCAGCCCCGCTTCCCCCGCCCGCGACGCGCGGGTTCGCGACGAGCGCGCGGCCAAACTCTCCCCACCGCCGCAGCCCGCATTCGGCCCCTCGTAATAAACCTCGGTCAACTGGTTCTCATCGTCGTAACTGTAGAGCACAAAGCCGCCCGCGCCGTAGTTGGCAATCCGCAGGTTGCCGTTGTCGTCGTAGGTGGCGCTGAAGGCGGGCGTGCCGGTCAACTGGTTGCGGCTGTCCACGGTGAACGCTTCCACGGTTCCCCCGTTGGTCCGCCAGGCCAGATTCCACGCCGCGTCATAGGCGTAGCCGCGGTCGTAGGCGTTGACCGAACTGTCGGCAAGCTTCAACTGCCCGAGGCCGTCGTAAGTGTAATCATACGTGCTGTTGTCGGTGAAGGTCTGCCGTGTGCGTTGATGGCCGGCGTTGTAGGTGTATTCGTGTTTGTTCAGCGTGGCGTGGTCGCTTTTCTTCAGCACCGTGCCGAGCAACCGCCCCACCGGGTCGTAGGTGTTGGTGATGTAGGAGGTGTTGGGCAGCGACACTCTCAGGGGCAGGGGCGAGGCGTAGGCATGAAGGTAATCGAAGGCGCCGGCCCGCGAGGTCACGTTGGTCAACCGCCAGGCGGCGTCGTAGCGGAAGCCGTTGGTCCAGACGCCAACGGGCTGTTGCAGGCTCAGGCTCGCGCGCAGGCGGTTCAGGTAACCGTAGGTGATCGTGTCGTTGTTCCACGGGCCGTCCTCGGTGGCGAGCTGGCCGCCGGCCGCGTAGGTGAACCGGGTCGTGCCCACCGCGTCCACCAGGTTGGTGAGCCGGTTCAACGGGTCGTAGGCCAACGTGACATCGGGACTGGCCGGGTAATTGATCCGGGTGAGGTTACCCACCGCGTCGTTGGTGTAATAGGTCGTGCCCTTGGCCTTGCTCCAGCGGCTGGCCAGCCGGCCCTGGGCGTCGTAGGTGTAGCGGAGCACTTCCACGCCGGTTTGATCGAGTTGATTGGTGACGCGGCCATACCGGTCGTAATTCCAGCGGGTCGTCTGGTTTTTGCCGTCGGTGAGCGAGAGCAGGTTGCCGGCGGCGTCGTTGGTGTAGCGGACCACTTCATGGTTCGCGTTGGTGACGGCCACCAGCCGCCGGGCCGCGTCGTAGGCGAAGCGGGTGATCTCGCCCGACTGGTTGGTGTAGGCCACCAAGCCTCGCGCGGAATAGCCGAAATGTTCCACGCCGCCATCGGGCCAGGTGCGCGTGAGCAACCGGCCCAAGGCATCGAACGTATTGGTGACCGTGACGCCATTGGCGTCGGTCACGCGGATCGGACGATCGAGGATGTCGTACACCACGGCCTGTTCAGCGCCGAGGGCGTTGTAAACGTTGGTCACCAGGCCCTGGTTGTTGTAGAGGAACGCGCGGTAGCCCTGGCCATCGCTGGTGGCGCTCAACCGCCCCAGCGCGTCGAACCAGTTGGTGACGGTGGCGTCGGGATGGAAGATGCGCGTGCGGTTGCCCTGCAGATCGTAGCCGAAAGTTGTGATGAACTGCGCGGGGGTGTTCCAAGCCTCGGTGACCGAGTCCAACGACCCGCACCCGCACCAGTCCAGACGGGTGATGACCTGGTTGGCGTTGGTGACGGCGGTCAAACGCCGGAGGGCGTCGTAACCAAAATGTGTCCAGTGGTCCAACCGGTCGCGCGTGGCGGCCAGATCGAGTCGGTCGTAGCGGTTGGAGGTGTAGGTGCCGTCGGGGAAGTAGGTGCTGGTGAGCCGGTTGAGCGCATCCCACGTGTTGGTGGTTGACAGCCCAAGCGGGTCGGTTCGGATTACGACCAGACCGTTGCTGTAAGTCCAAGTGTTGGTCGCCCCGATGTAAAGAATGGTTTGGTTGGTCAGGAAGCCCGGAGAATCAAACAGGTTGGTCACCACCAAGCCCGGGACGCTCCGCCAGCCGAGCAGTTGATTTGTGGCATTGAACCACCACTGCATCGTCTCGTCCAAAGCGTTGGTCGCTGTCTGCGGCCACGGCCGCCGGGTCGCGGTAACCACTGTATTGCTTTTCGTGGGCGTCAGCGGATAGTTGTTCGTCACCCAGGAAACAGAGTAATCCCCCAAGCTCCACTGCGTCACGCCGGCGGCATCCACTTGGCGCGAAGGCAGGTTCTCGACCACAAAGGTGTTGGTGAGCGTCAGGATACCGTTGACATACAGCAGGTTGGTGGTCGTCCAACCAGCGTACTCCATGACATTGCTGCGGGCGCCCATCTGGCCGTCTGGTTGTCGCCACGTATCAACTAGATTGGTCATCAGTCCCGCGCGATTCACACGGGACCAGGCATATTGCGTTTCGCTCGTTGGGAGGCGACGCGCCACCACACGCGCCAGACTCTGCGTGCCCACGTTCGCCGCGTTGGTCTTGCCGGGGTAATCGTAAAACCTGATCGTGCCCGGAGTAATGGCATCGGGCGACGCTTCGCGCACCCAGGAGAGCGTTTCGGAAACGGTCTCCTCGTTCACTCCTGCCAGCCAGTGTTGCACCCGCGCCACTTGGTAGTGCTCGGAATCCAGCGACGTCAGGTCCGACGGCAACGCCTGCGCTTGTCTCGGATTCCAATGGAAACTGTTGCGCACTCGGGCGGTGGCAGTATCCAATGTGCCGTAGGGGGTCGAAACCGGAACCTCGCTGGAGCCAATGGTCTCGGGCAGGACCGTCGTTGCCATCTGAAACCAATACAAGTTCGTGCCGCCCTGTGCGTCCGCCGCCAAGATTCGCCGGCTGCTGATGTGCCTCAAGCCGTTGGTCTGCCCCGATTCGTTCGGCGGATCGTGAAAGAAACTTGTCGCGCCGTAGGGCGTGGCGAGTTCCGTGATCACCCCATGCTCGTTGTATGCCAGCGCACTTGAGAGCCCCAGCGCATCCACAATGTTGGTCAACCGATTCTGATCGTCATACTGCATGTGACGGTCTGTCCGTAGGGACTGGTTACCTGTGTGAGCAGGCTGTTGGTCGCCAGCGTGTGGTAACTCAACGTGTTGGTCCTCCCGTCCGGGTCCACCACATGCTGGAGCCGGCCGTAATAGAACAGGGAAATCGGGCCATTGGTCGCCAGCACCTGTTCGTAGAAAAACCGCGTCACGCGGCCCGCCGGATCAATGTGCCGGGTCCAAACCAACAGCAACGACTCTGGCCAGTCGGCCGGACTCCAACTCGTTTGCGAGGCCACCGCACCGTAAACATCCTGAGCACCATCCGGATGAATCAGCCGCACACCCAGCCGCCCATCCTCCTGGCCCGCCAGAAAACTGTTGGTCCCGGTTGTGTTGCCCAGAATGGGATTGCCTTTTCCCGACAATGGCAGCAACTGTTTGCCACTGCGTTCCTCCAACGTGTGGTCCACCTCAGCCTCGAAGAAAAACGGCGAGACGTAACTGAACCGCGCCTCACCCCCGCCCGGTAGATAGACCACCGCGCCATAGGAGTTCAAACCGTTATTGAACCAAACGCTGGCGTTGGTCACCCGCACATAAGAGAACCAATTGTGATTCCAAGCGGTCGCCGCAAGATCGCCCCATGTGGCCGTCGGTCCACGTGTCTCTCGCTGCTTGTAACTCAAGCGGAACGAAAACCGCACCCCGCGTGAAGTGCGGTAGGCCATCGGCTCGTCCGCCACCCACAAGCTCAAATACGGCTCTGACACCCACCAAACCGGCATCCCCTCGCACGGCGGGCATTCCTGTAGCTGCGGACAACCGAGGTCCAAACCATCGTCAATGTAACCGTTGAACACCTCTGCCTGGACTCGCAGCCACGCGCCCATTATCAGCAAGCTCAATCCCAACCAGAACGCTGGAATCAGGCGGTGCGCCACTCGCGCCGAGACCCAACGAAAGTTTGCAGTATCATTCATAACACTCGTCCTTGGAACTTTAGCGAATGGCTGTCAGTCAACCCATGCCCATGTTGACCAGACTTCATCACACGGGCTGGTGAAAGGCAAGAGGAAATAGACCCATGTTGGGTGTGTTCAATCCAGCTTCTCTTTGTTCTGTTGCTGAACGGTGTTGTGCGCTCCGTCACAGCGAAAAATTCTCGGCGAAACGATTCGAAAGTATCGGAATGAGGCCAAGTTCAGCCAAGAAAGACTTGCGGAGAGAGCGGACCTTCATCCCGTTTATATCGGCAAGATTGAGCGCGGGGAACAATGGGTTAGTCTTCACGCCTTACTGCGGATTGCACAAGCGCTGAACGTTCGGGTGCGTGATCTGGTTGCGGACATTTGAGAGTTAAACCCGCACCAGAGAATGGCCCCGCCGGAGTGATTAAAGTCTGGCGGTCAAAGCCCGCTCTGCGTGCCTAACTCGAGAGAGCGCCTTCGGCGGCAGCGGTCTGGCTGAAGACCAGCTTGTCGTTGTCCGTGGTGACCTGAATGGGTTCACCCTCGTGCAAGTGACCGCGCAGAATTTCCTCCGCGAGCGGGTCTTCGAGGAAGCGTTCGACCGAACGGCGCATGGGCCGCGCGCCGTATTGCGGGTCGTACCCCTTTTCGACCAGGAAATCCTTCGCCTTCTCGTCCAGTTCGAGCACGATGTTCTTGCTTTTGAGCCGGTCCAGCACCTTGGCAATCTCCAGATTCAGAATCTGAATCAGGTCGGGTTTGGTCAGCGAACGGAAGACGATCACGTCATCCAGGCGGTTCAAGAACTCGGGGCGAAAAACCCTCTTGGATTCATCCAGAATCTTCTCCCTCATCTTCTCATAGCTGTTCTCATCGGTGATCGGCGAGAAGCCCAAAGTGGACTGCCGCTTGATGGTGTCGGAGCCCACGTTGGAGGTCATCAGGATGATGGTGTTGCGGAAGTTCACCACGCGGCCCACGTTGTCCGTCAGCTTGCCCTCTTCGAGAATCTGCAAGAGCATGTTCCACACGTCCGGATGCGCCTTCTCGATTTCGTCGAACAGGACGACGGAGTAAGGTTTGCGGCGGACCTGCTCGGTCAGTTGTCCGCCCTCCTCGTAACCGACGTAGCCGGGCGGCGAACCGATGAGCCGCGAGACGTTGAATTTCTCCATGTATTCGCTCATGTCGAGCTGGATGAGCGATTTGGTGTCGCCAAACATCTGTTCGGCCAGCGTCTTGGCGAGGAGGGTCTTGCCGACGCCGGTGGGGCCGAGCAGCAGGAACGTGCCAATGGGCCGGCGCGGGTCTTTGAGGTCCGCCCGCGAACGGCGCAGGGCCTTGCAGATGGCGTTGACGCCTTCCCGCTGGCCGATGACGACCTTCTCCATCTCGCCTTCGACCGCCAGCAAACGGTCCATTTCGCCCTGTTCCATCCGCCGCAGCGGAATGCCGGTCCATTTGGAAACGACCTGCAAAATGTCCTCTTCGTCCACGATCACGCGCTTTTCCTCCCGGCTGGCGCGCCAGTCGCGCAGCACGGTTTCCAATTTCTCCTTCGCCTGCTTTTCCTTGTCGCGCATGGCGGCGGCGCCCTCGAAGTCCTGGTTCTTGATGGCGCGCTCCTTCCGGCCCTTGATGTCCTCGATCTCAACTTCGATATCCTTGACCTCCGGCGGGCGGGTCATGGTGCTGATGCGCGCGCGCGAACCGGCCTCATCCATCACGTCAATGGCCTTGTCGGGCAAGAACCGGTCGGTGATATAACGGTCGGAAAGTTTAACCGAAACCTCGAGGGCCTTGTCGGTGAACTCGGCCTTGTGGTGCTCCTCGTACTTGGGACGCAAGCCCTTCAGGATTTCGATGGCATCCTCGATGGACGGCGCCTCGACCTTGACCGACTGGAAGCGCCGTTCGAGCGCGGCGTCCTTCTCAATGTACTTGCGATACTCGTTCAGGGTGGTGGCGCCCACGCACTGCATCTCTCCGCGACTCAAAGCCGGCTTGATGATGTTCGAGGCATCCATGGTGCCCTCGGCGGAGCCGGCGCCGACGATGGTGTGTAACTCGTCAATGAAGAGGATGATGTTCTTGGCCCGGCGGATTTCGTCCATGACCGCCTTGATGCGCTCCTCAAACTGGCCGCGGTATTTGGTGCCGGCAACCATGAGGGCGAGGTCCAGAGTAATGACGCGCTTGTTCAGCAGCAACTCGGGCACGTTGCCTTTGGCGATTTCCTGGGCCAGCCCCTCCACAATGGCGGTCTTGCCCACACCGGCCTCACCCAGCAGCACCGGATTATTCTTGGTGCGGCGGCAAAGAATCTGGATGACACGCTCGATCTCGCTGCGACGGCCGATGACGGGGTCCATTTCGCCTTTGCGCGCGATCTCGGTCAGGTCGCGGCCAAACGCCTTGAGCGCCGGGGTTTTGACTTCGCCCTTCTTCTCGCCCGCCGGCTTTTCGCCCCCGGATTCCGCGGCGGCCTGCTCCTCCTGGGCGGCGAAATTGGGATCGAGTTCCTTGAGGATTTCCTGGCGGGTGAGCTCGATGTCCACGTCCAGGTTCTTCAAAACGCGCGCGGCCACGCCATCGCCCTCGCGCAGCAGGCCCAGTAGAATGTGTTCCGTGCCGACGTAAGTGTGATTGAGCGCCTTGGCTTCCTTTTGCGCCAGCGCGAGCACCTTTTTCACGCGCGGCGTATAAGGGATATTGCCGATCATCTTCTGGTCCGGACCGGTGCCGACCTGCTTTTCGACCTCCATGCGGACGGTTTCGAGGTCGAGGCCCATCTTCTGGAGGACGTTGACCGCGACCCCCTGCCCCAACTTGATGAGGCCGAGCAGCAGATGCTCGGTGCCGACAAAGTTGTGATTGAAGCGGTCGGCTTCCTTGCGCGCCAGGGCGAGAACCTGTTGCGCCCGGGGCGTGAAATTGTTCATGGCTTCGTCGCTCATAGTCGCTGAAAAATGCTACGATTTGCCGGCTTTGTCCAATCCTGCGTCACCGGTGCCCCCGGATTTGATGGTGGGCCTGCTGACTTGCTTCAAGCGTTCGCGCAGCATGTCGGCACGGAGCAGGTCGCGTTCCTCGGCCGACAGCTTCTCGGAGTGCTGCTGTTGCAAGTGCGCGGGCTGGGTGAGGATGAACAATTCGTCGGCCAACGCGCGGTCCACGCCCGGAAACAAGCCCATATCCACGCCCAGCCGCAGCAGCGAGAGCAGGTTCATGGTTTCCTTGGAGGAAATGCTGTGGGCGTTCGCGAGAATGCCGTAGGCGCGCCCGATGTGGTTGTAAACCACCTTGGCCTTCTTTTCGAGCAAACTGGCCCGGGCGTTCTCTTCGTGCTCGATGATTTGCGCCAGCACCTTCTCCAGGCGTTCGACAATCGTGCTCTCGCTTTCGCCCAAAGTCATCTGATTGGACACCTGGAACACATTCCCCAGCGCTTCCGTGCCTTCGCCATAAAGACCCCGCACCGCCAGCCCGAGCTTGTTGACTGACTGGATGATGGGATTGATCTGTTCCGCGAGAACCAGTCCAGGCAGGTGCAGCATGGCGCTGACGCGAATGCCCGTGCCCAAGTTGGTTGGGCAGGCGGTCAGATAGCCCAGTTCGTTGTTGAACGCGAAGTTGAGTTTTTGTTCGAGTTCCGAATCCAAGTGGTCAATCACCTGCCAGGCCTGCCGAAGCTGGAGCCCGGGCCGCAGGGCCTGCATGCGCAAGTGATCTTCCTCATTGATCATTACGCAGAGCGTTTCGTCCCGGTTGAGGACCAATCCGCTGCCGGCGCTCTTGGCCGCATGCTCGCGACTGATCAAATGGCGCTCGACGAGAATCTGTTTGTCGAGCGTGCTCAGGTTGTCCATGGACTCGGAAAACGACTCCTTTAACTCAGGCAGGTCCTCGACGGCGGGACGAATCAGCTCGAAAACGCGAATCCGCTCCGGCTTCTTCGCCCAACCGGGAAACACCCCATCCTTGAGATTTCGGGCCAACCGGACGCGACTGGACATGACGATCCGGTCGTGCGGCCCGCGGCGCCGGGTCGTCTCGGCGGGAGAAACCAGAAAGTCGTTAAGTCCGGTTTTGCTCATGGGGAAACTGGACCGGCCAGGCGGCTGGTCATTTGTTTGATCTCATCGCGCAGGATGGCAGCCTGCTCGAAATTCTCCGCTTCAATGGCCCGGGCGAGCTTTTGCTGCAACACCTTCATCCGTTCGGAGGCGTCGCGGGTCGAGCGCAAACCGGCGGGCACCTTGCCGGTATGCCGCGTGCCCTTGTGCATGGACTTGAGCAGACTCTCCAGCCCGTCGGCAAATGTCTGATAGCATTCCGGACAACCCAGGCGACCGGACTTCTTGAAGTCAGCCTGCGTGAATCCACAGCGGGGGCACTTTAGGTCCACTCCTCCGGAAGCTTGTTCGATTTCATGCGACGCTCCCAAGCCGAGGAGCAGGTCCGCCAGCGAAAAATCCGGCGTGCTGCTCACGCCTTTGTTCCGCGCGCACTCCTCGCACAGATCCACCTTTTGCATCTTGTCGCCCTCGATGTGGGTCAGATGCACCGTGGCGGGTTTCTCTTTGCAAATACAACACACCATAGAACCTAAGCGTATATCGGCTCGCCGGAGACTTTCGTCAAGGCGTGGTACTGACTCACGAGTTTCTGCGTGATCACACCCGGCTGACCGTCCCCGATGACCCGGCCATCTATTTTCACGATGGGAACGATTTCCGCGCCCGTACCGGTCAAGAAACACTCGTCGGCGTTGAACAAATCGTGTCGCGTCAGGTTCGGCTCGGCCACGCGGTAGCCCGACTCTCCAGCGATTTCCATCACGACGCTCCGGGTGATGCCATAGAGCGCGCCCGCGGAGAGCGGTGGCGTGAACAACTGGCCATCTTTGATGATGAAAAGGTTGTCCCCGGTACATTCCGAGACGAACCCTTCCGAGTTGAGCATGATCGCTTCCTCGCAACCGGCGTTGTTGGCTTCGATCTTGGCCAGAATGTTGTTCAAGTAATTCAAGGACTTGATGGCCGGGTTGACGGCGTTGTGCAAATTCCGCGTCGTGGGCACGGTGACAATCTCCATGCCGCGCTCGTACAACTCGGGCGGGTAGAGTTGAATCTTTCCGGCGATGATGATGACCGAGCCTCGTTTGCAACGGTTGGGGTTCAATCCCAAAGTGCCCACGCCACGGGTGACCACCAGCCGGATGTAGCCATCGCGCACCTTGTTCCGCCGGCAGGTCTCCACGACCGCACGCATGATCTCCGCGTGCGACATCGGCATCGTCAGGAGAATGGATTTGGCCGAGCAGAACAGCCGGTCAATGTGCTCCTTGAGCTTGAACACCCGGCCGTTGTAGGCGCGAATCCCCTCGAACACGCCGTCGCCATAAAGCAACCCGTGATCGAACACAGAAATCTTCGCGCTTCGTTCGTCGTAATACCGCCCATCAATGAAAATCTTCATTTATAAGTCAGCGGGCAAGCTAGGAGAAAGCCGCGAGCAACGCAAACGTGATTTTTGCGTGACAGCCGGTGCTGAACCACTATATTGCGCGGCCTTGGACGACCCTATCGTCTAGCGGTTAGGACACCGCCCTTTCACGGCGGCGGCCCGGGTTCGAGTCCCGGTAGGGTCGCCATGTTTCGCTCCGCGCCACACCAATTCAGTGTTTACATTTCCGACGGTTTGGCCCAGCTTAACCCCATGAAACGGGCAGCAGGGTTCTTCACGGGGCTGGTTGGTTTCGCCATGCTCACCAGCGTTGACTTCCACTCCATCGCTTCCGAAAAGCCGTCGGGCTTCCGCCGGCTTCCAGTGGCCGAATACCGTGACAAAATGAAAGCCGGCTGGATTGGCCAGATGGCCGGCGTCGCCTGGGGCGGTCCGACGGAGTTCAAATGGAAGGACGCGATCATTCCGGCGGACAAGGTCCCGGCCTGGAAGCCCGCGATGATCAACGAGGCGTTTCCGCAGGACGATTTGTACGTGGAAATGACGTTTCTCCGCACGCTGGAGCAATACGGCCTCGACGTTTCCATCCGGCAGGCGGGCATTGACTTCGCCAACAGCGGCTACCCGCTCTGGTGCGCCAACAACGCCGGGCGCATCAACCTGCGCAAAGGCATCGCGCCGCCCGACTCGAGCCATCCCCAATTCAACAAATGTCCCAATGACATTGACTATCAAATCGAGGCGGATTTCTCCGGTTTGATCGCGCCCGGGCTGCCGCAATTCGCCATCGAATGCGGCGAGAAATTCGGGCGCTTGATGAATTACGGCGATGGCGTCTATGCCGGGCAGTTCATCGGCGCGATGTACGCCGCGGCCTTCTTCGAGAGCGACCCGGTGAAGATCGCCGAGACGGCCCTGGCGGCGATTCCGTCGGAATCCCAGTACGCCGAAATGGTCCGCGACCTCATCGCCTGGTATCGCGCCGAACCGAACGACTGGGAAGCCACCTGGCGGCTTTGTCAGCGCAAGTACCGTGAGAATCCGGATTACCAAAAAGCTTCCAACGGTGGCATTGACTGCAAGATCAACGGCGCCTATGTGCTCCTCGGTCTTCTCTACGGCCAGGGCGATCCGGACCGCACGATCATCATCTCCATGCGGGGCGGGCAGGATTCGGACTGCAATCCCTCCAGTTCGGCCGGTGTGCTGTTCACGACGATGGGGGCGAGCCGGCTGCCCGCCAAGTTCACCAGCGAGTTGAGCGAAAAGGAAATCTTCAGTCACACCGCCTACGACTTCCCTACGTTGATCGCCGTGTGCGAGAAGCTCGCGCGACAGATCGTAAAACGCGCCGGCGGCAAGGTCGTCACAGAAGGCGGCGAAGAGGTCTTTCTCATCCCGACCCGCGCGCCCCGGCCCAGCAAGCTCGAACTCAGTTGGGCGCCCGGGCCGATTGCGAACAGTCGTTTCACCCCCGCGGAGATGGCCAGGATCACGGCCGTCAACTTGCCGCCCAAGGTCCGCGAAGCGCTGGAAAAGTTCGCGCCCGGCTGGGAAATCGCCAACTGCGGTATGGACATGGATCCGGGCTGGCGCGACGAATACGCCGGAAGGAAGAATGTGCTGCTCACCCATCCGCTGGATGCGAACACCGGATGCGTGTTGAGCCGCAAGGTCAACCTTCCCGCCAAACAGCGGACCGTGCTGCGTATCGTGGTCGCCCGGGACACAAGGGGCGATTTCGACCTGATCGTGCGCGCGGATGACCGGGAACTGCTGCGCAAGCCGGTCACCACGGTAACCACCACCAACGATCCCTGGCTCGTGCAGGAAGTGGATCTGTCCTCCTTTGCCGGCAGGAAGGCGGTGAAACTGGAGGTGATCAACCAGCCCAGCGGGTGGTCGTACGAAGCTGCATACTGGGCGGAGATCGGCATCGTTAGTCAATGATTGGTGACAGCATTCTTGCCCGATGCGAAGTGGCGGTTGCAGAAGGTAATGGCAGTTCTCGCAGCGCGAGAACTGCCACCATTCTGGGTTTTCGCGCGCCAAGTAGGTGGCGGATCGGCTCGCGCTGGCGAGCCGTTGCGCTGCGGTGGGTGGTGGGACTTGTCGCGCGCAAAGGTTCGCTCAGCGTCAGGTGGTGGTTTTCGCGCTGCGATAACCTGCGCCGCCCGGCGGCGCAACGCTCTCCTGCAATCGGCCGAAACACTACAATCCGGCCTGCACAGGCGGCGTTCTCGCAGCGCAAGAACTGCCATCTGGAGGCAGGAAAATGGAGACAGGCGCGACGCGTGTCCTACACCGAAGGGACAAACTGAATCCGGGGAGCATACGCCTTCGGCGTGTGCTTTGTGGCGTCACGCCGCAAAGTTCGTCACACAAACTCGTTCTCTGCATCGGGCGTGTTCAAGATGGTGGCACGATGCCGTCAGCGCGACGTTGACGGCGGCACGCCAGAGGCGTGCGCTCCCCGACCGCTTGCTCATAAGGAGGCGAAGTTCTCGCAGCGCGAGAACCGCCACCAGCAGCCGCGAGTGGTCAACATCCCCGCAGCTCGGAGGGTTTAGCAAGCAACGAGGGTTAAGCTGTCTTCCTTTCCCCTTTTCTCCTTTTCCCCTCGTCCCCCCTTCTCACCTTCTCATTTTCCCACTTTCCCCTCTTCTCCCTTTTCCCAGACAGCCGCGACGCGCTGTCCCACTCTGGCCGCGGCTTCGCCGCGCTGTGCGGTTTAACCTTGGCCGCCGGAGGAAGTCGTCTTGTTGATCGCCTCGCGCAGGTTTTCCAACAGGAACGGCTTGCTGATGACGTGGTCCACCCCGTGCAGGGGATTCTTGTTGAGGTTCAACATCTCCGCGTAAGCCGTGATCATCACCACCGGTTGTCCGGGAACGCGGGACTTGAGCATCTGCGCGAGTTCATCGCCCTTCATCTCGGGCATCGCGTAATCGGTGATCACCAGATCGTACCGGCCCTTGTCGAACAAATCGAGCGCCTCCCGCCCGCTGCCGGCGGTATCCACCTGATGCCCGTCGAAGACCAGCATCATCCGCACGGCGTCGCAGACGAACGGTTCGTCGTCCACCACGAGGATGCGGCGTGGCGCGATGGTCGGTTTGCTCATAAACTGGCGCAACTTACAGTCATTGGCTCACGGAACTGCCGGGACATTACACTGGGGACCGTGAAATGCCAGTCCAAGTTCAATTCCCGTTTAACCAGCGCCAACCGACAAAGGTGCGATTGAGTTGTGCCTTGAGCGGCCTGCCGCGAAGGGTGGTGGCCGTTTTCGCGCTGCGTTGGGTGGTGGTTTTCGCGCTGCGAAAACCTGCGCCGCCCAGCGGCGCAAAGGACGGCCGTTGCATCCACCTCGCACGTGCTGTCCCAGGCCGCCCGCTGACGCGCGGGTGGAGTTATCGCGGCGCGAGAACTTCTACCTCTCTGGGTTGGCGCGCGCCGAGAAGGTGGTGAGTGGTGGAACTTGTCGCGCTGCGACAAGTAGCGCCGCGTAACAGCGGCGCACCGCTCTTCTGCAATTGGTCTGACACACTACATTTCAGCCGCCCGCTGATGCGCGGGCGGAGTTCTCGCAGCGCGAGGACTGCTACCACGCCCAAGGCGCAGCAAGCGCGAACGGCTACTGCATGCGATGCGTTGGGAGTGCCGCTTCGTTGGGGCACTTCACACAGGGCGTCGCGCCGACCATTGGCTCGAAGATGTAGTCACCGCCGGCAGGGCACTCGGGCAATTTGCGATCGCGAAGGTAGAAGATGATCTCGGACACGACCGGTGAGTCGGTATCGTATTTCTTGTTCTCCAACGCCCACTGCTGGGCGCAACTATCAATCTGTCGCAGGTTGTTGATACAAGCGTTGGTTTGGGAGTTGTTTCGCGCCTTGACGAAGTTCGGAAGCGCAATGGACGAAAGGAGGCCGATGATGGCCACCACGATCATGATCTCCACCAGGGTGAATCCCCCCTTGCGGAGTGTGTTTATCTTCATACGACTTTGCCTTTCTGCTGGTGTTGCAAGGCGGCGTGAAGTCGGCGGCAGGCGATTATTGTATTTATGATTACGGAACTGATCTTCACTTATTGCCCGCCACCACCGCTCCGGTCTTTTTCAGCAGGGGCGATGCCAGAGAGCCTGATTCTACTTGAGCGGGTCATGCCTCAATGCCGTAGGTACAAACAAGAAGGCCCGAAGCATTTGCTTCGGGCCTTTTGATCAAACTGAATAGCAACTTATGGAAGCACGTGGCCAGGCACATCGCAGGTCGGTGCGCTGGTGCAATTAGGTGGGAGGGTGTAATTACCGTTCGCAGGGCATTCAGGAACCACTCCGCCCTTGATGTATGCGTACACCGAGGCGGTTGGAGCCGAGGTGTCTTGCTTCTTTTCTTCCAAAGCCCACTGTTGGATTGCGCTGTCAATCTGGCGCAGGTTGTTGATGCAGGCGTTGGTCTGCGAGGTGTTACGAGCCTTGACGAAGTTGGGGATCGCGATCGCGGCCAGGAGGCCGATGATGGCCACCACGATCATGATTTCCACCAGCGTGAAACCCGCCTTGCGGGAGGTATTGATCTTCATACTTTTTACTGCCTTTCTGCGTTTTTTGTTCGCGGCGTGAACACAGCAGCAGGCGGGTTACGATGACTACGGTTGGTGCTCACTGATTGCCTGCTGCAACCGCAACCCCGAATTAGCAGCCCCGATGCCAAATCAGCCGTCACAGGCCGGGGCGCCCGGTGTGGGACAGGCATCCTGCCTGTCCGTAACGCCGACTTTCCAGTCGGCTCGACTCTCGCCGGTTGGAAAACCAGCGCTACGGGTAACGCCGACTTTCCAGTCGGCGCGGACCTCGCCGGTTGAAAACCGGCGTTACAAGCAGGCGGGAAGCACCGTCCCACGAAGACCGATTCAACCCGAATTTCGATTCTGGGGAGCACGCCCGCCCCGGGCGTCGCTGGGCGCGCCTCGCGACCAGCACGTTGCGCCGCGACACTGACACGCACGCTTGAAACCTTTCAGTGCGTCCGGGCTTTCTCCCGCAAATGCGGGATGGAAAACCACGCCCGGGGTGGACACGCTCCTTGGAATTCTGCGCGTATTCTCGACACGCGCCTTTTTGTGGGACAGTTATCCTGCCTGTCCGGCGGGTAACGCCGACTTTCTGGCCGGCCCGCCACTCGCCGGTTGGAAAACCGGCGCTACAGGTAACGCCGACTTTCCAGTCGGCCCGGCCAACGGCATATCGCAGATTTTCCAATCGGCCCATAACTCACCGGTTGGAAAACCGGCGTTACGGACAGGCGGGAATCACTGTCCCACTCTGCCCAGCTCCGCCGCTGCGCGGCGGGATGGTCGCAGCGCGACCATCACTACCACGCTATTCAGCCCTTCCCTGACAGCGCGACCATCACTACCAAGGAAATCAATCCCCTCGCCGGGCAGTTTCAGACCTCTGCGGTCAAACAAAAAACCCGGAGCAATGCTCCGGGCTGTGGCAGCGAAAAGCCTTGTGTTTATGGGCCGGCGGCAGGTCCTAGCGTGTGCAGACCCGCTGCCGTGGCATTGGGACACTTCACTGTCTCCAAGACTGTATCGGGCATGTCATAATCCCCTCCTGCCGGACATTTTGGGATCGCGTTGCCCTTGATGTATTCGGCTACTTCCGCAGCGATGACCGCGTCGGTGTCTTTCTTGCCTTTCTCCAAGGCCCACTGCTGAACCGCCGAGTCAATCTGCCGCATATTGTTGATGCAGGCATTGGACTGCGCCGTGTTCCGGGCCTTCACGAAGTTGGGAACCGCGATCGCCGCCAGGAGACCGATAATGGCCACCACGATCATGATTTCCACCAGCGTAAAGCCGGCACTTCTCATCCGTTTGAGCTTCATAACTGACCTTTCTATTGGGTTTGATGCGGCGTGAACCCGGCGCGGGCGATTACAAATAATTACAACACTTGGTCCACTAATTGCCCGACGCTGACCGCACCTTGAGCCTACTCCCGGCAAGAGCCAAAGCAACGGCCAATTTTTGTCCGAATCCAAGATTCTTACCCGACCCCCCTCCGTAATCTGCCCGATGGGAGCGAGGATTCTCCCCGGGTGCGCCGCCCGCTCGGTCGTGTCCTGAAATCAGGCGCGGCGCATCCATTCTGGACAAGGGGGGCTTCAGATTAGTGGCGCTTGTGGTGGTGCGGGGCGCATCTTGACGTCACCCGCATTGAGCAGGTATCGGCTCCCCGTAGCACCGGTTTCCCAACCTGCTGGATCGCCGATTTCCAATCGGCTGGCTGTGCGAAGTAGCGCGCTCTGCGGGTTGGAAACCCGCGATACAGCAGACTGGAAGTCTGCGCTACGGCGGTTCCAACAGGATGCGCCCGTGGTGGCGGTTCTCACGCTGCGTGGGGTGGCGGTGGTGTTCGCGCTGCGAAAACCCGGGCATGTTGGCTGGTGGGACTTGTCGCGCTGCGACAAGTAGCGCCGCGTCCAACGGCACAAAGGATCTCCGCTACACCTGCGTCATGCGTGCGTTCCCTGGCCGCCCGCTGGCCCGCGGGCGGAGTTCTCGCAGCGCGAGAACTGCTACCACGAGCCAGAGATATGGAGACAGGCGCGACGCCTGTTCTACACCGAAGAGACAAACAGAATTCGGGGAGCATACGCCTCCGGCGTGTGCTTTGCGGCGTCACGCCGCAAACTTCACCACACAAACTCGTCCCGCATCGAGTGTGATCAAGATGGTGTGAGGATGCCGTCAGCGCGACGCTGACGGCGGCACGCCAGAGGCGTGCGCTCCCGAGCCGCCCGCTGATTCGCGGGCGGAGTTCTCGCAGCGCAAGGGATTCTAGCAGCAGAAACCTATGGCCTTACGGTCGGGCATACTGGGTCTCCCCCAACCGGCCCTTGGAGACGGCCTCGCGATAGTGGGAATAGTTGCGCAGCAGGCCTTCCTGGAACTCATCGAACCGGCGCATGGAGACAGTCAAGTTGGTGACAGTCGAGTCCTCGGTGAACACTGTCCGGCTGCCTTCATTTGAAATCAGGTAAGTCTTGGCATGAACCGGGTTCAATTCACCCTTGTCACTGGACCGGTCTCCAAGCACGAGGTGTCGTCCGGTCAGAACGCCGTATTGCCGGTAAGAATTGAGATAGACCAGCCGGTCAGGCTCGGGGCTGGCGGTGTAAAGCGAGCGCCCGGCATACAGTTCCGTCTCGGGGCTGGGGATGCCCAAGGTCTCCAGAATCGTGGGGAGCAGGTCAATGTGCGACCCGATGGTTTCGTTGACGCGGTAACCCGGTTGGCTCGGGTCCATGATGATCAGCGGCACGTTGGCCAGTTCCGGTGTGACCGCCCAGCCATGCCCCAGCGCGCTGTCCTTGCCGCCGAGCATCTCGCCGTGATCGGAGGTAATGACCACCAGCGTCCGGTCCAGCAACCCCGACTCCTTCAACTGATCCACGATCGAAGTGATCACCCAGTCCATGTAAAGCAGTTCGTTCAGGTAAAGCGGAGTGTAATTCTGGTACTCGCTGAGCTTGTACTTGCGAAACCGCTCGGGCATGGAGTCGTAAGGATAATGCGGCGCGGCCGGGACGTAGGTCAGGAAGAATTTGGACTGATCGGCGGCATGTCGTTGAATCCGCTGCCGGATCGCCCCGAGGGTTTCCTCCTCGCGCAGCCCCCAGGAGACTCGCTTGGTGGTGCGCTCGCCGGGCATCGTGTCGGCGTCATACATCTCCAGGCCGCGCTGGCTCAAGAGGCTTCGGAAGCCGGTGTAATCGAAGAAGGACGAATAGAACATCGAACAGTCGTAATCGTGCTCCTTCAAGACCTCAAAGATGCTCCTCACCCCCACCCGCTTGAGCGTAAACGCATTGTAATCTTTCACCGGGTAAAGCCCGGCGAACACCGCAAACCGGGCATGGATCGAACTGGCATAGTTGGCAAAGAAGTTCGGAAAGATTTCCATGCGATCCTTGTAAGCCGAGAGCAAGGGCTGCGTTTCCTCGGTACCGCTGAACAACGAAAGATGCTGGTTGTAAGACGACTCCATCAAAACCAGCACGACGTTCAAGTCTCGACGCGGCCGTAGAGGTTGAGCCGATGACGACGCGGCAAGATCACCCAGGCCCAAGGTGGTCGCCGCTTGGAGGAACTCGTCCCTGCCTAACGTGCGCTCGGAGGCGCGCTTCCACCAGGGGCTGGTCTGCGCCAGACGCAACACGGCTTGTCCCTTGGCATTGTCCGGGTTGACGAAGGCGAGTCCCGACACCCCCAGCAGCAGGAAACAGGCGACCACGTACCGCCCACCCCGACCAGACTGACCTTGCCCCCCGGGAGCTGGACCACTTCCCAACCACGCGTTCAATCCCCTCAGCAAAATGGCATAAACCACCACCAGAGCGATCAGCAGGACGGTCATGCCCGCCAGGTAAGGCTGGGCCATCCTCCACATCATTGCCGGGCTGTTGCCGAAGGCGAGCAAGTCCCACCCGAGACGCACACCCATGACTTGCGAAAGCCGGAAATCAACCAGCGCCAGCGCCACCAACAACAACCCAGCCACGTCCAGCCACAGGAAGCTCCCGCCCGGTCGCCATCGGGCATAAACCATGACGCTCACGGCCAGCAAGCCCGCCAGGACCAATTCGCCCATGAAGTAATGCGGCAACTGAAAAGCGTAAGACATCAGGTTGTTGTAGTTCTCCGCCATGGGATAGTTGGCGCTGGTCAGGAAGAAGAAGGCTACCAGGTAGAACGGCGCGACCTTCAGCCAAGCTGACCGGAATCCCCGCATTCCGGCCAAGAGGGTTGCCCCGGCAAACAGCACCGCGCTCCAGCCCGCGATCATGCGCAGGTAAGGGTTGAGGTTCCGCAGGGCCTTGGATTCAGCGTAGAAGATCCCGAGCGCCAGAGCCACCCAAGCCAGCGGCAGCAGGAGCCAAACGGCCTTCAACCGCGTGCCGGGATGACGCAAACACAGGAGAGCCGCCAGCCCGAAACAGGCGGCCACCGCGAGTTCGTTTCGAAACCAGACCAGTTCCCGCAAGCACAGCAGCCCGTAAGCGCCGGCAAACCCCGCCGTCCAATGAAGCGCCCACCGCTCGCGACCGCTCCGCACCAAGAGGTAGTAGAGCAGCCCATAGCCGGTCAACCACGCCGCGAGGAAGGGCGGGCGGAAGAACAGATTCAGGCTCAAGTACGGCGCAAGGTTCTTCCACTCCAGGGTTCCCGTCATGACGGGATAGAGATAGTTTTTGTCACCCTCGTGAAATGTCAGGAAGATGAAGAGCAATCCCAATCCCAGGACGATGGTGTTGGCACCGCGCACGGCCTGGATGCCGCCCGTCTGGCAATGCCGGCCCAGAGCAACGAGACTCCAGACTCCCAGCGCGATAAACGCGAAGAAGATTGCGTGGTTGATCCAGTTCTGAGGTGTGCCGCCAATCCGCCAGTGGATTTCGTGCAAGTGTTTTCCCAGACTCAACAGCAACACCACTTTGACCAGACCCAACGCTCCCACCATCACCACCAGCCGCGCCAACGCCGCCCGTGGCAGCTTGAAGCCCTCAACCAGGCTGGCCCAACTCGCCTGTATGGTGGCGTGTGACAGACCCGGTGTCCTGTTTTCGGCCGGACGTGCATCAGGTCGGTACGCGCCAGTTGCCTGCTGAGAAATCATGTGTGCGCTTGTCGCAACCGCCGTGCCCGGCTTATGCTCCGCCGCACAGAAATGCAGCCCAACTCACGCATCTACGTCGCCGGCCACCGCGGTCTGGTCGGCAGCGCCCTCTGGCGGGAATTTCAGCGAACTGGTTTCGAGAACCTGATTGGCCGCTCCCACGCGGAACTCGATCTGCTCGACGCCGCGGCGGTGCAGCGGTTCTACGCGCGGGAGCAGCCCGACTACGTCTTTGTGGCCGCCGCCCGCGTGGGCGGCATCCTGGCCAACCATACCCGCCCTGCCCAATTCATTTACGAGAATCTTCAGATTCAGAACAACCTCATCCACGGCGCCTGGCAGACGGGCGTCAAGAAACTGCTGTTCCTGGGCAGTTCCTGCATCTATCCGCGCTTGTCGCCGCAGCCAATGAAAGAGGAACATCTGCTGACCGGCCCGCTCGAAACCACGAATCAGTGGTACGCCATTGCCAAGATCGCGGGCGTCAAAATGTGCCAGGCCTACCGGCGGCAATACGGCTGTGACTTCATCAGCGTGATGCCCACCAACGTGTATGGCCTGCGAGACAATTTTGATCTCGATTCCTCGCACGTCCTGCCGGCTTTGATTCGGAAATTTCACGAGGCCAAGGTGTCCGGCGCACCGAGCGTCACCTGTTGGGGAACCGGCCAGCCCCGACGCGAGTTTTTGTTCGGCGACGACCTGGCACGCGCCTGTGTCTTCCTCATGGAGCATTACAGTGGTGAAGAGCCCATCAACGTGGGCTACGGCAGCGACGTGACCATCCGGGAACTGGCGGAGCTGGTCGGGCGGGTGATCGGCTACGAGGGCTCGATCGAGTGGGACACCACCAAACCGGACGGCACCCCGCGCAAGCTGTTGGACAGCTCACGGCTGTTCGCGCTGGGCTGGAAACCGCGGATTGATCTCGAAACCGGTGTCCGGCTGACTTACGAGGATTTTCTGAGCCGCTGCACGGACAAACCCGCCGCCAAAGCGTAGGGGCGACGCCCTCGTCGCCTGCGCGAGCGGCCAGCACAGTCGGCAGTCAGTCATGGGCGCGCAGTAACCTGCTTGGGACCGTCGTCGCGCCGGTCTTCCTACCGGCCCTCGCGCCGACTGGAAAGTCGGCGATACGCGCCTGGTGGTCCAGCGCCTTCAGCCTGTCTTCGATCCTATCAATACCAATTTACGAACAGCCGGCGGCGATCGCTCTCGCTGACACGCGGTGCTTGTTTCAGCTTCGGACCGGCCCACACCACCGTGGGCGAGCAATCCGCCGCTGTTTCCAGCCGATAGGTTCCCACCGGCAATTCCACCGTGCGATTGGTCAACGGAAGCCCGTTCAACGTCGCCACAAACTCCGGCTCAACCTTTGGCTCGGCCACCGGTTGCTTCCGGCTTTCCAGCAATGCCTTCAGCGAGGACTCGTACGTGCCAGCCAGATTCGACACTTCCTTGGGAGCAAGGTGATAGCGGCCTGGATGATGAATCTCGAACTCGCCACCTCCGGCGGGAAGCATCTGGCCCAGCACCCAGAAATCGTCCGCCAGGGGAACATACCTTTGGCGGATGAACTCGTGGTCCTCCTCCGGCAACCAATCCGTTCGATAGCTCTGAATGATCACCGCCGCCGGATTCTCGGCCAGCATATCACGCACTCGCAAATCTCCGCTCTTCCTGAAGTTGTTGATGTTGAGACTGTGGAGGAACCAATGAAAATGAATGCTCCTCCGCGTGGGCACCATCCCGATGCCGTCATAGACCGGGTCTTTGACCGGGTCGGTGAGTTGCTCCGCCACGCGCATCAAGTTTTCCTGCCGATGATTGGGCCAGTCCAGGTGGCGGCGCGTGGCCATATAAAACGGCACGAAATGCGCAAACACCAGCAACGTCAGAATCACCGGACGAAACACCGGCTGCGCCCAGACCTCGGCGAGGACAGAAATGCCATACCGGAAGGCAAGCAAGTAAGCGAATGGAACCAGATTGACCAGATTGTACGGGTGAGGCGCCGGGTTGACGAGCAGGGCCGCGAGAGCGATCAGGAAAAACACCGTCTCGGGAAGCAAGCCCGACCAACCAAGGGCCGCTCTGCCACGACGACCCAACTCCGAGCCAACCGCGACCACCGCCCCGAACACCAAGGCCAGGAGTAATGGCGTTTGAGTCAAGAGGCGGCCGAGAGTTTTCCAGGGCGGAAATCGTCCCAGTCCTCCGGAGGCCTCCGAAACCATCTGGAATCCTGACAAGTAAACATCCCAGACTCCGCCCGCTCCGTAAGCCAGACGGATCGTCAGAAACATCGCGAAAGCGCCAATCGCCCAAGCCAAACCCAGTTTCCAACGGGCCACCGCGACGCCGTGCGGAGGAAAGACCAGGAACGCGAGAGCCAAGGGAATGGTATAGACAAATGATTTGAACGCCGTGAACAGCAAGGCGACCATCAGTCCGCCAAGGATGGCGTA
This sequence comes from Verrucomicrobiia bacterium, assembly GCA_011525685.1. Taxonomy (GTDB): domain Bacteria; phylum Verrucomicrobiota; class Verrucomicrobiia; order Limisphaerales; family JADLHS01; genus WYBW01. The sequence goes on from WYBW01000022.1 coordinate 370,203, forward strand.
AGCGGCGATGCCCGGTGGACGCAGCCGCATCAAACACCAAATGAAGAGCAACCCGGTCAGCAGCAGATTGTCATGCCGGATCTCGAAGCCGTAATCCCAAAGCGGCGACAGGGTTGCCGCTCCCACAAAGGCGAACAACCCCCGCCACGACGCAAGTTTCTCGCCGGTCGCCAGCGCCAGGAGCAACAGGTTCAACCAAAAGATGAGGAGAGCCACCAGCCGCGCCGAAGCGAAAAGCTCCGCGGATTGAACGGCCTCCCGCGCCAGCCAGACCAACGGCATCAGAAAAAGCGAGATGCTGGTGAAATACTCCTGAGCCTGACCCAGCGCCAGAATTCGCGCCACGAACACACTCTGGCACTCGTCGGCGTGGTAAATGCGCGAGGCCGCAAAGTAGAGCGTGGACTTCAACATCAGAAATCCCATCGCGATCGCAACCGTCCCAAGGAGAATCGAGTTCAGTTTGCGCTTCATGAGTGAGTCATTCTCATTCACTCAGCTTGGTTGTGCGCCTGGTAATACACCCACAATCGGTTGAAGATCCAAAACGGCTTCTTGAATTCGATACAACGACGGACGAACCGCGACAGCTTGCGCCAGAAATCCCCTGGGGACAACGACCTGGCGGCGAGAGCGGCCTCTTTGAAAGCAACTGCGAGGATCGTGTCCCGCCAAAGGTCCTTCGAGTCTTCATTCACCCGCATTAACAAATACTCGGCCATTTTGCCCAAAGCTTGAAGCTTGAATTCTGCCGGCCGGTTGTTCCAAACATTGCCCGCATGCACGCGGTAACAAGCCATTTTTCGGTCGAGATAGCCGATCCATCCTCGCTGGCTCAACATGACAAAAAGCGGCCAATCGGCAAGCCGCAAACCGACCAGTCCTTCATCGAACTGCGGCATCCACGCGCGTCGAATCAACACCGAGCAGGTCTGGATGCAATTCAGCAAGGCCAGTTCACGCGGATCCAGCCGGAGCTTTCGATAGCGAAGGGGAGGAAACTCACGCAACTTTTGATCACCCGGCCATCTGACGTAATCCACCTTGTGATGGCACAACGCACACTCCGGGTTTTGGTCGAGAAAGCCGACCTGAACCGCCAGTTTGCGTGGATCGGTCCAGTAGTCGTCTCCCTCGAATATCGCCAGGTATTCACCGCGACAGGCCGCCACGGAGCGGAGGAGGTTGAGCCGCCCGTTGCCCGTGTATTTGCCCAGATTCTCCGTTGCCCGCAGCACCTTGATTCTTTCTGGATGCCGCCTCTGGTACTCCAGCACAATCTCCGTGGTGCCGTCGGTGGAAGCATCATCACCCACCACTATCTCGTAAGGAAAGTCCATCTGCTGCATCAGTACCCCGTCCAGCGCCTGCGCGATGAATTGGGAGTGATTGAAGGTGATCAACGCCACACTTACCTTGGGTCGCTCGATGAGTGACGCTTCGGCCACCTGAACCGTGTGCTGACGAATCAACGTCTGGATGCGTTCCCGAGTAAGTTCCGGCTTGTTGGTTTCGAATGCATCCATGATCGAATTCAGGCCATCCGACTTCGAATTGCTTCTGCATTTTCGATGACGAACCGGATCAAGTCGCAAATCACCTGGATGTCCGATTCCCCCACGGCCGTTCCGTTGGGAAGACTCATAACGCGCGTGGTCAGCCTCTCCGTCTCGGGCAACAGCAACCCCGCGTGCGGAAAATAAGAGCGATAGGGTTCCATGCGATGACATCCCGGATGAAAGTAACGCCGGGCGCGAACGTTCTCCGCGTGAAGGATTCGCACCAGTTCATCGCGGCTGATGCCCGAGACCGTGTCCTCCACCTCGACAATAACGTACTGAAAGTTGGCGCGTTCGGATTCCTCATAGCCGATCAGGCTAATGCCGGGCAAACCCTCCAATCCCAAGCGATAGCGGCCATGATTTCTCCGGTTGATGGCGATGAACTCGTCCAGGCTTTCCAGATTGGTCAACCCCATCGCAGCGGACACTTCGCTCATCTTGCCGTTCGTGCCGATGTAAATGACGTTGTCCAGACCCGCGAACCCAAAATTCTTCATCAAGCGAGCTCTCTCCGCCAGTCGGTCGTCGTTGGTCACAACCGCGCCACCCTCGAAGGTGTTGAAAAACTTGGTTGCGTGGAAGCTGAAGACTTCCGCATCGCCAAAACTGCCCACACTCCGCCCTTGATAAGAGCAAGCAAAGGCGTGCGAGGCGTCAAACATCAGTCGAAGTCCCCGGCGGCGGGCAATCTCGGTCAGGGCCAGGGCATCGCAACCTCGCCCCCAGGTATGCACGCCGATGATTCCCGTCGTGCGCGGTGTGATCAACGCCTCAACCTTTCGCGGATCAATGTTGTGTGTCTGGGAATCCACATCGCAGAAAACCGGGGTGATTTCCTGCCATTGCAGTGCGTGGGCCGTGGCAACGAAGGTGAAGGACGGGATGATTACCTCCCCCCGCAACTCCAGGGCACGGGTGGCAATTTCCAAGGCCACCGTGCCGTTGCACATGCAAATGCAGTGTTTTACCCCAAGCAGGGATGCAATCTTCGCTTCCAGTTCCTTGACGAAGGGACCATTGTTAGTCAACCAGCGCCGTTCCAGCAGGTCACCGACCCGGCTCAGGAATCGCTCCTGATGACCAATGTTGGGGCGACCAACGTGAAGGGTCTCGGCGAAAGCAGGCAGGCCGCCAAACACGGCAAGATCCGCTACCGAGGTCTTGTTCATGTGCATGTCACTTGATGAAACTGCCGCCGCGCCGCAGCACCTGGGTGCAGCCGGTTCATTCGGTGGCGGCTTTCAGGCGTCCAAAAACACATCCAGGTTCGTACCTTCAAGTTCCCGCGTGATTTCCTCCGCAATGGTGTTGGGGAGCGACGTTCGCCATTCATCATCATTATCCCGCGCTCGAAACACACTGTAGCGGTCGCTATCCTTCGCCTTTGCAATGTCGCGGGAGCGTTCCAGAAATTTTCGCGTCTGCACAGGTAAATCCAGACCCAGCGTCTGGAAAAGTCTGGCGGTGTTTTCAATCGGATCTCTCAACAATTCGGCATAGCGAATCAAAGTCACCCGCTGCGGATACGCGGCTGCCAAGTGAACGAAGAGACGAACTGCCTCTTTCCAGCGCTCAAAGCCATTGTATTCCTCGGGCCGATTCAGGTTCTTCCGAAGCGCGTAGCGCCATTCCTCTTCAATTTGCCAACCCGCCTCCGCCCGAAATTCCTTTGGAGACTTCCACCAGGAGCAAATCGTGGCGCGGGGGTCTCGCACCAAAAGAAAAACATGCGGGGCGGGATGTTTCCGCAGCAGATTCGGGAGGATCCCATGATACCGCACCTCCTTGTAGGCGACATGCGTTGGCGACTCCTTGCGAAAGACCGGCAGCAATCCCTTGGCGCGCGCCTCCTGTTGATCCAAGAATGGATCGTTTGTCTTGAGGAGCAAATCAAAAAACTCCTGGATCTCATCACGCGATGCAGCCCCCGTGATACATTCCTTCAACGCAAAGGAAAACAGCGGCTGAAATTTGTAGCAAACGCGCGGGTGGCTGTTGAAAATCTCACCCAGCCAGGACGTCCCCGACCGCGGAAGACCGTGGATACAAAACGGGACAGCGGTTGACAAATCAGGTGGGCGGTTCGGCTGCATGTATCATCGTGATTGGCCGGAGGTGGCATCCTGTGTAAATGCGGCGCGCCTCAAACAGCTCTGAGCGCTCGGCAGCGGATTCCGTGCCCGCCACGGCCATGACCTTGCGTGCGTTCTCAGAATCATACCAGCTTGTATTGCGCCAGAAAGTGTTTCACCGCCTCCACCGGATTGTTCATGAGCACATCGAGGATGGACAAGTTGGCAACAAAAGGACCTCTGCCCGCTTGCGGATAAGCAATATCGGCGCTATCCAGAAAGCATAGAGTGAGGCCCGCCTCCGCAAACGCCTCCTTGGTGTAGATCTCCTTCCCTCCCGCCGCGTTGACATACGTGTCCGCCAATTCCCTGCGGCAAATGTCAACCAATCGCTCCACGCGACCCAGTTGGCCATTCTGATAAATCGTCGAAGAGGGAACAACCCGAGTCGAGATCCCCACATAAGCGCAGACAGCTTCGAGGCTGTGACGGGCCAAATCACCTATCGAAACGGGATGCACATTCAAGACAGCTTCGGCGATTTCCTTCGTTGCGGGGTAGTAGGGTGACTTTTGGTAGTGCTGGGTGAGGGTGGCGAAGAATTTCCTGCGAAACTGTTCATAGGGTCCGGTCGCAATCATGGTTTCTCGGATCTGACGGTTCTGGCTCGCATCCACCAAGGGAACCGTAAAGAAACGGGCTTGCCCGTTGACCAGCAGCCGGTTCCGGTTTATCCATCCTTTCTTGATAAAGGAAACATCATCGTAGATCACAAATGTGTCCACCGCATGCATCAGTTGGAAGTAACCGATGTACGGGAACAGGTACGGTTGCATGATTGCGACTCTCATTGCCTAACTAACTGCCCGTGAGTTTCACAGTCAAATAGCATGAACAGTGTGCAAGATTGATTGAAAGCGTTCTTTAGTCGTAACTGCTGACCGCCTCATCGAGCTTTCCACCCACCTTAACGAAAGCGAGTTCCACCAGCCACAATGCGCCGTGACAACGGGTCCGGTTCAAGTCGGTGACATCAAAGAGGCGATAACCGTACCCACTCATCGTCTGCATCACCGACAGGACGTCATTGGCGATTTTCTTGTGCATCACGCCTGCCTCGACGAAGATCAACTCCGTGACCCCTAGGCATGCCCCCGCGCCCCGAAGCACTGCCAGGTCCGTCCCCTCGGCATCAATCTTGATCATGTCAGGAATTGGTCGCCCCGTCTCGCGCACCGATTGTTCGATGGTCACAATCGGAATCTCGATTTGCCGGCGACCCAAGGCCTGCGCCTCCTCTGGCGTGAACCGAAACGAGCTGCTGTCATCACGTTCGGCGAGCGTTAACTTGAGCATCCCCGGACTCTCCCCCGCTCCCACGCCGTGCCAATGGACGCGGGGATTGGACTTGAGCAAGTCCTCAACATGTCGCCTAAGCCAGTCCTGTGGTTCAAGCAAGGTATATTCCGCCTCGGGGAAATATCGCAGCGCCCGTCGCGTCCATTCCCCGTGATTAGCCCCGACATCCATGATGTGCTTTGGGTGGAATCCCATGCCCTTCAGGGCTCGAAGGCACTCGCCCAAGGGCAAGGGGGAGTATCCCAAGCGGCGAATCAACGCGTTGAGAATTCGTCTCGTCATCCGAGGAGTAAACCTTCGAGCAACTTCGGTTCGAGTAACTGGGCTGGCTTGAATGCGATACTCAACGGTGGAAATGATTTGAAAGATTTCAACAATTTGTCAATGCAGCGATGCTCCGCACACAGGGTGACGGAGTCAAGCATCGGAACACGCATCGAACACGCCATTGACAAGAGAAGCCCGGGCGGCAACATGCCTCGCACTGTTGGCAACAAATCAGACAACCCAATACCGCGATCTCTCCCAACCGCTGGTCAGCGTTTGCATACCCGCTTACAACAACGGCCGTTTCATCTCGGCCACGCTTCAAAGCGTGCTTCGCCAAACCTACGACAAGTTGGAGATCATCGTTTGCGACGATCATTCCACCGATGACACGGTCGAGGTTGCCAGGCGCTTCCAGGACGCGCGGGTACTTCTGGTTCAGAACGACACCAATCTTGGAATGGCCGGAAACTGGAATAAGGCTCTCGCGATGGCTCAAGGCCGCTACGTCAAGATGATGGGAGCGGACGACATGCTTTATCCCGACTGTATCGCGAAACAGGTCGCCGGGTTGGAATATCCGGCCCACGCGGAAGCCGTCTTGGCCGTATGCAATACGGACGTAATCAACGCCGCGGACCGAACGGTGATCCGCCGCAGATTTCGGTTTCGGCGCGGACTCGTTCCCGGCAACGAGGTGATCCGAAAGTGCGTCTTGTGGGGAGCCAATCTGGTCGGCGAACCCGTGGTGGGTTTGTTCCGACGCGACCTCCTGCCACGCTCAGGCATGTACCAAGACGCCAACCCCTACATGCTGGATGTCCTATTTTGGGCCGAATTGCTCAAACATGGTCCGGCCTTCATGGACGAGGAGCGGCTCGTGGCTTTTCGAATATCCCCTGGTTCCGCAAGCGCCAGATTCGGTTGGAAGCAAGCCGCCTACACTCGCGACTTCGTCCGCCGCATGCATCGAGATCCTTTCCACCGCCCGAACGGACTGGAGGTCTTTTGTGGCCATTTTCTTGCTTTTCCAAGATGCATTCTGAGGAATCTATTAATTAACTTGCGGTCGGGGCCGAGAGGTTAAAATCAACCTCGCGATTCGATTGGTGTCCAAGCTTGCCTGCAGATGCAGGCACAATCATGCGTTCGTCCCCAGCCGGATGACCAAAGTAAGCATGCTCGTCTCAGTAATAGTGCCCTGTTACAACGAAGAAGAGGTGATCCGGGAGACCTACGCCCAGATTTCCGACACGCTTCGTAACGACCAGTCCCTCCAGTATGAGTTCATACTCATTGATGATGGCAGCCGCGATGGCACGCCCGACATTCTGCGCGAAATCGCCCGGCAGGATCCACGGGTGAAGGTACTAGTCCTCTCCCGTAACTTCGGACACCAACCGGCGGTCAGTGCCGGCATCCGTCATGCCTGCGGCGACCTTGCGGTGATCATAGATGCGGACCTGCAGGACCCGCCCCAGGTCATACCGGAAATGATCCACCTGCTGCTCGACAGCGGGTCCAACGTCGTGTACGGCGTAAGAAAACGGCGCAAGGGAGAAAACCCGGCATATCTGCTGACCGCCAAGCTGTTTTACATAGTGCTCAACAAGCTCTCCGAGTATCCGCTCCCGGTGGACACCGGCGACTTTCGGGTGATTGACCGAAAAATCATGCTGGCTTTCAACAATCTGCGCGAGAACAGCAAATACATTCGTGGATTGATAAGTTGGATGGGGTTCAAACAGACTCCGTTCTATTACGAGCGCAACCCGCGGCACGCCGGCATACCCAAGTACACACTGTCGAAACTGGTCCGTTTGGCCACAACCGGCATCTTTTACTTCTCTAAAAAGCCGCTTCGCATCGCCACAGCCTTTGGTTTCCTCTCCGTGGGGCTGGGTCTGCTGCTCTCCGCCTGGGTCATTTATGGAAAACTTTCCAACCCCTATTATTCGATCTCGGGCTGGACCTCCGTCATCCTGACCATCATTTACTTCGGCGGCGTGCAATTGCTGACCATTGGTATTCTGGGGCATTACATCGGCAGTCTTTTCGACGAAGTCAAAGGCCGACCGGAATACCTCATCGCAGAGAAGATCAACCTTGGATCCGAATCCTCCCTCGACTGACGGCCTCAAAGTGGACAGTGCTCCAAAAAAACAGTGTCTTACCGGCAATGCGCCACCGACGCGGGCGCCTCTCGAAAACCGGGTGTTGGCCATTGCGCTGCTCAGTGCGGTCGCATTGCTGGCCGCGTTCTCCATTCACCTGTCCAAAGCACGCATTTACCAGGTTGACGAGTGCCAGAACTTTTACATGGCCAAGGTGCTCGCCGCCGGCCAATCATCCGAGTTCTTCACCTCATCGGCGCTCTTCCTCCTGGGTCCGCTGTCGTGGATCTCTCAAATGGACCTTCGCGCCACCGAGATGCTCCTCCTGGCCCGGCTTCTGTTCCTCGGCGTATTTTGGCTCAATCTCATCCTGCTGGCCAAGATTCTTGCTGGCCGAGTCTGTTCAACCCGCGGGATAATCGCGCTCGCCGCCGCAGTTTCGCTTGCACCGCTGTGGGATTACGGCTTCGAAATTCGCCATGACAACCTGGTCCTAACGGGTGTGCTGGTGATCTGGTGGGCGGTCCGAACCCGACCAATGGGACTTGGTTCCTACGCAGTCGCTGGAGCCGTAACCGTTGCGTTGCTGTTCACAGCCGTCAAAACCGTGGTGTACGCCCTGCCCCTTTCATTGGCCTTGCTGCTCTTCCCTCCGTCAGCGTTTCCACAACCTCGTTGGCAATTGGCCTTGGCCTGGCTGGCCGGGGCGGTCGCGGCAACGGCGGTCATCCGCGTTGCATACGGCGCGGGTGACACGTGGGACAATTATCTTTATGTCTTTCGCAGAGTGACCCAGTACTCGACCGATACGCAAGGAGCGGCCGCCAGTGGAGGGAGCAACCGGTTTTGGCCCTGGTCAACTTTGGGTCGGTTGCTGGTTCAGTCGCCTCTGCTGCTTGCCCTGACCCTCGCGGCATGCTTCGCGATCCTGTGCGATGTGGTTCGGCGGGGGAAATCCGCGCTCACGTGGCATGGCTATCTTCCAGAAGTTTTGTTGTGCCTCGGTGCTTTCGCGGCGCTTTTTGTCAATCCAACGCCGTTTCCCTACAATCTGCTGCACTTAGTGCCCTATGCGTTGATCCTTTCCTTCAAATATGGCGAGACACTATGGGATTTGCTCCGCGAGCGCGCGTCAATCCGCCCGCTGGCCACGACGCTCTTGGTCTTTGTGCATGCGATACCCTTCTTCCTGGCCACCAAACGACACTTGGAGTGGCCTAACGCCCGCCAGAATCTGCTGATGCAACTGGCCGAGGATGTCACCGACCCCGCAAAGGACCTGGTTTACGACGGCATCGGGATGGTGGCCACTCGCCGGACCATCCACTATCAGTGGTACCTCCACAGTTTGAACATTCGCAAAGTCGTCACCGTTCCGGGCCGCCGGGTGCGGGAAATGTTGGCGGCACGTCCGGCGGCTGTGTTCATTCCCAGCTACCGCACAACCTGGCTGCCCGAGGAGGATCACGAATTCATCCGGCAAAGATACGTTCCAGTTGCCGATGACTTTTGGGTACTAGGATGCGTGCTGCCGGCTGGAGGCGGCGAATTTGAGATCTTCCACCCCGGGCGTTACCAAGTCGTTAGGCTGCGGCCACCCCCAAGCACCAACTATTTGCAGTCCACAGATGGATCTCTGCCTATTGAAGAAAGCAGTTCGATCAATGGCAATATGGATGGGGTGGAGATTTCAAGAGCGCCGGTTGAACTGAACCTCGGCATGCATCGGTTGCAGACACCTGCTGATTGTAATCCGGCCGTTATCTGGGTGGGACCCCGCCTCGCGAATGTGCCACGTCCCGGTCCCGGAAACCATCGCTCGTTGTTTTGGAACTGGTATTGATTCGCAAGGACTGCGACTCTGTATTGCTAGGGCGTTGCGCTCTTATTTACCCCGCCACCTTGATTTCCCCCTGCCGATGCCGCCGGAGCAATTCGATGTCTGCGTCCACCATAAGCTTGGCCAGGTCCACGAATTTGATCTTGGGTTCCCAACCCAATTGGCGTTTGGCTTTGCTGGGGTCTCCAATCAGCAGGTCCACCTCCGCCGGCCGATAGTAGCGCGGGTCAATCTCCACGTGCTTCTTCCAGTCCAGACCGGCATGGCTGAAGGCGGTCTCCAAGAATTCCCGCACCGAGTGGGTCTCGCCGGTGGCCACGACGTAATCATCCGGCTTGTCCTGCTGCAGCATCAACCACATGGCCTCGACGTATTCCTTGGCATAACCCCAGTCGCGCTTGGAGTCCAGGTTGCCGAGGTAGAGCTTGTCCTGGAGTCCAGCCTGAATGTGCGCCACCGCGCGCGTGATCTTGCGCGTGACAAAGGTCTCGCCGCGCCGGGGTGATTCGTGGTTGAACAGAATCCCGTTGCTGGCGTGCAGTCCGTAAGACTCGCGGTAATTCACCGTGATCCAGTAGGCGTACACCTTGGCGCAGCCATAAGGGCTGCGGGGATAAAATGGCGTGGTTTCCTTCTGCGGAATCTCCTGCACCTTGCCGAACATCTCGCTCGAGGACGCCTGATAAAACCGCGGCTGCAGGCCCGTCTCGCGGATGGCTTCCAGCAGCCGCACCGCGCCGGTGGCGGTGATGTCGGTGGTGTATTCGGGACTGTCGAAACTGACGCGCACGTGGCTTTGGGCCGCCAGGTTGTAGATTTCCTCGGGTTGAATCTTGGTCATCAACCGGGCCAGCGCGCTCGCGTCGCTCAAATCACCATAGTGGAGAAACAACCGTTTGCGACCGGAGTGCGGGTCTTCGTAGATGGGGTCGAGCCGGCCGGTGTTGAAGGTGCTGGCGCGGCGGATGATGCCATGCACTTCATAGCCTTTGCCCAACAACAACTCCGCCAGATACGAACCATCCTGTCCCGTAATGCCGGTGATCAGCGCGCGTTTCGCCATAATTTCGCGGGCCAGATTCACGGAGCAAGTTGCCCAAGGCAAGCTTGGAAAACTTTGATTCCAAGGTTCAACCTGGCACAGGGACAGGGAGAAATATCTCCTCGCTGACAGGGGAAAGGCGATATCGGCATTGGTGAGCCTCTCGACAAGCCCATCTCACCCCAACCCTCTCCCGCTGGGAGAAGGAGGATGATTCGCCGATGCTGACGAATACCTGCGACGGAGTTGGCTCCGCGATGGTCTGGCAGAAGCAAGGTGCGCGACGGCTGTTCCCTCTCCCTCAGGGAGAGGGTGAGGGTGAGGGTGAGTGCATCGTGGTAGCAGTGAGCTTCATCACGAGTTATCCCTCACCCCGGCCCTCTCCCGCTGGGAGAGGGAGAATCATTGACCAGCCCAAGCACATATCTGCATCACACTCCCCAATCCCCGCCCCTTCCAATGCGGTGGGCAGACCTCAAAACGGATAGCCGATGGAGAAGTGCAGCGTGCCGGCGGGATCGTGGGCACGGCGGTTCAGGTTGTGCCCGTATTCCAACCGCACGGGACCGATGATGGTGTGCCAGCGGACGCCGCCGCCCACCGAATACAGCCCTTCATCCCACGGATAATCCTCTCGCCGCAACGCAAACCCCACCGCGTCGAAGAAAGCCACGACTGACCACGAGCGCGTCACCAGTTGCTCGAGTTCGAGGTTGGCCTGCGTGAAGGTCTCCGCGCCCAACTGGTCGCCGTTCGCATCCAAAGGCGAGGCTTCGCCCTGTTGATAACCGCGTACCGAATTCTCGCCGCCGGGGAAGAATCGCTTGTTGAAAGGCAGTTCCACGTCGCTGCCGCCCCAGGTGAACGTCAACCCATGCGTTACTCCCAGGTGCAGCAGCCGGCCGCCGCCCAGGTTGTGGTGCCATGATCCGCCGACCAGGAAGCGCTGGTAGTTGACGTTGCCACCCAGCGCGTCGGCGGCCAGCTCCATGTTGCCGAAGACCTTCACCCCTCGCCGCGGCGAGAGCGGGTTGTCCCTTCGGTCACGCGTGAGGTCCACGACGATGGCCGCCGCGCGCGCCTCCGTCACGCCCACGAGGTTCGTAGTGGCCGAGGCCACGTCCCGCGCGTTGAGGAACTCGTAATTGTACTTCACAAAGAGGTCTGATTGGATGGGAGCAATCCGTTTGTGAATCCCGGCGGAACCGCCATATTCCTCACGGGTGAAGGAAACCTCCTCGCGCCTCAGCCCCGAGCCGCGCACGGAAAAATCCAGGTTCTCAACGAACAACTCCGGCACGGTGTAAAGGAAATCGCCGCTGGTGGCCTTGAACGACTGGATGCCGCGCAAGCGGGCCGAGTGCGCCAGACCCAGCACGTTGCGGTGCTCGAATTCCAGCCCGCCGCGCAACAATTCATAACTGCCGTAGCCGCCCAGCACACTCAACGAGATTGCCTTGCTTTCGGCCAGTTCATACACCACGTCGCGGGTGGCTTCCTCGGGCGGATCGTAGCGCAGGCTCACCCAATCGAAAACCCCGAGGCGGGCGAGCCGCTGGCGGGCTTGCTCGGCTTCCAACCGGTTCAAGGGCTGGCCCTCCTCCAGCCGCGCGTGCTGTTCCAGCACCGATTCGCGGGTGCGCTTCCGTCCCTCGAAACGCACCTCGCCCAGCGTCACCCGCTGCCCGGTGTTTACGCGTGCCTTCAAGTCCAGCTCGATGCGGGTGGCGTTCGTCTCGCCTCCCAGCACGGTGAATTCCACCGCGGCGTCGGGAAACCCGCGCGCAAACTGTACCTCCCGCAACCGCCGGGCAAAGTCCTGTTGCCAGAAGGGCGAATAGGGTCCATCCGGGCGCAGCATTGAAGTCGTCGAAGGTGTCGGCGCGTCCGGTTCGAGGACTTCGCTCAAGACCGACCGCACCACGGTCGGCCGCCCTTCCATCACCACGATGTCCACCCGCGCGGCACCGGAAACCGGGTCCAAGACCACGTTGGTGGCTGTGACCTGGGCTTCGCGATAGCCCCTGCGAGCCAGGGCCTCCCGCAGCGCGGCCACCGATTCATTCAATCGGGCGGGACTGAACACCCGGTTGGCCCGCAGGTTCAACAAGGTATCACCACTGACGAAGTAACGTTGCGCCGCCCGGGTGGGGATGGCCTCGGCACCGGCGATCTCCAGTGAGTCGTAATAAAAACGCACTCCTTTCCGCACGTGAAACCGAGCTTCGCGAGCGGCGAAGTCGCCGGGTAAAAGCACCTCCATTGCATTGGTCCAGTGAAAGTCCCGGCGGCGGCCATCGGCCAGGACGAATTGAGCCTCCAAGCGCGCGTTCAAATAGCCTTCGTGCGTCATGCGAGAGAGCAAAACCAACGCCGCGTCCTCGGCAAACGCGCGATCCAGCAGCGCCGGCTGCTGCTGTTTCAACTGAAAGTTTCGGAGCAGGCGGGCCATCTCACGGTTGCCGAGCACGCCCAACCCGGACACCTGCACCAGCGCCGGCCCGTTGGTCTTCGCCTCCGCTGCGTGGAGCGGACAACCCTCGACCGCCAGCAGGACGAGCGCGATGCACACAAGCAACCGCCCGCACAGTCCGAAGCGGGCGTCACCCGCCAAGGTGCGCCGCCGGCCGGTGCTTGTTGTGAAATGGCGGGTCCTCATCGCAAGCCGGGCTAACGCAGAAGGATTCTCCATTTCACCCCAGCGTTGACCGCGTTGAACCGGTCGTACTCGCCCACGAGCGACCAGCGATCGTTGAGCCGGTATTCGACCGAGTAAGTCGCCTTGCCCTCCTCGGTGAGATTCTCGCCGGTGTTGATGGTCAGCCGTTCCTCCGCCAGGTCACTGCCGGCGTACCGGCTCAAGAGATCCCGCCCCAGGAACGTGGCCAGCCGGCCCGCGCGCGCCTGGGTGGAAAGCGTCTGTTCGGCCGGCAACTCGCCCGCCGTGAGCAGGAGCAGGATTTCTTCCGAACTCAGCGGCGGCGTGGAGGAGAAGATGACGTTCGCGCCGTCGGCCGGCCCGGTGACTTCCAGTCGCAAGTCGTAGCGATAGTTCCGGCCCGAAGCGTTGATGAGCAGTTCCGGCCCGCGCGGGTCGTCGCCGGCCAGAGAAGCATACGCCTGATCCACGTTGAGCGCCCCGAACGGGAAGAGGATTCTGCCGGAATCCATTCTGGCTTCCCCGGTCAGCACCGGCTCGCGCAACGTGCCAGCGACCTTGAAGTTGGCCGACGCCACTCCGTTGAACACCGGCGTGCGCATCCGCAAGAAACGGTCGCCTCGCACCGCCACGTCCAGCTTCCAATCGGCGAACGGCAGATTGGTGACGCTGAAATAGGGTGGACGCATGGCCGGTCGCTCCGGCCGGCTCAACATCAACGCCGTCGCGTACTGCACGAAAAGACCGTCGGCGAGGATGACCTTGCCAGTCAGGCGCGGAGCCATTTCACCGCCTCCCGCCAGCCGCAAATCGAAGTCACCCCGCAGCAGGAACTCCAGTGAACGCGCCAGGGGCACATTGTTGCCCTGCAAATGCAGTTCGTAATCCCAGTCCCCTGGCGCGGTCAGCTTCAGCCGCCCGGTGGCCCGCACCGGTTGTCCGCCAATCTGGCCGCGGAACTCCTCCAGGACGGCGTGGTCGCCCGCAAACCGAACCCGCGCCGCCACCTCGCGCACCGGCGTGAGCTGGCCCATGGGCCGAGTGGAAGCGTTGGTGAGCGACATCGTGCCTTCGAGCTTTTTCCCTGGCAACAAGGCGAGCTCCACACTGGCGCGGCCTTCCGGAGCGAGCACCGACGGCAGATAGCGCGCCAGCGCCGCCACCTGACCTTCGGCGATCTGCAACCGTCCCCGCGCCTCCGACCAATCGAGCACCGGTTCTCCTTTGAAGAGTTGCCGCCAGAAGTCGTCCGCCAACGGCCACTCGCCGCTGGAGGTCACCAGTTGTCCATCCAGTTTCGTATCGAACTGCTCCAGCGTGATCCGCGCGGGTTGCACACGACCGGCCATCCGGACCTGTTCCAGCCGGGGACGCGTTGTGTCATTCGTCGCCGGGCGCCATTCCACCGCGGCGACTTCGAGACTGACGGAGGCCGACGGTGACTCCAACGTGCCTCCACCCCTCACGCGCAATTCCGGCCGGGCCACCCTCAACTCGCCGGACCTCCCCAGCGGCAGCGCGAAACTCTCCTCCGTCTTCAACTCGGCCCGCAGGTCGAGCGGTTGTCCCGCGACGGGCCGCCACAGTTTCCCGTCCGCCACCGGTTGCAGGGCGACGGGGATCGTTCCAACGACTGACAGCGCGGGTGATTGTTCCACCTGGACCAGCAGCCGCTCCAGCGTCACAGCATCGCCGCTCTGTGCTTTTCCGCTCACGCTCAACCGTGGATGGCCCGCGGACTCCACCGCGACGTCGAACAGCAGATCGCCCCGCACCGGTCCGTTGGTCCATCCGGCCCCCAGCATCAAATCCTCGACGGAAAGGTTCGTAACCGATCCGGGGAGGAAGTCGGAAAAGTCGCGCAACGCGATCTGCCGCGCCGTTCCGTTGAGCCGGCCTTCCTTGGGCCAGTGCAAGTCCGCCGCGAGGCCGATCGCGCGATCCCGACCGCGCCACTCGAGGCCCTCGGCGTTGAGATGCCATTCTTGCGATACAGCTTCTCCGGCGGCGCGTTCAAAACGGATCACCCCGGGCCGCGCCAGAGCATACAGTTCGACCCCCCCGCGCCCCAGCGTGGCGCGCTCCACACCCACCGCGACCGTCAAGGGCTGCAACGCGCTCAACTGGAAACCTCCCGCCAGCGAGAGCACCGAATCGCCGGCGCTCAACTTCAGTTCGGGAACCGCAACGTGAAGATTCGTTCCCCGCCATTCGGCCCGCGCGTCGAAAGGATTCAAAGACGGCACGCTTGCCTGCTTCAAGGTGATCTGCCCCGCGTGCGTCAAGTTCGTGAACGGGCCTTCCGCCCGGCCGGAAGCCTCGAAAGCCTCACAACCAAAACCGGGAATGTGCGCTGTCAGAAGCGGCCCGGTGAATTGCCACCGCGCTTCCAAAAGTTGTTGCGCTGTCAGGTTGCCCGCGCCGGAGAGGGACAAACTGGATCCATCCTCGAAGTCTGCCTGCATCGGGCCGAGCCGCAGCACCGGCCAATCAAGCCGGCCCTCGAAGTGAATTCGCTCCGCGGTCATCCCCCACCCCGCCACGTTTGTGGCAAGGCCACTGAAGCGAGCCGCCACGTTCCATTCGGGGTCGAATTCCAGTTCCACCCCTCCCTCCACCTTGCCGGACAACGGACTTGCCGCAACCTCTGCCGCATCCAGGGCGAGTCGGAATCCAGCGACTCGAGTAATTCGACCGCCATCGGCGCGAAGCTCGAAGGGATGCGTCAACCCGGCGCGCAGCCCCGACGAACGAAGCTCCAATTGTTCGAGCGTGAGAACCCCGGGATTTCCTCGCGCATTCAGTTCGACCTCCAGGGGAGGCGGGAACGAGTTCTCCGCCGGATTGGCAGGTTGCGCCAGCGCTTTGGCTTGAAGACGAAACTGGTCCGCCGCCAGGTTGAGGGTCAGCGAAGCGACCGGAGGCTCATAGCCGTCCAAGCCCACCCATTCTGCGGGGAAACTAACCTGCTTGCTTGCCAACTGACCCGAGGCCGGCCACCAACCGGTCTGAGCGAACGTGCCCGACAGCGTCGCGCGGTTCGTCCGCCAGCGAACCTCGCCTCCAAGTTGCCACGACGAAGCCTCGCGATTCAGTTTGGCCGCCACGCCGAGTTCCCATGCGTCCAGTGACGCGGCCAGTGCCACGGCCGATTCTGACTCCAACGCGGCATTGACTTGAATCTCGTTGGTAAGCGATCCGATGCGAAGCACTCCGCGGAGTTGTCCCCTGCCCCACTCGACGTCTGGCAACCCCAGTTCCCAACCTTCCCCGGCCACGGTTCCGCGGCTTAGCCGCGCTCGCGGCAGTTCGCGTTGGAGGATGGCCGCGATCGAAAGCACCTCATCCAGCACTTCCGACATCGAGCAGTCGTCCTCCGAGGAAGTTTCCGCTTCCGGGTTTTCCACCCGGACGCGCCAATCGGAGGCCATCAGCCACGGCGCCTCGCCCGCGTCGCTTTGAAACCTTCGCCAGAGCCAGAGTGTGGGCAGGACGCTTTCAATCCGTTTCACCTCGAGCGACACGTCCGGCCACTCGCCGCGAAGCCCCTCGAGCGCAAAGCGCGTGTAGCCCTGCCGTTCGTAAGCCGCGAACCGCATCCCGTAATGAGCGAGCACCGGTTTGAGCACCCAGGGAAACCAAACGGGCAGCAGGAAGCCCGCAAAGAGGCCGAGCAGGCACAGCCCCCCCAACCAGCGGACGGCCTTGTGCCATCGTCTCGGTGTCTTTGTCATGCCCATCGCGAATCGTGCCGGCCCGCTGACCAGCCTTCCACGAACTTGGATTGCGGTCCGGCCATTTAACTTGGCGGAAAGAATGGTTTGGGGAAAGCCCGGAGCGAAACAGGTCGGGAAGCTCCATGCTCTTGGCCACGTCCTGCAGGAGAGGTTGTGACATGATTATCTCAACCGTGCCCTTTCAAGGGAATTGCGGCTTGCCAACCGCTCGCAATCCCCGCCGCTGGTAAGCCGCCGCTCCTTCAAACCGGCTTTCAGGGCGCAGCCGCCGAATCCATATACAGCTTCGCCATCTCGGTCATCAGGTTTTCAAGACGCCGATAATACTCCTCCTCGCCAAGCTTGTCCCTCGCATCGCGCAACCGGGCGACCGCCAGTTCCAACTCGTCCCGGCGGGCGCGAACCTCCGGGGGGAGGCTTTGCTCGCGCTCGCTGCGGATCAGGTGAAACTGGTGGGCACGCAAACCGTCCACCATCGCGCCTTCGGCTGGCTTCTTCACGGGCCGGACGCCGCGGAAGAAATCCGCCGGTGTGCCGAGACCATCGCCGTTGTCATCCAGCAAGGCGTGTTCGGTGGCCAACCGGCCTTCCGCCTCGTAAAACTCCGCGACGCGCCGCGACGCCATCAGGAACGCCTCCAGCAGTGAGGTCTGCCCGTCCTTGTCCAAATCCGCCGCAGGGTCCGCGATGGCTTCCGACAGATGTTTTCCAAACCGCGCAAAGTTCTGCTCGTAACCGCTGCGGGTGGCGGTGACGATCACACGGCCGGGAGCGGAGAGCTTGTTGATGAACGGGCTGCTGGCCGAGGCGCAGTTCAACACGGCCACGGGCCGGCGGAAGGGCTTCAACCATTCGGCCAGTTCCCCGGCCGAAAAGTCGGGGCCGCGCAGATTGAACTTCGCCTGTTTGCCGTCGAAAGTGCCGTGGCCGATGAGCACCAGCCACAACTCGGCGCCGGATTCCTTCGGCTCATCCTCGAGCGTCCGCTTCAACAGTTCCAAATCCGAGGCTTCGTGCGTCGGCCCGAGTCCAATGACGACATGCTTCGCGTTGGCTCTGCCGCTGGCCTGTTCCCAAAGCTCGGCCCACTGCGCAAATTCACCGCCGAATTCCTCCTCTCCCGCCGCGCCCATGGCCACGATGACAGTGGGTCGTTCCGCTGAGCCGCTGCCGTTCGCCGGCAGCAAGGTCGCCCAGCAGAAAACACCCAAACAACCACAGACCCAAAGCAGGCGAGTGACGGTGGGGTGGTTGGGTATTTGGGTGCTTGACCGATTCGTCACGCCATTCCTTTCCACCGTCGCAGACCCCATTCCGCGGCGAAGCAGGCCAGCGCAAAGAGGAATACCAGCGGTTGATGCCACAACGGGACCGACCAGCTCTCCGTGATGGGCGCGTTGCGGTTTGGGAGCTTCGCCGCGAAGGCCGCCAGGTCTTTGACGTTAATCACCTCGCCGCCAGTCTGGCGCGCAATCCGTTCCAGCAGCGCGCGATTCGGCTTCAAGGAACGGAATTCCTCCGCCGCCGGGTCGGAGGTCCAACCCGCCAGCGCCCGTCCCACTTCAACGCCATCCGCGTCCGTCACCACCGCCTCGGCCAGGTAGCCGCCGGCGAGGCGCGGCACATAGGAGGTCTCGTAACGCCCCGCCTCGGTGAGCGCCGGTTCGGCCGTGAGCAACACGCGATTGGTGTTGGATTGCAGGCCGGCTGACCCGGTGTCGAGAGAGTCGGTCAGGGGCGAGACCGTGATTTTCACGCTGGCGTTGTCGAGCGGTTTGAATTCCTTGTCGCGGGCGCGCACCACCAGCGACATGGCCTGGTTGGGATCGAGCCGCTTGGGTTCGGCGTGAAAGGCGATGCGCTCCGGCACATCGGCAATCAGCCAGCGGATCGTTTGCCGCCACCACTTGTCGAGGTCGGCACGGGTGGTTTCATCGTGCAGCCCCGTGCGCCACAGATCGCCCACGAGCAGAGCGCCCACGCGACCGTTGCCAAACCGTTGGGCCACCAGGGCCGGGTGCTTTTGACCCGCCTCATCCTGCACCTCGGCTATCACGCTGGCGCCGGGTTTCACGTCGCGCACACGATTGAGCACCTGCATGGCGGGCAGTTCCTCGAGCCGTTTGCGCTCGGCGGTTTCGGTGTCGCGCAGCCGGGCCCAAGGTTGCAGCCAGCCCTCGCGGCCCAGATGCAGGCGCAGGTTCGCCAGCGGCCGGGTTTCGCGGGGAACATCCACATAAACCGGCAGCATCTCGCCGACCGGCGTGTGGGCGTACTTGCCCTGGTGGAACGACTCCGCCCCGCCCAGCATCATGAAACCGCCGCCGCGCTCGGAGACGAATTTCTGCAACAGGCTCATCTGGTCGCGCGTGAAAAACTCCGCCTCCAAATCGTCGAGGATGATCGCGTGATAGCGGAACAGGTCGGCGGCCACCTTCGGAAAGCCGGCGGTGATCCAGTTCGTGTCGCGGTCGCTGGGCACGAGCCATTTGAGCACCGGTTCATCGTAGCCTTCGGTTTCCGCGGTGGTGCGGTCGAAGCCGCGGAACAGCGGATTGGCCGATTCCCCGGGCCGGCTGCGGAACTCGAACCGGCCGAATCCGCGCTCGCGCCTGGCAATCCGGATCAGTCCCACCAACTCCACCTGGGCATCCTCCTCGAGCGCGCGGTTCAGGAACTTGAATTCCCAGTTCGGCCGACCGCTGACGTACAGGATGCGGTACGGCCCCTTGCCGCGGTCCACCACAAACACGCGACTGTTGTTGGCCAGCGTGGCTTCGAGCGAAGTTTCGGGGTGCGCAAACTGGCCGAGTTCGTCCCGGGCCGAAACGCGCACCTGATAAAAGGAAATGCCGCTCTGCTCGGGGCGGAGTTGGAAACGGAATGTCTCCCCGCCCCGCGGCGCGCGCAAAGCCTGTTCCTGAACGGTCTTGCCGGTGTGATCAAGCAACTGCGCGACAATCATCCGCCCGCCGTACCCGCCCGCCGACACATCGGCTTGAACGGTGACCGGCGCGTCCTCGAACGCCGTCTGGCTCACCGCGATCTTCTGGATCGCGATGTCGTTGATGGTTTCATCCCGGCCGATGACCACGGGATAAACCGGCGGCAGACCCGCCGCGTCCATTTTGCCCTCGGGCAGGTCGGTGGCGTTGCCGTCGGTGAACAACAGCACCCCGGCCAGCGGTTGACCACGAAACCGCTCCGCGACCGATTGCAGCGCCGAACCGAGCGAGGTGGCCCGCCCGTCGAAGCTCAGTTCCGAGAAGTCACGCGCGCTTTGCAGCCGGGTATCGAAGAAGTAACGGCGCACTTGGAACGTGCCGGAAAGGGTTTCCTGCCAGTCGCCGCTTTGCGGCGTGAGGAGAGCGGTCAGAACCTCGGCCCGGGTGATCGGCTCGTTGCGGTCCTTGATGTTCATGCCCTGACTGTTGTCAGCCACCAACGCCAGGTAATTCGCCCCGGGCCGCGCCCGTTGCCCGCTCCAGAACGGCTCAAGCAAACAGGCCAGCAAAGCGGCGAGGCCCAGCAGTTTGAGGCTGGCGCAGCTCACACGCAGCATCCGGTCGGCCGGGGCGCGGAGATACGTCCATGCCAGAAGGGCGACGGCCACGAGCAGAAAGCCGCCGGCGGGCAGCAACCAATCGCGACCGGAAATGTATATCGAGCCGAATGTCATACCCGTGCCACAAATCACTTAAACCGACTGGCTCTTGTCAATCGGTCGTCGCCAGCAAAAAGCCGATTGCGCGAAAGGTTGCCCCGCTCTCCTCGCCACGAACCGCGCTCCGAGATGCTTGTCAGACTGCGCGATTTCAATGTCGTGAAGTCTCTCCATGAACCGCGGGTCGGTAACGCCGACTTTCCAGTCGGCGACGGCGACGGTTGGAACACCGGCGTTACGTCCTTCCGGTTCATGAGCCGGGGCACGGTCGAGAATCACTTGAGAGTTCCTGCGTCGGCAGCCGGCCCGGAATCACTCCTGCCCAATTCCTCGTAGTAACGGCGGACGAGCTCGGAGTAACGCGTCGGCACGGGGTCGCGGTCAATCGGCACCAGCGCTTCTTTTGACTCGCGGCGGGCGAGTTCCTCGCTGACCCGCGTCCGCAGTTGCAGCAGGGGACCGGCGATTTCCATCTGCACCAGGTCCCATTGCGGCTCGCGAGAGTGCCGTTTGACATCCAGCCGCACCGCGCGCACCCGGTCGCGGATTCTGGCGGCCTCGGCGCGCAGTTCCGGCACGTCCAGCATCTCCTCCACATTGCGCAACCGGTCGGACCACTGGCTGTACTCCACGCCGGTGATGGGCCCGCCCCAAGTCCCGCCGCCATCAGTACCGCCAAACTGATCGAAGAAATTGCGAAAGCCATCCTGCCCGCCACGCTCGCCAGCCTGCTGCCGGGTGTCGCCCCGTGGATTACGCTCACGCGGCTGGCCCGTGCGCTCAGCCTCGCCCGGCTGGTTGGCTGCGCCACCGCGTCCTTGATTGGCGGAAGCAATTTGCCGTGAGGATTCGCCGGATTGGCCCTGACCGGGCTGCTGATCCGCTTGGGCTTGTCCTTCCTGGCCCGGTTGCTCGCCCGGCTGGCCCTGACCGCGCTGCGACGGGTTCCGCGCCTGTTGCTGACCTTCACCGTCGCGATCACCCTGCCTTTGCGACCGGTTCTGGGCCTGTTGGCGGCTTTCACCCTCTTCGCCCGGCTCACCCGGATTGGCCTCGGTCCGTTGACCGCGCTCGCCCGGCGACGCGCCCGCGCTCCGTGCCGCGTTGGTGCTGGTCTGACCGCGGGCCTGCGCAATCTCGCGCTCGAGACGCTCGCTCAAATCCTCCAGTTCACTGCGGGCGAGGCGCAACGCTTCGGCATCATCGCCCAACACGCTCTCGGCGGCGCGCTCGACCCCTTCCCGGAGATGATTGATGCTGCGCCGGGCGCGTTCCTCGAGGTTGCCGGCCTCGGCGGTGTAACCCTCGCGCAACAGTTCGGCCGTGACTTCGACCGGGCGCCGCGAGCCATCCCGGGCGCTGCGCAGCCGCTCATAGACGTTGCGATACATGCGCCCCTGGCTCAATAGATCGTTGGTGGTGTCCTGCAAATCGCGGGCATCGTCCTGCGACGCTTTGCGCAACGTGTCATAAAGCTGACGCGAAAGCAGCGGCTCGACCGGCTCGGCTTCCTGCGTGACCTCGGTCGCGTGTTTGATCAATTCGTCCATGCGCCGTTTCTGCTCGTCCAACTGCGCAGCGAGTTCCCGGCGCTCATCGGAATCGGTGAGGGTCTTGCGCTGCGTGGGGTCAGCCAACTGCCCCAGCTTCTCGCCAATCTCCGTCTGTTGTTGGGCCAGTTCGCGCGCTTGACTGCGCAACTCGCGCATGTCGTCGGCGAACTGGCTGGAATTCTGACGCCGGAAATCGTCGCGCAATTGTTGGAGATCGCGCTGGGCGCGCGTGCCGGAAGCGAGCGCCTGGGAAACCTCGCCGCGTTCCAGGGATTCCGCGGCCTGCTGCACTTCGGACCGGGTCTGATCCAGTTGCTGCCGCGCCTCGGCCATCTGGGATTGGTTTTCGGGCCGTTCCATCCGCTGCCGGAGTTCATCCACGTCCGCCAGCATCTGCTGTTGTTCTTCCTGAAGGCGCTTGAGCTGCCGCCGGAGTTCCTCGCGCTCGGCCTCGGTGCGGGCCTCCTGCAACGCGGTCTGCAACTCGCGCAGCCGCTCGTTCATGTCCTGCTGCCGCTGCGCGAGTTCCTTCAACCGGTTGAACGCCTGGAGCTGCTCGCGCTGCTGCGGATTTTGCGGCATCGCCGCCTGCCGCTGGGTTTCGTAACGGTTCTGCGACTGGCGCAAGTCCAGTTGATCAAGCTGCCGCTGCGCGCGTTGGCCTCCGGCGCCGCTCTGGCCGCCCTGACTGTTCTGACCGCGCGACACCTGGTATTCGCGGGCGGCCAGCCGAAGCAGAGCTTGATAGGCAGATTGCTCGGACGCCAAGGCGGGCGGCAGGGCCTGCAAGGAATTCTTGCCGGCGGCTGTGGCGAGGTGTTCGAGGGCCTTTTCCATTTCCTGCTCGACGGTCTCGATCAACGCTGCAGAACGCGGGTCATCCGTGCTTTCGCGGCGGGCGCGCACCTGTTCGAGCGCGTTTTCCTGCGACTCCTTCACCACTTCCGCGTCTTTCTGGTAGTTCGCCGAGGGCGTTTTGCCGGTTTCGCGCCGTTGAAGATTCCAGGTGGCGTTGATGATCTGCTTTTGCAATTCGGCCAACCGCTCGGCGGCGTTCTGCTGCTGCTGTTGCTGTTGCTGCTGTTGCGCGCCCCCCTCGCCAGCCTGTCCTTCGCGGAAGATTTCCTCGAACGGCCGCACTTCGGCAAAAAACATGTCGCTGGCCGTGCGGCGCAGCTTGCCGTCCGGCCCGATGTCATCCGCCCAAAGGTAGTAACTCAGCAACTGGTCGGGCTGCGCGCCCAGGTCCTCCAGCGGCACCACTTGCTCGAACGTGCGCTTCTCGTGCGCCGCGGCGCCGTGGCCCAGTTCGAGAAACTTCGTCTCCTGCCCGGCGAGATTGTAGGCCAGGCCATAACCTTTCAGGCCGAAATCATCCGACACCTCGGCGGTGAAAGCGATCTCCTCCAGCGCCGAGACGCGCTGGTCACCCCGCGGAAAGGCGAATTTCAAATCCGGTTTTCGATTCGTCAGCGCCTCGAAGACAAACAACGGCGGCAGCTTGTTCGTCCGGCCCGCCTCATCCACAAGCAGCAACTCGTAACGCTGGCTCTTGTCCAAGTGCAACCGGGTCGTGACCACATTGGGCCGTCCAGCGTCCGCCTCCAACGTGATCCGGGACGCGTCCCGGGCCACGAGCGTCGCAGACTGGACGGGTTTGTTCAGATGAAAGTTGTAAGCCAAGGTGCTGCCCTCGACGGCGCTGACACGGCGGGTGTCGTCAATGCGCTTCTCCGGCAGGCCGGTGTAATCGGGAAAGGTGACCACGGCATCGGCACGCTCGAGCCTCGGATACTCGAAGACCGTCACCCGATAATCGCGCGTGCTTTCGCCGCCGTACTCGACGCGATAAGTCATTTCCGCGGTGACATCGGTCAAGCTGGCACCGAACACGGGATCGTCCAGGTTCTTGGCAAGAGGAATTCGCCGCTCCGGTTCGTTGGCGGGTCGCACAATGAGCATCGCCTCCGCGGGCACCCCGCCGTTGAAGCGCGCCAGCACCACCAGGCTGCCGCCCTTTTCCACGCTGGTATCGCCGGGAGTCACGACGACGGTCCGGCCCGTCAAGGCGTAGAACACCGCGCGCGGCGGAGCGCTTTGAAAAAGCCCCGCCAGCACCGCCGCCAAGAGCGCGAGCGCCGCCACGCTGCCGACCCGCGCCAGCGAGAGTCGCCGCCGGGTTTCGGCGCGCCATTGATGCTGCCGATCCTGCGCCAGCGCCTCGCGGATGACCCGCTCCTGAAGATACCCAAGCTGGCCCGTGGCGTCCGGCTTCTGCTCCACCGCCGTCAACAGCAAGGCGTGCAATCGGGGGTTCTCCGATTCAATCCGGCGAGCAATGACGGAGTAATCAAGCTTCGCACGGCTGGCTTGTTTCCAAGCGACAACCATCGCGCCGAGCGCCGCCAGCAGCAGCAATGGAAAAACCCACGGAGAAGCCCAGCCCGTCCCCAAACGCAGCAGGATCAGCAGCAACCCAAACGCCGCCACCGCCAGCCAGCCCAAGGCAAGCCCGCGCAAGAACCGAAACCGCCGGTGGTCCCGGGCGACCGGTTCGAGGTGAATCTGGAGCAGGCGGTCAATCATACGGTTGCCTCAATCTGCCTGGTGGCTCGCCGCGTGAGCCATCCGGCCAGCAAGGTTTCCCCCATCAATACCACCAACGCGGCCACAATCAACCATCGCCACAACTTTTGCCGGCTTTCCAATTCGGTGTTGTGCAGATTCTGTCGCAATTCGGCGGGCTTGGACAGCGCAATCTCACGCGGCTTCAGGGGCAGCCCCAGACGTTCCAGTTCATCCAGCGCCAGCGGCGCGGTGCGGCTCTCCGCCAAGTCGAGGTTCACGGCAAACCGCACGGGCACGGCCGGGCCAATGACTTCGTAAACTCCCGGAACCTCGGTCTGCGCAAACCGTGTCTCGCCGGCAGGGAGTGGAATCAACGAACCATCGGGTTGCCGAACGGAAAGCTCCACGCCGGCGGACTTCGCAAGGACTGCTGCCAAATCCACAGTGTCGCCGACGCGATATTGCGCAAGCTGTGCTTGAAGGCCGCCCGCCTGTTCCAGCAGCGAATAGAGCAACGGGACGAACTTGGACGAAAGCGCGAGTTGGCTGTCCGCCGGACGCCATGAAAAGGTGAAGACAAACACCCGTCCGGGACCGGAGGGGATTTCCACAATGGCCGGATCCTGGTCGTCAAAGCGCGCGATGACCCGGGCGTCGGGCAGCGATTCGAGCGGAAGTCGCCGGTGTTTCCAAATACGAATCTTGCTGAAATCGCTGAAGCGCGGATCGGAGAAGGGCGATAGCAAGGGGTGCTCGAAATCCATCTGACTGAACATGGCATAGTTGCCCACGGTCGCCTCGGTCACCGTCAGTCCGGCAGTGCCGGTCAACCGGCCCAGCGTATCGCCGAGCGTGGCGTCATTCAGAACGCAGAGCACTGTGCCGCCACTCGAGAGGGATTGCCGGGCCAACGTCAGTTGATTCTCGGGCAGCGCCCGGGAAACGATCAAGAGCCGATTGGTGACCAGACTGGCGGCGGACGGAACCGTGCCGCCAGCCAGGGTGTTAATCCGCACGGTCTGCCTCCGCGTGTCCTGAAAGGCTCGCTTCAGGTAATACAGCAGCCGGCCGGGATCATTTTCCCGATCGTCGTCCAGCAACAAGACGTTGACCTCTTCGGCGCGGGGCTGCACCAGATGGACCAGATTGTCGAAGTCATGGTCGTCCCCACGCAAGGTCAGGCGCTCGCCGGCGACGCCCGCGGGCAGCCGGGGCGCGGGAACGATGCGGCTTTGACCGGGTGGCACGTAGGCGTCCAGCGAGGGAGCATCGGCGATTCCGTCCCAACGAATCTGAAACTGCTCCGCGGTGGCGTCGCTTGAGTTGCTGACGCGCAGGCGGGCCACGGCTTCCGCCGCGGCCGGAAGCGAGTCCTCCGCATCCAACACCCACTGAAGGCCGGCGTTGGTGGGACGCTTTGCCTTCACCGCTTCAACCGCCACTTCCACGCCCCGCGGCCACTCGTACCCCTGCAACCCGTCCAAACGGCTGCCTTCCTGGAAGTCACTGATCACCACGATGCGCTTCAGTCCGGTGGGTTCTTGTTCACGGCGGCTGGACTCCGTGTCCTCGAGGATCTCGGCCGCCGCGATGAGCGCATTGCCCAGGTGCGTGGAACGCCAGGAAGGTGCGTTGCTCGCCAGCCTCCGGGCCGCGAGCGACGCACGCTCGGCAATGCCGAAACCCGCCCATTCTTCGAAGCTGACCACGGTGCGGATGCGGTCGTCGTAAACCAGGAGGCAGACCTGATCTCCGGGCGACGCGCTCTTGAGCAGCGCCTCGCCCCGCTCCAGCGCCGCGGACCAAAGCCCTTCGCGCTTCATGCTGGCACTGGCATCCACAAGCAGCACCAGGCGCGAAGAAGTTGCCGCTTGCGGAACTGCCGCCATCGGCTTTTGGAAAAACGGACGGGCGAAACCGAACGCGAGCAGGCAGATCGCCAGACAACGCAGCAACAGCAGAAAGATATTTTCCAGCCGGTTGCGCCGGGTCATGCGGGGAGGCGTCGGTTTGAGAAACATCAGCGAACTGAACACCATCTTTTCGCGCGACGAACGCCGGACCAGGTGGAAGATGATCGGCAGGGCGACGGCGAGTCCGCCCAGCAAGAACAATGGAGTCAGGAAACTCATCTTCGCCGGTTGATGAACCTGCCACGCTGCATTCGTTCGCGCAGGAAATCGAACATGGCCAGCTCGAGCGCGCGGTCCGTGGCGAATCGCCGGTAGCCCACGCCGAGCCGTTGACAGGCGGCGAGCACGGCGGCGTTATGCGCGTTGAGTTGCCGGAGGTACTCCTTGCGCGCCGTGGCAGGGTCAATGAACAAATCGCGCCCGGATTCCACGTCGCGAAACAGGATTGCCTTGTCGAACTGGAACGCAAGTTCCGCCGGATCGAGCACGTGAAACAGCATGACGTCGTGGCCGCACGCGGCGAGCGACGTCAGGTTCTTCTCCAGAGCGTCAATCGGGGCGAGCAGGTCCGAGATCATCACCATGAGCGAACGTTTCCGCACCACTTCCACGATCCGCTTGAGCGGCGCGGTCAGATCCGTGGCGGTGCCGCCCGCGGATTCCTCCAGTTGCAGCATCAAACGCCGCAGATGCCCGGTCCGATGGCGTGCCGGCAGATACTCTCGAATCTTCTCATCGAACGTCAGCAGCCCGACGGCGTCGCCCTGCGCATACAGGAAGTAAGCCAGCGTGGCGGCCAGCGTGTTGGCGTATTGTGCCTTGGTGTAACTCAACGAGCCGTAGTCCATTGAGCGGCTGTGGTCCACGAGCAGGTAGCAGCGCAGGTTGGTCTCGTCCTCGAATTTCTTGATGTAATACCGGTCGGTGCGCGCGTAAAGCTGCCAGTCGAGGTAACGGGGATCGTCGCCGGGCGAATACTGGCGGTACTCGGTGAACTCGACGGAGAAGCCGTGATACGGACTGCGGTGAATGCCATGCCAGAAACCCTCGACCACGATGCGGGCGCGCAGCTCCAGATTCTTTATGGCCATCAAAGCCTGCGGCGAAATCAGCTTCGAGGAGCGAGACTCGGACGGTGCTTGAGCCTCTTGCCTTGTCCCCACAGATTCTGACGCCAGCGCGCTCATGCTTTTACTTTCGCACCGCAGCAGGAGCAGTCTCAACCGCCTCCAACAGTTTCTTGATGACACCATCCACCGTCACCCCTTCCGCCTCGGCGCGGTAGTTCAGGAGAATCCGGTGGCGCAAGGTCGGGTAGGCCAGCATTTGGATGTCCTCCACCGTCACGTGCGCCCGGCCTTGCAGCAGCGCGCGGACTTTGGCGCCGAGCACGAGGAACTGGCCGGCCCGCAAACCGGCGCCCCAACTGATCCATTCGTTGACGAAGTCCGGCGCTGCGCTCTGGCGCGGCCGTGAGGCGGCGGCCAGTCGCACCGCGTAGCGGATCAAGTCCTGGGCGATGGGCACCTTGCGGACGAGGTCGTGGAAGCGCAGGACATCCTCGCCGGTGAACAGGGCCTCGATCGGCTCGGGTTTGCCGGCGGTCGTTTGTTTCACCACCTCGACCTCGTCATCCTCCGGCAGGTAATCAATCACGACGTTGAACATGAAGCGGTCCAACTGCGCCTCGGGCAACGGGTACGTGCCTTCCATCTCGATGGGGTTCTGCGTGGCCAGCACGAAAAACGGTTCCGGCAACGCGTGGCGCACACCGGCGGCGGTCACCTGGTGTTCCTGCATCGCCTCCAGCAGCGCGGCCTGGGTCTTGGGGGGCGTGCGATTGATTTCGTCCGCCAGGATCATGTTGGCGAACACCGGCCCGGCGACAAACGTCATGCGCCGGCCTTCGGAAGTTTCCTGAAGAATCTCCGTGCCCGTGATGTCCGCGGGCATCAGGTCCGGCGTGAACTGGATGCGCTGGAACTTGAGATGAAAAATCTGGGCGATGGACTTGACCAGCAACGTCTTGGCCAGGCCCGGCGCGCCGGTGATCAGGCAATGCCCGCCGGCGAACAGGGCGATGAGCAATTGCTCGATCACGTCCTTCTGTCCGACGATGACCTTGGATAGCTCGCCCTGGATGCGTGCGCGCCCGGCTTTGATTTGCTCGACGGTTTGTTCTTCGGTGGTGTGGGGAGAAGTGGTGAATGACAAGGGATTCCTTCCATCTGGTTGAGTTAGTGAGTCATGGCGTAGAAGACAATGTTGATGCCCAGCGGGTAGGCCTTTTTTTCCGAGAATTCCCGGAAGTAGTATTCATAGACCCCTTCGCGTTCCCAGCCGTCGGCCAGGTCGGTATTGTGGCAGATGATGACCATCATGCGGCCTTTAGGATCGTGGATGCCGAGATAACGCGGCTCGCGGGCATCGGGCCGCTCCCACGTGATGCCGGTGTACTGGCTTTCCTCGCCGAGTTGAAAGTTGGGAATCTGCGGTTTCTCCTTGAGTTGAAAGACGCAGTTGAACACCGGATGCTCCAGCGGAAGTTCCTGCGGCTCGAACTCGGGAAACACGCGCTTGATCTGCTCGTAAAAGTTCTGGTATTCGCGTTCGCCCCAGAAGTCGTCCACCATCAGGAAGCCGCCACTGAGCAGGTAACGGCGCAACTCCTTCACCTCCGCCTCGCTGAACTCCAGCGCCCCCGGCTCGACGATGTAGATGAAGGGATAATTGAACAGCTCGGGGTCGGTCAGGCGCAGGACTTTTCCCTCCGGGTCAACCTTGAGTGAAGTCAACTGTTGCAGCCGGTAGGAAAAATTCAGGTCGGCATCGCGATAATCCACCCGCCAGCCTCCGCCCCGCCCACGCCAATAGCTGGAGTCGTATTGGATGCGGACGAACGTGAACACGTCCTTCTCGAATCCCGGCTCGTTGCTCCAGACCGGAACTCCCTCGCGGTCATCGAACGACTGACGCCAACGGCGCTGGCCCAGAACGATCGTCACCGTCACCACCAGCAACAGGACCACGATTGGGAGAGTCGAACGCAATTTCCTCATGGTGGAGAGGCCGCCGAGGAGGGTGAGTTGGTTGAAGCCGGCAGCACCTGCGCCAATTCCAGGAGCAGCCGATGGGCATCACGAAAGCGCGGCGCCTCCTCGAGCGCCATCAACACATGGCGCCTGGCCGAGCGGGCGTCTTCCGGGCGTAAGAGACGCGCGAGCCGGTAGTGGACATCCGCCGGATCGGCAGGATCCAGGAGGAGAACCTTTTGATAAGCATTGATCGCCTGCGAGGTTTCGCCCAGCTCTTCACTCGCCCGCGCCAGAAACCGGTACGGTTGAGGCAACAACGGCTGCACGGCCAGAAAACGGTCGGCGTTGTCGGCAACCACCTGCCATTGACCGCTGCCCTGCCCCAACTCCATCAGCCGCTGATACGCCTCCAGCGCGTCGGCGTCCGAAGCGGCCCATTTCTCCAACGCGGCGCGTTCCATCTCAGTTTCCTTCAAGCCGCGATGGACCGCCGCGAGCAAAGCGTAGGCATTGTTGGGACCGGATTGGTCGGGACAAAGCTCGATCAAGGTTTGCAAAGCAGTCTTCGCCTCCTCCCATTTTTCCTGCCCCACCAGTCGCTCCGCCTCCTCCAGCAAAGTCCAATAGTTCAACCGCGGCAGTGGAGTGTCGGCAGCCGTTGACCCGGCGCGCCCCGAGGCCGGCGGTGTGGCAGGCTTGACCAAATTGGTCAGCGCCGGCGAAAGCACGTTCAGCAAGGCAGTCTTCAAATCGTTGGTGTCCGAACGGGTGACCGGCATGGGGTCATCCCCCGACCGACCAGCACGACTCCGGGCGCCCGGACCGCGTTCCGGTCGTTTCCAATCCAATCCCGGTCCCAACGCCTCGGCTCTGGCCCTGGCGAACGCCGCGAACTCGGTTTCAATCTGCTCCATTGGCGCGGTGTGTTTGGGAATCACGTCGTTGATGTATTCGCCCTCGCCGAGATCGCGCAGGATGGCCTTGAGTTTGTCGAAGCCGAATCGGGCGATCAGGAAGTCCACCACCAGATAGGACTGGTAGTAGGCGAACTGCACGTGAAACTGGCTCTTGGGCGACAGGAACGCGGCGCTCAGTTCGCTCACCGGCGTCAAATCCTCGCCGAGCACCATTTCACGGTAGCGCGGGTTCATCCGCTGCCCCCAGGCGGGGTTGGCCTGAATCTCCTCATACACTGAAATGCCTTCGCTCAACCAGCGCGGCATCTTGTTGCGGGTAAGCTGAAGCGTGACGACGTGACAAAACTCGTGCCACAGCACGGCTTCCCAGTTGGAGGGAGTGGCACCTTGCGACGACGGACTGTTCGCCGTCACCACCCGGCCAAAACAGACGCCGAGAAAGCCGGGGTTGTGCGGCATCCCGAACGTGCGCACGCCGAAATCCTTCTGCTCGGGAAAGATTTCCACGATGGTCGGCTGCTCCAGCTCGATGCCGTACTTCTTGGTGAGGCGATCTCGCGCGCGTTCCAGCAAGGCCAGCGCCCGGTCGCCATAAAGCGCCGCCTCCCGTGGGGCCATGCGCAGGATGAAATGCTCATTGGTCAGCGTGGCAAACTTCTTCATCGTCCCGCGCAACGTGACCAGGTTGTACGCGGTCACATCATAGCCGTCGCGCTTGTGAACGTCCTCCGCCAGTTCCCAGCCTTCCCCCTCGTCTCCCAACCGCAACAAATCCTCGGCAAGCTGGATGCGGGCCGGGAGAAATTCCGAATCGAATTCCAGCGCCTGGCGCTGACGCGCCGCGCCCTCGGCGAAGCGATAGTTCTGCGAAAGCTTGCGGCCGATCAAATGATCCACGGCGGGATTGGTGCTCCAGAAACGCAGCGCCTTGTCGCGAGCTTCGGTCTCGGCCGCCGGATCGTTGCGCAGGTGCGCCAGTACCGCCCGATACGCCCAGGCTTCCGGATGCCAGGGATTGACCTTCAGCGCGCGGGCGAGCAATTTTTCCGCCTCCACATATTCCTCCGCGTCCACCAGATGATCGGCGAGCAACAACATGCTGGGTACATGATTCGTGTTCCTCTCCAGGGCGGACTCGAGCAGTTCCACCATCCGGCGGCGTGCGTTCGGTTCATAGGCTCGCGCCAGCCCATGGTGCATGTCGGCATCGTCGGGAAATCGCTTGAGCGCCTCGGAATAGGTCTTGGCCGCGATGGCGTAATCATGCTTGGCGAGCGCGAGTTCTCCGCTGGCCAAGTAAGCATCGCGCAGATTCGGCTCGGCCTTTTGCGCCGTGCCGTAAAACCGCTCCAGCACCGCCCGCGCGTCCATGCCCATCAGCAAGGCCGCCCGGCCCAGCGCCACCATGTCCACCGGATCGCGATAGGCCCAGGGCCGCGAGTTGAGCAGTTCGTTGATCTCCTGCAACCGTCGGCGCGCCCGCCAGGTGCTGCCGCTGGCGTTGGCGGTGTCGTAGCCCAGCACCCGCAGGCGCAGGCTGTTCACCGACCGGGCCAGCGCATTGCTCACGACCAACTCGGCTTCGGGGTAGCGCCCCACCATCAAGAGCGTCTGGGCATGAAGAATCTGCCATTCCTCGCGGCGGTACCCCTCCGGATCGGCCTTCTCACAGGAGCGCAGACAGGCCTCGTAATTTCCCGAGACAAAGTTTTTTTGAGCGGCCTCAAACTCCTGGGCCGCGGTTTCAAAAACAGAGAAGGCGAGCAAGGCGGACACAACTCCGGCGAAGAAGGCGGGCCTCCACATTTTCTCTTCGCGGAAATTCATGCCTACAGTTATACCGGGCCGATGGCTGGCGCAAGCCTATGAATTGGTCTGGCAGCCGGGAGAATGTGCCGAGGCGTCCGCGCTTCAAAGCTCAGTCGAAATCCGCCAGCCGCAACGAGCGGACCTTCCCGGCGCGAATGTGGAATTCTCCTGTCTGGCTGCCCACCCGCACGCGACACGGATGGCCGAGCAATGATTTGATCTCAGCCGCGGTCAGCTTGCCATCATTCCAGGCGAGGCTGACTTCGAAGCCGCCACGCGCCCGCAAGCCCTTGACGCTTCCGTCGGACCAGTTCCGCGGCAGCGCCGGCAACAGATGAATTTCGCCGGCGTGGCTCTGCACCAGCATTTCGCAGATGCCCGCCACGCCACCGAAGTTGCCGTCAATCTGGAACGGCGGGTGCGTGTCGAACAGGTTCGGCAACGTGGACTTCGCCAGCAGGGCCTGAACATTCTCGCCGGCCTTGTCGCCGTCTCCCAGCCGCGCCCAGAAGTTGATGACCCAGGCGCGACTCCAGCCGGTATGACCACCGCCATTCGCCAGACGATATTCCAATGACCTGCGCGCCGCCGCGGCCAGTTCCGGCGTGCCGGTGAGGGTAATTTGTCGTCCGGGATGCAAGGCAAACAGGTGCGAGACATGGCGGTGCCCAGGTTCGGCTTCCTTGAACTCCTCGCTCCACTCCAGCAGCCGCCCGTCGCTCCCGATCTGCGGCCCAAGCAAGCGTGAACTGGCTTTCCGGACTTCGGCCACCGTCGGTTCGTTCACGCCCAAAACCTGAGCCGCCTCAAGATAATTGCTGAAGGCGTCCCAGGCGATTTGCTGCTCCATGGCCGGCCCCATGCAAAGCGATCCCCTCTGGCCGTCCGCGGTGATGAAGGTGTTCTCGGGCGAGGTTGCCGGGCCGGCCACCAGCTTTCCAGTCCGTGGATCTTCCACCAGCCAGTCGAGGGTGAATTCCGCCGAACTGCGAAGGATGGGGAACACGCGTCGGAGGTAATTCCTGTCCCCCGAAAAGGCAAAGTGTTCCCAAAGATGCTGCGAAAGCCACGCGCCCGCCGAAGGAGAGAGTCCCCACGAAGGCACTTCGCCCGGTGAAGTAAAGCCCCACGCATTGGCCAGGGTGTGAACCGTCCAGCCGCGCGCGCCGTAATGGACTTTGGCCGTGCGCGCTCCCGGGCCGGTGAGAAACGCGATGTATCGCTCCAGCGGCTCGAAACATTCCGGCAGGTTTGCAGTTTCCGCCGGCCAATAATTCATCTGGACATTGATGTTGGCGTGATAGTCGCAGTTCCACGGCGTTTCGATGCCGTCGGCCCAGAGGCCTTGCAGATTCGCCGGCATTCCTCCGGGTCGCGAACTGCTGATCAACAGATAGCGGCCGAACTGAAAGTAGAGCGCGGTCAGTGCTGGATCGCTCCCGCCCTTGGCCATCGCCTTCAACCGCTCGTCCGTGGGCAGGTTCGCGATGTCACTGTCCCCGAGATCAAGCTGAACGCGATTGAACAACGCCTGATAATCCATGACGTGCGCCTTTCGCAATCGGGCATGAGACTTTGCCGAGGCCGACTTGAGTTGCGCCGCCGTAATCGCCTCCGGATCCCCCTGCCGCCAATCCGGCAACCGCATCCGGTAATCCGTCGCCGCCGAGAGCAGGAGCGTCACCGCATCCGCCTTTTCCACTCGCAGCCATCCGCCCTCACTGGCGACCTTGCCGCCTTCCGCCTTTGCCTGAAGACGAGCGGCGAACTTCATTCCGTCCTGAGATGTGCCGTTCCACAATTGGCCACGCATCAGGAGTTGATTCGGAACGATGGACACCGCCTGCGCGGCCTCGGATCGGGAAAGGCTTGCCCGGAAGTTCAACGCGCCGCGCTGGTTCGCGGTCAGACGCATCACCAGCACCTGGTCGGGATGACTGGAGAACACCTCGCGCTCGAAGCGCACGCCGCCCCGCTCGTAACCGATGCGAACGGTGGCAGTGGCCAGGTCGAGTTCGCGGCGATAGTTTGAGACCACCGCATCAGGGTCATCGCCAAATTCAAGCTTGAGATCGCCGAGGGTTTGATAAGTGCCATAGGCGACCCGAGCGCCCCGACCATGACCTGACCCCGGGCCTTGACAGATGAGCGTACGATTGGCCAGCGCCTGAGCCTCCCCATATTTGCCCGCAAACAGCAGCCGCCGGATTTCTGGCAACGCCTTGAGCGCCTCGGGATTGTCCGCGTCCTGCGGCGCACCGGACCACAGTGAGTCCTCGTTCAGTTGCAGCCTTTCCGAAGCGACACCTCCGAAGACCATCGCGCCGAGCCGGCCATTGCCCACCGGCAAAGCCTCGTTCCAGTTCTTCGCCGGCTGCTGGTACCAGGACGTAAGCGGCGATGTCGACAGCGGAGCGGCCAGCAAAGTCGCGTTGGCGGCAGTTACACAGAGAATGCAGGTGATCCTTTGCATCGCTTTCATTCAGTTCGATTTCATTCCACGGACCTTGAAGACTTCCGCGCATTGCCCTGGTCGCTCAACCCGAGGAGACCTTCCCCCGGCAAAGTGATGACCGCATTGTCGCGCGTGCCGAGGCTGTGAGTCTGTTCGTCCACACGTCGGTCTGACCACAATGCGGGTGCATCCTTAAGCAAAGTGCCGCCCAACACCAGCGAATCCGCCGAGACTGGCAGCCGCCAGGCGTATCTTGTTTTATTGCAGGTCGAATGAGCATGACGTGGTGGAACTCGTCGCGCTGCGACGAGCAGCGCCGCGTTCAGCGGCGCAACGGACCGCGCCGGTCAGCCATTGCCGTCCGCTGAACGCGGACGAGGTTGTCGCAGCACGACAACCACTACCTGCAAGAA
The DNA here is from genome assembly GCA_011525685.1 of Verrucomicrobiia bacterium. Taxonomy (GTDB): domain Bacteria; phylum Verrucomicrobiota; class Verrucomicrobiia; order Limisphaerales; family JADLHS01; genus WYBW01. Next base: position 405,182 of record WYBW01000022.1, read on the forward strand.
TCCGAGATGCGCACCTGGCTACCCATGAATCCTTGCTCGATAACGCCGACTGTCCAGTCGGCGCGCCCCGTGGAGCATTTCGGCGCTGGCCGCGTTGCCGGGCAAGGATGTTACTCCCCAGGGCAAGCGCGCCGGTTGGAAAACCGGCGTTACGCCCATGCCGCGACCGTTGTGGTTCATGGTCTCCCTGCGCGGTCGAAACAACACCGAAAGGCAGGCCACCTGAAAAGCGCCTCAACTCTGGCTTGGTCAAGCAGGTCCACAGTTCCCTCAATGCTGCGGACAAGTTTTTCAATTCACACCTTCGAGGCCGTTGGAGTAGCCTTGTCGCCGATGACCAACAGCGATCACGCGGCAGCGCCATCCGGTTCAAGCTCGGAGGCGCGGCCTGCCGGCCTGCGCGGCTTTTGGTTTCTCTTCGCCACGCAGTTCCAGGGTGCGTTCAGCGACAATCTTTACAAATTCCTCGTCACCTACCTGATCATCGGCCTCGCGCTTTCCACCGAGCAGCGCGACCAGTTGGTGCCGGTGGTGGGGGCGCTGTTCGCGTTGCCGTTCATCCTGTTCTCCATTCACGGCGGTTACCTGGCCGACCGCTTCAGCAAGCGCAGCGTCGCCATCGGCGTCAAGGTGGCCGAAGTGCTGATCATGTGCGTGGCCACGCTGGGACTGTGGCTCAACAGCGTGCCGCTCATGCTCACGGTGATCTTCCTGATGAGCACGCAAAGCGCGTATTTCGGCCCGACCAAGTACGGCCTGCTGCCCGAGCTGTTGCCCGAAAAGCAACTCTCCTGGGGCAACGGCGTGATCGGCCTGGGCACGTTCCTTTCCATCATCGCGGGCACGGTGGCGGCGGGTTTTCTCTCTGACACTTTGGGGGCGAATCAAGCCTGGTCGGGGGCGGTGCTCATCGGCCTGGCGTGCTTGGGCACCTTGACGAGCACGGGCATTTCCCGGCTGCCGGCGGCCAATCCGGCCAAGCCTTTTCAAGCCAACCCCTTGTTGGGTTTGTCCGCCCAGATCCGGGTCATCCGCGGCGACCGGGTTCTGACGATGGCGGTTCTGGGCAGCACGTTTCTCTGGTTTCTGGGCGCACTGTTCCAGCCCACGATCATTTTCTACGGCAAGGACATCCTGGACCTCAGCGACATGGAGAACAGTTACCTCCAGGCCACGCTGGCGGTGGGCATTGCGGTCGGCAGCGTGACCGCGGGTTATCTCAGCGGCAAAAAGATCGAGTACGGCCTCATCCCGCTCGGCGCGACGGGATTGAGCGTTTTCGGTGTGGCGCTGGCCTGGCCGCACGCGCTCACTCCCGTCACCCGGCTGCTGGGCACGGTGTTCCACGCGCCCGCCGCCTGGTTGTCAGGCGGGCGGGCCACGGCCACCGATTTGTTTCCGGCGATGCCCACCGGTTTCTCGGAAGTGGCGCTGGGGTTGTTTCTCCTGGGTTGCTCGTGCGGATTTTATTTCGTCCCGATCAACGCGCTCATCCAACATCGCCCTCATCCCGGCAACAAGGGCAGCGTGATCGCCGCGTCGGCCATGTTGTCCTGGCTGGGCATCCTCGCCGCTCAGGCGGTTTACTTTGGGCTGGTTCCGTTGCTGCGGTTGACCCCGCCGCAGGTCTTCCTCGTTGCCGCGGGCCTGACGCTGGTGGGGGCCATTTACGCCTACTGCCTGTTGCCGGCGGCATTGTTGCGCTTTGTCCTCTGGCTGCTGACCCGGACCGTTTATCGCATCCGCGTGGAGGGCCGCGACAACATTCCCGGCAAGGGCGGCGCGCTGTTTGTCTGCAACCACGTGTCCTTCGTGGACGCGCTGCTGCTCATCGCCTCCACTGACCGCGAGGTGCGGTTTATGATGTACAAAGGCACCTACGAACGGCCCTACGTGAAGCCTTTCGCCCGCATTCTCGGTGTGATTCCGATCTCCTCCGAACAACGCCCGCGCGACATGATCAAGTCGCTGCAAACCGCCAGCCAGGCCATTCGCGACGGCCATGTGGTCTGCATTTTTGCGGAGGGACAAATCACCCGCATCGGGCAACTGCTTCCCTTCCGTCGCGGCATGGAGCGCATCATGAAGGATGTGGACGCGCCCATCGTACCCATTGCCCTCGATGGCGTGTGGGGCAGCATCTTCAGCTTCGAGAAACGGCGCTTCATCTGGAAACTGCCGCGCAAGCTTCCTTATCCGGTCACCGTCAGCTTCGGCAAGCCACTCCCGCCCACCACGACCGCGGTCGAAGTCCGTCAGGCCGTTCAGGAACTGCTCGCCGACGCCTGGCATCATCGCCGCGCTCTGCTCAAGCCGTTGCACCGCGCGTTTGTGCGGACCGCGCGCCGTCATCCGCGCCGCTTCGCCATGGCGGATTTGCAATCGTCCGGGGTCAGCTTCGGTTCGGCGCTGGTCAAAACCGTGTTCCTTGCGCGCCGCTTGAAGAAAGTCTGGACCGGCCAGCGCATGGTGGGCCTGCTGCTGCCGCCGTCCGTCCCGGGCGCGCTGGTGAACTGGGCCGCCCTGTTGTGCGGGAAAGTGCCGGTAAATCTGAATTACACGGTGTCCGAGCAAACGCTTGCTTCCTGCATCAACCAATGCGGCATCCAAACGGTTGTCAGCTCGCGGCTGTTTCTGGAAAAGGTGAAACTGAAGGTCGCCTGCGAGACGGTGTTTCTGGAGGAACTCATTGGCTCACACAGAAAGCCGGAAGCACCCCCCACCCCTGCCCTCTCCCCTTTGGACGGGCAGAGGGTGACCGAAGGGCGGGTGAGGGGCAGCCCGCCTTCACTCGCCGAACAGCTCCTGGCTTTTTGCATGGCCTGGCTGTTGCCGGTGAGCTGGCTTGAACGGGCGCTGGGCCGCCGAAGAAAAATCGAGTTGGACGACCTCGCCACGGTGATCTTTTCCAGCGGCAGCACCGGCGAACCCAAGGGCGTCATGCTCAGTCATTACAATATCGGCTCAAACATCCAGCAATTGGAGCAGGTGTTCGGATTGAACAACCGCGACCGCATCCTCGGCATCCTGCCGTTCTTCCACTCGTTTGGTTTCACTGGCACGCTGTGTTTGCCCGGGGCGCTCGGCGTGGGCGTGGCGTATCATCCGAATCCGCTCGACGCGAAAACCATCGGCCCCTTGGTCAGCGAGTACGAGGTGACGTTCCTCCTGGCCACACCGACGTTCCTGCAACTTTATCTGCGCGGCTGCGACCCGGCGGATTTTGGGAGCCTGCGGCTGGTGATGACTGGCGCGGAAAAACTCCCCGAGCGGCTGGCCAACGCGTTCGACGAGCAATTCGGCATCCGCCCGCTGGAAGGTTATGGCTGCACCGAGTGCGGGCCGGCGGTGGCGGTGAACACGCACGATTTCCGCTCGGCCGGTTTCCGTCAGGTGGGCGGCAAACGCGGGAAGATTGGTCATCCCCTGCCTGGCGTGTCCGTGCGGATCGTGGACGCGGAGCATCCGCATGGATCGGCATTGCCTTTTGGCCAGCCGGGACTCTTGCTGGTGCGCGGACCGAACGTGATGCAGGGCTACCTTGGCAAACCCGACAAAACGGCGGAGGTGTTAATTGATACCCCGCACCCCGTCCCTCTCCCCATCGGAGGGGGAGAGGGTGTCCGAAGGACGGGTGGGAGGAAATGGTACGTCACCGGCGACATCGCCGCGCTGGATGAGGATGGCTTTCTGCAAATCACCGACCGCTTGAGCCGCTTCAGCAAGATTGGTGGCGAAATGGTGCCGCACATCAAGGTCGAGGAGAAACTGCACGAGTTTGCCGGTGTGACCGAGCAAACCTTCGTCGTCGCCGGTGTGCCGGATGAAAAGAAGGGCGAGCGACTCGTGGTGCTGCACAAGTTGACAGAGGAAAAACTGCAAGGCGTGCTGGAAAAACTGTCGCAAAGCGATCTCCCGAATCTGTGGAAGCCCAAGGCCGACGACTTTCATCGCGTGGAGAGCTTCCCGCTGCTCGGCACAGGCAAGTTGGATTTGCGAAAGGTAAAGGAACTGGCGGTCCAGTTCGCATCGCCCGTGGAGGCTCCAGCATGAATTGCCTCAAGCTGCGTGGCTGCGGGGCCATGAGCAGGCTCGTTGAAAAGGAGCAGGGGGGAAAAGGCGCGGGGAAGCGTGTTTCACCGCGTCGTCCGGTCTCCCCTGCCCCTTTGCTCCTCCTCTCCCCTGCTTTCACACCATGAACGCGCTGGCCAGCTTCGGCAATGCGGCGCGCTGGGGTGTGCGACGAATTCTGCGATTGTATTATCCGCGTATTGAGGTCGAGGGCCGCGAACACATTCCGCCAAGTGGCGCAATCCTGTTCGTCGCCAATCATCCCAACTCGCTCATGGACCCGGCGCTGATCGGTTTCGCCACGCGGCGGCCGGTTCACTTTTTTGCCAAGGCCCCGCTGTTCGATGTGCCGGTGTTCGGCGCGTTGATGCGCGCGTTGGGCATGGTGCCGGCCTACCGCGGACAGGACGACAAGGCGCAGGTGAGAAAGAACCTGGAGACGCTCGACGTGGGCGCGAAGTATTTGCAGCGAGGCGAGGCGGTCGGGATTTTTCCCGAGGGAAAGTCGCACGACCGTGAAGGACTCGAACAAGTCCGCACCGGCGCGGCGCGCATCGCGTGTCAGGCGGTGCAGGGGGGCACATCGGTCAACATCGTCCCGCTGGGATTGAATTACGAACGCAAGGACCGCTTCCGCAGCGCCGTCTGGGTGCGCGTGGGCGAACCGCTGGACGCCACCGCGTGGTTGCGCGCCCACGGCGGGGAGGACAAGAAAGCAATGCGCGCCTTGACCGAGGAGATTGATCTCCGGCTCAAGCAACTGGTCGCACACTTGAACGAAGATCGCTGGCAACCCTTCCTCGCGGAACTCGAAACCCTGCTGCCACCGGATGACAGCGAGGCCGGCGATCCCATCGCCTCCCTGCGCCAGCGCAAACGCTTTGCAGAAGCGATGAACCACTACCTGGCCACGGACCGTCCGCGCGCCGAGGCCGTGGCCGCCGCCATCGAACAACATCGCGCAGCCGTGGCAGCGGCCGGCCTGACCATGGATTCTCCGATTCTGCGACTCGGTGTCGCGCGGCTGACGTTGCGATTGCTGGGGGAAACCCTCCGGCTGCTGCTCGGCCTCGTCCCCGCCGTTGCCGGCACGCTCCATCACCTGGTGCCGTTCGCCGTCACACGTCTTATTGTCCGCTTCATCAAACATCCAGGCCGCGTGACCGTGGCGCAAAACCGCTTGATGATCGGCATCCCGATTTACGGACTTTGGTATGCGGCGGTTTGGTGGGGGTTGGCCGCGTGGACCCAATTCTGGATCGCCTGGCTGTGGACGGCGCTGATGCCATTCTGCGGCGTCGCCGCGCTGCACTACACCTGGCGGTTGCGCACGGCCGGGCGCGCGTGGTGGCACGAACTGAAGATGTTCGCGCAGCCCCAGCGGCTGCGCCGGCTGCGTTCAGCACAGGTTGAACTCCGGCGGAAGCTCCAGCGCTTGCGGCAGGAATTCCGCGCGCGGAATGTCACAGCGGCTTGAACTCGTGCCGGATGCCGCGCGGGCCGCAATGTAGAATGGCGACGGAACGCTCAAGCTCGAAGCGTTGGCGGCCGGCATAACCGGGATTGAAATACAGAATCCCACCCAAGGTCTCATGGAACGCCTTGTGCGTGTGGCCGAACACGATGACCTCCGGCTTGCGTTCAACGATGTGGTGCTTCAGGTCGTCAGTGACGGCGTGAGGATTGACGATGTGATGAACCAGGAACCTCCGTCCGCCCAACTCGACGAATTCCGTCAGCTTGAGTTGCAACCAGGTGTCGGTGTTCCCCAGCACGGCGGTGACCGGCGCGATCGCCGCCAGTTCGGCGAGCAGGGGGTATGGACCCACGTCGCCGCCGTGCAGGATGTGGTCCACGCCGGCGAACAGCTTCGAGACCTTCGGGTCGAGAAAACCGTGCGTATCCGAGATGACGCCAATCTTCATCGTGGCGGGTGAATCATCATGCTTGAATCGCGCTTCCCGGCCGGCGTTCACGTTTCTCGTTGCCCGGGTCAGGCCTTGGCTTCCTCCGGTGTGGCTTCGGCTTCGGGCTGTTCCTCGGAGCGCGCGCCGGCTTCCTTGTCCTGCGGAGATTCCGCGGTAAGCTTCATCGCGCCGACGAACAGCGCCGTGAACAATCCGCCGCTCAGGAGTGTGCTGCGGAAGAACGTCCACGTTGGCGGATAGCCCGGCAGGCCGGTGGTCAGGGCTTGAATCCAACCGGCGAGCGTCTTGGCGTAGCCGGGATCGCTGATCCACGAAGCGGTGTTGGTGATGAGATAAAACAGGATCGCCCCCAGCAGCCCGCCGCAAGTGAGTTTGAGCCAGGACATCCCCGGCTTGAACAACCGCCCCAGCGCGATGATCCCGACAAACGCCAGGGTCTTGACCAGCATGTAGCCACTGAAGACCGGCTGGTGATAATAAAAGACGTTCAGCAGGATGTCGGTGGCGAGCAACGTGCCCAGCGGCAACCACCACGCCATGTGTCGTGAGAAGTAGAGTCCGCCGCAAAACGCCAGGGCGTAAGCCGCGCTGAAATTCTGAGGCAACACCCCGGGAATCCGTGAAAGCGCAAACACCAGCATCAGGGCCAGCGGCAGTATGAAACTTCGTTTCACGAGTCCGAGCATAGCGCGGACGCGGCGAATGACAAGACGCGGAAGTTCGCAGAAGTTCGCCAGGGCGCATCTCAGTTTATTGCAGGCAGGCATTCCTGGCGGAGCGCAGGTTTCCCAACCTGCGGTATCGCCGACTTCCAGTCGGCGGGCCCAGGCACGGCGGGGCAGGCCAGGAATTCGCAGCGGTTGCGGATTGGAAATCCGCGACCCGGCAGACTGGAAGTCTGCGCTACGGCATCGCCTCGGCGCCCCCTGCAAGAAAATGAGATGCGCCCAGTTCGCCAGCGCCTCACGGCCTCTCGACGGAAGTCTTTCTCGCCGGCTCGTGGTAAGGGCGTCCGGCCTGATAGAGTCTCAGGAGTTGTTGATTGATGCCGGCGAATTGCGGGTCGCCGGCGGTTTGCGCCAGTTCGATGGCTCGTTGCGCCGTGCTCACCGCGTCGCTGAACCGCCCGGCCTCGGCATAGGCGGCGGCCAGCGCCCCAACGGGCCGGGCCTGCTTGAAATCCGTCAGCCGACAGGCTCGTTCGGCCAACTCGACCGCTTCCACGCCGTTGCGCATGGACGCATCCGAAGCCGTGGCCAGCAGCCATGCCAGATTGCTCAAGGCCTCGGGCATGTCCGGCCGGGAGGCCACGGCCAGCCGGCTCTGTTCGATGGCTTCCGCCGGCTTGCCCGTGGCGCGCAACAGGGCCGCCAGTTGCAGGCGGGATTCAGGCTCGGGCCTCAACCGCACCGCCTCGCGCAGTTGCCGCACGGCTTCCGGCACTTTGCCCCGCGCCGCCAGGGCCGAACCCAACTGGACATGGGCATCCGCGCTCGGACGAATCTCCAGCGCCGAGCGGAAATGCGCCTCGGCCTCGATGAACTTGTTCTGCATGGCCAGCGCCTTGCCGAGATTGACGTGAGCCTCGGCGTTGCGCGGGTTGAACTGGAGCGAGGTCTCAAAGTGCCGCATGGCCTCCTCCATCCTGCCCTGTTCGGCGCGGATGCAACCAAGGTTGTTGTGCGCGTTCCACGCGGCCGGATTTCGAGCGACGGTGTCCTCCCAGAGTTTTTCATCCGAGGCGAACACCGATGCGCGTTGCCACGTCAAGCCGCAGAGCGCCAGCACCCACACCGGTGCCACCCACCGGAAAAACTTCACCGGCAACCATACCTTCAGCCCCGCGGCCACCAGCGCCAACAGACTGATCATCGGCAGATACTGCAAATGGTCCGAAACCCGCGAGAACATGAGAAACAGCATGTCGAAGAAGCCCAGCACCGGAAACAGTGTGACCGCGAAACAACCGAGCGCGAATGTCACATGCCGCCCCCAGGATCGCCGAAACCACCAGCAAACGCCGAACCCGGCCAACAGCAACAACAAGGGCACATAGGCCACGACCGATGACGCATCAATCTCCCAGCGCGGATAAATCATGCTCAGGTTCAGGGGCAGGAAGACCTTGCTCAGATAGAACCCGATGGCCAGGCCAGCCCCGGCCAGTCGGCCCGCGAAATTCTCGGTCTGCACCGTTTCGTGGCCGATGACGTGATGGTTTTGAAACCAGACCGTCATCAGGCCGAAGGCCAGCGCCAGGCCAAAGTACGGCACCGCGGCGAGCACATCCTGCCGGGTGACTCGGCCGCGTTGCCAGGCGGCGCACAACAGCAAGACCACCGGCAACATGACCGTCGAGGTCTTGCTCAGGAGCGCCAGGAGGAACGCGCCCAGTGAGAGCCGGTAAAACCAGCGCGCCCTCGTCAGTCGCCCGTCCGCATGGGCTTTCTCAAACCTCAGATACCCGATGAAACTCGCCAGAAAAAACGGCAGCGACAAAGTGTTCTTGAGTTCCGAAATCCAAGCCACCGAAGCCACGCAGACCGGATGCACGGCAAACAACATTCCCGCCAGCCACGCCCCGGGAATCTTCAACCGCGCCAACAATCGCCAGACCAGCAACGCGCTTGCCGCGTGCAGCAACACGTTCACGACGTGATAACCCACCGGGTTGTTGCCCCACCACTGCCATTGCACCCAAAACAGCACCGTCGGCAGTGGAAAATCCGTGTTGAACCAAACCGTGCGCAGGTTCAGTTCGCCCCGAACCAAATGGTTCTTTTCCACCAGGATCGCGTCGTCCCAGACAAAGCCTCCCCGCAACGCCGGCCAGTAAACCGCCAAACTCAGCGCCAGGATCGCCAATGCTCCCAGCACCTGCACACGGCGCTTTGCTCCAGCGACCGACGGGGTCCCCGCCGGCGGAGCAACGCTCGATGCCTCGGGGTTGGGCTGATGATTGGTGGACATGCGGCGTGTCAGTGGGAATTGCCCGCTGACGGTCGTCATCCTACGCGGCGACGGCTCGATGACAAGCCGCTGGGTCAACTTGAACCCGGTGAGTCGGACGCGTCAGCACCGCCAAGCTGCTTGCGCGGACGCATCCTTGTTGGCCCCGGGAAACCGGGCCAAGGTCGCCGCCAGTCCCGGGTAGCAAAGCCGTTGACGCGCTTTGGCGCGATCCGTTCGGCACAAAATCGCAAATTCAAAAATTGACCCCGGCATAATCGGCGACACCATGCTGAAAATGAAATCGCCGATAACTGTTCGGGGAGAGACGAGAGCAACCACTTCTGAAACAACACACATTCATGGATAGAGCAAAGCTTTTTGCAGGTCCGCCGGTCGGACGGAGAGGCGGCTTATCAGCCGCCCGGCGGGACGGGCGGCTGATAAGCCGCCCCTCCGGAGTTCAGCCCGGCCGCTCTCGGCCCTGTGCCGGCAAACGGGCGCATCTCATTTTCTTCCAGGGGGCGTCGGGCCGATGCTGTAGCGCAGACTTCCAGTCTGCCGGGTCGCGGATTTCCAATCCGCAAACGCTGCCAACTCCCGGCCTGCCACTCCGTGCCTTGGCCAGCCGACTGGAAGTCGGCGATACCGCAGGTTGGGAAACCCGCGCTACGCCGGGAATTCCAACCTGTGATAAACTGAGATGCGCCTCCGGCAGACCCGGCTGTAACAAAGTGAGCTGCGCCGCACATTCAACCTGACGTTCCCTCATGATTGCCTTTCACACTCGTTTCCCGGAATTGGCCGCGCGCGAAACTCGCTGTCTCCATGTCCTCGCCGACGGCGGCCCCTTGCCGAAGGGCGAATACGGCTTCCTCGAATACTATTGCACGGACCCGGATTGCGACTGTCGCCGCGTGCTCGTGCGCGTCACCACGCCGCAAGCGCCGGATACCGCCCTGGCCACCATCAACTACGGCTGGGAAAGCCCCGAATTCTACACTGACTGGATGCATGGCGACGAGCAGGCCGGCCGCGACATCACCGCCGCCAGCCTTGATCCGCTTCATCCTCAGTCCAAGTACGCTGACTGGCTTCTGGACTATTTCCAGACCATGATGATCACCAGTCCCGAATACCTGGCCCGGCTGGCCCGGCACTATGAATTGTTCAAACAGGACCAACGCAAACGTCCGATCACCGAATCACCCACCGCCACCGCTGCCAGACACCGCACCTCCTCCTCACTCATGACCATACCAGAAATTCTCCGCCAATTGGAGCGCGTGCCTGACAAGGCCGACTTCGCCCCGTACGAAGCCGCCTTGCGGGCCGCCATTGACCAGCGCGAAGCCATCGTTCCCGAACTCATCGCGGCCATTGACCGGGTCTCCGCCGATCCAGCCCACTATTTGAAAAACCATGAGGAATGCCTGCATCTTTTCGCCATCTATCTGCTCGCGCAATTCCGAGAAACCCGCGCGCTGGACTGCTTTCTCCGGTTCTTTTCCCTTCCTGGCGAACAGGCCCTCGACCTCACCGGTGACCTGGTCACCGAACAAGGCGCGGCCATTCTGGCCTCGGTCTGCGGCGGCGACCCTGCGCCCCCGCTCAAACTGATTCACGATGAGTCCATCAATGAGTTTGTGCGCAGCCAGGCCATGGACGCGCTGCTCGTGCAGTGCGTCTGGGGCGAACGTCCGCGCGAAGCCGTCATCGCCGACCTGCGCGGTCTCTTTTCCACACTGGCCAAACCCGGCGACGGCTACGTTTGGGCGCGGTTGGTAGGCACCATCAACGATTTCAACGCTCTTGAACTCCTCCCCGAAGCGCGCCAGGCCTTCGCCGAAAACCTGGTGGACGAGAGCATCATTGGACTCGAGGAAATTGACCCCACTGTCCAAAAAGACTCAAGCGGCTACGTTCCCCCCAGTCCCGAGAAACTCTACGAATGGTTTTGCGAACGCAACACCCCCATTGACGCCGTCGCCGAGTGCTCTGGTTGGCCCTGCTTCGGTGATGAGGATGAAGACCCGGGTCCGTGGCCAGAGGAAGACGAGCCGGCCGCGAAAGATCTCCCGGCCCCCGCCTTGGATTTGGCTAGGGGCGAACCGTACGACATCCCGGCGCCGACGCCTTATGTGGCTCCACCCAAGATTGGCCGCAACGATCCCTGCCCCTGCGGCAGCGGCAAGAAATACAAGAAGTGCTGCGGCAAAACTTGACTCCCAGCCCTCATGCCGCCAACAACCCGTTGCAACCCAAAATAAAGCAAGGTTTTGCCAAAAACGGAGAAGCCCGGAGACCGCGCGGCCAGTAGCTTGCAGCCGCACGATGGAGCGGGCGGGCGCGGATGAGCGCCTCCCGCGCCACGGACCGGCAACGAACCAAGCCGGGACGCCGTGGCGGGGCTTCGCCGAAAATGGTCGCGCGGGTTGCACCCTGCTCCAACGGCATCGGCAACGTGACCGCATCGCAACTGGTCGCCAGATTACGGCAAGCTCTCCCGGGCTGACCTCGCTGGACAGGATGAGATGACGCTTAGACACGAATTCACGACAACGGACGCCGCCCGACAAATGGGATGGCCGGCGACGGCGAGGTCGTATGCCCGAATCGCCTCGCGGGTCACGCCGGGAGTCTCCTCTCACTCGAAGTTCGCATCACCAGCCTGCCTCCATCGGCTCGGCGCCTCCGGCCCAGACGCATGAACAACCGCCGCCTCGCCTTCATCTATTCTCCCGAGATTGAGCGGTTGAGTTATCCGCCGTCCTGTCCGTTCAAGACCCAACGCGCGGGTCTGACCCGCCAACGAATGTTGTCCTTTGGCCTGCTGGGCACGCCAGACCGGTGCGAACGTCCGGCGCGCAAGGTGACGAACAACGAGTTGCTCGTGTTCCATTCGCCGGCCTACCTCGAGGAACTGCAACGGGCCGCGGCGGGCGAGTTGACAGTGACCGGCCTGCGGATGGGTTTGGGCGGACCGGACACGCCGGTTTTTGCGGACCTGTTCGAATACGGAGCGTGGGCCTGCGGGGCGGGTTTGAACGCCGCCGATTTGTTGCTGGCGCGGGAGGCGGACGTCGTGTTCAACCTGCTGGGCGGGTTTCATCACGCAATGACGGAGCGCGCGGCGGGCTTTTGTTATCTCAACGACGTGGTGCTGGCTTGCGAGCGCCTGGCGGCGGCGGGCAAACGGGTCGCCTGCCTGGACGTGGACGCGCACCATGGCGACGGCACGCAGGCGGCGTTCTATCACCGCGACGATGTGCTGACCATCTCGATGCATGAAAGCGGCCGCACCCTGTTTCCCTGGGGCGGGTTCGAGGATGAAATTGGCGAAGGACCGGGGCGCGGTCACAACGTGAACGTGCCCCTGCCGGCGGAAACTTACGACGAGGCGTTTCTGCTCGCGTTCGAGCGCGCGGTGCTGCCGGTGCTGAAGGCATACGCGCCGGAGGTGCTGGTGCTGGAACTGGGTTTGGATACACTGGCGGGCGATCCGCTGACCCATCTTTGTCTGACCAACAACTCGGTCGTGGAAGTGATCCAGCATTTGATGGAGTTGCAGCTTCCGGTGCTGGTCGCGGGCGGCGGCGGATATCACGTGGAGCACACGGTGCGCGGCTGGACGCTGGCCTGGCGCACCTTTGCAGGCGAAGTTGACGATGACGCCCACAGCCTCGGGTTGGGTGGAGTCATGCTGGGCAGTTCCGAATGGGCGGGCGGCCTGCGCGACCCGATCCGGCACGTCACCGCGGAACAGCGCGCGGCGGTGACCGCCGAGTTGGAGGAAACTTTGCGCCGCCTCCAGGGCACACTCTTTCCGCAGTCCGGCGCGGAGTCGCCACCCGTCCATCGCGGGCGGAACGCCAATCGCGGTTGACATGGGCGCCGCTTCTGTAGATAAGCAAACTGAAAAACCAGACACCTAGAAAACTATGACTGAACAAAACAAAACGGTCTCGACCAGCTCCTTGTTGCAGGAAAACCGCACCTTTCCCCCCTCTCCAGAGGTGATCCGACGCGCCTACATCAACGCCGAGCAGTATCAAAAGATGTATGAACGCTCGATCAAGGACCCGGACGGGTTCTGGCTGGAACAAGCCGCGACCCTGGAGTGGTTCAAGAAGCCGACCGTCGGCCGCAAGTACACCTGGGACACCGACGCGCGCCGCATCCACCACACCTGGTTCGAGGACGGTGAACTCAATGTGACGGTCAATTGTCTGGACCGGCATCTTCGGACGGCCACCCGGAAGAAGACCGCACTGATCTGGCAGGGCGAACCGGAGAATGACGTGAAGACGCTGACCTACGAGCAGTTGCACGCCGAGGTCTGCAAATTCGCCAATGTGCTCAAGGCGCAGGGCGTGAAGAAGGGCGACCGGGTTTCCATTTATCTGCCGATGATTCTGGAGCTGCCGATTGCCATGCTGGCCTGCGCGCGCATCGGGGCGATTCACTCGATCGTGTTCGGCGGTTTCAGCGCGGAGGCGCTGGCGGGGCGCATCAACGATTCGACCTGCAAACTGCTCATCACGGCCAACGCAGGCGTGCGCGCCGGCAAGACCATCCCGCTCAAGGGCATCGCCGATGAAGGGCTGAAACATTCACCGAGCATCGAAAAGGTGATCGTGGTCAAGCACAACGAAACGCCCTGCAACATGACCGCGGGCCGGGACGTCTGGTGGCATGACTTGATGGCCGGTGCGTCGCCGGAGTGTCCGCCGGAGAGGATGAACGCGGAGGACAATCTGTTCATGCTCTACACCTCCGGCTCGACCGGCAAACCCAAGGGCGTGGTCCACAGCACCGCCGGTTACCTGCTGCACGCGGCACTCTCACACAAGTACATCTTCGATGTGCATGAGGACGACATCTACTGGTGTACGGCGGACATCGGCTGGGTGACGGGCCACAGCTACATCGTTTACGGTCCGCTGTGCAATGGCGCGACGAGCCTGATGTTCGAGGGGGTGCCGACCTTCCCGGACGCGGGTCGGTTCTGGCAGATCGTCGAGAAGTTCAAGGTCACGGTGTTTTACACCGCGCCCACAGCGATTCGATCGCTCATCCGCCTCGGGGAAGAGTGGCCGAACAAGTACGACATGAGCACGCTCCGGGTGCTGGGCTCGGTGGGCGAGCCGATCAATCCCGAGGCCTGGATCTGGTATTACCGCGTCATCGGCAAGGAGCGATGCCCGATCGTGGACACCTGGTGGCAGACCGAGACGGGCGGCATTCTGATCACTCCCCTGCCCGGCGCGCACACGCTCAAGCCCGGCAGCGCCAACCGTCCGTTCTTTGGAGTCGAGCCGGTGGTCCTGCGCGACGATGGCACGGAGTGCAGCCCGAATGAAGGCGGCAAATTGTGCATCAAGAAGCCCTGGCCAGGCATGATGCGCACGACTTGGGGCGACCACGACCGGTTCATTGACACCTACTTCACGATGTACAAGAACATTTACTTCACCGGCGACGGCTGCCGGGTGGACCAGGACGGCGACTACTGGTTGATGGGGCGCATTGACGACGTGGTCAACGTGTCCGGCCACCGAATCGGCACGGCGGAGGTTGAGAGCGCGCTCGTGAGTCATCCGAAGGTTTCCGAGGCGGCGGTGGCCCCGATGCCGCATGACATCAAAGGCCAGGGGCTTTACGCGTTCGTCACCCTCAAGGATGGCGCGGTGGAGAGCGAAGCCCTGAAGAAGGAACTCATCCAGCACGTGCGCAAGGAAATCGGGCCGATCGCAGCGCCGGACAAGATTCAATTTGCGCCGGCTTTGCCGAAGACACGTTCGGGCAAGATCATGCGCCGGATTCTGCGCAAGATCGCCGAGAACCAGGTGGACCAGATCGGGGACACGACCACACTGGCCGATCCCCACGTGGTCGAAGTGCTGGTGCAGGGCAAGCAGTGACCGCGACGCGACGGTCGCGGTCGGAACAAAATTGATTCCCGTCGCGCCCACCACCCACGGTGCGGCGCGGCGGCAATCGCAGGCATAGCGCCGCTTCCGCGCACGGGGGCGGACGGGAAGGGAAACACATGGGCACGGGAACAGCCGGCGAGAATGGAAGCAAGGCCGTCAGCCAGGACGGCGGGACCAGGGGCGCCGTCGTCACTCACCGCGGATGGACCGTCACGTTCGCCGGCATGGGGATCAACCTTGCCTTGGGCGTGCTCTACACGTGGAGTCTGTTCAAGGGGGCCATTGAGCAGGAGTTTGGCTGGAAGGGCGGCCAGCTCAACGATCCCTACGCGCTCTGTTGTCTGGTGTTTGCTTTTGCGATGATCCTGGCCGGCCGGTGCCAGGACAGATTCGGACCGCGGCTGACGGCATCGCTCGGCGGACTGCTGGTGGGCTTGGGTCTGGTTTTGATCTCGCGCTCGAACAGTTACGCGGTCTGGCTGCTGGGCTTCGGCGTGCTGGTGGGCATGGGGATTGGGTTCGGCTATTCCTCGGCCACACCGCCGGCGCTCAAGTGGTTTCCGCCCTCGAAGACCGGGCTGATTGCCGGATTGGTGGTGGCGGGGTTCGGCTTGGCGCCGGTCTATCTGGCCCCCGTTTCCCAATACTTGCTGGCCCATTATCAACTCAAGAACTCGATGCTGATCTTCGGCATCGCCTTCGTCCTCATCGTGTGTGGGCTGGCGCAACTGTTGATCAACCCACCCGCGGGTTATGTGGCCGCGGTCAAAAGCCCGAAACCGGGCGCGGCGGCCAAGCCCGCTGCCCCAACCGATTCGCGACCGGGTGAGATTCTGCGCACGCCGGGCTTCTGGCTGCTGTGGGTGATCTACTTCATCGGCGCGGGGGCCGGGCTGATGGTGATCAGCAGCGTGAGCGGCATGGCCAAGAAGAGCATGGGCGAACTGGCATTCGTGGCGGTGGCGGTGATGGCCGTCGGCAACGCCGGCGGGCGGGTGGTGGCGGGCATTCTCTCGGACCGCATCGGCCGGCGCTGGACGTTGATGATCGTGCTGGCTTTTCAAGCCCTGCTCATGTTTGCCGCCATCCCCGTCACGGAATCCAAGGACATGGCCGCGTTGATCATCGTGCTGGTGGCCACTTTGATCGGCTTCAACTATGGCGCCAATCTGTCGTTGTTCCCGTCGCTCACCAAGGATCTTTGGGGCTTGAAGAATTTCGGGATGAACTATGGCGTGTTGTTCACCGCGTGGGGCGTGGGCGGACTGGTGTTGAGCCGGCTGCAACAGATGCTCACCGCGAACAGCGGGGGCAGTTACCATTCCTCGTTCGTCACGGCGGGGGTGCTGTTGCTGGCCGGAGCGGCGTTGACGTTCTTCATCAGGCCGCCGAAACCGAAGGCCGCTGCGGCGTGAACGCCGTGCTACCAGTGGGAAGGGGTTACGGACTTATGGGAAACATCGGGTGGAGGCGGGTGTGGCGTGGGTGGACGAGGGTGCTCGTGGGGTCGAGCCTGCTGGCCATCGCCATGTCCGCCGGGGCGCAAGGATGGAAACTCGCCACGAATCTGACACTCAAGGCGGAGCTGTCGGTCAGGGAAAGTTTTGACAGCAACGTTTACCTCCAGGACGTCGAACCGTCGCCCTCAGTCACCAACGCGGTCAAACCCTTCCAGGAATCGTTCGTCACGTCGGTCACTCCGCGACTGGCCCTTGACTGGAAACCGATGGCGGAGTTCAACCTGGCCACTTCCTACGCCCCGGAGGTGGTCCGGTATCATGCTGAACCGTCCGAGAATCACGAAACGCATCGCGTGGCGCTCAACATGTCCGGCCAGGTGGGCATTGTGTCCTGGGAGCAATTCAACACACTCAACTACATTGACGGAAACAAGGAAGGATTGACCTTCGGCATCATTGAGAATGGCGTCCCGGCCGGCGCGCCGGCAATCGGCGGCATTCCCATTCGCGACCGGCGGGAAGCGCTCATTTATCGCAATGGATTCCGGGCATTCCATCCGCATGGCAAGTGGTTCTTCCGGCCCGTGGCCTGGTCGTACGTTCACGATTTCCGGACGGAAACCCGTTCGCGCGCCCAGTATCCCTTTTACCAGAACTACGTGGATCGGAACGACTTCACCGTCGGGATTGACACCGGCTACAAGGCGTTCAAGGACGCCTACCTGATCGTCGGTTACCGCTACGGTTTCCAGGACGAAACTCCGCTGCCCGGGGAGACTGTTCATTATTCCAACGAGTACAACCGCTTCGTTGTCGGGATCGAAGGCAAGGTCGCCGATTGGATGAAAATCATGGGCGTGATCGGGCCGGACTATCGTGACTACGCCAAGGCCACCCCGTCGGGCTTCGATGAACATCATACCAGCCTTTATTACGACGCCACGATCTCGCTGACGCCGACGAAGCGGGACACCATCACCCTGCTGGCGCGCAAGTTCGAGCAACCGGCCTTCGGGGCGCCCTCGGCATACGAGGACATCACCTGGGAAATCGCATGGCGTCATCAATTGGGCCAACGATTCACCGTGGGCACGGGCTTTCGAGCTTATGGCGGCGAGTGGCTGTCGCCGGTGAGGCGGGATGATTGGATTTATACCGCGAGCGCGCTGTTGAACTATGTCCACAACCAGCATCTGAGCGGCGAGTTGAGCTATGGCTACGATTGGTCGGAGAGCCGCGTTCCGAACACCAGCGGACGCGAATACACGCGGCATCTGGTTGCTCTGGGAATGAAGTACGCGTTCTGAGTTCCGCCATTTGCACCCGGCAACTGAATTCAGAAGCGGAGGGGCCGGGGTTATTCGTTGATGCCCCAGTGCCGCTCGGAAACCTCCCAGCGCGAGGCGTCATGGCTGATTTTGCCGCCGGATTCCGGCTGCAAGGCAGCCTTGGGAGCGGGCATTTCGACAATCGAGAACGCGGCGACCTCGGAAAGAAAATCCATTCTCGCCGCTGTGGCCACGCGTCGAAGATAGTCGCACGTGGCCGAAGCGCCGTTGCCGCGCTGGAACGCACTGTCCAGCAGGGCGATCAAAGCCGCCGGCTGGTCCCCGCGCAACGGCAACCAGGCGTCCACCCAACTGACCACCTCCTCCGGCAGCGCCGCGGCCCCATGCGCCGCCACGATGATCGCATCGGCCTCGGTGGCTTCGGCGGCGGCCATCTCGCGCAATTTGGCGTTTCGCAGCACCTCGAACTTCCACATGCTGCACCGCAACTCGAATTCCGCCCCCAGCTTGGCCATGAGCAGATTGCATGTGTCCGTGGCGCGATGCCCGGCGGCAAAATCCTCGTAGAGCACCAGCGTTTGAAACACGGGTTTCGTTCTGGCCCGGATGGCGGAAGTCGCGTTGTGCCTTCTGCTTTGCACAATTCAACCAACTGCCCCTGGACCGGATTGGCAAGTAAGGATTTGCCTGATTGTGCGTAAGGGAACTGCCTATGCCGCCTAGTGGTAATTACGGAGTCCGGTTCACTCCCGGGACTCCAGTTCCGCCGCACGCACCGCGTAACGAACCAGATCGGTGGCAGTCTTGATGCGCAGCTTCTTCTTGATGTTGGCCCGATGCACCTCCACGGTCTTGACGCTCAGATGGAGGTGCTCGGCAATCTCACGTGTGCTGCGGCCATGGCCGATGAGCTGAAACACCTCGAACTCACGGTCGGTCAACCGTCCGAGCCGGGCCGCTCCGCTTTCCCGATGCCCGCCCGAAAATACTTCCAGAATCCGCGCTGACATCTTGTCGCTGACGTAAATCTGGCCGGCCAGCACCTGGCGGATGGCTTGCATCAGGACCTTGCCGCCCTCCTGTTTCATGACGTAACCGCGGCCCCCGGCGCGCAAAACCCGCTCCGCGTAAAGTGACTCGTCGTGCATCGAAACCACGAGCACGGGCAGGTCGGGATGGATCGCGCGAACGTCCTTGATTAATTCCAAACCGTTCTTGTCCGGGAGCGAGATGTCCACCAGCGCCAGGTCGGGCTTGTCGCGGCTGATCCGCTCGAACGCCTGCCGCGCCGTGTCGGCCTCGCAACACACCACCAGGTCCCGCTCGGCGGCAATGAGTTGTGCCAGACCCTGCCGCATCATGGGATGATCGTCCACAATGAGGATGCGCTTGGCGGGTTTCGTCGTCCGGGCTTTAGTCTTCATGCGGCTGGTTCATTTCATCGGCTGACGACCGGGGCACGGAACAGATCACGCTGGTGCCGCCCTCCAGGTCGCGTTCCACCATCGTCGCACCACCGATCATTCCCGCCCGATACTGCATGATGCGCAAGCCCATGCCCTGATTCTCGGGCAGCACTTTCGGAATCCCGCAGCCATCGTCCTTGATGCTCAACACATGCCGTCCGCCGGCGCTCTTGAGGCCAATCCAGACCCGCCGCGCCTTGCCGTGGTTGATGGCGTTGGACACCGCCTCCTGGGCAATCCGGTAAAGATGCGTGGCCGCCGAATGATCATGCACCCACACCGGCGGATCGCACTCGAACTGACAGGCGACGCGGAACATCTTCGCCGTGTTCGCTGCCAGTTCGTGCAAGGCGGACATCAAACCCTCGGCTTCCAGCATCACCGGCGAAAGCCCGCGCGCCAGCGAGCGCGTGTAACCGATGGCTTCGCGGACGAGACGGCTGATCTCCGCGGCCCGCGCGGCGTCCGACTTCGAGCGCGCGGCGATCTTTTGCTCGAGAGCCTGGCTCATCAACTCGATGCCCGCCAGTTGCTGGCACAACCCATCGTGCAGATCGTGGCCAATGCGGCGCTGCTCCCGGTCGCTGATCTCCAGAATCTCCTTCTCCAACCGTTTGCGCTCGCTGATGTCGCGCACGAACCCGGTGAAAATCCGCCGGTCCGCCAGCCGCACTTCGCTCACCGAGAGGTCCATGGGAAACTGGCTGCCGTCCTTGCGGCGACCCACCACTTCACGCCCGATGCCGATGATCCGCGCATGCCCGCTGCGCCGGTAGTTCTCGATGTAGGCGTTGTGCTCCTCGCGGTAGGGCGAGGGCATGAGGACGTTCACATTCTGGCCAACGACCTCGGCGGCGGTGTAGCCAAAAATCTTCTCCGCCGCGGGATTGAAGGATTCGATGATCCCGCGTTCGTCAATGGTGATGATGCCTTCGACGGCGGTAGCGAGAATGGCGCGCAACCTTTCGGCGGCGTCGCGCAACGCGGCCTCCGTCACCGAAGGGCCACAGCCCCCGGCTCGGCAGGCCTTGAGCTGCTCGATCAACTGGGCTTTGGTCAGCCGCGCCAAGTCGTTCATCGCGGAAGTTCTAGCGGACGGCGCCGGCGAACTCACGCAAAAACCAGAGGGTGGGCTCCGACGACAGGGAGCGGTCCTTCGAAAAGGCAAACCCGGCGGCACGAATCAAAAGTCGCGCCGCCGGGCATCCCATTGACCAAGCCTTAGCGCCCCAGGAGCTGGGCCCGATAATCCGTCGGCGTCTGGCCGAGGATCTTCTTGAAGACCCGATTGAAGTGCGTCAGTGATTGGAAACCGACCTCGAACGCAATTTCGCTGACCCGCAGGTTCGGGTTGAGGAGGAGGTTCTTCGATTTCTCGATCCGCACCCGGGAAAGGTAGTCGGTGAAGTTGATGCCGGTGACCTTCTTGAACATTTTGCAGAAGTAGAAGGTGCTGGTGTTCACCGCACGGGCCACCTGGGTCAGATTGAGGTCTTCGGCCTGATGCTCCTGGATGAACTCCTTGGCGCGCCGGATGACGGGCGGCTCGGAATTCTCGTGCTGCACGAGCACCTGGTTGCTGAGCATGGACAGGTGTTGGGCGAAGATGGACAACAACTTCACAACGGATTCATGTTGCTTGGTGGGCACCACCTTCGTGGCAAAATAGGCTTCCTCCAATTTCTTGCGTTCCACCGAAATCCCCCAGTCGGCCACCAGCTTGGTCACCCGGTCAAACTGCGACGTCGAGGGCTTGCGCCGGAAGACCTGGCCGGTTTGCAAAAAGCCAATCAACCGGTCGCCCAGCCGCACCGGCACGGCGGTGTCGCACATGCCCACGGGACAAATGACCGTGTGCGCCTGGTTGACGGCGCCCTCGGACAGTTTTTCCTGCACCTGCAGGCAGGCGGCACAGGCGCGGCTCTTCTGCGCCATCAGTCCGCAAAACGGGCTTTCGTTGCGCTTGCCGTGATGCGGCAGTTGCCAGGATTCCACGGGGCGCAGCGTCACCGGCAGGCCGGTGGCTTCGCTGAAAGCCCGCTCGTAATCCTGATAAACCCTCGAATTGATGAGGGCTTCCACCATCCCTTTGCTCCCGTTCCCGTTCGTCACCTGATTCCTGGGTTTGGCCCCGAGGGGTTTCGGGGCGGCGACCATCGTGCCCGTGCGGGGCGCGGTGGCAACAGTGGCCATCACGGCGGCATTGCGGCCGGGGAGGGCTGGGTTCAGAGGGGTATCGCAGTTCTGCCGAGCAAATGTTGTTTGCATGGCGGCAATTTACGACAAACCCTTTTTTGCCACAATCAGGCCAAACCTGTATCGTGTGTTGGCACTTTCACTTAGCAGACATAAGGGAAACCCTTATGCCGCTTCCATCGCTTGCAATCGTACCACATTCGTTCCCGAGCGATTCCTCCCGCTCGCGGTTCACCACAAAATCCTCAGAGCCAGGAACGCATCAGCGATTCGCGCCCACGACTTGCTGGCGCGCGGCCTGCATCCGACGAACCACCACCGCAGCCATGCGTTTAATCAACTCGTAGCCGAATTCATGGTCTTCATCGCACTGCTCGCGCAGGCGCGTGCCGTAGAAAAAGATTGCGCGCGTGGGCTTCAGCGCCCGCGCGTCGAAGTGCCAGTAATACGGCGGGAACAGCCACGACCAGCCCAGCACGTCACCGTGTCCCAACACATCAATCAAAGCCACGCGGCCCTCGCTGGTGCGGGATTCCAGCGCCACGGAACCCGTCTCCAGCAAATAAAACCGGTTGGCCAGATCGCCCTCGCGGAAGATCAACTGCCCTTCCAAAAACTCCGTCTGCATCCCGCTCGCGCACAAGAGGTCCACGTGCGCCGGCTTCATGCCCGCCACAAAGGGATGCTCGGCGACCGAGGTTGTCAGTGTCTTCACGCGAAATGGCCGCAGCTCCGCCTCCGGTTCGTGCCCAAACCGGAGGCAGCCTGCGGATCGTCAAGAGGGTGTTTCGTACCCGCCGTGCTGTCTCCACCGAAATTGCCAAGGCCTCAACCTTTTTTGCCCGCCCAGCAGCCGCTTGAGAATGAGCTGACCAACTTAAATCGGGATCTGCCGCCACCAGGGTGAAGCCGGCGACACGACCGCTCACGCGCCACCAAACTCGATCACAGACAAGCAGTGGGCTGCGACGCGCGCTGCAATGCTGGAGTTCCACACTTTGTCATTGCCTGCGGAAAAGCCGGGCTGCTAGGTTTTGGTCAACTTCCGAACGGGAAAGATTATGAGCGCGAACCAAAACAACTATCCCAAATTGCACAATGCCATGTGGCCGGGTCTGGTCGGCAAAGGCTCACCCGGTGCCGAACCTTCGATTGACCTGGATACGATGCTGGAACTCACAGCCAGGGCTGAAGTTAACGGCGTCAAGTTCGATGGCGTGGACCTGTTTCTCTACGACCCGCACGTTTCGATTGACATCAGCGACGACGGTCTCAAGGCGCTGGCGGACAAGATTCGCGCGAAGGGGTTTGTTGTCGGCTCCGTGGTCGCGCCGGTATGGTTCGACGGTTCAGCCATGGGCGACGAAACCAAGCGTGCGAATTGGGTGACCGCGGTGCGCAAAGCCTGCCGCATCGCCAAAAGGCTCAAGGAACTGGGCGTGCGTCCTTACGGCATCGTCCGCATTGACTCGGCAGCGGCCGTGACGGACTGGGACAAAGACCCCAGGGGCAACACCAAGCTCATTGCGAAAACGTTCAAGGAAGGCGCGAAGGTTGCCAAAGACCATGGCGAACGGCTGGCAGCCGAAGGCGAAATCTGCTGGGGAGGAATGCACTCGTGGAAGCACATGGTGAATTTGCTGGAGGAGGTCGGCCAGCCGAAGCTCGTCGGTTTCCAAGCGGACATGTCCCACACGCACCTTTACACGCTTGGTTACAACGCCGAAGCGCATCGCCTCGTCCCCAAGCATTATCACTATGAGCCGGCGGAATTCCACAAGGCCATGACCAAGCTGACAAACGCGCTGCGTCCGTGGACGATTGATTTTCACGTTGCGCAAAACGATGGCAGCGTCTTCGGCTCAGGTTCACACGAGAAAACAGGCCGCCACTGTCTGGCTACTGATCCGAGGGGCAAGTTGAACATCGCCCGCGATTCCGGCTACTGGCTGCGTGATGCCAAAGGCAAGGTGACGAGGAAATTGAAACACATTTGCTGGGATGGCTGCATGTTCCCCAATGAAGTGCTGATGAAGCAGCAAACGTGGAATGACATTCTCGCCGCGATGATCCAGGTGCGCGAGAATCACGGTTGGCGCGCGTAGTCTTTGCCATGCCGTTGCCGGCGCGGAGCGCGCGGACTTCGAGCTCGCACAAGTGACGACCTGCTTGGGCAGTCCCGGCGTCGGGCCGCGCACTTCCCATGCGTCGCGACTGGACCTCTCCACACCCGTCGTGGCACGGCTCGTGCGACTTTGCGCAGAGTCAATTTGAGTCCGGCCGGCCGGAGTCAGGAAGTCGCGCGCCTATGAACCGCATCAAACAATGTCGTTGGGCACTCGCCGCGAGAGCGTGGTTGCCGTTGGCTGTTTTGTGCTGGCTGCCCGCCGCCGTTCCAGCGGTCCCGTTGGAGGAAACTTTCGAGGTGCTTCAAACCAAGACGGGCACGTATGAAAACGTGACGGTTACGGCCAAGAACAAGGATTGGATCTTCATCCTGCACTCCGCCGGCATGGGCAACATCAAGATCGCCGACCTGCCCGAGGATGTTCAACAACAGTTGGGCTACAACCTCCCCAAGGAGCAACCCAAACGCGCGGCGATACCCACGATGGAGACGCTTACGGACATCAAAGTGCCCGAGATGGGTGAGCTTCAGCAGAACTGGCGCGATGGTGGCGCGCTCGCCGTGATGACCGCCTTCGGGAATCCCGTCGCGGTGTGGACATTCCTGGGACTCGGAGTGGCGCTCTATCTCTTCTTCTGTTACTGCAGCATGATGATTTGCCGCAAGACGCACACCTCTCCCGGATTTCTCGTCTGGGTGCCGGTGCTGCAGTCCATTCCCCTGCTCCGCGCCGCCGGCATGTCGGGCGTCTGGTTTCTGGCGTTATTTGTCCCTGTGTTCAACCTCGTCGCTCAGGTGATCTGGTACATCAAGATCGTCAAGGCCCGGGGCAAGAACCCGTTGGTTGTCCTCTGGCTGATTCTGCCTTTCACCAGCCCGTTCGCCTATCTTTACCTGGCGTTTTCCGAGGCCGCACCCATCCGCCTCGAGAAGCACGTCCCCATCGCTTTGGAAACCGCCTGAGTTCCGCCGCCGCGGCCAAAGCTCCCAACCGCCGGGCGCGGGCTTCTGGTTCAACTCCGGTCGTCTTCCGCAGCGTTCTTTGCGCTTGCGTCAGGAAATGCAAAGCGATTTCCTTCCGTCAGGTAAACAACCACACTATGAAGAAACTCCGCATCGGACTCATCGGTTACGGCTTCATGGGCCGCGCCCACTCGAACGCTTATCGCAAGGTGGGCAACTTCTTCGATCTCGACTACGAATGTGTCTTGCAGGCCGCCTGCGCCCGCGACCCGGAAAAGGTCCAGGCCTTCGCGCGGACTTGGGGCTACCAATCGGTGGAAACGGACTGGCGCAAACTCATCGCGCGCGACGACATTGACGCGGTGGACATCTGCGTGCCGAACAATCTGCACGCGGAGATCGCCATTGCCGCCGCCAGGGCCGGCAAGATGATCCTCTGTGAAAAGCCGCTGTCCATGAACGCCGCGGAAGGCCGTCGCATGGTGGCCGCGGTCGAGAAGGCCGGCGTGCCGAACATGGTCTGGTACAATTACCGGCGCGTGCCGGCGGTCACCCTCGCCAAGCACCTGATTGATGAGGGCCGGTTGGGGAAGATTTTCCATTACCGGGCAAAGTTCCTCCAGGACTGGACCATCAGCGCCGACCTGCCGCAGGGCGGCACGGGTCTGTGGCGATTGGATGTAAAAGCCGCCGGCAGCGGCGTCACCGGCGACCTCCTGGCGCATTGCATTGACACGGCACTCTGGTTGAACGGCGGAATCGAAAAGGTCAACGCGATGACCGAAACCTTCATCAAACAACGCAAGCACACCTTGACCGGCAAGGTGGAGAAGGTGGGTATTGACGACGCCTGCGCCACGCTGGCGCGCTTCAAAAACGGCTCGCTGGCGACCTTCGAGTCCACCCGCTACGCCCGGGGACACAAGGCCCTTTACACCCTGGAGATCAACGGCGAGCACGCCTCGATCTTTTGGGACCTTCACGACCTCCACCGCCTGCAATACTTCGATCACCGCGATCAGGGCATCGTCCGCGGCTGGCGTTCGATCCATGTCAGCGACGGCGACCATCCTTACATGAAGCACTGGTGGGTGCCCGGCCTGCAAATCGGCTATGAACACAGCTTCATCCATCAGGTGGCTGACTTCCTGCAAGGGGTGGCCTCGGGCAAACCAGCCAGTCCCACCTTCCGTGACGCGCTGGAAACCCAATGCGTGTGCGACGCGATCCTCAAGTCCGCCAAGACGCTGAAATGGGAGAAAGTGGCGGCGGTGAAATGAGTCGGCGCCAAGAGGCCGCTGGGCGGGGTTGGATGGACGCCTTGCTGTCAAAACTCTTTAGAAATGTCCCCTTAAGAACTCAGGAGAAAATGTCCCCTGGGTTGTTGATTTTCTCTGCGTCTGGAGGTGGGGGACGCAGGGAGGCCGGAGCGGAGCGGAGGCCGACCGGAG